>JBDIVS010000001.1:0-208064 GCA_039794245.1 Candidatus Jinrbaksania sp.
CGTTCTTGTGCAGGCGAATGTTCATAGGGGCTGGCTCCAGAGGTCATCAATCAGGTCGCGCATCGCTTCGCGACCCACAAAGAGTGCATGACGTTTGGAATCTATGCAATCGTCCGGTACCCTACACTTAGAGACCGTCCCGCGGCGTCCGGACATGCGCCGCAGAAAGCGGAAATAAAGTTCGGGAAACCAGCGTTTTAGCCGCCACAGCCAACGGGTTTCGCGATGGGTCAGGACAAGGAAACGGCGGCGTTCGACGGCGCGCCGCACGGCCAGGGCGACATCCTCGGCACTGACCGGGGCACGTGCCATCCAGCGTGCAACGCGCTGGCGGTCGCCGGCATAAGGCGAGCGGAACGTGTCGAGCAGCCTCGTTTTAACAAAGGCCGGGCAGACGACACTGACTTCGACCCCACGGGCGCTTTCTTCAACGCGCAACTGTTCGGACAACGCCACGACCGCCGCTTTCGCCGCACCGTAGGCGGCAATTCCCGGCGCCCCGGCCAGGCCGGCGAACGACGCCATATTGACCACGTGGCCGCGCCTTGAGGCCCGCAGCAGCGGCAGCATCGCCCGGCAGCCGCGCACCACGCCCAGAAGGTCGATATCGACGATCCATTGCCAATCGGCGAGCGGCGTATCGGCCAGGTCGCCGCCGGCCGCCACCCCGGCGTTGTTGACCAGCACGTCCAGGCCGCCGGCGGTGCCGAGGACCGCGTCTTTCGCCGCCGCCCAATCAGCGTCGCTCTTCACGTCGAGCTTCAGCCAGATTCCGTCACCGCCGCAGGCGCGCACCCCGGCCAAGGTTGCTGCGGCGCGTTCGGGATCGATATCGGTGATGGCGATCCACACGCCTGGCCCGGCCCACACCCGGGCAATCGCCGCGCCGAAACCGCTGCCGGCGCCGGTGATCAAAAGGCGCATCTGTGTCATCGGTGGGGCGCTTTTCTCGTCCATGTCATCCTCGCGGGCAATGCCCATCATACCCCGGGCCATGAATCATCCAGGTGACCCCGCCGCTGTATCCAGCCCGGCAGCAAGTTCGGCAAAATGCGCGCCGCGCGCCTGGTAATCGGCATAGCGATCGAAGCTCGGCGCGCCGGGTGAAAGCAGGACGGTGCCGCCGGGCGGCGTCACCGCCGCGGCGATCGCCACCGCCGCCGGCAGATCGGCCGCCTTGTGCAATCCGCCGCGCCATTGCCGCTCGCTGCCGTCGAGCGCCGCGGCCAGCCGGGCGCCGTGCTCGCCGACGCCGATCACGGCGTTCAGGCCCGCTTTGGCCATCTCGCGCAACGCCGATTCCCAGTCCACGCCGCGGTCGAAGCCGCCGATCAACACGGTCAGCGGCGGTCCGGCAAACGCCTCGATCGCCGCCAGCGTTGCCCACGGCGTCGTGCTGATGCTGTCGTCGATCCAGGTCAGGCCGCCGTAGATCCCGAGCACCTGCATCCGGTGCGGCAGCGGCGTGAAGCGGTCGAGCGCCGCGCCCACCGCCTCGTCGCCGACACCCAGATACCGTGCGATCTGCCACATCGCGGCGATATTGTCGCGGTTGTGCGCCCCTTTGAGCGGCAGGCACCCGGCCGGCCGCAACAGGCGCTCGCCATCGGCAATCCCGGCGGCGGTGCCGTGCAGGCCCGCTTTCGCGGTGAGCGGCAACGCCGCGTTCAATCCCGCGTTCAACCCAATGCCCGGCCCCTGTTCGGCGATCACGCCGGCGCCCGCCCAGACCTTGTCGGCCAGGGTGGCCAGCCGGAGCTTGTCGCGGGTATAAGCGGCGAACGAGCCGTGCCAGTCGAGGTGTTCGGGAAACAGGTTCAGGATCACGCCGATCTCGACCCGCTCGTCGAGGTCGGCGAGCTGGTAGCTCGACAATTCCAGCACCCACAGCGCGTGCCGCCCGGCGAGCAGATCGAGCGCCGGGATGCCGATATTGCCGCCGAGCACGGCGTCGATGCCGGCCGCTTGCAGCATCGCCGCCAAAAGGCTCGCGGCGGTGCTCTTGCCTTTGGTGCCGGTGATCGCGATGACCTGCGCCGGGCCGCGCGCCGCCAGGGCCAGCGCCGCCGGGGTCACCAACCGGGCGCCGGCGGCGCGCGCCGCGGCGACGGCAGGATGCAGCGGGCTGATGCCGGGCGATTTGATCAGGATGTCGAAAGCCGCAAGCCGGTGGCCTTCGAACGGGGCGATCGACAGCGCACCGGCGGCGAAGGCGGCGGCGAATTCGGCAGCCGGGGGCTGTTCGGACAACACCGGCGGCCGCGGCAGATCCGCCTTCCGCGGCCAGTGGCGGAGCACCGCCGCCGTATCGCGCCCGCAGCCGAGCACGGCGACCCGGCGGCCGGCCAGCTCAGCAAAGCGCATCTTGAAACTCGGGCGGCAGGCGGTGTTCGCCGCCCGGCGCGAGCAGCGCGGCGAGCGGCGGCGACGGCGGTAATTCCGGCCCCAGCGCAGCGATCACCGCCGCCCCGCGCCAGTCGTCACGTTCGGCCAATGCGGCCAGCGCCGCGCGGCACTCATCGACGGTGCCGATGCACTCGAACGGCCGCTCGCCGCCAAGGCCCAGCAGGTGCCGGTAAGGCGTGACGGCCTCGGCCTCGGCCAGTGGATTGCAGCCGAACATCGCCTCCAACGCCGGGCGCGGCACGAACGGCGCCAGACCGAGAAAAACGAATCGGCATTTGGCACACACCCCGCACCAGCGGCCCGCAAGGCGCGAGCCGGCGAGATGGAAATGCCGGTTGCACGACGAAAAATGCGCGTGGTAGCGGCCCAACGCCGCGAACTGCCGGCAGACGGCCACCTCGTACCACGGCCGCAACAGCGAAAAATATTCGACGCCGCCGACATAGCGTTCCAGGTAGGCGGCGAACGCCGACTCGAAGGCCAGCGACTTGCTCCACTGGTGGTTGACCGCGGCCCCGTCCCGCGCCAGCCGCGTCGCGCTGTCGGCCGAACGCTCGTTGGCGAACACCACGAAACGGCGATCGTGCAACAGCGCCAGCAACGCCAATAGCGCCGAATGGATGGCGGTGATCGGCACGTGGCCATTATAGGCACCGGCAGCATTCAGCGCCGCCAGTTCCGGCGCCAACGTGCGCTCGACGGTCAAGACCGTAAGCCCGGTGTGGGCCGCGGCGGCCCGCGGCAGCGCCGCCGAACCGACGATCGCCAAGACCTGATCGATCCCGAGGCGGCGGATTTGCTCGGCCGCGACGAACGAATCCTTGCCGCCGCCGAAAGCGGTGATGGCCCGCGCCGCAAGCCGCAGCGGCGCAGCTTGCGGGGCTGGCGCGGGCGCCGGATCGACGGCCTCGATCGCCGGCAGATCGAGATCGTTGCAATAGGCGAATTCGGCCAGTCCCCGGCGATAGACTTCGGCGATAAAGGCCAACTGCCCGCCGTCGGGGCGGCGTTCGGCGAACTGCCAACGTCGCGGAATGGCGCATTTCCAGTAACTCACGCCGGCCAGCCAGTGCACCAGGTCGAGCGCCGCGTCGAGCGCCGCCGCCGGCGGCGGCGGCGTGCCAGGCGGCGGCGGCGGCAGGCGGTAACGTTCCTGCAATTCTGGCCCGGCGTCGAGGCGGTAACGCAAGATCAATTCGCCGCTTTGCGGTATGAACCTGCGGCCGAGGAAGTAAAAAACATCGGCCTTGGGACCGAATGCGGCGCCCGCGTTAAGGGCGGCGGCTTCAGCGCCCGGGCGCGGCGGTTTAAGGGTCATCGTCCAGGATCAATTCCGGCGGCGGTGACCTGAGATTGTAGTGGGAGGCCATCACCGCACCGTAGGCGCCACCGTTGGCGATCAGCAGCACGTCGCCTTCGCGGCATGGCGGCAGCATCCGGTCGTAGCCCAGGATATCGCCGGTTTCGCAGATCGGGCCGACGACATTGACCAGGCGCTGCGCCGGATCGTCCAGCCGGCTGAGGTTGACGATTTCGTGGTAGGCGCCATACAGCGCCGGGCGGATCAAGGCGTTCATGCCGGCATTGACGCCGACGTAGGCCACCTGCCCCTTGTCCTTGGTCTGCGTCACGGTGACCAGCAGCACGCCGCTCTCGGCGGTCAGATAACGGCCCGGCTCCAGCCACACCGCAAAACGGCGCGCCGCCGCGCCGCGGGCCGCCAGGACCTCGGCCAGCGCGCGGTCGAACTCCGCCAGGTCGAGCTCATCCTCGCCAGGCAGCCCCGGAACGCCGAGCCCGCCGCCGAGATCGAGCACCCTGACCGTCGGAAAATCGGCGGCCAGCTCCAGCAGCAGCGCCAGGTTGCGCCGCCAGTTGTCGGCCAGCATCAGGCCGCTGCCGATATGGACATGAAGCCCGGTGACCGTGGCGCCGAGCCGTTCGCACAACGCCCGGGCCCGGGCGGTGGCGGCGAGCGGGATGCCGAACTTGGAATGCACCCCGGCGGTTTTCACTTTCTGGTGATGGCCGTGGCCCTGGCCGGGGTCGAAGCGTAAAAAGACTTCGCGGCCGCCCCACAGCCCCGGCCAGTTTTCGAGGATTTCGAGATTGTCGATCGTCACCGTATGGCCGCGGGCCAGGACGGCCCGATATTCTTCCTGCGGCGCGAAATTCGGTGTAAACAGCACCTCGCCCGCCGCCAGGTCCGGAAACAGCCTGTGCAGATGTTCGACCTCGGCCAGCGAGACGCAATCGAAGCCGAGACCTTCGGCGCGCAGCGCGGCGAGCACCTCGGGGGCGGCGTTGGCCTTCAACGCATAGAGCAGGCGGTCGATCGAACGCAGTCCGGTAAGGCGGCCGGCCCGCTCGCGGACGGTCGGCAGATGATAGACATAGGCAGCCGGATGGCGCACCGCCAATTGCAATAGTTCGGCGCGCCGCGCCCGCCACCAGGCGCGCTCGCCGGCCGGCGCCGGCGCCGCGCCGTGCAGTTCGCGCCACGACGGGCCGAAGACCGATTCCTCCGGCAGGCGCGTGGCGCGCGGAATCAGTAATTCGTGGAGCTGGTGGACGAGCGTCGAGGCGTGTTCACGCTCGACGACAAAACTCAGATTCAGATCATTGGCCGCCTGGCTGACCAGCAGAATCCGCCGTTCCTGGAACACCTCGAGCGCCGGGCCCAGGCGGTGCAGGATCGAGCGGATGCCGCGGCCGACGAGGCTAACCGAGACGCAATCGGGCACAAAGCGCACCTGGCAGATAGCACCGAGCGCCTCGCGCAGCTCGTCGAGTACCGCCGGATCGGCGGCGTGCGCCGCCGGATCGAGCGTCAGCGTGACGTTGCTCTCGGAGGTCGAGATCAGATCGATCGAAAAACCAAAGCGGGCGATGATGGCGAACGCCTCGGCCAGGAACCCGACCTGCTGCCACATGCCGAGCGTTTCAAGGCTGATCAGCAAAATACCGCGCCGCGAACAGACGGCTTTGACCTGCGCCCCGTAATCGCGCGCCCCGGACGAAATCTCGGTGCCCGGCTGATCGGGCATCAGGGTCGATTTGACGATCAGCGAGATGCCGGCGCGGGCCAGCGGCAGCAGGCACCGCGGGTGCAGCACCTTGGCGCCGTTGGCGGCGATCTCCTGCGCCTCGCGGTAACCGAGATGGCGCAACTGCCGGGCGCCTTGCACATCCTGGGGTGCGGCGCTGAACAGGCCCGGCACGTCGGTCCAGATCTCGACCCGCGCCGCACCGAGCGCCACGGCAAGATAGGCCGCCGAGGTATCCGAGCCGCCGCGGCCGAGCACCACCGTTTGACCGTCGGCGGTCGCCGCGATAAAGCCCTGCGTCACCGGCACTTCACCGGCCTTGAGCCAGGTTGAAAGCGTCGTGCCGGAGACGGGTTGCGGTTCGCATTCGGCGTTCAGATAACGGCGGCGCGGATCGGCGCTGTCGACCGCGGCCAGCAAGGTGCGGCAGTCGTGCCAGACGGCCGGCACCCCGAGGCGGCGCAGGATCGCGGTGCCGAGGCGGCTGCTCAGCCATTCGCCGGAGGCCAGCACTGCGGCCTGCCAGGCCGGATCGCCGGCCGTCGGCGCGGCCAGTAACCCCTCCAGTTGCCGCCATTCGTTCGCCAGTATCGCCCCGGCGTCGAGATCGAACGCCGCGGCCAGCGCCCGGTGCCGGGCGTCGAGTGCGGCGCGCACGGCGGCGCCGTCAGCGCCGCCCGCCGCTGCCTGTTGCAGGCGGTCGGTCACGCCGGCCAGCGCCGACAGCACGACGACCGGCCGGCCGCCCCCGGCCAGGCAGGATCTCATCTCGGCCCCGATCAGTTGCCAGACCGCGGGGTCGGCGACCGAAGTGCCGCCGAACTTGTAGATCACGGCGTCGTTCACGGGATTGGAATCACGTATGGGTTGCGGGCCAGGGCTTACCCCGGTTGCGGGAGAAGGGAAACACCGGTGCCCCGAGCACCGCCAGCCCGGCAGGTCACAATCCGGCGGATTATACCCGCTCACCGATACCCGTTCGTCACTCCCGTGCCGCTCCTTCATCAACCCAGCGAATGCGGGAATCCACTGGATTCCGGATCACGGCTCCACCGTTTCCGGAATGACGATGAAAAAAGAAACGGCTGCAAGAAAATCCCTGCCGGGCGCCTCTTCTGACCGGGCCGGGCGGGTCGATACCGGGCCGCGCTGGGCGCCGCTTCGCCGTTTGTTACAATACGCGCCGCACGGCGCCCGCCGGACGCCGCCGAAACCACCCCATTCCGCACACCTTGCCGGAGCCACTCCCATGAATCTATTCGAGACGATCCACGCTTCCGAACACGAGGAGGTCGTGTTTTGTCACAACAAGGATGCCGGCCTGAAAGCCATCATCGCCATCCACAACACGACGCTCGGGCCGGCGCTCGGTGGCCTGCGCATGTGGCCTTATGCCAGCGAGGACGAGGCTATGAACGACGTGCTGCGCCTGTCGCGCGGCATGACCTACAAGGCCTCGGTCGCCGGGCTCAACCTGGGCGGCGGCAAGTCGGTGATCATCGGCGATCCGAAAACCGACAAGTCCGAGGCCCTGTTTCGCGCCCTCGGGCGCTTCGTCGAATCGCTCAACGGCCGCTACATCACCGCCGAGGACGTCGGCATCGACGTCAACGATATGGAATATGTCTTTCAGGAAACCGCCAACGTCGTCGGCGTCCACCAGGTCCACGGCGGCAGCGGCGATCCCTCGCCGTTCACCGCCTACGGCACGCTGCAGGGCATCAAAGCCAGCTTGAATTTCAAATTCAACAACGAGGAAGTCGGCAAATACAGTTACGCCGTACAGGGCGCCGGGCATGTCGGCTTCGAGCTGATCAAACTGCTGCGCAACGAAGGCGCCAAGGTGTTCGTCAGCGACATCAACGAAGCGGCCCTGCAGCAGGCCACCGAACTGGGCTGCGAGATTGTCAAAAGCGACGACATACACCGCGTCGATGCCGACGTCTTCTGCCCCTGCGCGCTCGGCGCGGTGATCAATGAGAAAACCATTCCCGATTTTCGTTTCAAGATCATCTGCGGCGCGGCGAACAACCAGCTCGCCACCACCGAATGCGGCGACGAAGTCGAAAAACGCGGCCTGGTCTATGCCCCCGACTACGCCGTCAACGCCGGCGGCCTGATGAACGTCTCGATCGAGTTCGAGGGCTACAATCGCGAGCGGGCGATGCGCATGATGCGCACGATCTATTACAACGTCGGGCGCATTTTCCAGATCGCCGGGCGCGACGGCATCGCCACCTGGCGCGCCGCCGACCGGATGGCCGAGGAACGGATCGCGGCAATCGGCAAGCTCAAGCTGCCGTTTCTCGGCCGCAGCCATCGCTTCCCCGGGCGCAGCCGCGGCAACCACCAGTAACCCCGAGCGGCGATGCAAGGCTTTATCCTCGACGACGATATCGAACTTCTGCGCGACAGCGTCCGGCGCTTTGCCGCCGATAAGATCGCGCCGCGCGCCGCCGAGATCGATGCCGCCAACCAGTTCCCGCCCGACCTGTGGCCGGAATTGGGCAAGATGGGACTGCTCGGCCTGACCGTCGATGTCGAATACGGCGGTGCCGGGCTCGGTTATCTCGCCCATCTGGTGGCCATGGAGGAAATCTCGCGGGCCTCCGGTTCGGTCGGCCTGTCCTACGGCGCACACTCGAATCTGTGCCTCGACAACCTGCAGCGCAACGGCACACCGGAGCAGAAACAGCACTATTTGCCCAAACTGGTGAGCGGCGAATGGGTCGGGGCGCTGGCCATGTCCGAACCGGGCGCCGGCTCCGACGTGGTCGGTTCGATGAGCTGCCGCGCCCGCCGCGAAGGCGGCCGCTGGATCGCCGACGGCAGCAAGATGTGGATCACCAACGGCCCGGAAGCGCAGGTCTTCATCGTCTATATGCGGACGGCGGACAAAGACGCCGGGTCGCGCTGCATCACCGCCTTCATCGTCGATCGCGGCCTGCCCGGCTTTGCGACGGCACAGAAACTCGACAAGCTCGGCATGCGCGGCTCGAACACCTGCGAGCTGGTGTTCGACGGCTGCGTACTCGACGACAGCCGGGTGCTCGGCCGGGTCAACGAAGGCGTCAAGGTGTTGATGAGCGGCCTCGATACCGAGCGGCTGGTCCTGACCGGCGGCCCGCTCGGCCTGATGCAGGCGGCGCTCGACGCCGTACTGCCCTATGTCCGCGAGCGCCGCCAGTTCGACCGGCGGATCGGCGATTTCGGCGTCATGCAGGCCAAGGTCGCCGAAATGTACACCGCGCTGCAAAGCGCCCGGGCTTTTGCTTACCGCGTCGCCGCCGATTTCGACGCCGGCCGTATCTCGCGGCTCGACGCCGCCGCCTGCCTGCTGCACGCCTCGCGCCACGCCGTATCGGTGGCGCTCGAAGCCATCCAGGCATTGGGTGGTAACGGCTATATCAACGAATACCCGACCGGCCGCCTGCTGCGCGACGCCAAACTGTACGAAATCGGCGCCGGCACCAACGAAATCCGCCGCATGCTGATCGGCCGCGAGCTGATCGGCGGCGCCGGCTGAGCCCCGGCCGGCGCAAGGAGAAGTGAAATGACCGCCAATCCCATCGTCATCTGCGGCGCCAAGCGGACCCCGATCGGTTCGTTCCAGGGGCAGTTCCAGCCGCTTGCCGCTCCGGCCCTCGGCGCCGCGGCGATCCGCGCCGCGCTCGAACACAGCGCCATAGAAGCGGAAAAAGTGAGTGAAGTGCTGATGGGCTGCGTGCTGCCCGCCGGCGTCGGCCAGGCACCGGCGCGCCAGGCATCGCTCGCCGCCGGCCTGCCGCTCGCCGCCGGCTGCACCACGGTGAACAAGGTGTGCGGCTCGGGGATGAAGGCCATCATGCTCGGCGCCGATCTTATCGCCGCCGGCAGCGCCGAGGTCGTCGTCGCCGGCGGCATGGAATCGATGTCCAACGCCCCCTATCTGCTGCCCAAGGCGCGCGGCGGCTACCGCCTGGGGCACGGCGAGATCATCGATCACCTGTTCTACGACGGCCTGCAAAACCCCTATGATCGATTACTGATGGGCCAGTTCGGTGACCGCTGCGCGGCGCATTATCAGTTCAGCCGCGCCGAACAGGATGCTTTCGCCGCAACTTCGGTGCGCCGCGCGATGGCCGCGATGGACGGCGATTTTTTGCACGAAATCACCGCCGTCGAGGTCACGGTACGCGGCCAGACACAGCGTTACGACCGCGACGAGGAACCGCCGCGCTGCAAACTCGACAAAATCCCGGCGCTCAAACCGGCCTTTGCCAGTGACGGGACGGTTACCGCCGCTAACGCCTCGAAGATTTCCGACGGTGCCGCCGCCGTGATCCTGGCCCGCGAGATCGACGCCGCGCATCTTCGCACCACGCCGCTCGCTGTCCTCGTCGGTCACGCCACGCACGCCCAGGAGCCGGAGTGGTTCACGACCGCGCCGATCGGCGCCATCTCGCGCTTGATGGACAAGATTGGCTGGACTGTCGACGAGGTCGATCTTTTCGAAATCAACGAAGCGTTTGCGGTGGTGACGATGGCCGCGATCCGCGACCTTAAACTCGATCCGGAAAAAGTCAACGTCAACGGCGGCGCCTGCGCCCTCGGCCATCCGATCGGCGCCAGCGGCGCCCGGCTGGTCGTCACGCTGCTCAACGCCCTGGCCCGGCGCGGCCTGAAACGCGGCATCGCAGCGCTGTGCATCGGCGGCGGCGAGGCCACCGCAGTGGCGATCGAAAGGCTCTGAACATGACGACGCTGGCGACCCAGGCGGTGCCCGGCAGCGACGAATTCAAGGCCAATGCCGCGCACATGGCGGCCCTGGTCGCCGAGTGGCGAGAGCGCCAGAAACAGGCCGCCGCCGGCGGCGGCGAAGCGGCGCGCGAGAAGCACACAGCGCGCGGCAAACTGCTGCCCAGGGCGCGGATCGCCCATCTGCTCGACGACGGCAGCCCGTTTCTCGAACTCTCGCCGCTCGCCGCTTGTGGACTTTACGATGACCAGGCGCCGGCCGCCGGCCTGATCTCTGGCCTCGGCACCGTCGGCGGCACGCCGGTGATGGTGATCGCCAACGACGCGACGGTCAAAGGCGGCACGTATTTCCCGCTGACCGTCAAAAAACACCTGCGCGCCCAGGAAATCGCCGCCGAGAACCACCTGCCCTGCATTTACCTCGTCGATTCCGGCGGCGCCTATCTGCCCTTGCAGGACGAGGTGTTTCCCGATCGCGACCATTTCGGCCGGATTTTCTACAACCAGGCCAGGCTGTCGGCCGCCAACATCCCGCAGATCGCCGTCGTCATGGGTTCGTGCACCGCCGGTGGCGCCTACGTCCCGGCGATGAGCGACGAGACGATCATCGTCCGCGACCAGGGGACGATCTTTCTTGGCGGCCCGCCCCTGGTCAAGGCGGCGACCGGCGAGGAGGTCGATGCCGAAACCCTGGGCGGCGCCGAAGTCCACACCACGCGCTCGGGCGTCGCCGATCACTTCGCCGAGAACGACGCCCACGCCCTGGCCATCGCCCGCGACCTGGTCCGCCATCTCAACCGCCCGCCGTTGCCGCCACCGCCCGCTGCGCCGCGCCCGCCCAAGCTCGATCCGGGCGAACTGTACGGCCTGATCCCGCAGGATACGCGTTACCCCTACGACGTCAGGGAAGTGATCGGCCGGCTGGTCGACGGCTCGGAGTTCAGCGAATTCAAGGCGCGTTACGGCAAGACGCTGGTCACCGGCTTCGCCCATATCGGCGGCTGGCCGCTCGGCATCGTCGCCAACAACGGCATCCTATTTTCCGAATCGGCGCTGAAAGGCGCGCATTTCATCCAGCTTTGCAACCAGCGCGGCATCCCGCTTTTGTTCCTGCAGAACATCACCGGGTTCATGGTCGGCAGCAAATACGAGGCCGGCGGCATCGCCCGCGACGGCGCCAAGATGGTCACTGCGGTCGCCTGTTCCAGCGTTCCCAGGTTCACCGTGATCATCGGCGGCTCGTTCGGCGCTGGGAACTACGCGATGTGCGGTCGCGGCTATCAGCCGCGTTTTCTGTGGACCTGGCCCAACGCTCGGATCTCGGTGATGGGCGGTGAGCAGGCGGCCACCGTGCTCGCCATGGTGCGCCGCGAAGGGCTCGAAAAACGCGGTGCCGAATGGCCGGCGGCGGCCGAGGAAGCCTTCCGCGCCGAAATCCGCGCCCAGTACGAAACGCAGGGCAATCCCTATTACGCCACCGCCCGGCTGTGGGACGACGGCATCATCGATCCGCTCGACACCCGGCGCGTGCTGGCGCTCGCCCTTGCCGTCGCCGCCGCCGGTCCGGCGGCGCCGGCGGCGCGCTACGGTGTGTTCCGGATGTGAACCCGCCACCTGCCGATCTGCCCTCCGTCGTCTGCCGCCGCGACGGCCGCGTGGCGTTCCTCGAACTCGACCGCCCGGAAATTCACAACGCGTTCGACGACCGGCTCGTCACCGATCTCGGCGCGGCGCTCGAATCGCTGGCCGGCGACGAGGATCTGACCGCCGTTGTGCTGACCGGCCGCGGCAAAACGTTTTCGGCCGGCGCCGACCTCAACTGGATGCGGCAGATGGCCGAAGCCGGCAAAGCCGAAAACCAGGCCGATGCCGAAAAACTCGCCTCACTGATGCGCCTTTTGAATTATTTTCCGCGGCCGACGATCGCCCGGGTCAACGGCTCGGCCTATGGCGGCGGTGTCGGCCTGATCGCCTGCTGCGATATCGCAATCGGCGTCGAGCACGCCAAGTTCGCCTTGAGCGAAGTCCGTCTCGGCCTCGTACCGGCGGTGATCTCGCCTTATGTTGCAGCGGCGATCGGCGGCCGCCAGGCACGTCGTTATTTCATCAGCGGCGAAGTTTTCGATGCCCAGACGGCTGAGCGCCTGGGACTTCTGCACGAGATCGTCCCCGCCGCCGAACTCGACGCCACACTCGATCGCGTGCTGCATTGGTTGGCCAAAGGCGGGCCGCAGGCCCAACGCGAAGCCAAGCGGCTCGCCCTGCGTTGCGCCGGCCGGCTGCCGGCCGAATCGTTGAAGCAGGATCGCGAACACGCCGCGCTGATCGCCCGCCTGCGGGCCGCGCCCGAGGCACAGGACGGCATCGCCGCCTTCCTGGCGCAGCAACCGCCGCCCTGGGCGCCGCCGGGCGAGGACGACAAGACCGATGTTTGACCGCCTCCTGATCGCCAATCGTGGCGAAATCGCCTGCCGCATCATCCGCACCTGCCGGCGGCTCGGCATCGAATGCGCCGTGGTTTACAGCGCCCACGACCGCGGCGCCCGGCACGTCAGATTAGCTGATTTTGCCTATCCGTTGCGCGGCGCGACGGCCGCCGAAACCTATCTCAACGCCACGGCGATCGTCGCCGCGGCACAGCGCTTCGGCGCCCGGGCCATCCACCCCGGCTACGGCTTTTTAGCTGAAAATGCGGCTTTCGCTTACACCGTCGAAAAAGCTGGCCTGGTCTTCGTCGGCCCGGCAGCGACGACTATCGAAAAAATGGGCTCGAAAGCCGCGGCCAAAACGATGATGCGCGCCGCCGGCGTGCCGGTCGTCCCGGGCGACGACGGCGCGGTGCAAGATGACGACCACCTCGCCGCTGCCGCCGGCGAGATCGGTTATCCGATTCTGCTCAAGGCGGCGGCCGGTGGCGGCGGCAAAGGCATGCGCCTGGTCGAAAAACCGGGCGAGTTCGCCGCCGCTCTCGATGCCGTACGCCGCGAAGCGCTCGGTGCATTCGGCGACGATCAGGTCATCATCGAAAAATACCTCGCCGCGCCGCGCCATATCGAAGTGCAGATCTTCGGCGACCGGTACGGCAATCTCGTTCACCTCCACGAGCGCGACTGCTCGGTCCAGCGCCGCCACCAGAAAATCATCGAGGAAGCGCCGGCTCCCGGTCTCGACCCCAAGATGCGCGATGCGATCCACCGTACCGCACTCGCCGCTGGGCGCGCCGTCGATTACGTCAACGCCGGAACCGTCGAAATGATTGTGGATGAAAATTCATTCTATTTCATGGAGATGAACACGAGACTTCAAGTAGAACATCCAGTCACGGAAGCGGTGACCGGTCTCGATCTCGTCGAGTGGCAGTTGCGTATCGCCGCCGGCGAACCGCTGCCGTTGACCCAGGACGAGATCGCCTGCCGCGGCCACGCGATCGAGGCCAGGCTGTACGCCGAAGACCCGGTGCGCGGCTTTTTGCCGTCGAGCGGCGTACTGACGATGTTCACGGTTCCGGATACGGCAGACGGCAACGGCGATCTCAGAATCGACAGCGGTTACGAGGCCGGCGACCACATCGGCATCCATTTCGATCCGCTGCTCGCCAAGTTCATCGCCAGCGGCGCCGAGCGGACGCAGGCCATTGCCCGCCTCAGCGGGGCGCTCGCCCACACCGCACTGAACGGCCCCAGGACCAATCTCGGCTTCTTGCAGGCCCTGCTCGCTTCTCCCGAATTTGCCGCCGCTCAGATCCGCACCGCGGCGATCGACCGGGATCTTGCTCAATTTTTAGAAGACAGCGCAGAACTGGCCGAACGCGCCCAACTGTTGGCGCTCGCCGCCCGCCTCGCCCGGCAGCTCGGCAGCCCGGCAGGCAATCCCTGGCTGGCCGGCGACGGCTGGAGCAACGGCGGGGCCCAGGCCATCACCTGGCGCCTGGCGCTCGGCGACAACGAAGTCGAATGGCGCCTCGAAAACACCGCTGCCGGTTGGCGGGTGCAACGCGCCGCCGAGCCGTCTGCAACCAACGCGCATCTCATTACCGATATGCGTTGGGATGGTTCTGACCTGGCCGCCACGCTCGACGGCATCGTCTGCCGATCGCCGGCCGTTGACGAGGGCGGGCGTCTGGCGCTGACCACCGGCGGCCGGCGTTTTACCGTCGTTTTTGTCGATACCCACGACATCGGACCGGCCGCCGACCCGCTGGCCGGCGGCCTGCACTCGCCGATGCCCGGCAAAATTGTCGCGGTGCGCGCCGCGGCCGGGGAACAAGTCGCCGCCGACCAGCCTCTGATCGTCATGGAAGCGATGAAAATGGAAATCACGCTGCGCGCGCCGGCGGCGGGAACGGTGCAGGCGGTCCACGTCGGCGCCGGCGATTTCGTTGCCGCCGACGCGCTGCTGATCGGCTTTGCGCCATGAGCGGCGCCGCCGGTGAAACGCGCGGTACGCCGGAGCGCGATATCACTGTGGTCGAAGTCGGGCCGCGCGACGGCCTGCAAGACGAACCGCGGCTTGTCAAGCTCGAAACCAAACTCGAACTGATCGCCCGCCTCGGCGTCTGCGGCTTCCCGGCGATCGAGGCCACCAGCTTCGTCAGCCCGAAGTGGATCCCGCAACTCGCCGACGCCGATCTGCTGCTGCCCAGAATCGAACGCCGTGCCGGTGTCCGCTACCCGGTACTGGTGCCCAATTCCACCGGCCTCAAACGGGCGCTGGCCGCCGGGGCGCGTGAAATCGCGATATTTTCCGCCGCCTCCGAAACCTTCAACCGGCGCAATATCAACTGTTCCATCGACGCCTCGTTGAGACGCTACGAACCGGTCGCCGCCGCCGCGCGCCAGGCCGGTTTATGGATTCGTGGCTATATCTCCTGCACCGTCGGCTGCCCCTACGAAGGCTGGATCGAGCCCGCCGCCGTCGCCGCCGTCGCCGCCCGCCTCGCCGCCCTCGGCTGCGACGAAATCTCGCTCGGCGACACGATCGGCGTCGCCACCCCGAACCGCGCCACGGCGATGCTCAGGGCCGTCGCCGGCGAAGTGCCGGTCGAACGCCTGGCGATCCATTTCCACGATACCTACGGCCAGGCGCTGGCCAACATCCTCGCCTGCCTCGACCTCGGCGTCAGAACCATCGACGCCTCGATCGCCGGCCTCGGCGGCTGCCCCTATGCCCGCGGCGCCAGCGGCAACGTCGCCAGCGAAGACGTCATCTACCTGCTGCACGGACTCGGCTTGACCACCGGCATCGACCTCGACCAGGCCGCCCTCACCGGCCAGTGGATCTCCGATCTCCTCGACCGCCGCAACCAAAGCCGCGCCGGCCGCGCCATCGTCAAACGCCGCCTCGACACCCCCAGCCCATAGGCCCTTCGGGCTTGCCGGAAAGCCAAAAGCCGCCAAGATCGCCAGGATTCAGCAGATGGCATTCCAGTCTGGCATATCAGCCTGCACCTGGATTGAATGGTTCGCAAATGCCGGTCACGCAATGGATTCCACCACGAAGGAACGAAGCACACGAAGGTCACACTCCGGCAGATTCCATCCTTATGACGCCCTCCCCGCCGGTGTTGGAGTGCCGGGGTGGGGGCGTGCTAAAATCCCAACCAACATGATGCTCTGACCCATCATGACCGATCCGGCCGCCTGCCGCGCAACATACGAAGACATCATCGCCCTCCCCGAAAATCGGGTGGGTGAGATTTTTCACGGCCGGTTGTACACTCATCAGCGACCCGCCCCCAAACATGCCCAGGCCTATTCCGCGCTAGGCGGCAAACTGGGCAATGCCTATGGCTGGGGCCGGGACGGCCCAGGCGGCTGGTGGATTCTCGACGAACCGGAACTGCACCTCGGCGGCGATATCATCGTGCCCGCTATCGCCGGCTGGCGCCGCAAACGCCTGCCCGCCCTACCCGATACCGCCTGGTTCGAACTCGCCCCCGACTTTGCCTGCGAAATCCTCTCCCCGTCCACCGCGCGCACCGACCGCGCCCTGAAGATGCCGATCTACGCCCGCGAAGGCGTCGCCCACCTGTGGCTCGTCGATTCCGACGCCCACACCCTGGAGATCTACCGTCTCCAGGACAACCAGCGCTGGCTGCGCTCGCCACCCTCAAAGAAAACGACCCCGTCCAACAACCCCCGTTCGACGCCATCACCTTCGGACTCGATACACTGTGGGCCTAAGCCGCCGCCCACAGAAACAAGCAGCCACCACACTCACAGAAAGCGTGTATCCCCCACCACGAAGGGACGAAGGAGCAGGAAGGGTAATTGCTTGCCCCATCCGGCCACAGGTGAATTCCAAATCGCTATCGAAATCGGGAACAAGATCGACGGCTATTTTCGAACCCGACGGAATGGCTAAGGTCAAGTTCGTTAAAAGGCGGCCGGAGGTTCGGGCTGCATGCGCGGCGGGTTTTGCCCGATAATAGGGGTTGTACTTGTTGGACTTAAATGGTTTTTTTATGGAAAACAATCAAATCAAAGCGGTGATTTCGGGCGGTGTTTCGGGCCTGGGCCTGGCGGTGGCGCGGCGGTTCATCGCCGATGGCGGGCTGGTGGCGCTGCTCGATGTCGATGCGAGCAAGGCGGCGGCGGCGCTGGCCGAACTGGGCGACCGGGCGTGTTTCGTGGCTGTCGATGTGACCGATGAAGCAGCGCTGCGCGCCGCGCTGCAAAAAGCCGTGGCGCACTGCGCGGGGCTCAATGTGGCGGTGGCCTGCGCCGGGGTGCTCGGTGCCGGGCGGGCGCTGGGCCGCGATGGGCCGCTGCCGCTCGCCTCGTTCCGGCGCACAGTCGATATCAATCTGCTCGGCACCTTCAATCTGGCGAAGGAGGCGGCGGCGATCATGCAGCAGCAGCCGGCCGACAGCGACGGTGAACGCGGGGTCATCGTCAATACCGCCAGCATCGCAGCCTACGAGGGGCAGATCGGCCAGGCGGCTTATGCCGCGTCGAAAGGCGGCATCGCCGGGATGACGCTGCCGCTGGCGCGCGAGTTCGCGCGTTTCGGCATTCGCGTCGTCAGCGTCGCGCCGGGCGTTTTCCATACGCCGATGGTCGATACGATGCCGCCGGATGTACAGGCAGCGCTCGCTTCCGGCATCCCGTTCCCGCCCCGCCTGGGCAAGCCCGCCGAGTTTGCCGACCTGGTGGCCCATATCGTCGCCAACGGTTACCTGAACGGCGTCACTCTGCGTCTCGACGGCGCGCTCCGGATGCAGCCGAAATGAAAACTTTCAGTGAAATCAGAGCGTTCGTAAATAAACATCATAAATTACTTCAGGACGAACCGTTTCTGATCAGTATCGAGACGGATATCGGCAAGCGCAAGCAGAGCCTGTTCCTGGCCGAGATCAAGGACCGCGACGGGCGCAATTTTTTGCGCCTGGAAACGCCGGTCGCGCCGCTCGCTGTGTTCGATGCCGAAAAATGCCTGCGCATCAACCTGATGCTCCGCCTCGGCTATCTCGCGGTCGGCGATCTCGAGGGCGTGCCGTACATCAAGCTGGTCGCCAATTACGATTACGAATCGCTGACCCCCGCCCTGCTCACCCACGGCATCGAAACCCTCGCCCCGCTCGCCGACGAGATGGAGCAGGCGCTTGGCGCCGGCGCCGATTTCAGTTGACGCCCATGCCGCCCGCACTTCAACGGTATAACCCGGGGTGAACCGCAGGTATGAAAAATCCGGCTTCCGCCGGCCCGTGCCGGCAACCGCGGTTTGAATACCGTAGATGTCATTTCAACCATACTTGGGAGATCATGAAATGAAGAACTATCTAGATCTGGCCGGCCGCATTCTGCTGGCCGTGTTGTTCGTGATGGCGGGGTGGAGCAAGATCGGTGGTTACGCCGGAACGCAGGCCTATATGGCCACCGCCGGCGTACCGGGCTTTTTGCTGCCACTGGTGATTGTGCTCGAACTCGGTGGCGGGATCGCCGTTGTTCTCGGCCTGTTCACCCGCCCGATCGCACTCGCCCTGGCCGGTTTTTCGCTTCTCTCCGCCCTGCTCTTCCACGCCGATTTCGGCGACCGGATGCAAACCATCCTGTTCATGAAGAACTTCGCGATCGCCGGCGGCTTTTTCATACTCGCGGCCAACGGCGCAGGCTGTTTCAGCCTGGACGGCTGGCGCAGCCGGCGGCGTACGGCTTGACGACACGCACCCTGGCGACGATCGTTCCCGCCGTGCTAACCTCGGACGGCGCCGGGGTCAAACTGTATCGCAGCCTGGGCGCCAAACAGGCGCTCAGGCTGGATCCGTTTCTACTGCTCGACGAATTTTCATCCGAGCAGGCGGCCGACTACATCGGCGGGTTTCCGCCGCACCCGCATCGCGGTTTCGAAACGGTCACCTACATGCTCGCCGGCCGGATGCTGCACCGCGACCACCTGGGCAATCGCGGTGAATTGGTACCCGGTGCGGTGCAATGGATGTCGGCCGGCCGCGGCATCATCCATTCGGAAATGCCACAGCAGACGGAAGGACGACTGCACGGCTTTCAGCTCTGGATCAATCTGCCGGCCGCCGAAAAAATGATGCCGGCAGCCTATCGCGACATCCCGCCCGACCAGATCCCACAGGTCGAAATCGATAGCAGCGGCCGGGTGAAAGTGATTGCCGGCGTTTACCAGACACAAAGTGGTCATAACATCGGCGGCAACACACCCGGCCCGATCCAGGGATTGACCACCGACCCGCTGTATTTCGCTATCGAACTGCCGGCCGGCGTCACGTTCGGCCATCCGCTCGATGCGGCATACAACGCCTTCGTCTATCCCTTCGAAGGGACCATCGCCATCGGCAACCGGCCGCTCGCCGCCCGCCACGCCGGCCTTTTGTCAAGCGGCGAACGAGTCGAAATCCAAGCCCGTACCGCAGCCCGCTTCCTGCTGCTCGCCGCCCGGCCGCTCAACGAGCCGGTCGTGCAATACGGCCCGTTCGTGATGAATACCAAAGCCGAAATCGAACAGGCGATGCGCGATTATCGGGAAGGGCGGTTGACCGGTTGAAGTAAGGCCTGTCGCAGTGCGACCGGGTAAGGGCAATTCGTGGCGAGAAGTCGGCTGGATTTCGGTTCCGAATCCGCCCATCCCGGGCGGCTCGGAACACGCCAGGTGCGGCGCATGTCCGCACCTGGCTTCGCAGCGCCGGTGCATGCACCGGCGCCGCGGGCAAGCCATCCCTGGCTTGCGGGCCGGGATTGTTTCGAGGGTGGGTTGATCATGATTTTTTTGGCTCGGGGCATCCTGCCCCTCGCCCTGCGGGCGCACTTCGTCCGTCAACGCGGCAGTCCTGCCGCGTTTGTCGAACAGGGGTTCGTATCTAAGTCCTCCCTCTCCGCCACCCATAAAAAAGGCCCCGTCGGGGCCTTTTTTATGGGTGGCGGAGAGGGAGGGATTCGAACCCTCGATAGAGTTTTTAACTCTATACTCCCTTAGCAGGGGAGCGCCTTCAGCCGCTCGGCCACCTCTCCGTTTTCAATCTGTCTCTGCCTCGATCGTATCGCCCAAACCAGGGATGGTTTGGCCGCGAAACGAACGGCACGTTCGATTCGCGAAGCCAGGTGCGGACATGTGCCGCACCTGGCGTGGTCTGGCAAGCTCACGACGAGCTTGTCCAGACAGTAAACCTGCAGGGATGGTTCGGCGCCGCGGGGTGCAAGCATACCCGCTTTTGAGACCGAGGTAAAGGTCTTTTTGGATTCCGGTTTTTCTGGAGTGCCGGGTGCGGTTCATAGCGCCCGGGCGACTTCGGCTGGGGCTTCGAGTTGCGGGTAATGGCCGATGGCGGGCAGGTGGACAATCCGGGCGGCGGGGAGCTCGCAGGCGGCGCGCTCCAAGATGGCCGGGACGGCGATCCGGTCGGCCATGCCCCAGACCAGGGTCAGCGGCACGGGGCATGCCTTCAGGGCACCGATCCAGCGCCGATGGTGGCGCAGGCGCTCGCGCATATAGCCGGCGATGTTGTGCAGTACGCGCCGGCCGTGGTTGTGGATCAGAAGCTGCCATTGGGATTCGTAGTGCGCGGCGTCGAAGTCCGCCGGCGCGGCATAGACTTTCGGGTATTGGTGCATGAACAGCCAGCGGCCGGCTAGGCGCCCGACGACGGCGCCGAGGCGCGGGGTGCGCAGCAGGCGCTGGGTGACGAGCGGCCGGTGCAGGTCCATGTACAGCCCGGCATTGAGCAGCGTTACGGTATCGAGGGTGAGCGCGGATTGGCCTGCATCGAGGCGTGCCAGCAGCTCGCAGGCGATGGTGACGCCCATGTCGTGGGCCAGCAGGTGGGCGCGATGAATTTCGAGTTTGTCCAGCAGTGCCTGCGCGGCGTCGCACTGGCGAAAGATGGAATAATCGCGGTCCGGCGGCTTGTCCGATAGCCCGTAGCCGGGGAAATCGAAGACCGTGACACGAAAGCGGCCGGCGAGGAGCGGCAGCAGCCGGTGCCAGTCATAGCTCGAGGTCGGAAAGCCGTGAAAGCAGACGAGATCGGGACCGGCACCGGCCTGCCGGACAAAAAGTCCGAGGTCGCCGAGGTTGACGATCGCCCCTGATGCCTGCCACCCGAGCCAGTCCGTCATGGTCCCTCCGCCCCGGTCAGAACTTCATCCATTGCACTCAATATGCCACGTAATATATTGTATTCATTGAGATCAGGCCGTGCCCGGAGCAGCATTCGGCGGAGCCGGAGCAGCAGCCGCCGGGGGTGATCCGGATCGAGGAAGCCGAGATCGGCCAGGGTCTTTTCAAGGTGTGCGAACAGCATTTCCATTTCCTCGTCGCCGGCTTTTCGCGCCTCTTCTGCGTCCGGAATAACGGCCGGCACACCCGCCGCGGCCAGCGCCGCCAGGCGGAATTCATAGGCGGCCACCTGCACCGCCTGAGCGAGGTTCAGTGACGAGAAATCCGGCTGCGTCGGAATTTCAACCCGCAAGTGACAGCGCGCCAGTTCGTGGTTGTCGAGGCCGACCCGTTCGCGCCCGAAGAGCACGGCGATATCGCCAAAGGCCGCTTCTGCAACCGCTTTTGCCGCCGCGTCGCGCACGGCCATGGACGGCCAGGCCAGGCTGCGCTGGCGGGCACTGGTGCCGAGGATTAGACGGCAGCCGGCCAGTGCCTCGTCCAGGGTGTGGACGATCGGGGCGGCGGCGAGCAGATCGGCGGCGCCGGAAGCCATTGCCGTCGCCTCGACCGAGGGATAGCGTTCGGGGGCCAGCAGGACCAGGCGGCTCAGGCCCATGACTTTCATCGCCCGCGCCGCAGCGCCGATATTACCGGGATGGCTCGGTTCGACGAGCACGAAGCGGATCTGTCCGAGCAGGGCCGGCGATGGGTCCGCGGCCTGGTTCATCGGTTCGCGGCCACGGCGTTCGACCGCGTGCTTCTGGTATCCTGATTCATCGTTTTTCCGGCCCCACACCAATGCAATTTTCCGGTCATGTCAATATCGCCATTCAGGCGGCGCGCAAGGCGGGCGATCTGATTCGCCGCCAATGCCTGCGCCTTGAAGGGATCAAGGTTCATCGTAAAAGCCGCCACGATTATGTCACCGAGGTCGATCAGCAGGCCGAAAAGGCAATTATCGAGACCATCTTACGCGCTTTCCCCGATCACGCGGTGCTCGGCGAGGAAAGCGGCATGCACGGCGATGGCGAGCAGTTGTGGGTCGTCGATCCGCTCGATGGGACGATGAACCTGCTGCACGGCCTGCGTCAGCTCGCGGTCAGTATCGCGTTCAAAAACGGCGGGCAGACCGAATATGGTGTCATCTACGACCCGCTCGCCGAGGAATTGTTCGTCGCGGTACGCGGCAAGGGCGCCTACCTCGACAACCGTCGCATCCGGGTCGGCGAGTGCCACGATCTCGACAATGCGGTGCTCGCCAGCGGCCTGCCGTTCCGCGAACCCGAGCGTCTGCCCGCGGCGCTCGGCATGCTCGAGCGCCTGAGCGGGCGGATTGCTGATCTCAGAATGAACGGCAGCGCCTGCCTGAGCCTGGCGCACGTCGCCTGCGGGCGGCTCGACGGTTATTTCGAAGGTGCCCTCAAATGCTGGGACATCGCCGCCGGGGCGCTTCTGGTGCGCGAGGCGGGCGGTGTGGTGGTCGATTTCACCGGCGCCGAAGAATATGAAAGCAAGGGCGAAGTGATCGCCGCGCCATTCAAGCTGATCGCCCCCCTGGTGCAGCAGGCGCACGGTCCAAAGCCATAAACTCGGCCGGCGTGAAACATAACTGGCCGAGCGCCCGCCACAGGCTGACGGCCCCAAGCCAGACCTCGCGGTTGAGATTGAGTAGCGAAGAAAGGCTAAGTTCCGAGCGGCCGGCGGGCCGCGGATTCTCCACGATCATGCGGTGCATCCGGTCGTGGAATGCATTCAATTTCTCCACGGTCTCACGGTACAACTGCGCCCTGCCCCCGCCTGCTGTGTCCCGCACCGCCCGCACCGCGCCGGCCAGCATTTCGATCGCTTCACGATACGCGGCGAAGAGCGCCAGGTGGTGCTCTTCGCCGCTCTCTTCAAGCGCTGCCAGGTTGTGCGCCACGTCGCGCAGGACCTTGACCGCGAGGACCGCATTGCGCGCCAATGCCAGGTCGTGATTGATTTTCATCGCCTGCTCGGGGAGCAGCGGCAACGATTGAAGGCGCGAGGCGTAGGCGATGAGTTCCTGCTCCAGATCCTTGATCTGCTGGTAGCCGACGCGGCTGGCCGGCAGCGCTTCGCCGCCGGCCGGCGCGGCAAGATGAAAAGGCCGGGTAAAACGTGCCGCGGACAACCAGAACAAACGCTCTGTTTCGCGCTCGAGCGACGCCAGGGCGGTATCGGCCAGCGCCAGGGCGTTCGGATCGAGATAAAGGGCGAGCGCCCGGTGCCGGTCGCGCACGCGGCGCGCGAGCAGCGCGGTATAGGCGCCGAGCAGCGGGTAAAAGAGCAGCAGACCGAATAAGTTGATCGCGCTGTGAAAGCCGACCAGGGCCCACAATGGATCGCCGATGCCGAGCAGGTGAACGACTTTCGGCAGCACCGGCAGCGCAATGACCAGGGCGATAATATCGACCACCAGGTTGTAGCCCAGGTGCGCCCAGGCAACGCGCCGGCGGTCGGCACTGCCGCCGGCGGCGCCGAGCATCACGGTCGAGGTCGTGCCGAGGTTGGCACCGATCACCACCGCCGCCGCGGCGGTCAGATCGACGATGCCGGCGGCGAGCAGGCTCAGCATCACCATCATCATCGCCGAACTGGACTGGATCACGGCGGTCAGCACCACACCGCCGGCGAAATACCACAACACATGCGCCCGGCCGGTCAGCGCCGCGGCCATCGCACCGGGCGGCGGTGCAATCGCCGCTTTCATCAGACCGAGCGCGAACAGCAAAAGGCCGAGCGCGATGGCCAGGCGGAGCAGTGCCGCCGGCTGCGGCCAGGAGCGCAACACGAAATAGCCCAGGCTGCCAAACGCCAGAAGCGGCAGCGCCGCGCGGTCGAGGTCGAGTTTGAAACCGGCGAGCGTGACGAGCCAGCCGGTGGCGGTGGTGCCGAGATTGGCGCCGAGTACGACGCCGATGCCGTTGACCAGCGGCAACACGCCGGCACCGACCAGTGCCAGGGTCATCACGCCGACCAGCGAACTGCTCTGCAAAACGGCCGTCACCAGCGCCCCGGTGCCAATCGCGCCGAGCCGGGTTTGCGTCCAGCGGCGGAGATAACGGCTCAAACGGGCGCCGGATAGATCGTCGAGCGCCCGTTCGAGCAGCAGCATCGCAAAGAGAAACAGGCCGAGACCGGCGAGCGCCTGCCACAGGTCAATCGCCTGCCAGATCGATCTCATCGCCGTTGCCGGCCGCCGGCGGCGCTTACGGCATGCTGTCGGCGACGCTCTCTTTCGCCACCGGCATCAGATCCTGCTTGCTGATCCCCAGTTCGATGGCCAGGGCGCTGGCGACGTAGATCGAGGAATACGTGCCGATCACGATGCCGATGATCAGCGTCTGGGCGAAGGCGTGGATGATTTCGCCGCCGAGATAAAACAGTACGGCGAGGACGAGCAATGTGGTGCCCGAAGTCATGATCGTCCGCGACAGGGTCTGGTTGATCGATGTATTGACCACGTCGGTCGGCGCCGCCTTGCGGATCACACGGAAATTTTCCCGCACCCGGTCGAAAACGACGATCGTGTCGTTCAGCGAATAGCCGACAACGGCGAGCAGGGCGGCGACCACGGTCAGGTCGAATTCGATCGCCAGAAACGAGATGACGCCGAAGGTGATGATCACGTCGTGGATCAAGGCCGCCACCGCGCCGAGCGAAAAACGCCACTGGAAACGAAACGAGATATAAAGCAGGATTCCGATCATCACGTAGATCATGGCCAATAGGCCCTGGTTGGCGAGTTCCTTACCCATCTGCGGGCCGACGTATTCCACCCGCCGGACCTCGATCTTCCGGCCGCTGTCCTGGCGCAGCGCGGCGAGTACCGCATCGCTGAGCGCCGCCGAGCTTTCCTCGGCACTGCGCGACGCCAGCCGGATCACCAGATCGGTGGCCGCACCGAAAGTCTGCACCAGGGCGTCGGCAAAGCCGCCGGCGGCCAGCGCCGAACGCACGGCGGCCGGTTCGACGGCGGTGTCATACGACACCTCGATCAACGTGCCGCCGGTGAAATCGAGGCCCAGGTTGAGACCGCGAGTCGCCAGAGAGGCGATCGACGCGGCGATCATCAACGCCGAGAAAAGATAGGCGTAATGTTTGCTGCGCAAAAAATCGATGCGCATCGTGCTGCGAAAAAATTCCATCGTTGTATCCTTTGGATAACCCGGAATAACAGGCCGTTGGAAAATACGTTTTCAACGGCCGGAGCCAAGCCCGGGCATGTACCGGACTTGGCGTAGTTGAAAAAAACAGGCGAGCCCTTTTTCAAACCGCCAGTGATTTCAGACGCGCCACACGGCCGTAAGTCAGGTTCACCAGGGCGCGGGTGACCATGATGGCGCTGAACATCGAAGTCAGAATACCGAAGCTCAAAGTCACCGCGAAACCCTTGATCGGCCCGGTGCCGAAGAAAAATAACGCCAGCGCCGCGATGAACGTCGTGACATTGGCATCGACGATCGTCGAAAAGGCGTTGTCGTAACCGGCACGGATGGCGTTCTGCGGCGTATTGCCGTTGCGCACTTCTTCTCGGATGCGTTCGAAGATCAGCACGTTGGCATCGACCGCCATGCCCACCGTCAGTACGATGCCGGCAATGCCCGGCAGGGTCAGCGTCGCGCCGAACATCGAGAGCACAGCAACCAGCAGAACCAGGTTGACGGTGAGCGCCAGGCTGGCGAACAGGCCGAAGACCTTGTAATAGATGCTGACAAAAACCAGGACGATGAGAAAACCGATGACCACCGAGCGGAAGCCCTGGTCGATGTTGTCCTGGCCGAGGCTCGGGCCGACGGTCCGTTCCTCGATGATGTTGACCGGTGCGACCAGCGCCCCGGCGCGCAGCAGCAACGCAAGCTGGCGCGCTTCTTCCGGGCTGTTGAGGCCGGTGGTCTGGAAGCGCTTGCCGAACGGTTCGCGCACCACGGCGACCGAAATGATGCGCTCTTCCTTGACCGTGGTGTGGACCGTCCTGCCGCCCTCTTCGCGGGTCACGGGTTTGTATTCGATGAACACCACCGCCATCCGGTTGCCGACGTTGTCGAGCGTGAAATCGAGCATGCGCTTGGCGCCGACGCCGTCGAGCGTCACCGAGACGCTCGGGCTGCCGTTGGTCGGGTCGAAGCCGGAACTGGCGCCGATCAACTGATCGCCGGAAACGATCAGTTGCCGTTTTAGAAGATAGGGCACGCCGGCGCGGTCCAGGAAAAGCAGCGAATCCGGCGGAATGCGGCCGGTCTGCTGCGCCACGACGGGGTCGTTCTGTTCATCGACGGCGCGGTATTCGAGCGTCGCCGTGGCGCCGAGAATACGCTTGGCTTCGGCCGTGTCCTGCACACCGGGCAACTGGACGACGATACGGTCGGCGCCCTGGCGCTGGATCACCGGCTCGGCGACGCCCAGCGCATTGACCCGGTTGCGCAGCGTGATCACGTTCTGTTCGACGGCGTTCTTGCGCAATTCCTCGACCGCCGTTTCCTTGACCGCGGCGCGCAGCACAAAATCATCGCCTTCGCCGATGGTCAGATCGAGATCGGCCAGTTGAGTGGTTATGGCATCCCCGGCAACATCGCGGTCTTCGGCGCTGCGCAACTCGACGACGATCGTGTCGCGCTCGCGGCGCGCCGTTTTGTAGCGGATGCGTTTGTCGCGCAGCGTGGTGCGGATGTCATCGAGGTAGCGGTCGATCTGCTGGTTGCGCGCCGTTTCCATATCGACCTGCATCAGAAAATGCACGCCGCCTTGCAAGTCGAGGCCGAGAACCATCGGCAAGGCACCGGCGGCCCGCAGCCAGGCCGGCGTATTGGTCGCCAGGTTGAGCGCCACGGTATATCCATCGCCGAGCTGGCGGCGGAGCACATCGGCGGCGCGCAACTGGGTATCGGCATCGGCAAAACGGACGAGCAGGCGGCTGCCGTCGATCCGCGTATCGCGCCAGGGCAGCGCCTCCTGGTCGAGAATGCCGGTCACCGCATCGGCGAAATCGTCGCCGACCGGCAAGGCGCTGACCGGCGATACCTGGACCGCCGGGCTGTCACCGTAAAGATTGGGCAGGGCGTAGATCGCGCCGATCGCGATCACGAACAAAATCAGCAGGTATTTCCACAACGGGTAGCGGTTCATCGCGGCTTGGCCTCAGGCAGACTTGATCGTGCCCTTGGGCACCACGGTGGCGACGGCGTGGCGCTGCACCTTGACCGCCATCTGCTCGGCGAACTCGATCGTCACGAAGCTGTCGCCGAGCGCCGTGATGCGGCCGAGCATGCCGCCCGAAGTCACGACCTCGTCGCCGACCGCCAGGTTGGCGACCAGCGCGCGGTGCTCCTTGGCGCGCTTCATCTGCGGCCGGATCAGCAGAAAATAAAACACCGCAAAAATCAGGATCAGCGGCAGAAACGAGCCGATCAGGCTCGGCTGCTGTGCCGCCGCATCCTGGGCCAGCGCCGGGGGGATCAACCAATGCATGGTCCGTTACTCCTCGTGACGGCCCGGCTG
The DNA here is from genome assembly GCA_039794245.1 of Candidatus Jinrbaksania sp. Classification (GTDB taxonomy): domain Bacteria; phylum Pseudomonadota; class Gammaproteobacteria; order Xanthomonadales; family Wenzhouxiangellaceae; genus DAITQM01. The sequence continues at coordinate 27,336 of JBDIVS010000001.1, forward strand.
TAGCGGCCGGGCTCAAACGTTGAATTATCGCACAACACCGGTGTTGCAATTTTGGAAGTTCAAGACAAAAGGAGCCTGATCGAGGCCAGATAGATTTCCGCCAGCCGTTCGAGGTCGGCGACCGGGGCCGATTCGTCGGCGCGGTGGATAGTGCGGTTGACAAGGCCGAATTCGGCGACCTCGGCGCCGAGGGCGGCGAGGAAACGGCCGTCGGAGGTGCCGCCGCCGGTGTCGAAGCGCGGTTCGGCACCGGTCAGCCCGGCGACGGCACGGCCGAGTGCCGCAAGCAAGGGGCCGTCCGCTGTGTAATACGGTGCGGCGCGCTCGTCCCAGGTCTGGCGATCCGGTGCGGCGCCGGCGTTCTGCAGCGCCGCGGTCAAGCGTTCTTGCAGCGCGCGGCTGGGCGAGGCCGGCGGGTTGCGCAGGTTGCCTTCGGCCACGACACAGGCGGGCGTCACGTTCCCGGCGCCGCCCTGGCTTTCGATCCGGGTCAGGTTCAATGTCGTGCCGGGATAATCCGCTCCGCCATCGGCGAAATCGACGGCGGCAAGTGCCGCCAGGCCGCGCCCGGCACGGTGCGCCGGATTGGCGGCCGGCGCCTGGTAGGCGCTGTGCCCGGCCGCGCCGTGCCATTCGTAGCGGAAATGCACCGACCCGCGCCGGCCGCGGCGCACGGTATCGCCAAGCCTTTCGCTGCACGACGGCTCGCCGACCAAGCAATAATCGGGCACCAGGCCCTGCTCAGCGAGAAGCGGCGCGACGCGGCGGATGCCGTCGCGCGCCTCGCCTTCTTCGTCGGAAGTGAGAAGCAGGCTGACCATGCCGGCGGCACGCCGGCCGGCCGCCCAGCGTTCGAGCGCGACGACCAGCGCCGCGACCGCGCCTTTCATATCGGCTGCGCCGCGCCCATACAACACCCCATCGCGCACTTCAGGCGAAAACGGCGGCGAGCGCCACACCGCTTCGTCGCCGGCCGGGACGACGTCGGTGTGGCCGAGGAACATCAGATGCGGCCGGGTTGCGGCGCCGTCCTCGCCGAAGGTCACCAGAAGATTGTCCACGGCACCGAAACCCCAGCGCCGGATCCGGCCGCCGGCGGCGGCCAGCCGGGCGGCGATCAGCTCCTGGCACCCGGCATCGTCCGGTGTCACCGATGGCCGGGCAATCAAAGCGCAGGCCAAATCGAGCTCCGCGCTGCTGTTGTGCTGCCGTGAGATCATCAGGCCGAGCGGAGCAGCTCGTTCAAGGCCGTCCGGGCCCGGGTCGCGGCATCGACGCGCTTGACGATCACCGCACAGGCCAGACTGTGACTGCCGTCGCTCGCCGGCAGGGCGCCGGGAACGACGACCGCCCCGGCCGGCACCCGCCCAAAGCTGACCTCGCCGGTGGCACGGTCGTAGATGCGCGTGCTCTGCCCGAGGTGCACGCCCATCGCGATCACCGCGCCGCGTTCGACGATGACCCCTTCGACGATTTCGGCCCGCGCCCCGATGAAACAATCGTCCTCGATGATGGTCGGCAGCGCCTGCATCGGTTCGAGCACGCCGCCGATCCCGGCACCGCCCGATATATGGACGTTGCGCCCGATCTGGGCGCACGAGCCGACCGTCGCCCAGGTGTCGATCATCGAGTTTTCGCCGATGTAGGCGCCGATATTGACGAAACTCGGCATCAGGACGGTGTTTGGCCCGATGTAGGCACCGTGGCGGACGAGCGCACCGGGTACCAGCCGGACCTCGGCGGCCCGTGCTTCTTCCGGGTCGGTAAAGCGCAGCGGCACCTTGTCGTACCAGGAGGCGGGCACACCTTGGATCGGGGCGGCCGGGGTCAGAAGAAAATGGAGCAAAATGGCTTTTTTCAGCCACTCGTTGACCCGCCATTCGCCGTCCTCGCCGGCTTCGGCGATGCGTAACTCGCCGGCGGACAACCCCGCCAGGCACTCGTCGATCGCCGCCCACGCCTCGCTCCGGTCGCGGGCCCGGACCAGTTGCGCCCGACGGCGCCACAAATCACTGAACTGTTGTGGTGAGATGGTCATTGGGTCGTCTGTCTCCAGTAACGTCGAGCCGTTCGCCCAACCGTTCATGCAGGCGGGCAGCCAGTTCCGCGCACAGCGCCTCGCAAAGCGGCCGGCCGGCGGCGTCGCTCAGTGTGAACACATCCTCGGCCCGCTCGCCGAAGGTGGCGATCCGGGCATCGTGGACCCGGACACCGGCGGCGGCCAGTACGCCGCTGATCACCGACAGCAGGCCGGGAAAATCGAGGCATTCGATATCGAGCACGGTTTTGTCGCGGTGGCTGAACTCGATCAGCGGCCGGCCGGCGAAGGCCCGCAGGCGGCGCGGCAGCGACAGGCGCGATGGCGGCGGCAGCCGCTGTGCTTCGAGCGCCCGGCGCAGTGCCGCCTCGAGGCGTTCGATATCGCTGGCATGGAGTGCCTGGCCGTGGCGGCCGGTGATCTGGAACAGATCCAGCGCCCGCCCGTCGTCGGTGGTGATGATGCGCGCCGCGAGCACGTTGCAGCGCATCCGGTCGAGCACGGCGGCAACGACGGCGAACAAACCGTCGAAGTCGGCGGCATAAACCAAAAGCTCGTTGATCTTTTCGCGTTCGAGAGCCCGCACCTCGATCACCGGTTCCGCGCCGCCGGCGGGCAGCACGGCACTGCTGATCCACGCCAGTTGCTCCGCTTTGATGCGCAGCAGCGCCGCCGGTGGAATCCGCCGCCACCAGCGTGCCGCCGCCGCGGCGTCGAGGTCGCCGGCCGCCAGGATCGCCCGCGTCTCGGCCATGATCTCGGCCCGCAACAGGTCGTGATCGAGCGGCTGATCGAGACCACGGCGCAGCTCGCGGCCGGCGGCCTGGTAAAGATCGAATGTCAGGCTGTCGCGCCATGAATTCCATAATGCCGGAGAAGTCGCAGCGATATCAGCGACGGTCAGCAGATAGAGGTGATCGAGATGGACCTGATCGCCGACCCGGCGGGCGAAAGCGCGGACCACTTCCGGGTCGGCGATGTCTTCGCGCTGCGCGGTGCGCGACAGCAGCAAGTGATGGCGCACCAGCCAGACGACGAGCCGCCGCTCGGCCGGTGACAGGGAAAGACCGGCGCAGAAGGCCTCGGCGTCCTGCGCCCCGGCGGCCGAATGATCGCCGCCCCGCCCTTTGGCGATATCGTGGAACAGCGCCGCCAGATAGAGCACCGCCGGCCGCTCAAGCCGTTCGAACACCGGGCGGGCCCGGGCGAAAGGCCCGCCGGATGCGGCCTGCCGGATGCGGCGCAGATTGCGGATCACGAACAGCGTATGCTGATCGACGGTATAGACGTGAAACAGATCGAACTGCATGCGCCCGACGATATTGGCGAACGGCGGGAGCAGCGCCGCCAGTATGCCGTAGCGATTGAGGCGCTTGAGACAGGCATAAACCCGCCGCTCGCCGTCGAGGATGCCGAGAAACAGGTCGCGGCAGGCGGCGTCGCGGCGAAAATCGTCGTCGATCAGCCGAAGGTGCTGGCGCACCAGGCGGATGGTGCTGGCCCGCACGCCGGCGATCTCAGGGCGTTTTTGCAGCCAGGTGAACAGCTCGATGAGGGCGAGCGGCGTGCGCACGAAGAGCTGTTCGTCGGCGGCTTCGAGGTAGCCGTTGCGGATGTTGAAGCGCTCGTTCAACACTTCGACCACATCTGGGGCGGCCGGATCGCGGTGGAACTCCTCGTCGTACTGCTGCAAGACCCGCTCGTTCAGGCGCTCCAGTTGTTGCGCCGCCCGGTAGTAGCGCTGCATGAAGCGCTCCACCGCGTGATGTTCGGCGACCGCCGCCGGTGCAAGGTCCACGGCCTCGCCGAGCAGCGCCGCCAGGGCGCGCTGGTAATCGAACAACAAGCGCTCCTCGGCGCGGCCGGCCATCGTATGCAAGGCCCAGCGCAGGCGCCACAACCAGTCACGGGCGGCGGTCAGATCGGCGTACTCGCGCCCGGTCAGCAGGCCGTGCCGTTCCAACTGGACGAGCGGCGGCACACCGAAGCGGCGGCGCGCCACCCAGGTCATGTTCTGTAGATCGCGCAGCCCCCCCGGCCCTTCCTTGAGATTGGGTTCGAGATTGCCGACGGCGTCGTCGAAGCGTTCGTGGCGTGCCTGCTGCTCGGCCCGCTTGGCGGCAAAATAAGCGGCCGGCGGCCACATGCGCTCGGCATCGATTCCGGCCTGCAACTCGGCGAACAGGCCCCGATCGCCGGCCAGGAGACGGGCTTCCATCAGGTTGGTCACCCATTGCACATCGGCCGCCGCAGCGGCCAGGCATTCGTCCAGGCCGCGGACGCTGTGGCCGACGACGAGCCCACCGTCCCACAACTCGCGGATGAAGCGCTCGACCGCCCCGGCCGACGGCAGCGCCGGGGCGCGGTGCAGAACGAGCAGATCGAGGTCGGAATAGGGATGCATCTCGCCCCGCCCGAAGCCGCCGACGGCGATCAGGGCCAGGCCGTTGCCAGCGGGGGCGCCGGCGGAATCCGGCGGTGGCCCGAGATGGGCTGCCCAGCGGGCGATCAGCAGGCGGGCGATGCCCAGGGCCCGGCGGCGCAACAGGTGGATCATCGGCGCGCCGCGCGCAAAGCGGCGGGCGAGGTCGCGGTCCAGCACACAAAGACGGTGGCGCAGCGTTTCGCCGGCGGTCGATCGGTCGGCCGCCAGGGCAAAACGGCTCATGCCGCGTCGGGATACTGGGTCAGAACCTCGACGCCGCGCGGCGTCACCGCGAGGGTATGTTCCCACTGCGCCGACAGGCTGCGGTCGCGGGTTTTGACGGTCCAGCCGTCGCTCATCAGGCGCGTTCCGGGTTTGCCAAGGTTGACCATCGGCTCGATGGTAAAGACCATGCCCGGTTCGATCTCGATCCCGGTGCCCGGTGCACCGTAGTGCAGCACCTGCGGATCCTCGTGAAAACCGCGGCCGATGCCGTGGCCGCAGTATTCGCGGACGACACTCATGCCGGCGGCTTCGACATGGCGCTGAATGGCGTGCCCGAGATCGCCGAGGCGCAGGCCCGGGCGGACCATCCGGATGCCGAGCCACAGGGCCTCGAAGGCCACCTCGCAGACCCGGCGGGCGGCGAGCGGCACATCGCCGACCTGGAACATCCGGCTCGTGTCGCCGTGCCAGCCGTCCTTGATCACGGTGATATCGATATTGACGATATCGCCGCGTTTGAGCACCTTGGGACCGGGAATCCCGTGGCACACGACGTCGTTGACCGAGGTGCAGATCGAGCGCGGGAAACCGCGGTAATTGAGCGGTGCCGGGATCGCTTTCTGCACCCCGACGATGTACTCGTGGCAGCGCTCGTCCAACTCGCCGGTCGTCACCCCCGGTTTGACGTACGGCGTGATCATGCAGAGCACCTCGGCCGCCAGCCGGCCGGCTTCGCGCATCGCATCGATCTCGGCGGCGCTTTTGAGCACCACGCCGTCCGGTCGCGTATGGAGTCTTGTCTGACGCATATGAATCATTATCTCATAAGCAGCCGGTTTTCGCGGCGTTGCCGCGTAAGAAGGCACCCGTGACACCGGCAATCATCCGTGGCTTTCGGCACAGGCAATTTTCCCCGCCCGCGGCGACAATGACGGCACGCCCTTTTCCGGTCCTGGTGCAGGCAGCTCGATGAACGCCACGATGAAACCAATCCCGCTCGGCCGCAAGGCGCCGCGCTCCGTCGGCCCCGAACCGGCGCCCGGCCTCGGCTGGTGGCTTTTACCGCTGTGGATCATTGTCGGCTCGATCGTGGCCACTGTCGTACTCGTCGTCGCTTTCAAGAAACCGCCGGCTGAAAAAACCGCGCCGCCGGCCGCCCGGCTGGTCGAGACAGTGACCGCCGAACCGGCCGCTCTGCGCTACACGGTAGATGCCTTCGGCACCGCCCAACCCCACATCGAAACCACGTTGACGGCCGAAGTCGCCGGCCGCGTCGTCCAGGTCGCCGAGGCGTTCGCTTCCGGTGCCTTCGTCCGCCGCGGCGACCTGCTGCTCGAAATCGATCCCGGCGATTACCGCGCCGCATTGATCAGCGCCGAGGCCAACCTGGCCAGCCGCCGGGCGCAGCTCGCCGACGCCGAGGCGCGCACCGAGCAGGCCCGCAAAGACTGGGAGCAGCTCAACCCCGGCCGGGAACCCAACCCCCTGGTCCTGCGCCTGCCGCAACTCGAGGAAGCGCGCGCCGCGGTGCGCTCGGCCGAGGCCGAGTTGCTCAACGCTCAGCGCGATCTGGAACGAACCCGGATCACGGCGCCCTACGACGCCATCGTCGATAGCCGCGAGGTGAACCTCGGCCAGTACATCGGCGTCAACACCACGCTCGGCGGTATTTTCTCCGTCGATCGCGCCGAGGTCCGCCTGGCGCTGACCGATGACGACCTGCGTTATCTCGAATTGCCGCCGCCGGGTCGTATCGTCAGCGACGGCCCAGAAGTGGTGCTGCACGCCGGCAGCGGCGGCCGGTCCCGGCAATGGGAGGGCCGCATCGTCCGCCTCGAAGGCGTCATCGACAGCGCCACCCGCGTGACCTATGCCGTCGCCGAAGTCGCCGATCCCTATGGCCTGCTCGGTGCCGAACGCGAAGCGCCGCTGAAGGCCGGCACCTTCGTCGAAGCGACGATCCTCGGCCGCCGGGCCGCAGGCGTCACCGCCGTGCCACGCGCCGCCGTGCGCAGCGGGGATACGGTGCTGATCGCAACGCCCGAACAGACGATCGACATCCGCCGGGTCGAAATCGACCGGCTGACGACCGAGACGGCTTATATCGCCAGCGGTATCGCCGCCGGTGAACAGGTGATCACCACCGCGATCACCGCCCCGGTGCCGGGTATGGCGATCCGGCTCGCCGACCCCGGCAAGGCGGTGCCCGGCGGCAGCGCTGACGGCGAGGCGGCAACCGGCGTCATGGCCGGCGGTGACGGCACCGCAACCGGCCACCACCCCGAGCGCGCCTGATGAAACGCGATACCGCAAGCCACCCGTTCGCGGCACTGATCGAGTGGTTCGCGCGCAACCACGTCGCTGCCAATCTCCTGATGTTGGTATTGATCGCCGGCGGCCTGTGGTCGGCGCTGACCATCAAGAAGGAGAGCCAGCCGCGCATCGACCCGAACATGATCACGGTCAGCGTGCCGTTCCCCGGGGCCTCGCCCGAGGACGTCGAAGAAGGCGTACTGGTCAAGATCGAAGAAGCGATCCAGGATGTCGAAGGCCTCGAAAAAATCACCGCTACCGGCCGCGAAGGCAGCGGCAACGTGACGATCGAGGTGATCCAGGGCTACGACGTGCAGGCGGTGATGGACGAGGTCAAAACGCGCGTCGAGGGCATTTCGACCTTTCCCGAACTCACCGAAACGCCGACCGTTTCACGCACCCGCTGGACGCAGGAAGTGATGTGGATCTCGGTGTTCGGCGAGGTCGATGAGCATGTCCTGAAGGACTACGCCAAGAAAGTGCGCGACGAGATCGTCACCCTGCCGGGTGTGACGCGGGCCGACGTGATCGGGGCGCGCAACGACGAAATCACGATCGAAGTCTCCGAAGCGACGCTGCGCAAATACAACCTGACGCTGGAACAGGTCGCCCAGGCGGTGCGCCTCGCCTCGCTCGACCTGCCGGCCGGCAATATCCGCACGGCAAGCGGCGACATCCAGGTGCGGACCAAGGGCCAGGCTTACCAGGGCCGCGAATTCGAGGATATCGTGCTGCGCACCAATCCCGATGGCACGCGCCTTCGCGTCCGCGACATCGGCAAGGTGATCGACGGCTTCGAGGATCGCGACCGTTATACGCTGCACAACGGTAAACCGGCGATCGCCATTCGCATTCTGTCGGTCGGCAACCAGAGCGAACTCAAGATCGCCAAAACGGTGCGGCAGTATATCGCCGATAAACAAATCAACCTGCCGTCGGGCATCGGCGTCGATTACTGGGCGGACATCACCTATTACCTGAACAGCCGCCTGCAGATGATGAACAAGAACATGCTCGGCGGTGCGATCCTGGTCTTTGCGATCCTCGCCCTGTTCCTGCGCCTGAAACTCGCTTTTTGGGTAATGGTCGGCCTGCCCGTGGCTTTTTTTGGAACCTTGTGGTTCATGCAGTTCGCCGATGTCACGGTGAACCTGCTCAGCCTGTTCGGTTTTCTGCTGGTCCTTGGTATTCTCGTCGATGACGCGATCATCATCGGCGAGAGCATTTACACGCACATCCGGCGCGACGGCCACACCATCGACAACGTCATATCCGGGGCGCACGAAGTGGCGGTGCCCGCCACCTTCGGCGTATTGACCACGATGGTCGCCTTTCTGCCGATCCTGATGGTCAGCGGCATATCGGGGCAGTTCTTTTCGGCCATCGGCTGGGTCGTCATCCTGGCCCTGTTCTTTTCACTGGTCGAATCCAAGCTGATCCTGCCGGCCCACCTGGCGCATATGAAGGTCAAGCCATACGATCCGCTAAAAGCAAACGCCATCGCCCGTTTCCAGCGCCGCTTCAGCGAAGGCATGCACCATTTTGTCGATCGCATCTACATGCCGCTGCTCGACCGCGCGCTCGAGCGGCGGTACGTGACGCTGGCCAGTTTTTCCGGCATGCTGATCCTGTCGTTCGGCCTGCTGACGAGCGACGCGGTCAAGGTTGTGTACTTCCCGGAACTGGCCGGCGATTTCATCCGCGTCAATATCGAGATGAACGAAGGGACGCCGGCCGCCGAGACGCACCGCGTCCTCGACCGCCTGCTCGCCGGGCTCAAGGAAGCGGACGATGAACTGACGGCCAAGTACGGCGCCGAAAAAAACGCGGTGCGCGCCGCTTTCGTCTGGTCGGGCAGCGACATCACCGGCACCATCGTGGTGGAACTGCAAAAAGAAGAGGACGCGGTCGTCAGCGCGCCCGAAATCGAACGCCGGTGGCGCGAGCGGGTCGGCGAGATCCCCGGCGCCCGGTCCCTGACCTTCAGCGCCGCCGGTGGCCCCGACGATGGCCCCGACCTCGCCTTTCAACTGGTCGGCAATAACCTCGAACAACTGGCGGCGGTAGCCGGTGAACTGGAAAACACCCTGCGCGGGCTCGAACACGTCTATGACGTGCAAAATAACTTCCAGGGCGGCATCACGGATATCAAACTGACCCTGCAGCCCGGCGCCGAAGTGCTGGGCCTCAACCTTACCGATCTCGCCAACCAGGTGCGGCATGCGTTCTTCGGTGCCGAAGCGCAACGCATTCTGCGCGGTAAAGAGGAAGTCAAGGTCATGGTGCGCTACCCGAAAGAAGAGCGCGACTCGGTCGGCAACCTCGAAACCATGCGCATCCGCACGCCGGGCGGCAATGAAGTGCCGTTCGGGTCCGTCGCCCGCATCGAATTCGGCAGTGCCCCGGCGGTGATCCGCCGCTTCGACGGCGAACGGGCCATCGCAGTCACCGGGATGGTGGACAAAGACAAGGCCGAACCGGGCAAAATCATCCGCGAAATCATCGACCGGCGCTTGCCGGAGATCCTCGCCCGCTATCCTGAAGTGCACTACCGCCTGGACGGTGCCACCGAGAGCCAGCAGGAGTTGAATCGCGAACTGGGCGGCGGCGCGCTGCTCGCGCTGTTTTTGATCTATGCCCTGATGGCCATACCGCTGAAATCATACACCCAGCCGTTGATGATCATGTCGGTGATCCCGTTCGGCGTGATCGGCGCGGTCATCGGCCACATGTTGCTCGGCATACCGGTCAGCCTGCTGTCGATGTTCGGTCTCATCGCGCTGGCCGGTGTCGTCGTCAACGACAGCCTGGTGCTGGTCGATTTCGTCAACCGCCGGGCCGCCGCCGGAGTGCCGCGCGGCGAAGCGGCGCGCGAAGCCGCCAAGGCACGTTTCAGGGCGATCCTGCTGACTTCGGCAACCACCTTTCTCGGCCTGGCGCCAATCGTTTTTTTCGAAAAAAGCCTGCAAGCCCAGATCGTAATCCCGATGGCCGCCTCCCTGGCCTTCGGCATCCTGTTCTCCACGATCATCACCCTGCTGCTGATCCCGGCTCTGTACCTGATCGGCGACGACCTGCGGCAGCTCATGCGCCGCTGGCGGGCTGCCATCCTGGGCCACTCAGCCACGCAAACACCCTAGCCAGACATTGAATCCCCATAAACACGAAGTCGTGTTTTTTCAAGATAAAACGAAACTGCGAATCTGCCCTCACCGCGCTGGCGGGGGAGGGAGGGGTGAGCGGCTTATGCCGCGCCGGCGGCCCTCACGGCGGGCGAGCCCGGCGAGCAGCAGGATCAGGGCCAGCAGGCCGTAGCGATCGAGCGCCGGGACAGCGAACGCGATCGAGACCGCGGTCGGATCGCCGGGGGCGGTGGTGACCGGGTCGTCGGTCATCACCGGCGGCTGGCCGCCGCCTTGCTCGTCGAGCGGTGAGCCGTCGTTGTTCTCGTCCCAGAAGGCGTCGGCCTGGTTCAGGAAGGTGCCGGAACGATTGACCCGGGTGCGGAACTCGATGACGATCTCGTTGCCGAGCTGATCGGGGAAGCTGCCGGGTGCGGCGCCGGCGTCACTGGCCAGTACCGCTTCGACTTCGATCCGATTGAGCGATCCGTTGAACACGGCATTCAGGCACTGGCTGGCGCCGTCCGGCAAGCAGAGCAGCGAACCTGTGACGAATGTCGTGTCCGGCGGCAGCGGATCGACGATGAACACCGGCAGGTCGCCGTTGTTGGCGTTGTTGAACCACCACATCGTCCAGGTGATTTCGCCCTGGCCGGTCACCTCGCCGAGCTTCAGGCCGGCGGGCGGGTTCAGCATGATCGGCGTCGTATCGCCGGTGCTGTTGTCGCCCGGCGTCGGGTCGGCGCCGTTGGCGCCGTCGTCGGCGATGGTTGCCAGGTTGTCGATCTGGGTGACACCGGCCGGCAGCGGGTCATCGATCAGTACGGCGAACACCGCGCTGCCACCGCCGCCCTGCCCGGCGAGATTGCCGATCGCCAGCGTGCAGGCACTGCCGGCGTTGTTATCGGGCGCGCAGGACCAACCGGCGGTGCTGGCGCCCGGGACGAAGGTCGTATTAGCCGGAACAATCTCACCGATTGCGACGCCGGTGGCATTCTGATCGCCGGTATTCTGATAGACCAGCGTGTAGGCCACCACGTCACCGGGCATGGCGCCGATGCCGCCATCGTCCTTTGTGATGTTGAGATCGGGGACGCCGCCGAGCGGTGTCGTGTCGCCGGCATTGTTGTCACCCGGCGTCGGATCGGGTCCGTTAGCGCCGTCATCTGCGATGTTTGCGGTGTTATCGATTTGAGTCACCCCGGCGGCCAGCGGATCGTCCACGATCACCGCGAACACGACGCTGCCGCCGGCGCCGCCGGCCAGCGTGCCGACGGTAAAGGTGCAGGCGCTGCCGGCGTTGTTGCCGGGCGTGCACACCCAACCGGCAGTGCTGGCGGCCGGATCGAACGTGGTGTCGGCCGGCACCGTTTCGCTGATCACGACGCCGGTGGCGTTTTGATTGCCGGCGTTCTGGTAATTCAACGTGTAAGCGATCGTCAAGCCGGGGCTGGAATTGATCCCGCCGTCGTCCTTGGTGATATTGAGATCGGGCACGGCATTGACCGGTGTCGTGTCGGCGGCGCTGTTGTCGCCCGGCGTCGGATCGGCGCCGTTTGTACCGTCATCGGTAATCGCGGCGCTGTTGGCGATCTGCGTGACGCCGGCCGCCAGCGGATCGTCCACGGTGACCGCAAAGACCACGCTGCCACCCGCACCGCCGCCGGCCACCGTGCCGATGGCGATGGTACAGACGCTGCCCGGGTTGTTGTCGGGCGCGCAGGCCCAACCGGCGGTGCTGGCGGCCGGATTGAACGTGGTATCGGCCGGCACACTCTCTGTAATCACCACGCCGGTGGCGTTCTGATCGCCGGCGTTTTGATAGACCAGTGTGTAGGCCACCACATCGCCGGGCATGGCGCTGATGCCGCCGTCATCCTTGGCGATGTTGAGATCGGGTACGGCGTCGAGCGGTGTCGTATCGCCGGCGGTGTTGTTGCCGGGATTGGTATCGGCGCCGTTCGTACCGTCGTCGGCGACTGCGGCGCTATTGGCGACCTGGGTTACACCGGCGGCCAGCGGATCGTCCACGGTGACGGCAAAAGACACGCTGCCGCCGGCACCGCCGCCGGCGACATTGCCGATCGCGATGGTGCAGGCGCTGCCGGGATTGTTGTTGGGCACGCAACTCCAACCGGCGGTACTGGCGCCCGGATTGAACACGGTGTCGGCCGGTACGGTGTCGGTGATGATCACGCCGGTTGCGTTCTGGTCGCCGAAATTGTTGTAATTCAGCATCCAGACGATGACCCCGCCGGGCACGCTGGTGATGCCGCCGTCGTCCTTGGCCAGCGCCAGATCGGGGGCAGCATTGACCGGGGTGGTATCGGCACTGCTGTTGTCGCCCAGCGTCGGATCGGCGCCGTTTGAACCGTCATCGGCGATCACAGCACTGTTGGCGATCTGGGTCACGCCGGCGGCCAGCGGGTTGTTGACCGTCACCGCAAAGTTCGCGCCGCCGCCACTGCCGGCGGCCAGATTGCCGATGGTCAGCGTACAGACACTGCCCGGATTATTGTCGGGTGCACAGACCCAGCCGGCGGTACTGGCCGCCGGGTTGAATACGCTGTTCGCCGGAACCGTATCGGTGAGCGCCACACCGGTTGCATCCTGATCGCCGGCGTTGTTGAAGTTCAGGGTCCAGATGACGGTACCGCCGGGAACCGTGGTCACTCCCCCGTCGTCCTTGGCGATATTGAGATCGGGTGCGGCGTTGACCGGGGTGGTATCAGAACTGCTGTTGTCGCCGGGCGTCGGATCGGCGCCGTTCGAACCGTCATCGGCGATCACGGCACTGTTGGCGATCTGGGTCACACCGGCGGCCAGTGGATTATCCACCGTCACGGCGAAGATCGCGGTGCCGCCGCTGCCGGCGGCCAGATTGCCGATGGTCAGCGTACAGACACTGCCCGGATTGTTGCCGGGCGCGCAGGCCCAGCCGGCGGTGCTGGCTGCGGGGTTGAACACGCTGTTCGCCGGCACGGTATCGGTGAGCGCAACGCCGGTCGCATCCTGGTTGCCGGCATTTTGATAATTCAAGGTGTAGGCGATGACATCGCCCGGCATCACGGTGACGCCGCCGTCGTTCTTGACGATATTGAGATCCGGCGCGGCGTCGAGCGGCACGACGGTCGGATCGCCGCCGCCGGGCGGTGTGGGGTCGTCACTGACGCCGGGCGGCAGTTCATTGCTGTCGATCAGCGCCTGGTTGACGAGCTGGGTCACACCGGCCGGCAGCGGATCGTCGATCAATGTGTCGTAGGCGATCGTCACGGATTGGCCGGCATTCAGCGTCGCGATCGTGATCTGCACCGTGGTATCGCCGGGGCCGTTGCCGATCGTGATCGTGCCGAGCGTGCTGGTCACGCTGCCGTTGATCAATGCGCTGTTGGCATCGGGTACATCGGCGACGACGATGCCGGTTGCCGCAGCGGCGCCGCTGTTGTTCAGCAGCAGCGTATAACGCAGCGTATCGCCGGGTGATGGTGTGCCGGAGCCATCGGCGTCGTTTAGAAGGTTCGCCGACTTGCTGAGCGCCAGATCCGGCACGCCGATCTGTGCCACGGCACTGTCGGGCGGCAGGTTGCGGGCATTCGGATCGCCGCCGGGCAGGGTATCGGCCGCCGTCTGGTCGGCCTGGTTGGGCAGCGGATTCGGATTCGACGGCAGCACGGCGAGCGGAATATCGAACACGGCCGTGACATTGGCGCCCGCTGGGATTGTCCCGGCCGGCGAGACAGCCAGCGGGTCGCTGTCGAAGACCAGCGTCTGCTGGCCGGGTACCGGTGTGTTCGGCAGCAGAGTCAAGCGGAAACCGGCCGGGACGCTGACCGGATTGAAGCCGGTCAGGTTCCAGTCGGCCTCGTCCAATATGTCCTCGACGCGGATATCGTAGGCTGGCGCCGTGCCGCTGTTGGTCATGCCGAGCGCCAGGCGCACGACGCCGCCGGTGACCGGCCCCATCGTCTTGGTGAGATTGGTGGCCGGTTCGACAACGTCGATATCGGCGCTGTCGCTGAGCATGCCGCCGGTGAACGTGAAATCGGCGTTGTTGGTCAGCAGATCGCCGCCGGTATTGGCCGGCACATCGACAACCCGGGCGACGACCTGGATCACGATCCGGTCGCCGGCGTCGCTGACCCCGTCGGGTTGATTGGTTACGGTGCCGAAATCGAAGCTGACCGTATCGTTCAGGCCGTCGCCGAGCTGGTTGTCGGCAAAGGCCGGCGTGCCGGACAAGGTCGTCGAAATCTGGCCGCCGACAGCGCTGACCACCGCACCGATCGCTTCGAGCACGCCACCGGCGCCGGCCGGCAGCAGGTCGGTCACCACGGCGTTGTTGGTCGTCCCTTCCGGGAAGACGACGGTCAGTTCATAAGTCACGGTCTCGCCGATCGTCACATCGAGCAGGGCCGGGTTGGCGACCGCCATGCCGGTATCGGGCTGGCCAGAATCGATCGCCAGCTTGACCAGGCTCGGCGCCAGCACCGTCACCTGGGCGGTATCGGCGGCCATGCGCCGCCTTGTCTGGCCGGCGGTGAACACCGGTTGCGAGTCGTAGTCGAGCAGTGCGCTGTTGGTCAGCGTTTCGCCGGGCATCGCGGCGATATCGACCTGGGTGTCGTATTCGATAAAGCAGGTTGCGGTGGCCTGGTCGAGCACGGCGATCGCGAAGACGATCACCGGCGCACCGCTGGAGTCGATCGAAAGGCCCGGGCAATCACTGCTCACGGTGCCGTCGCCGGCCCAGTTCAGCGCCGCCGGCAGCGTATCGGTCAACACCAGGTTGAAGGCATCGGCGGTCGAAGCCGCGGTGTGCGCGATCACCAGCCGGTTGCGCACCGTATCGCCGGCATCGACGAAGCCGCCGGGCGGCGTCAGAGTGGTCTTGGCCAGATTCAGCTCCGGCGCCACCAGATCGACCGGCGCATTGCCGGAAACGGAACTGGTTGCCGTCGTCAGCGTCGCGACATTGAGCTGGTTCACATCGCCGCTCTGGTTGGCCGGTTGGTCGAGCACGACGGCGACGACCTCGAACTCGATCTCGTCGGCGGCATCGGCGATGCCATCGGGATTGTTGAACACATTGCCGAGATTCCAGGTCACCCGATCATCGAAGGTATCAGCATCGCTGTCGCTGGCCGAACCGGCAGTGCCGGCCGTGGGCAGCGTGGCGCCGGAGAGATTGGCACCGGTGCGCACCACCTGCGACGAGATGACTTGCAGCACGCTGGAACCGGTCGGTAATTGATCGGTGACCACCGCGGCGTCGGTCGTGCCTTCCGGGAACGCGGTGACGAAACGGTAAGTGACCTGCTCGCCGATGGTCAGATCGTCGGGCGCACCGAACTCGCCGCTGCCGGTGCTCGCTTCCGAGGTGACGAACACGGTCTTGACCAGGCCCGGATCGGTGACCAGGATCTGGTGGCCTTCGTTTGCCGTGTTGTTTCGTTCGTCGGCGTTGGCGCCGGCGATCGAGGTCCAGTCGATGGTGCCGGTATTGATGATCGTCTCGCCTGGCATCACACCGTTGGTCAGTGTCGCCTGGTATTGCAGGACGATGGTGCCGGTCTGCGCCAGCGCCGCCCAGCCCAGCGCCACGGTATTGCCGGCCGAGGTATTGGCGTCGAAATTCGGGCCGCTGATGACCTGGATGCTGGCCGGGTTCAGGGCCAGCCCGGCGGGCAGCGGATCGGTGAAGACCAGGTCGTGGGCATCGGCACTGGAGGCCGCCGTGTGGGTGATGGATACGGTGAAGGTGACGGCATCGCCGGCATCGCCCTGGTTGATGCTGCCGGCCTTGTCGATCACGAGGATCGGTTCGACGACATCGACAGCGGCGCCGGCCGAGGCGTTCAGGCCCGCGCCGAACTGGACCAGCGCCGAGTTGGTCAGCGGATCGCCGTTGGCGTTGGCAGGCACATCGACCAGTGTCGCGGTCACTTCGACCACGATGCGGTCATTGGCATCGACGATGCCGTCCGGAATGTTCGTCACCTGGCCGAAATCGAAACTGGCCATGTCATCGATGCCGTCGCCGAGCTGCGTATCGCTGATCGCCGGCAGCGGGGCAGGAATCGCCGGGGTCAGATTGGCACCCACGGCAATGACGGTGGCTGAATCCAGGCGCATCACGCCGTTGGTGAACGGCAGCGTATCGGTGATGACCACCTGCGGCGTGGTGCCTTCCGGGATCGTTGCGGTGATCCGGAACGTGGCACTCTCGCCGATTGCCAGATCGTCGATGCCGGCGCGGAATTCGGCGTTGCCGGTTGCCGTCTCTGAGGTCGCGGTCACGGCCTTGCTCAGCACCACCGTGTCGATCGTCACGGCAGCGGCGCCCGCCGCGGTGTAGTCGTTGATCCCGCCGGAACCATCGCGCTCGCCGTCACCGGCGCCGGAGGCCCCAGGTGTCGCCGAGCCGGTGGGATTAATCACCGTGCCATTGGCGCCCGGCAGCGAGCTCCAGGCGGCGGCGGCGGTATTGGTCACCATCGTGCCCGGTGCCACAGCGGTGGTCAGCGTTGCACTGAACGTGATGGTGATGATGCAACCCGGCTGCATCACCGAGAAATCGAGATCGATCGTATCGCCGGCACTGTTGTTGGTTGTGACCAAACCGGTACAGGCGCCGTTCGGCGCGATATTGAGGCCGGCCAATCCGGCCAGCCCCGGCGGCAGCGTATCGATCAGGCTCACCTCATGGGCCGGACTGCGATCGGCGCCAGAGGCGGCAGTGGCTGTGATCGTGAAGTTGATCGGGTCACCGGCATCGCCGCTGTTTGGCATGGCGGACTTGGTGACCGCAACCAGCGGTTCGGCGATCCGTACCGAAACGCCGTTCGAGGTGCTGCCGATCGTCACGCCGCTGCTTTGCGCGATGAAGGTGTTACTGCGGTTGTCGCCGGTATCGTTGCTGCCAGCCGACAGGTTGTTGACCAGGGCGTTGAATTCGACCAGCAAAAACTCATCGTCGCCGTCGGAATCGGCATTGCTCACATCGCCGAAGTTGAACACCGGATCGGTGCCGTTGCCGAACGGTGCACCACCGATAGCGCCGGCCAGCGGGAAGCTGACCAGGGTGCTTGGTATCGAAGCCAGACTCGAATCGTTGCCGGGTATATTCAGTATCAACGGCAGAGTCGAAGAACTCAACCCCACGCCGTTGCTGACAAAAGCGGCGGCGGCGCTACCGTCATCGAGGAACGTCAGTCCTGAAGGCAGGTTGTCGCGCAGCGCTAGTGAAGCGATTTGCCCTTCCGGCACTCGCAACGCCAGCCGGTAACGGACGATCTCGCCGATCGTCGCGCGCGGCGGGCTGGCGGTATCGCTGGTGCCGGGTTCGGAGGTGGCCACGAACAACTTCTGCGTGCCGACCTGGCGGCTGGTCGCCGTGGCGCCGTCGGATTGCGGCGGGAACATCACGGCGCCCGGCTGGCTGGTCCAGAGCAGCGTCGCGATATTGGTGAATGTGGTGTTCGGTGCGATCGTGCCGGCGACGGTGCAGTTGACCGTCACCAGGGCCGTATCGGCGCCGAACGGCGCACCTGGAGTGCCGTCGTTGGCGGCCAGCGGGTTGGTCAGTTGCAGGCCGGTGGCCAGGGTGCCGCTGAAAGCCAGCGGCGCACCGGCACCGTCGGTGACTGAGGCCACCGTGCAGCCGGCAAGTTCGGCCGCGCCCGGATCGGTGATCGTCACGTCGAACGCTTGGGCGCTGCCGATGTTCTCGGCGGTGATCAGATAGGTGATCTGGTCACCGGCATCGACATCGGTGATATCGCCGTTCACCGGCAGCGTCGCCGGCGGCGGCGCAATCGCGCCGTTGCCGTCGGTCGCCGACACCCCCTTCGTGATCACCATGTCCGGCGCCCCGACGTTGAGGCTGACCGGGCCGGTGGCAATCGCGGTGGCGCCCGGTGTGTTGTTGGTGCTGCCGAGCAGGATGTTGGTCAGAAACAGACCGTCGGCGAACGGATCGTCGGTGACCGTGGCGAAGACATCCACCTCGATGGTCTGGCCGGTGGTGCTGGAAAGATCCGGCCAGTCGATGAACAGCGCGTTCTGCGCCACCGAAATCGTGATCGCGGTCGGTGTGAGTCCCGCAGTATCGTTCGGACCGCGGACGATATCCGGGCCGCCGAAAGTCAGGTTCAGGTCGGTGACCTTGAACACCGGCAGCGGCAGAAAATCCTCAAAACGGATGCTGCGCGTATCGCCGGGCGGGACATCCATCGTCAAGCGGAACTGGACCTGCTCGCCGGGTACATAAAACGGTTGCAGGTTGACGATCTGCTTGTTCAGCGACACGGGTATGATGTTGACCAGCGCGCCGCTGCCGTCGCTGCACGCACCCGCGCCCTGCGCCAGGTCGTAGTCCATGACGACCGTGTTCGGCAAACTGTCCGAAGAGAGGACCGGCAGGTTTGTTGCCTGGAAATCCTGGCGCACCTGGGCGTTGTAACTCAGCGCGATGGCGCTGCCGGCATTGACCGTGCCGGCCACCGCACCGATGTCATAGACGATGGTCTTGGTGAAGTCGGGATTGACCGTCACCGCCGGCGCGATGGCGAGCGGGATGCCGGCAACGACGAGATTGCCGTGGCTGACGAAGTCGATGCCGTCGGGCATCGTGTCGGTGACGACCAGGTTCTGCACGTCACCGAAATCGGTGACCTGGAAATTCAGCGTATAGACCAGCGCCGCGCCCGGCGCCGTCAGCCCCGGCGCCACGCCCTTCTGCACCACCACGTGCTCGGCACTGACGGTGGTCGAGTCGGCGGCCAATGGCAGCACCTGCGGGCTGCCTACCGGCGGCACATAAGTGCCCTGGGCGCTGGCATCGTTGATTTGCGGCTGGATGTCGCAGAAGGTCTCATCGAGGATATCGGTGAGGTAACCCGAATACGTCAACCGGACGTCGGCGGCCGAGGCCGTACCGACCGTATTACCAGTACATGTCACTTCGATGACGCCGCCCGGCGTCACCGTCGAGGGGGTCTGGGTCAAAGCGCAGCCGGCGCCGCCGGTCACATTGGCCGTGCCGTTAAACTGGAACGCCGGTGGCAGCGTGTCGCGAATCACCAGCGGGTTGATCATTGCCGTGTTGGCAATATCGACACTCAGCGTGTAGCTGTACGGCCAGGTCATGCCCGGCGGCCGCTCGCTTTCCGGCGCGTTGTCGGTTTTGTCGAACACCAGTACCGTCGGTGTGACGCTCTGGTTGACCACGCTGCCGACGAGCGGGCCGTTGTCGCCGGTGGCGGTATCGCCGAATTGGTACACCGGCGTCATGATCACCGGCAACGGCGCGCCGACCGTCGCCGACGGGTCGATCGTCAGGCAGATGTCGATCGGCAGGTCCGGCCCGCCCTGCACCACAGAGCCGACCGGGAACATCAGGATCCAGAGGCTGTTCCCCGGCGTTCCGGTGACCGGTTGGTTGATCTTGGGATCGGTGAGCTGATTGCCCGGCGCGGCCGGAAAGACCCCGGCATTGGTCACGCCGCCGCCGATGCCGAAGATGGAGGCCGAATCGAAAATCAACCCCGGAGGCAGTTCCAGGCGGATATACGGCCCGAAGCCGGGCGGCCCGAGGTTAGTGAAATTGGTCTGAAAGCAGAACTGCTCGCCGAGAAACGACTCGGCCGGGACGGTCTGCGTAATCTGCGGCGTCTGAGCCTGCACACCGGCGGGATTTAGGATAGACAGGAATAACAACAGCAACGGTAACGGCGCTGCCACGCCCACTGTGCCACGCCCCGACCTGCCCGGTAACGGGTTCTTCATCTTCGCTCACTCCTCGCTGCGAGATCGTTCGTTGATGCCGCCGATCTAACCGGTGTTATTGATCTAATACGTTAACGCTGACGCGATGTATTATCAAGCAGGGGATTTTACAATTGTTAACAAAGTTCACCCAACTGTTGGGTTCAGGCCGCCAGCATGTGACGGGCTTTGTCCAGCGCCGCGGCGAGGCGATCGATTTCTTTGCGGGTGTTGTATAGCGCGAACGAGGCGCGGGCTGTGGCGCTGACGCCGAAGCGCTGCATCAGCGGCATCGTGCAGTGGTGGCCGGTGCGGATCGCGATGCCTTCGAGATCGAGCAGCGTGCCGAGATCGTGCGGGTGGGTGCCGGCGATCGTGAAGGTGACCAGCGCCGTCTTGGCGCGCGCCCGGCCGATGATCCTGAGGCCGGGCACGGCGTCGAGGGTTTCGGTGGCATAGGCGAGCAACTCGTTTTCGTGCGCCGCGACCGCCTCCAGGCCAAGACCGAGCAGCCAGTCGTTGGCCGCTTTCAGGCCGATCGCGCCAGCGATGTTCGGCGTTCCAGCCTCGAATTTGGCCGGCAGTACGTTCCAGGTGCTGCCGGAAAACCGCACTTCCTCGATCATCTCGCCGCCGCCCTGCCACGGCGGCATCGCCTCGAACAGCGCTTCGCGGCCATAGAGCACGCCGCACCCGGTCGGGCCGTACATCTTGTGTGCCGAGAAGCAATAAAAATCGCAACCGATGGCCTGCACGTCAACTGTCAGATGCGGCAGGGCCTGTGCGCCATCGAGCAGCACCGGGATGCCGCGGGCGCGGGCCAGGCGGCAGACGTCGGCAACCGGGTTGATCGTGCCGAGGGCGTTGGAAACGTGGACCAGGGCGAGCATTCTGACCCGCTCGTCGAGCAGCTTGTCGAGCGCCTCGAGGTCCAGTTGGCCGTCGTCGGTCACCGGGATGACGCGCAGTTCGGCGCCTGCGGCCTCGGCCGCCAACTGCCAGGGCACGATATTGGAATGGTGCTCCATGTGGCTGAGGGCGATGGCGTCGCCGGCCTTGAGACGCGGCCGCAAAAAACTGTTGGCAACCAGGTTGATCGCTTCGGTCGTGCCGCGGGTGAAGACGATCTCGCGGCAACTCGCAGCGTTCAACCGGCGGCGGACGCTATCGCGCGCCGCTTCGAACATCTCGGTCGCTTCGCCGCTCAGCGTGTGCACGCCGCGGTGGACGTTGGCGTTGTGGTGGCGGTAAAAATCGCCGATGGCATCGAGCACCGCCTGCGGCCGCTGCCCCGTCGCCGCGTTGTCGAGATAGACGAGCGGCTTGCCGTGCACCCGGCGGTTCAAAATCGGCACCTGTTCGCGCCAGGCGGCGACAACGTCGTGGCGATCGGCGGCAGTGCGCACCACGGTATTCATGATCCCTCTCCGAGAAACGGCGCGCTGCCGTCGAGTGCAGTGCGCCATAAAGATTTTAGGTGGTCCGGCAAATCCCGGGCCAGCGCCTGGTCGAGCAATGCGCCGATCAGCAGGCGGCGGGCTTCATCCGCTGGAAAACCGCGGCTTTGCAGGTAATAAATCGCATCGGTGTCGAGTTGGCCGACGCCGGCGCCGTGACTGGCGCTGACCTCGTCATTTTCGATGTCGAGCACCGGGCGCAATTGAACCTCTCCGGCGGCGTCGAGCAGCAGACCGTGCAACGACTGACGGGCATCGCCGCCGGTGATGTTTTCTGGAATCACACTGCGGGCGCTGCACGCCGCCCGGCCGCGGCGGCCGGCAACGGCGCGAAACGTTTGCGACCCGGCGGTGCACGGCGCGCGGTGGACGATGGACCAGTCTTCGTCGGCATGCGCCGCGACCGGCACAGCGGCAGCATGCAACGCACATCCCGCGCCCTCACCTGCCAGCGCGATCCGGACTTCGTGGCGTGCCGGACGGGCGCCGCCGGTCACGCTGTGCAGACGGTAGAAAGCGCCGGCGCCAACCTCGACCGCGGTCCGTTGCAGCGCGATGCCGGCCGGGCGTGCCGGAGCGAGGCGCAGGTGTTCGAGCCTGCTGCCGGCGGCCAGCGAGACGGTGTGGAAATGATTGGCAAGACCGCCGCCGGCAAGCAGATGATGTTCGACCAATGTACACGCCACGCCCGCGGCCAGTTCGATCCGGCCCAAACTGTTGGCCGGGGTATCGCCAAGATGCAAAAGATGGATTTCGGCCGGAGCCGTGACGTTGAGTCGCCAGGCCACGGTTGCGCCGGCCAGCGCCAGCCAGACGATCGCCTCGGCCGGATCCTCCGCCACGGTATCGGGCCGAGCGATGTCGCCGCTGCCGTCTTCGAACCGCACACCGGGCGGCAGGCGGCTGAGCCAGGGGCAGTAAACACCGTGGCAGATCACCAGCCGATGGTCCGGTATCTGCCCCGCCAAATGCGTGGCAACCGCCGCTGCCAACAACGCCTCGGCCGCCTCGGGCGCCGGGCGCGGCGGTACAACGATGTCCTCGAGTGCGGCAAGCGCCGTGTATTTCCATGACTCGTTACCGCGACCGGGTAGCCCCACACGTTCGAGCACTGCTTGGGCCCGGCGCCGGACCAGTTCCGGAACCGGGCTGTCGTTGGCCGGCAAGGCTAAAATCCGGTTGAGCAGCGCGCTCATCCTGCCACCGCTTCGCCCTGTTCGGCGGCCGGCAGCCAGGCGTAGCCTTCTTCTTCGATCCGCCGCACCAGTTCCAGGCCGCCGCTCGCCGCGATCCGGCCACCAGCCATCACGTGCACGCGGTCGGGCACGATATCGTCGAGCAGGCGCTGGTAGTGGGTGATCACGATGAAGGCGCGGCAGCCGTTGCGTAAGCCGTTGACGCCGCGGGCGACGGTGCGCAGGGCGTCGATATCGAGCCCGGAATCGGTCTCGTCGAGAATCGCCAGTCTGGGTTCGAGGAGGTGCAATTGCAGCACCTCGTTGCGTTTTTTCTCGCCGCCCGAGAACCCCTCGTTGACGTTGCGCTGCAACAGCGCCGCGTCCATGCCGAGTTCGTCCGCCGCCTGGCGCAGCCGGCGCATAAAGGCTACGGCGTCGATCTCCTCCTCGCCGCGGGCGCGGTGCTGGGCGTTGAGCGCACCGCGGATGAAATAACTGTTGTTGACGCCGGGGATTTCGACCGGATATTGAAACGCCAGAAACAGGCCGCGGGCGGCGCGTTCCTCCGGCGCCAGGGCAAGCAGATCCTCGCCGTCATAGCGCACCTCGCCGGCTTCGATTGCGATCCCCGGCCGGCCGGCGAGCAGGTGGCCGAGCGTGCTCTTGCCGGCGCCGTTCGGGCCCATCACGGCGTGCACTTCGCCGGGCATCACCACAAGATCGAGGCCGTTCAGGATCGTCCGGCCGCCGGCGCTTGCCCGCAAGCCGCCGATTGCCAGAAGCGGCATGGTTTCGGTCCCGGCGTTCATCGTCATCCCACCGCACCTTCCAGTGAAATCTCGAGCAGCGCTCTGGCCTCGACGGCGAATTCGAGCGGCAGCTCGCGCAAAACCTCGCGGCAAAAACCGTGGACGATCATCGCCACCGCGTCCTCTTCGCCAAGGCCGCGGCTGCGGCAGTAGTAAAGCTGATCCTCGGCGATGCGCGAAGTCGTCGCCTCGTGTTCGATCCGGGCTGACGGGTTGCCGACTTCGAGGTAGGGAAACGTGTGGGCGGCGCAATGGGCGCCGATCAGCAGCGAATCGCACTGGGTGTGGTTGTGCGCACCCTCGGCTTTTTTGGCGACGCGCACCAGACCGCGGTAGCTGTTTTTGCCGTGGCCGGCCGAGATGCCTTTGGACAGAATCCGGCTTTTGGTATGGCGCCCGAGATGGATCATCTTAGTTCCGGTATCGGCCTGCTGCCGGCCGCGAGTCAGCGCCACCGAATGGAACTCGCCGCTCGATTCGTCGCCGCGCAGGATGCAGCTCGGATACTTCCACGTGATCGCCGAACCGGTTTCGACCTGGGTCCACGAGATGCGCGAGCGGGTGCCGCGGCAATCGCCCCGTTTGGTCACAAAGTTGTAAATGCCACCGCGCCCTTCCTCGTCTCCGGGATACCAGTTCTGCACCGTCGAGTACTTGATCTCGGCGTCGTCGTGGGCGATCAGTTCCACGACCGCGGCGTGGAGCTGGTTCGCGTCGCGCATCGGGGCCGTGCAACCTTCGAGATAACTGACATGGCTCTGCTCGTCGGCAATGATCAAGGTCCGTTCGAACTGCCCGGTTTCGGCGGCGTTGATCCGGAAATAGGTGCTGAGTTCCAGCGGGCAGCGCACGCCTTTTGGAACGTATACGAACGAGCCGTCGGAAAACACCGCCGAGTTCAGCGCCGCAAAGAAGTTGTCGGCCGGCGGCACGACGCTACCCAGATAACGGCGCACAAGTTCCGGATGCTCGCGCACCGCTTCCGAGAACGAACAGAAGATCACGCCGGCTTTTTTCAACTCATCCTTGAACGTCGTCCCGATCGAAACCGAATCGAACACCGCATCGACCGCCACGCCGGCCAGCCGGGCGCGCTCGTGGAGCGGCACGCCGAGCCGCTCGTAGGTGTCGAGCAGTTTGGGATCGACTTCGTCGAGGCTTCGCGGCCGGCCCTTGTCGGATTTGGGCGCCGAGTAATACGAGATGGCCTGGTAATCGAGCGGCGCAAGATCGAGCTTCGCCCAGTTCGGGGGGCGCATCCCAAGCCAGCGGCGATAGGCTGCGAGCCGCCACTGCAACAGCCATTCGGGCTCGCCTTTGAGTGTCGAAATATGCCGGATCACGCCCTCGTCGAGGCCGGGCGGCACGGTCTCGGCGGCAATGTCGGTGACAAAGCCGTGGCGGTAGCGCTGCTGGAGCAGGGCTTCGGTCTCGGCGGCGTGCTTGCTCATCTGGCCACTCCACCGGCGATGGCGATCTCGGCCGCCAGCCGGAGCGGCGGAAAATCCACCGGGGAAATCATCTCGGCCAGCGTCAGATCCTCCAGCGCTCGTTCGATCGCCTGGCCGATCCGCCGCCAGTTGCCACGCAACCGGCAGTGGTCTTCCTGGCTGCATGCGCCGGGTTCGGCGACGCATTCGGTGATGCCGACCGTACCCTCCATCGCGCGCAGCACCGCCGCGACGCTGATTTCGGCCGGCGGCCGGGCCAGCCGGTAGCCGCCGTAGGCCCCGCGATACGAGCGCAACAGCTCGGCGGCGGCGAGCATTTTCAGCACCTTGCTCGCTGTCGGCGCCTCGAGGTGGTTGATCTCGGCCAGTTGCTGCGCCGAATAGACGGCCCCGGGGTCGCGCGCCATCGTCGTCATCAACAGCGTGGCGTAATCGGTCAGTTTGCTGATCCTGAACACGAGCCTGCTCCTTAAATAGGACACATATTGTACTATTTAAGCGGCCCCGGTGCAAGATTCACCGTACAATCGGCGGTCAATAGATCGCCCCTGGCCGCCGCGGGCGCCCCAATCGAAGGAACCTGCCGATGAAGCCGATGACGCCGCCGCTTTCCCGTGCCGCCCTGCGCCTCCTGCCGGCCGCACTCCTGATCCTCGCCGCCTGCGCCTCCGACCCGCCGCGCTCCGAGCGGACGGCGAGCCGGGATCTGACCGCCGCCGCGCACGCCGCGCGCGACCTGGCCGAAGACCTGAAACCGCGCGAAGTCCTGGTCGTCTTCGACCTCGACGACACGCTGCTGGCGATGGATCGGGCCATCGGCTCGGACAGATGGTATCGCTGGCAACGGTCGCTTGGCGACCGGCCCGGCTGCGTTCCCGGCCGCATCCCGGAATTGCTGAAGGCCCAGGGGGCACTGTATTACGCCGGCAGCATGCACGCCACGCAAGCCAACGCCGGGGCGCTGCTCCAGGATTTACAAAACGAAGGGTTTATCGTCATCGCCCTGACCGCGCGCGGCCACGAGTTCCGGCTGCCGACGTTCCGCGAACTGCGCCGCAACCGGCTGGATTTTTCGCGCCACGCGATCGTCATCAGCGAGCCGGAAGAACGTTTCGCGGCGGTCACCTGGTTCCCGCCCGGCGCGGCGCGCCCGGTGCACTACGAGGACGGCGTGATGATGGTCGCCGGCCAGCACAAAGGCGAGATGCTGCGCGAGTTGATCGCCCGCCACATCGGCCGGCCGATCAAGGCGGTCGTCGCGATCGACGACCAGGCCGACAATATCGCGGCCTACGAATCATCGCTGGCGGCGATGGGTATGCCTTACCGGTTGTATCTTTATACCGGCAGTGCGGGCGACGAGCCGTTCCCGGCCGAGGCGGCGGCCGCCGACTGGCAGCGCGTGGCGCCGGCGTTACGGACTTTGCAGGACGTTTTCGGCGACGTGCATTACGACCTGCCGGCCCACCTTGCCGACCCGGCCTGCGGGGCGCCGGCCGAATAAATCGTCGCTCACTCCGCCGGCGGCACGGCCGGATGGTCGCCGAGTTTTTCGCCGGCTAAATCGACGCCGAGACCGAGCACCGTGCGGTTGGCATAAGCGAAATACGCGGCGACCTGGTTGATCTCGAGGATCTCGCCGTCATCCCAGCCAGCCGCCCGCAGGCGGTCGATATCGCCCCTGGTGATGGTCCCCGGTGCCAGTGTCAGTGCCGCGGCATAGTCCAATGCCGCAACCTCGCGCGGCGCAAAAGGCGGCGAGGCGGGTTCGACCGTGAGCGCGGCGAGCAACACTGCGGTATGCTCCTCGTCGCCGAGCAGGCGCCGCATGCCGGCTTCGTGGTGGGCGACGCAATAAGCGCAGCGGTTGAGCCGGCTGACCCGCACACCGATCGCCTCCAGGAACCAGGCCGGCACCGTGTTCGCCGGATGGTGCAGTGCATTCCGATACAGCGCCAGGTGGCCTTTCAGGGTGTGCGGCCTTTGGCTGTGCGCCTGGATGATCTGATCGATCTGGCCGTCGGGGTTGGCGGCGCGCGCGTAAAGCTCGGCCAGCATGCCGCCGGCATCGGCAGGTTCGATCGTCGCGATCCAGGTCATATCTCTTTCGCGTTTCAACCGTAACCGAAAAAAATGGCGTCCCCTAGGGGATTCGAACCCCTGTTGTCGCCGTGAAAGGGCGATGTCCTGGGCCTCTAGACGAAGGGGACATCTAGACACTTGAGACTAGAGGCTAGAAGCCGGACCCAGAGTGGGCACTGCCGATGAAACTCAAGTCAACACCGGAGTTTCATATGAATTTTCTAGTTTCTAGTTTCTAGTTTCTAGTTTCTAGTCTCTAGTCTCTAGTCTCTAGTTTCTAGTCTCTAGTCTCTAGTTTCTAGTCTCTAGTCTCTAGTTTCTAGTTTCTAGTTTCTAGTTTCTAGTTGGTGGAGCTAGGCGGGATCGAACCGCCGACCTCTACAATGCCATTGTAGCGCTCTCCCAGCTGAGCTATAGCCCCACACGGACGGACCATGCAAGGCCGGGCATTCTAGCCTGCCGGGCCGCCGCTGTCAAATCGTCAATGACCCGTCTTGGGCACGACAAAACGCCCGCAGCACCGGCCGGCCGAATCGCCGGCCGAATCGCCGGCCGGCCGCATATGGGCGCGGTGGTGGCCGCTTTCGATCAGGTATTCGAGCCAGCGGCTGAGCGCCAGATGGCGCCTCAGGATACGCCATGCCAGCCGGTCCGGCGGCGGGACACCGTGCCGGGCGATGCCGGGCACGGTATGGAAGGCGATCAACTCGGCGGTGCGGAAATCGTGGTAACAACGGACGTGGGCGTTGGGCTCGGTGGCATCGGGATCGTGGCGGTAACGATGGTAAAGCCTGAGCGAGGTGGTGTAGCGGCTCAATGCCAGCACCTCGATCGCCAACTGCGGCCCCGCTACCGCATTGCTCAGCCAGCTTTGACCCGGCCGCCGCCGGGCGGGCACCAGCAGGCTGAGGTGGCGGTAGATCGTCTCCTGGAGCGCCGGCAGATGTTGGAGATCCGGCCAGCAGGTGCGGTGACAAATGGGCGCGGCGAGTTGCAGCATGGCGGCGAGGATAGCATAGCGTCAAAGGCTTTCGGCACCGCCGCAGGCGGCCTGCAGCCGGACAGCGAAATTCAGAAGAACCGCTTTTCCAGGCCCAAATCCTGCAGGATGCGGCTGGCGATCTCCTCGATCGAAGTGTGCGTGGTGTTGAGCTGCGGGATGTTTTCGCGCTTGAACAGCGCCTCAGCGGCCTTGACCTCGCAGCGGCATTGCGCCAGGCTGGCGTAGCGGCTGCGCGGCCGGCGCATTTCGCGGATCTGCGCCAGGCGCGCCGGGTCGATCGTCAGACCGTAGAGCTTTTGCCGGTGGCGGCGGAGAAATTCGGGCAATTCGTCGCGCGCCAGATCCTCCTCGGTGAACGGATAGTTCGCGGCGTTGACTCCGAAATGCAAGGCGAGATAAAGGCAGGTCGGGGTCTTGCCCGAGCGCGAAACGCCGATCAGGATGACCTCGGCCTGGTCGAAATCGACCTTGATGCCGTCATCGTGCGCCAGGGCGTAGTTGGTCGCCTCGATGCGGTGCTCGTAGCGCGCCGCGTTGCCGATACCGTGCGCCCGGCCGACGCGCGGCGAGCGGCCGACACCGAGCACGCCTTCGATCGGGTCGAGAAACAGGCCGAACAGGTCCATCACCTTGCCGCGGCTGTGGTGCAAGATCGCAACCAGTTGCGGATCGACGATCGTGCTGAAGACGAGCGGCGTCGCCTGGTCGTGCTCGGCCGCGCGGTCGATCCGCGCCCTCGCCTGCTCGGCTTTTTCGGCGTTATCGACAAACGGCAGCCGCGCTTCGGCAAAGGTGATGCCGCGGAACTGGGTCAGCAGGCTGTGGCCGAGGGTCTCGGCGGTGATCGCCGTGCCGTCGGAGACAAAGAACACTGAGCGCTTCATCGCCCCGGAAAGGTAAAATAAAAAGATTCTGCACCCTGAAGCCCTAGGCCGGCCCCGGATGCGATCGCGGGATGGGCCTTCACAGATCTGCAACAAAACGATTCTTTCATCGCCATTCAGGATCAAGACAAGTGAGCGATTATATTCGCTGGTTGGACGAAATCGGCATGGCCGACCTCGATGCCGCGGGCGGCAAAGGCGCCAGCCTCGGTGAAATGATCCGCCATCTCGGCGCCCTCGGCATCCGGGTGCCGGGCGGATTCACCACCACCGCCCTGGCTTACCGCGCCCACCTGGCGCAGAACGGACTGGCCGCGCGGATCGACGAGCGGCTCGCCGGGCTCGATATCGAGGATACCGCGGCGCTCAGTGCTGCCGGCCGCGAAATCCGCGAGTGGATCGCCGCGACGCCGTTCCCCGCCGAGGTGCAGGCGGCGATCACGGCGGCCTGGGCGGCGTTCTGCGAACGCGAGGGCGCCCCTCCGGTCGTTGCCGTACGCTCGTCGGCCACTGCCGAGGATCTGCCCACGGCCTCGTTCGCCGGCCAGCAGGAAACCTTTCTCAACGTCAGCGGCCGGGACGCGGTGCTCCGCGCGATCGGCCAGGTGTTCGCCTCGCTGTACAACGACCGGGCCATCGCCTACCGCGTCCACCACGGCTTCGCCCACGCCGATGTGGCGCTGGCCGCGATCGTCCAGCGCATGGTGCGCTCGGACCTCGGCGCCAGCGGCGTCGTCTTCACGCTCGACACCGAATCGGGATTTAGCAACGTGGTCCTGATCACCGCCGCCTGGGGGCTGGGCGAGGCGGTGGTGCAAGGCGCGGTGAATCCTGACGAGATCGTTTTGTACAAGCCCAACCTCAAAGCCGGCCGGCCGGCGATCGTGCGCCGCAATCTGGGCGCGAAAAATCTACGCATGGTGTACGACGACCAGGGCGGCGTACGCACCGAGCCGGTGCCGGAAGCGCTGCGCCGGCGCTTTGCGCTCGATGACGAAACGGCGCACGAACTGGCGCGCCAGGCACTGGCGATCGAAACGCACTACGGGCGGCCGATGGACGTCGAATGGGCACTGGACGGCGACAACGGCCGCCTGTATATCCTGCAAGCCCGGCCCGAAACCGTCAAAGGCCGCAACCAGGGCGTCATCGAACGCTATACCCTGCTCGAATCGTCGGACCGCATCCTGGCCCGCGGCCGCAGCATCGGCCAACGCATCGGCCAGGGCACGGCCCGGGTGATCACCGGCCCGCAGGACATGCACCAACTCGCCGCCGGCGAGGTGCTGATCACCGATATGACCGACCCCGATTGGGAACCGGTGATGAAACGGGCCGCGGCGATCGTCACCAACCGCGGCGGGCGCACCTGCCATGCGGCGATCATCGCCCGCGAACTGGGCATCCCGGCGGTCGTCGGCTGCGGTGACGCGACCGCGACGATCGCCGCCGGCACACCGGTCACCGTGTCGTGCGCCGAAGGCGAAACCGGCCTGATCTACGCCGGTCTCGTGCGTTTCGAACGCCAGACCTCAAGGCTCGACGAACTGCCGGCGCCGCCGCTCAAGATCATGATGAACGTCGGCAACCCCGACCGCGCTTTCGATTTCGCTCAGATCCCGAACCACGGCGTCGGCCTGGCGCGCCTGGAGTTCATCATCAACCGCATGATCGGCATCCATCCGCGGGCGTTGCTCGAATACCGGCGCCAGGATGAGGCGACGCGCCGGGCGATCGACGAAGCGGCCGCGGCCTACCCCGACCCGGTCAGTTTTTATATCGCCCGGCTCACCGAGGGCATCGCGACGATCGCCGCGGCCTTCGCCCCGCAGCCGGTGATCGTCAGGCTCTCCGATTTCAAGAGCAACGAATATGCCAACCTGCTCGGCGGCGCGCGCTACGAGCCCGACGAGGAAAACC
The DNA here is from genome assembly GCA_039794245.1 of Candidatus Jinrbaksania sp. GTDB lineage: Bacteria > Pseudomonadota > Gammaproteobacteria > Xanthomonadales > Wenzhouxiangellaceae > DAITQM01. Next base: position 58,008 of record JBDIVS010000001.1, read on the forward strand.
CGATGCTCGGCTTCCGCGGCGCCGGGCGCTATATCGATCCGGGGTTCAAACCGTGCTTCGAACTCGAATGCCGGGCGCTCAAAAAAGTGCGCGAGGAGATGGGGCTCGGCAATGTCTGGGCGATGGTGCCGTTCGTACGTACCGTCGCCGAGGGCGCCGAAGTGCTCGCCGTGATGCGCGAGTTCGGCCTCGAACGCGGCCTGAACGATCTGAAAATCATCATGATGTGCGAAATTCCGTCGAACGCGCTGCAAGCCGATGCCTTTCTGGAGCATTTCGACGGCATGTCGATCGGCTCGAACGACCTGACGCAACTGACGCTCGGCCTCGACCGCGATTCGGGGCTGGTCGCCGAACGCTTCGACGAGACCGACCCGGCGGTGAAAGCCCTGATGTCAATGGCGATCCGCGCCTGCCGGGCGCGCGGCAAATACATCGGCATCTGCGGCCAGGGCCCGTCGGACCACCCGGAACTCGCCCGCTGGCTGCTCGCCGAAGGCATCGAAAGCCTGTCGCTGAACCCCGATACCGTCGTCAAGACCTGGCTCGACCTGGCGGGGTTGTAACACGGCTTTCACCACGCAGCACACGAAGGGGTTAATTCGGCAAATTTTATCCTTCGTGCCCTTCAGTGTGCCAGGCGAAGTCTGGTCCACCCAACGATCTGAGAGGTGATCGTCCATGTCATTGGCCGTTCGACAAGGTAGCTGAAGGAGCGGCGGCTCGGGGTAACCCGGCTGTCGAAGTCTCTGGAAGCACACCCGTGAGCCGTAATGCCAGTGAACTCGATTCGGCCTCGTTACACAAGCACAGGTGGCCAGCCTTCCGGAGATGGTGAAGCCCAAGACCGGTGATGAAGCAACGGGCACGAGCAATCATCAGGCCTGCCGGGGTGATTGGACCCAACAGTTGCATAAATTTTGCTCGAATTTATATATTTCTTCATTAAATCAATAAGTTATGAGAATTTTAGTTAAAGCATCGAATTCACCCTGGGGTGACTCGCCCGCTTGACCGAGCATTCCGGGAATTGATGCAACAGTTGGGTTCAAAAATACGGCAGAAGATACGGCAGATCCGGCGGCGGGGCGGCCGGGTTCTGCTCAAGGCGCACCCGCCATTCGCCGATAAAACGGAACAGGCCCGACTGCCACATACCGGGGCAACGGTCGAGCAGCGCCGCAGCGGCAGCGGCATCGCCACCGGCGGCGAGCAGCCGGGCGCGGGCGATCACCACGGGGCAATAATCGGCGAGCGGCGTGGCGTTCAAGGCGGCGAGCAACGATGCCGGGGTGTCGAGATCGCCATCGGCGGCCATAAGCCAGATCAGGTTGGCGATCAGATGTGCCCCGATCCGGTTGGCCGGCGTTGCCTCATCGACGGCGGCGCGCAGGATCCCGGCCGCTTCCCGGGCGCCCGGCCCGCCGCGATACGCCATTTCGGCGCGCGCCAGCGCGGTTCGCAACCTCAGTGCCAGTGAGGCCGCCGGCAAATCGGCCAACTGCCGGGCCCAGGCGGCCGTGATGTCGGCCGAGGGGTGGATATCCGGCTGTGCCGCGAGGTGGATCTGATAGAGACGGATCAGCATCTCGCCCGGCCTGGCCGGCGCCGCTTCGGGCGGTAACAGGCGGCTCAACGCGGTCCACGCATTGTCTGCATCGCCCTTATAGAACTTGACCCCCGCATCCAACCACAAACAAGTGTAGGGGCTGTCGCCAACTTGCCAATACGGTAAAGTCGCGGTACGAATCTGTTCGATCAACGCCCCTGCACCTTTGGCCTGGCGCTCGGCGGCGGCCAAGTCGCCGACGGCAAGTTCGGCGATCCCCCGGCAGGTCAGCAGGCACAGATGGACCGCCGGCTCGTCGATATCGGCCAGGGCACGCGCCGCGCCCTCGAAATCGGCGGCCGCTTCGGATAAACGGCCCTGGGCCAGCAGGGCCCGCGCCCGGAGCCAACGCGACCGGCCGTCGAGGAGGCGGTCGTCCAGTGCCGCGGCCAGGGCCAAGGTACGGTCGCTCAGTTCCTCGGCGTGCAGATATTCCCCCCGCGCGAGATGCAGATCGCCTTCGCGCAGGTACGTCTCGGCGATATACGGCAGGCGGTTGCTGCGCCTTAAATAGACGCGCGCCGCATCGAGCGCGCCGATCGCCGCCTCGCTCTCGCCGCGCGCCGCGTAAAGAGAGGCCCATGACAATTGCAGATGGGCCGCATCATCCGGCGCCAGATCGCGCCGCCGTTCGAGCCCGGTGAGCAGCCGCGATGCCTCGTCGAACTGCCCGAGCCAGGTCCTGGCCTCGGCGGCAAGCGATACGGCATACACAGCGTGGTGCGGCGCGGCGCCGGCCGCCACCCGCTCGGCCGCGGCGAGCGCCGCCGCGGCGTTACCGAGCGCCAGTTCGGTTTCGGCATACAACAATTGGCCGGGCATGAAGTCTGCGCGCACCCCCAACAGCGCCGTCAATTCTATCTCGGCGCGCCGCCAGCGGCGGGCGTTGACCGCATACAGCGCGCTGATGTAGTACAGCCGCTCATCGATCGCCAGCCGATCGACCCCGGCCGCGGTCACCCCAAGGGAGAGGTTTTCGCTGGCGGCGGCGATTTTCAGGGCCAATTCGATGATCGCGTCGTAGGAGTTCGCCGAACGGACGGAGATTGTTGTTGGGGTGCGGCCGGGACCCAACAGGCGGGCCTGCAGGACGTAGAGATCGCCTTCACGCCACAGCACCGGTGTGGCAAGCCGATCGGCGCCGATTTTCGCGGCCAGGCCAAGCAGCTCGGCATCGCCGGTCGCGGCATCGGCGTCGAGCCTGGACGCAACGGCCATATCGAGCACCGTCACCCCACTGACCTGGCCCGCCACCTCGCCGATCAACGACGCGCCGCCATAGCGCACCCACGACAACAAATCGCCGCCGGAGTTGATCTGGATCGGCAAGATCGCCAGCATCACCGGCGGCGCTGCCACCGTTACGGCCGGCGGTACCGGCGCCCCGTCACCATCAGGGAAACGGCTCGGCCAGGTGACGACCACGCCGATCGCCACGCCGAGCAGCACGATAAACGACAGCGGCCAGAGCCTGGGCAAGACATGTTCGCGGTAAGGAGGCGCGAGCCGGGTTGCTTTGGGTGGGTCCGTGCCGTCATACCCCGCGGCCGGTTCGACCACCGGCCAGGCAAAGCGGTAGCCGATACCGCGGATATTTTCGATCGCCTCGCCCGCTTCGCTTTCGGTGCTCAAGGCACGGCGCAGCTTCATCACGCACTGCGCGATCGCCGATTCGCTGGTGAACTCGTGCCCCCACAGGTGCTTTTGTATCTCGTCGCGACCGACGACCCGGTGGCGGTTGGTGACGAGCAGCAGCAACAGCTCATAGGGCTTGTGTTCGATCTCGACCGGCTCGCCGTTGCACAGCAGGCGATGCAACGCGGTATCGATCCTGTAAGGACCGAATTCGTAAACCGATGTATCCTCGCTCATAGGCGTGTCCACCACGGCCGGTATCCCTGCTGCCGGCCAAACCGGAACCGGGCGAAAACGGGTTTTCCTTATCGCGACAGCGATCGCGCGGGAGGATCAGTGAAGCGCCGCGCCGCTCGCCGGCTGGTCTTATATGGCGTTTTTCAACCTGCCGGCGCTCCCCGTACGTGACGGGTCGGGCCGGCGATCGAACGCCGGGCAGAGGTTGACAAATACGCCGGGCACAGGGATGATCGAGCCCGGCTATAAATGAAAGTCATCCGCCGCCAGCAGGTAACATACTACGATCCGGGATGCGCCGCAAGACGGCGGCGGGCGTAAAATACCCGAATCGACCCTCAACCCAAACGGCGGTAACGGATACGGTGCGGCTGGTCGGCCTCCCCGCCCAGGCGGCGCCGGCGGTCGGCTTCGTATTCCTGGTAATTGCCGGCGTAGAACACCACCTGGCCGTCGTCCTCGAAGGCCAGGATATGGCTGGCGATGCGGTCGAGAAACCAGCGGTCGTGAGAGATCACCAGTGCCGTGCCCGGCCAGGCGAGCAGCGCTTCTTCCAGGGCGCGCAGCGTCTCGACGTCGAGGTCGTTGGTCGGCTCGTCGAGCAGCAGCAGATTGCCGCCGGTTTGCAGCACCTTGGCAAGATGCAATCGGTTGCGCTCGCCGCCCGACAGGTCTCCGACCCGTTTTTGCTGATCGGCGCCTTTGAAATTGAACCGCCCGGCCCAGGCGCGCGATTGAATTTCGTAGCCGTTCACCGTGATCAGATCGGCGCCGCCGGAGATCTCCTCCCAGACGGTCTTGTCCGGATCGAGACCGGCGCGGCTCTGGTTGACGTAGGCGAGTTTGACGCTCGGCCCCAGGCGCAAGGCGCCGCCATCGGGCTGTTCCTCGCCGGCGATCAGCCGAAACAGCGTCGTCTTGCCGGCGCCGTTGGCGCCGATGATACCAACGATCGCACCCGGCGGCACCTTGAAACTCAAGCCGCCGAACAATGATCGGTCGCCGTAGGATTTGCCGATATTCTCGGCCTCGAGCACCAGATCGCCGAGCCGCGGCCCGGGCGGGATGTACAGCTCGTTGGTCTCGTTGCGTTTCTGGAATTCGCGCGATTGCATCTCCTCGAACTGTCTGAGCCGCGCCTTGCTCTTGGCCTGCCGCCCCTTGGCGCCCTGCCGCACCCACTCGAGTTCGTGCTGGATCGAACGGCGGTGCGCCGCCTCCTCGCGCGCCTCCTGCGCCAGACGTTGCTCTTTTTGTTCGAGCCACGACGAATAATTGCCCTGCCAGGGGATACCGTAGCCGCGGTCCAGTTCGAGTATCCAGCCGGCGACGTTGTCGAGAAAATAGCGGTCGTGGGTCACGGCCACCACGGTGCCCGGGAAATCGGCCAGATAATGTTCGAGCCAGGCCACCGATTCGGCATCGAGGTGGTTGGTCGGTTCGTCGAGCAGCAGCATATCAGGTGCCGCCAGCAACAGCCGGCACAGCGCCACGCGGCGCCGTTCGCCGCCGGACAGGCAGCTCACGTCGGCGTCCCACGGCGGCAGCCGGAGCGCGTCGGCGGCGCGTTCGAGTTTTGCTTCGAGTTGGTGGGCATCGGCATGCAGCAGGCGGTTTTCGAGTGCCGCCTGCTCGGCCGCCAGGGCGTCGAAATCGGCGTCCGGCTCGGCGTAGGCGGCATAAATTTCCTCGAGCCGTTTTTCTGCGGCACGGATCTCGGCCAGCGCGATCTCGACATTGCCGCGCACGTCCTTGGCCGGGTCGAGTTCCGGTTCCTGCGGCAGGTAGCCGATCCGCAGCCCCGGCAGCGGCCGGGCTTCGCCTTCGAACTCGTTATCGACCCCGGCCATGATGCGCAACAGCGTCGATTTACCGGCGCCGTTCAGGCCCAGAAGGCCGATTTTCGCCCCCGGGAAAAACGACAGCGAAATATCCTTGATGATCGTGCGCCTGGGCGGCACCGTCTTGCTCACCTGGAGCATGGTGTAAACGTATTGGCTCATGGAAATCCGGTTGGAAAAACGGCGAAAAGAACCGCCCGGCAGAGCGGGCGGAGCCGGTCATTTTATCCGATCCGGCCGGCCGGCAATGGATGCCAAGACAAACGGGTTTCATGGCTGAACTTCATACTCCCTCTACCGGATGTTAAAATGAAATGTTTCCGCCGGCTGCCCGATCCGGTATTTGACAGGCTCATCCCATGTTCGATTCCCGTGCCACGATCTCGACTTTCGACCCCGAGCTTTTCGCCGCGCTCGAGGCCGAGCGCCGGCGCCAGGAAGAGCACATCGAGCTGATCGCCTCGGAGAACTACGCCTCGCCGCGGGTGCTCGAGGCGCAGGGTTCGGTGCTGACCAATAAGTACGCCGAGGGTTATCCGGGGCGGCGTTATTACGGCGGCTGCGAATTCGTCGACGCAGCCGAGCGACTGGCCGTCGAGCGCGCCAAGCGACTTTTCGGCGCCGGTTACGCCAATGTCCAGCCGCATTCCGGCTCGCAGGCCAATGCCGCGGTCTATCTGGCGCTGCTCGAACCGGGCGACGTTTTTCTCGGCATGAACCTCAGCGAGGGCGGCCACCTGACCCACGGTTCGCCGGTGAACTTCTCCGGCAAGCTGTTCCGCGCCGTGCACTACGGGGTCGATCACGCCTCCGGCCTGATCGACTACGACGCCCTTGCCGCCCTGGCCCGCGAGCACCGCCCGAAAATGATCATGGGCGGCTTTTCGGCCTATTCCCGGGCCATCGACTGGGCGCGCTTCCGGTCGATCGCCGACGAGGTGGGGGCCTGGTTGGTGGTGGACATGGCCCATGTCGCCGGATTGGTCGCCGCCGGCCTGTACCCCAACCCGGTGCCGCACGCCCATGTCACGACCTCGACGACCCACAAGACGCTGCGCGGCCCGCGCGGCGGGCTGATCCTCGCCGGCGACGACGAAGCGCTCCACAAAAAGCTCAATTCGCTGGTCTTCCCCGGCACCCAGGGTGGGCCGCTGATGCACGTCATCGCCGCCAAGGCAGTGGCCTTTCTCGAAGCCTTGCAGCCGGAATTTCGCGACGATCAGCAACGCGTGATCGACAATGCCCGGGCCATGGCCCAGGTGGTGATCGACCGCGGCTACAAGGTCGTCTCCGGGGGCACCGACAACCACCTGTTTCTGATCGATCTGACGGGCCGCGATTACACCGGCAAGGACGCCGAGGCGGCGCTCGGCCGCGCCAATATCACCGTCAACAAGAACACCGTGCCGGGCGAGACGCGCTCGCCGTTCGTCACCAGCGGGCTGCGCATCGGCACCCCGGCGGTGACGACCCGCGGCTTTACCGTTGACGACTGCCGCGAACTGGCGGGCCTGCTGTGCGACATACTCGATCAGCCCGGCGCAGCGGCGGTCGAAAACCGCGTCCGCAAGCGGGCGCTGGCGCTCAGCCGCAACCACCCGGTTTACTGCAGCGGATGATGCGGTTTTACGATGTGGTGCCCGTTCTGCCACCACCCGGATACCCGGGTCGTCGATTCCCGGCTCAGCAGCGACGGGGCACAGGTCCGGCGGCGGCGGCTCTGCGAGCGCTGCCAGGCACGCTTCAGCACCTTCGAAAGCGCGATCCTGAAGGCCCCGAACATCATCAAGAGCGACGGCAGCCGCGAGGCGTTCAGCGAAAAAAAACTGCGCGCCGGAATGCAAAAAGCGCTCGAAAAACGCCCGGTTGCAACCGCCGAGTTCGAGCGCGCCGTGCGCCGCCTGGTGCACCATATCAGAACGCTCGACGACAACGAGATTTCCAGCCGCCAACTCGGCGAATGGGTGATGGGCGAGTTGCGCCGGCTGGACGAGGTGGCGTATGTCCGCTTCGCCTCGGTGTACCGCCGCTTCGAGGACGTCCAGGCCTTTCGCGAGGAGATCGAACGGCTCGAACGCGATGGGCCGGCGATCGACGACCAGCGCCAGTTTCCGCTGCTCAAAACGCCTTCCGGATGACTTTTTCCGCGCTTGACGAGCGGCTGATGCGGACCGCACTGCGCCTGGCCCGCCGCGGCCTGTACAGCACTGATCCCAACCCGCGTGTCGGTTGCGTGATCGTCCGCGGCGGCCGGATCGCCGGCCGCGGCTGGCACCGGCGGGCGGGCGAAGCGCACGCTGAAATTCTCGCCCTGGCCGAGGCCGGCGACCTGGCGCGCGGCGCCGATTGCTACGTGACGCTCGAACCGTGCGACCACTACGGCCGGACCCCGCCTTGTTCGGCGGCCCTGCTCGCCGCCGGCATCCGCCGCCTGGTGATCGCCGCGGCCGATCCGAACCGGCACGCCGCCGGCGGAGCCGAACGGCTGGCGGCAGCCGGTATCGAGGTCGTCTCGGGTCTTTGCGCCGCCGAATCGCGGGCTTTGAACATCGGCTATTTCAGCCGCCACGAGCGCCGCCGCCCCTGGGTCAGACTGAAACTGGCAGCCAGCCTCGACGGCCGAACGGCGGCCGCCGACGGGCAAAGCCAATGGCTCACCGGCGAGGCAGCCAGGACCGATGTGCAACGCTGGCGGGCACGGGCCTCGGCGATCCTGACCGGCGGCGCAACGGTGCGCGCCGACAATCCCAGGCTCGATGTCCGCCTCGGTCGCAACCTACGGCAACCGTTGCGGCTGATCCTCAGCCGCCGTGGCGATCTCGACCCGGCGGCCCGCATTTTCGCTCCGCCCGGCCGGGTAAGGGTGTGTCTGACCGAGGCCACTACGGCCCCGCATCTGACGGCGGCGGGTCTCGATGTGTGCCGCCTGCCGGACGGCGGCGACAGTGCGACGCAGCTCACCGCCTGGCTGGAAACGCTGGCGGCGGAGGACCACAACGAAGTCCATATCGAAGCCGGGGCAACGCTTGCCGGCCTGTTGCTCGGCGCCGATCTGGTCGATGAGTTGATCGTCTACCTGGCACCGGTCCTGCTCGGCGAGCACGCCCGGCCGCTGGCCCATCTGCCCGGGCTCGAGCACTTCGGCGACCGCTTGCAATGGCACCTGCACGGCAGCAAGCGGTTCGGCGACGACATGAGGCTGATCTTCCGCCGCCCGGAGGCGCCATGTTCGGCGGCCTGATCCGCTTCCAGGGCACGCTGGCCGGTAGCGATCCGGAAAGCACCGCCCGGCTGACCGGTGGCCGGCGGCTTTGGATCGACTGCCCTGGTCTAGACCTCCTCGCCGGCGGCAGCGTCGCGGTCAACGGCGTCTGCCTGACCGCGGCCGACACCGCGCCCGGCCGCTTCGCCGCTGATCTGTCGCCGGAGACGTTGGCCGTGACGACCCTCGGCTCGCTGCCGGCCGGCAGTCGATTGAACCTGGAGTTGCCGGTGACGCCACAGACACTGCTCGACGGCCATCTGGTCAGCGGTCATGTCGATGGCGTCGGCATCGTCAGAAGCGTCGAGAACCTCGGCAGCAGCCGCCGCTTGCGGTTCGACGCGCCCGCGGCGCTGCTGGGGCTGATCGCCCCCAAAGGCTCGATCGCAATCGACGGCGTCAGCCTGACCGTCAACGAGGTCGAGGCGAGCGGGTTTTGCGTGATGCTGATTCCCTATACCCTGGACCACACCACGTTGTCCGGCCTGAACGCCGGCGAGAGGGTCAACCTCGAAGCCGACCCGATCGCGCGCTATGTCGCCCGCTGCCTGCTTTTCAAATCCGGGACATGACCACACTCAACACCATACCCGAGCTGCTCGACGACATCCGCCACGGCAAGATGGTGGTGATGATGGACGACGAGGACCGCGAAAACGAAGGCGACCTGATCATGGCCGCCAGCCTGGTCCGGCCGGAGGATATCAATTTCATGGCGCGCTACGGCCGCGGCCTGATCTGCCTGCCGCTGACCCGCGAACGCTGCCGGCAACTGAACCTGAAACTGATGGTCAGCGACAACCAGGCGCGCTTTTCGACTAATTTCACCGTGTCGATCGAAGCCGCCGAGGGCGTGACGACCGGTATCTCGGCCTACGACCGGGCGCACACGATCCGCACCGCAGTACGGCCCGACGCCAGACCCGCCGACCTGACGCAGCCCGGCCATATCTTCCCGCTGATGGCCCAGCCGGGCGGTGTGCTGAGCCGCGCTGGGCACACCGAGGCGGCGGTCGATCTCGCCCTGCTCGCCGGACTCGAACCGGCCGCCGTCCTGGTCGAGATCCTGAACGAGGACGGCAGCATGGCGCGGCGCCCCGAACTCGAGGCCTTCGCGCACCGCCACGGCCTGAAAATCGGCACAATCGCCGACCTGATACAACACCGCCTGCACCACGAGCGCACGATCGAACCGGTGGCGCGGCGCACCATACAGACCGCCTTCGGCGATTTCGACCTGATCGTCTATCGCGACCTGATCGAACACCGCCTGCACTGGGCGCTGCTCAAGGGCCGCCCGGAAGCGGACGAACCATTTCTGGTGCGCGTCCACGTGCAGAACCTGCTGAGCGACGTGCTCGGCATCGAAGACGAACGCTTCGGGCTGCCGGTGCGCGTCGCGCTGTGCGAAGTTCAGCGGCAGGGCAAGGGCCTGGTGCTGGTCCTCGGCAGCGGCGAAGACGACGAGGCACGCCTGGCCCGCCTGGAAAGCCGCGAACAGGCCCCGGCCGCCGGTGAAGGCACGAACATCCACGAGCTGCGAACCTACGGCGTCGGCGCCCAGATCATCGCCGACCTCGGCATCCACAAAATGCGGGTGCTGAGCGCCCCCAAACGGTTTCACGCCCTCGGCGGTTTCGGCCTTGAGGTCGTCGATTATGTCGAGCCGCCCGAGCACCAGGACAACACCGGATGATCACCGCCGATACCACACGTTACGCAATCGCCGCGGCGCGTTTCAACGACCCGGTCGTCGCCGAGCTTCTGGCCGGGGCGCTCGACGGCTTCGCGGCGCACGGCATCGCCGCCGACCGCATTACCGTGCTACGCGTTCCGGGGGCTTTCGAATTGCCGCTCGCCGCCAAACGGCTGGCCGCGACCGGCCGCTACCGCGCCGTGATTGCGCTCGGCGCGGTGATCCGCGGCGAGACGGCGCACTTCGACCATGTCGCAGCGAGCGCCGCTGGCGGCCTGACACAAGCGGCGCTCGACACCGGGATACCGGTGATCTTCGGCGTCCTGACCTGCGACACGCTCGAACAGGCCCTGGCCCGCGCCGCGCGCCGGCAAGGCAACAAGGGCTTCGAAATGGCGCTCGCCGCCCTCGAAATGTCCGAGGTTATCAACAACCTGCCGGCGGGTGGTCAGCAATGAATACCGATCGCGGCCACGCGCCGCTCAGCCGCGCCCGGCGGCGCGCCCTGCAAGCGCTTTATCAATGGCACCTCAACCCGTCGCCGGCTGCTGGAATCGTTGCCCAGTTCACAACCGAACAGGATTTCGCCGGTGTGGATAAAACCCATTTCACTGAACTGGTCAGCGGCGTGATACGCGATGCGGCGGCACTGGACGAGGCCCTCCAGGGCCTGCTCGACCGGCCGCTGGTCCAGATCGACCCGCTCGAACGGACGATCCTCAGGCTGGCGGCGTTCGAGCTCATGCACTGCCCCGAGGTGCCGGCCCGCGTCGTCATCAACGAGGCGGTGGATCTGGCGCACCGTTTCGGCGCCACCGCCGGCCACGCCTATGTCAACGCCGTCACCGACCGCCTCGCCCACCGGGTGCGGGCCGCGGAATTTGCTGCCGAATGATCATGACAAAAGCGATGAACACCGCAACCCCGCCGGAGTATCGCCAATTCAGCACCACCGACCGCCTGCTGACCCGGCTCGATCTGGCGTTGGCGGTCACCAGCGGCCAGCGGCCGGTGCCGCGCGAGACCGGGTGCACGCCGCGGCCCTACCCGCCCGCGGTGCACGGCATCGCCGGCGAACAGATGAGTGAAGCCGAGGTACGCCACGCCGCCGGGCTGATGCGCGTCAACCACGCCGGTGAAATCTGCGCCCAGGCGCTTTATTCCGGGCAGGCACTGACCGCACGCCACGCCTCGGTGCAACAGGCGATGCAGCGCGCCGCCGGCGAGGAACTCGATCACCTCGACTGGTGCGCCGAGCGCCTGGCCGAACTTGACAGCGGGCCGTCGAAACTGGCGCCGGTGTGGTACGCCGGCTCGTTCGCCATCGGCCTATTCGCTGGCGCCCTCGGCGACCGCTGGAACCTGGGATTTCTCGCCGCAACCGAACGGCAGGTCGAAGCCCACCTCGACGATCACCTCGGCCGGCTGCCGGCCGCCGACCAGGCAAGCCGGGCGATCGTCGAGCAGATGAAACACGACGAAGCAGGCCACGCCGCGATGGCCGAGCGGGCCGGTGCCGCGGCACTACCCGAACCCGTCACCCGGCTGATGGCCCTGACCGCCGGCGTGATGAAATTTCTGGCCTACCGCTTGTGAGGCGTGCGCCTCAATACGTCAATCGAAACCGCCGATAGACAAAACCCAAAAGCCACGCCGGGCCGACGAGCAGAAACTGCAAATCCTTGAAAAACGACGGCCGCGCGCCTTCGACGTGGTGGCCGATGAACTGCCCGATCCAGGCCAGCACGAAGACGATCAGCGCCGCCTGCCAGAGCGGCAGCGGCAGCACCGCGGCGAGCCCCGCGCATAACCCAAGCAGCGCGGTATTGACCAGCACCATGCCGATTGCCAGCCGCCAGGAGTGGAGCAGGTAATAAATCGTCATCGCGATGACCGCCAGCACCGCCCAGTTGAGCGGCGGCGCACCGAGCCCGCCGGCCGGCGGTACTGACCACAAGAGCGCCAGAAGGCTCCACAGGATTGCCGGCACACAGATCCAGTGCACCCGTTTGTTGAAAGGATGGCGGTGACTCAAACCATATTCGTCGAACAGCCCGGAAATCGTTTGCATGTGGCATCTCCTGCACGCCTGGTTACTATAGTGTATAGTCATATCTCTTACTTTTGTCATTCCGGGCACACCAGCCACTATTACCATCATTCCGCCCGCGCCCACCTTTCCTCCCCGTCATTCCGGCCTCGCCCCGCCATCCTCACACTTGTCATTCCGGACGTGCAATGATCCCTCTCGCCAAGCCCGCAACGTGTAGCCCAGAAAGTCCAGCGCGCTGCCGGACTGGCGAAGGTCCACGATCCGCGTCTTGTCCCGGTTCAGGGTCAGACCCAGCCGGGTTTCAATGACCGTTTTGTGATAGAGCTTTCGTCTCAGAGTCGTGAGTTTCTTATATGGACTCCTCCCGATTTGCAAGCATGAACTTAAGGGACGAAGGTGGCTTGCGACCTTATATCCGGCCTGTTGATGAGGAGCGTTGTGGCGTCCTCTGGCCCACAAGGTAAAGTCGCGCACCGGGTTCTCTATCTTCGTGCAGGCTTGTCCATAGCACTTTGTGGTGCAATTTGTTTTGTTTTATAAACTGCCGTCGTCCTCTTTCTCTTCCTTTTCCGGTGGCTTTTTCTTGCGGCCGAACAGGGATTTCAGCGCGTCTTTCGGCGTGCTCGAAGCGCTGCTGTCACCGGACTGTGCGCCTACTTGATCTTGCAGTGTGCCGCCGATACCCAGGCGGCCGACGACGTTCTCGATGAGCTTTTCACCCTGCTTTTTGACCGCCCGCTGGGCGATACCGGCCATATCGACGGTCACCAGCGGCTCGGCGATCGGCCCTCTGATAGCCAGCGGGATCGTGCCGCCGGTCAGCGTCATCAGGCGGGCGGGAAGTTTTTGTTGCAGTCCCTTGCCGAGGTTGAGGTCGAGCGCATAATCGAGCGATCCGCCGGCCAGATCGACGGCGCCGCCGCCGGCAATGCCGAAAGCGCCGGCGTCCAGCGTCAGCCCCGGGGTTTTGATCACCCCGTCCCTGGCCTCGACCGTGCCTTCCAGCACCTCGAACGGCGTTGCGCCGCCGAAACTCTGACTGATATTGGCGGCATTTTCAACACTCAGCTTCTCATTGATCAGACGGTTGAGATCGACGCCGAGCAGGGCGCCGTCGATCAGGCGGTAGGTGCCCTGGCCGCTCATCGTTTTCAACAGCGCCGCGCTATCGAGGCCGCTGAAGGTCAGATCAAGCGCCATGTCGCCGGTGCCGCGCACCGGCGCCGGGCCGCCTAACGCGCTCAGCACCTCGCCGGCCTGCACGCCGAAAAGCCGTGGTGCGATGCGCACCAGCGGCGGGTCGCGGTTGAGATCGACGCTCGCCTCGCCATCGAAACGGCCGCCGTACAGATTGGCGGCGAGCGGTTTGAGATGCAGCACGCCGCGTTGCAAGCGCGCCTTGGCGACCACGTCGCTCAGGCTCAAGGTGGGCGGCAATACAACTTCGCCGATCTCGACCTCGAGGCTGGCCGTCCACGGTTTAATGGCACTGAAATCGGTCGCCGCGGCCTCTGCCCCGGCTGCTGTTCCGGCCGCCGGTTCAGAAGCGGTGGTGGCCGGTGCCGGCGGCGCCAGCGCCGAAAGGTCGAGCCTTTTGCTACTGACCTTGAGTTCGGCGCTCGGTGCTGCGGCGAGCTTCAAGTTGCCAGCCAGATCAAGCCTTTGGCCGGCGATCGTCAGATGCGCCGCCGGCAGATCCGCGCTGATCGGTTCGGCGAGCCGGAGCTTGAGCGGCGCATCGAGCGCCAGGCCGATCTTCTGCCCGCCTTGTTCCAGCTCGATGTTCAACGAGCCGAATTCGACCGCCGTGAGATCGGCGGCGACGTTGAGATCGCCCACCGCGCGCACGGCCTCGATCACTTTCGCGCCGGCGCTCGACACACTACCCTTTAGTTCGAAATCCACCGCCCGGCCAGGGCCGAACGGCGCTAAATCGAAGCTCGCGATCTCGACTTCCTGGCGGCTGCCGGCCTTCTGATCGAGCACGATGAGGTTCACGCTGCGCAACCGGATGGCGCCCAGATTCAAAGAACTGAGGTCGGTGGCCGGCGCCGGTTCGGCGGCCGGCTGCATCAATCCTTCGAGGTTGCTGGCCCCGCGGCGGTTGGTGACCAGTGCGAAATCGGCGTCGTCGAGCGTGATCGTGCCGGTTTCGACCGCGCCGCGCAGCAGCGGCAACAGCCTGACCGCAACGCGCGCCGTGCCGATCCGGGCGAGCGGCGGCGCCTCGCCGAAACCTTCGGGATTGCCGACTTCGACATCGGCGATCTCGAGCGCCAGCCAGGGAAACAGCTTCAGGTCCAGCGGGCCGTTCAATGCCACTTCACGGCCGAGCTGCGTGCCGGCCCGGGCCGAGATCTCGTCGCGGTAATCGTTGGGGTCGATGACCGTGACGGCAACCACCACCGCCGCCAGCAACAAGACAATGAGGATCGCGACCGCGATCAGCAGTTTGCGGACCATAGCCATTCCTCCTCGTGTGCCGTCGCCCGTACCTGGCGGGCGAATCGGCTCACAGCCATTCGAGCATCAAATACAACACCGCGGTCAGCGCAAAACCCAGGCCGATCACGCCACGGACACTGGCCATCGGCCCCTGCTTGCCGAAGATCGCATTCGCTTCGATCAACGCGATCAGCCCGAACACCGTAGCCAAAGCCAGAAGGCCGGCGCTGTGGATGTCCTGGTTGATCTGCGGCAGGTGGCGCGACGAGGCCATCAGAAACAGCATCGGAATTGAAAATAGCGTGTTGGTCCGCGACGCCAGACCGGCCTTGGCCAGGGCGCCGGCCGCCGCCGGCAGCGCTTCGCCGCCGCCGGCCACCCGCTCGGCCGAGGCGATGACGATCTTCTGGTTAGGCCAAATGATCAGCCAGACGTTCAGAAACATCAGAATGCCGAGCGTCGCCCCGGTCCAGATGCCGAAACCGCGCAGCGAATAAAAGTGCAAAAGCCCAAGGCCGCTCAGGAACGTGAACATCGCCCCCCAGCGAAACCACCACAACGCCCGGGGCACCAGCTTGCGGATCGCATCGCTTTTCGCCCCGCCGTCGGCGGCTTTGAAATATTCGCCCTGGACGAAGTTGAAGTAATACAAAAGACCGATCCATGTCACGCCGGCCAGGATGTGTATCCAGCGCAAGATAAAACCGATTGCCGCGGTATTTAACAGTGCAAGGTCCATAATGATCGCTCCCGTATCGTGATTGATTCGTGGTTGTATTTTGCTCCAGCTGCAAGATTAACACCCCGGACGGGTCCGGAACAAGCGGCATACCGTTACAACCGGATAAAAAGTATGATAAAGTAAATTCTGAATTATAGAGACTAAATTTATGATAAATAAGAAAATATTCGTTCTCGGCCTTGCCAGCCTGCTGATGCGGACAACGGCGATGGCCGCGCCGGAGCCCCGCCCCATACCGGCGCCGGCGTTCGTCGCCGAGTTCGCCGGGCATTTTGCCCGCCTGACTGGTGGCGAGGCGATCCCGGGCGCCGCCTATGCCATCGTCGATGCCGGCGGCATTCTCGATCTTGGCACGCGCGGCGAAAAACGCACCGGCTCGGGCCGGCCGATCGATCCGCACACGGTTTTCCGGATCGCTTCGCTTTCCAAAGGCTTTACTGCGGCACTTGCCGGCCGGCTGGCGATGCGCGGCGAGATCGACCTTACCTGGCCGGTCACCCGTTTTCTTCCGGAGTTTACGATCGACGGCCCGAGCGAGGAAATCACGCTCACCGACCTGATCGGGCAAAGCAGCGGCCTGACGCCGCACGCCTTCGACAATCTGCTCGAAGCCGGCGTCTCACCGGCCGCGATCCGCCGGCGTTTTGCCGAACTCAAACCGATCTGCCCGCCCGGCACCTGCTACAGCTACCAGAACAACCTGTTCAGCCTGATCGAACCGGTGCTCGAAGCGGTCAGCGGCGAAAGCGACTTCACCGCCCTGTTCGCCCGCGAGCTGTTCCAACCGCTGGGCATGAACGATACCTCGGCCGACTATGCCGCCTGGCAGGCCGCCACCAACCGGGCCGAACCGCACGTCAAACGCCAGGGCCGCTGGCAGGCGACCGGCGTCGAGCCGCATTACTATCGCGTCCCGGCAGCGGCCGGCATCAACGCCAGCATCTCGGACATGGCCAAATGGACCTCGGCCCAGCTCGGCGCACGGCCAGACGTGCTCGCCCCGGCGGTGGTCAAAACGCTGACCACGCCGCGCGTAGCGACACCGCGCGATCTGCAGCGCAAATACTGGCGCGATTATCTCGCCGGCGCCTGGTACGGGCTCGGCTGGCGCATCTACGATTTCGCCGGGCGCACCGTGATCTACCACGGCGGCTGGGTTTCCGGCTTCCGTGCCGATATCGCCCTCGACCCCGAAGCCGGATTGGGGCTGGTCATCTTGTTCAACGCCGAAAGCAACTCTATCGGCGAACTGACCACCCGGTTTTTAGCCGAAACAAGCCGCCTGGCGCAAGTGGCCGCCGCGGACGCCGCTGCGAATCGCGGGCCAGCGGGGATTACCGGCGCTCCGCACGGCGATAGATCTCCTGCCCTGCCAGGTACGTCGCCCGCACTGCAATCGCGCTGATCTCCAAAGCCGGCACGGTCAACGGATCACGCTCGAGCACGACGAAATCGGCGAACTTGCCGGCCTCCAACGTCCCCAGGTCGTGTTCCTGAAACGCCGCGTAGGCCGCATCGGCGGTAAAACCGCGCAGTGCATCCAGGCGATCGAGTCTCTGGTCCGGCGAAAAGCCGCCCGCCGGTTCGCCGTTTTCGTCCTGGCGTGTCACCGCCGCCTCGATGCCGCGCATAGGATTCATCGGCTCGACCGGAAAATCGGAACCGAGTGCCAGACGAACGCCCGCCTGCCGGAAACGCTGCCAGGCATAAGCGCCTAGTAAACGCTCGGCACCGAGCCGCTCGCCGGCCCACGGCAGATCGCTCGGCGCGTGTGTCGGCTGCATCGAGGCGATGATATCCAGTTCGGCAAAACGCGGAATGTCTTCCAGCGCCACGACCTGGGCATGTTCGATCCGGTGACGGCCCGGATGATCGGGCACCGCCCGCATCGCCGCAGCGTAAGCATCCAGCACCTGGCGGTTCGCCGCATCGCCGATGGCGTGCGTGTTGACCTGCAGGCCGCAGCGCATGGCGCGTTCAACCAAGGCGGCCAGCTCCACGTCATCATGGAACAGCAAACCGCGGCTTTGCGGTTCGTCGCTGTACGGCTCCAGCAGCGCCGCGCCGCGGCTGCCCAGTGCCCCGTCGGCATAGAGTTTCACGGCGCGGGCGACCAGACGCTGAGCGTCATCGACCCACGGGCCGCTGTCGCACAGTAGCCTGAACGTTTCGCTGTCGCCGTCGGCCATCGCATACACCCGCAGCGGCAGGCGATCCTCGGCGAGCCGCCGGCGATAAAGCTGTAACACGTTCCACGGTGTGCCCGCCTCGTGTACCCCGGTCAGGCCGAGCCTGGCGGTCTCGGCCAGTACCCGGTCGAGCGCGCGTTCGAGCAACGCTTGATCGGGTTCGGGTATTACCGCGGCGATCAGCTCCATCGCTCCGTCGACAAAGATGCCGGTCGGCACACCGTGTTCATCGCGATGAATCCGCCCGCCGGCCGGCTGCCAATCGCCGTGCAGGCTCTCACCATTCGCTGCGAGCCGTTCTTCGGCCAGCGCCAGCGCCGCGCCGTTCGCCCAACCGGCGTGACCGTCGGTGCGCGTCAGCCACAGCGGGCGGTCGGGAAACGCGCCGTCGAGATCGGCCGCCCGCGGAAAGGCTTTTTCAGGCCAGTCGTTCTGATCCCAGCCACGGCCGAGGAGCCACGCCTCCGGCGGCAAGGCGGCGACATGCGCCTGCAAACGCGCGATCACCTCGCCGATCGAAGCCGTTCCGTCGAGCCGCGCATTGAGCAGCGCCAAACCCTGCCCGACAAGATGCGCGTGGCTATCGATCAACCCGGGAACGATCGTCGCCCCGGGAAACTCGATACGCTGGGCGGCCGGATAAGCCTCGCGCAAATCAGATGCCGAACCGGTTGCGACAATACGCCCGCCGGCATCGAACGCCAGCGCTGTCACGGCGCGATCGGCATCCGGCCCGGCCAGCGTATGAATCACCCCCGCCTCGACCACGGTCAGATCCGCCCCAGCCGGCGGCGCGCCCCGGCAGCCCAGCAACAACCCCGCCGCCCACATCACAAAAAAAAACCGCATCGCAAAACTCCCGGAAGCGAAGGCCGCGCCGATTATACGGCCATGCCCGGCCAACAAGCCGCGCCCACCCGCCGTGCCTCGGATCAGCGGCAAGCCGGCTTTGGGCGTTTGCCGCAGAAAGCCGGGCAGCGATGCTGCTATGATGCTGCTATAATGCCTTCTGCTCCGGCCGATCGCCGGGTCGCGTTTCGCGGATGTGTTTGTCGCCAAGGCCCTTCCCCGATTTGACGTTGCCGTCCGTTTTGACGGTTTTCGCCTTGGTTGACAGGAAAATCCCCCATGACTTTCGAAGCACTCGGCCTGCGTGCCGAATTGCTGCGCACCGTTGCGCAGCAAGGTTTTACCGAACCCACTGCCATCCAGCAGCAAGCGATCCCGGCGATTCTCGCCGGCCGCGATCTTTTGGCCAGCGCCCGGACGGGCTCGGGCAAGACCGCCGCGTTTTGCCTGCCGCTCATCCAGATGGTGGGCGGCAAACAGCGATCCGGACCTTTGTGTGCCCTCGTCCTGACCCCGACCCGCGAGTTGGCGGCGCAGGTTCACGAGAGTTTTCGCGCCTTCAGCAGCGATAACCAGCCGCAGTGTGCCGCCGTTTACGGCGGGATCAACATCCATCCGCAGATCAGCAGGCTGCGCCGCGGTGTCGATGTGCTGGTTGCCACGCCCGGGCGCCTGATCGACCTGATGCAACGCGGTTGCGTCAAGCTCGACGGACTGCACCATCTGGTCCTCGATGAAGCCGACCGGATGCTCGACATGGGCTTTTTGCCGGCCGTCGAGCGCATCGTCAGTGCCTTGCCCGCCAGGCGCCAGACCCTGCTCTTTTCGGCCACGCTGTCCGGCCCGATCCAGAATGTCGCGGCGCGCTTCATGTGCGCGCCGCTGCGGATCGAAGCCGCACCGGCCGAGGCGGCCGCCCGGCACATCACGCAACAGGCGATCATGATCGACCAGGAGCGCAAGCGCGAACTGTTGTCATGGATGATCGGCCACAACAACTGGCAGCAGGTGTTGATCTTCACCCGCACCAAACACGGTGCAAACCGGCTGACCGCCCAACTCGAACTCGACGGCATCAAGGCCGTAGCGATCCACGGCAACAAAACCCAGGGCGCGCGCAGCCGCGCGCTGGCCGATTTCAAACAGCGCAAGGTCCGCGCGCTGGTCGCCACCGACATCGCCGCCCGCGGCCTGGATATCGAACACCTGCCGCACGTGATCAACTATGAAGTGCCGCAGACACCCGATGACTACATCCACCGGATCGGCCGCACCGGCCGGGCCGGGCGAGAAGGTGTGGCCATTTCGCTGGTCGCCGGCGCCGAACGGCGACTGTTCGATGAGATCCGCCGGCAGGTGAAAGCCCCGATCGCAAACCAGGTGATCGCCGGTTATGAACCCACACAAACCAGTGCAAAGGGCGCTTTCAGGCTAAACGGTGCCGCGCAACGTAAGGCGCCGCAAGCCGCCCACCGGCAAGGTGCGCCGAAGTCGGGCAGGAACGGCCCGCACAAGCGCCGGCCAAAACAGCACCGCGGCGCCTTTCGCCAGGCGGCATGACCCGAATGCGGGGAGCACAATGGTGGCGGGATGGAGCGAGCACGGGGCCGGCGATCTCGGCTGTGGTCGGCGAAATCCGCGGTGCAGCCGAGCCCGCCGAGTGGGTGTCGATCGGCGGCCATCTCGATTCCTGGGATTCGGGAACCGGCGCGGTTGATGACGGAGCCGGTGTAGCGATCACGATGGCGGCAGCCAAACTGATCGCCGATCTGCCGGAGCGCCCCAAACGCGGCATCCGGGTGGTGTTGTTCGCCAACGAAGAACAAGGCGTTACGCCACTTCACAAACCGGGAACCTGGCTGCCAATGCCCTCGCCGCCGAATCCGATTTCGGGGCCGGCCGCATCTATCGGTTCTCTTATCACGTCGCCGATTCGGCCCTGCCGGTGATCGGCACGATCCACGCCGCGCTCGCCCTGCTCGGCATCGCAAACGGCAGGCGCGAAGCCCACGGCGGCGCCGATTTCGGCCAACTCAAAGCGCTTAGCGGCGCCGTGATCGACTTGCAGCAGGGCGGCACCGGCTACTTCGACCTCCACCACACCGCCGACGATACGCTCGACAAAGTCGATCCTGAGGCGCTCAACCAGAACGTCGCGGCGTATGCGGTCTTCGCCTACCTGGCGGCGTAAAGTCCGGTCGCTTTCGGTTCTGGAACCCTGCCGGCGGCGGAATAACCCAGTCCAGTAAACCCATGTTCACCCAACTGTTGCATCAATTCCCGGAATTCTCGGTCAAGCGGGCGAGAAACCGGGCGCGTCACCCCACGTGAATTCGATGCTTTGACTAATATTCTCATAACTTATTTATTTAACGAAGAAATCTATAAATTCGAGCAAAATTTATGCAACTGTTGGGTTCATACGAGCCTTCCGCCGCAAGCGGCGGGAAGAAAGGATTGACCACTCACACGTTTTGCCGAGGTGCCCGAAGCGCTGATTGAAACGGGGCCAGGTTCAGGTCCGGCCCCTCTTGTAATTAATTATTCGTTTGTTTAATATAGGCGCAGATCCCAGATCAAAACGGGCGGTATGTCGACGAATGAGCGGCAAGTGGTCGAGTCACGAACACGGCGCAGCAGCCGGCGGCGTGAGGCCATAGGGCCGGCGGGTCGGGTAAAACCGGCTGCCGCCAAGGCGGCCGGCCGGCCGGCCGGTGAACGCCGCGGCGTGGTGCGCGGCGAGTTGATCGAGGCGGCGCGTGTCGTCGTGCTCGAACGCGGTTCGGGCGGTGCCGGGATACGCGAGATCGCGCGCCGGGCCGGGGTGAATCCGGCGATGGTGCATTACTATTTCGGCGACCGGGAAAGCCTGCTGCTGGCGATGCTCGACGCTGCCGTCGAGCCGCTGTTGAACACCGTGCGCGATTGGAGCCGATCGGCGCCGGACGGCCCGCCAGCGATCCATGGCTTTATTTCCACCGTCCACGCCGTGATCGCCGAACGGCCATGGCTGCCGCACCTGATCGTCCGCGAAATTCTCGGCCACGAAGGGCAATTGCGCGAGCGCTTCATCGAACACTTTGCCAGCCGCGGGCGCGGCATTCTGGTCGGCCTGATCCGCGCCGAACAGGCCGCCGGCCGCCTGCGCCGCGACCTCGATGCCGTGGCGCTCGCCCTGTCGCTGATCAGTCTGACACTGTTTCCGTTCCTTGCCCTGCCGGTCACCGAGCGTTTGTACCGATTTAGCATAGATAATAAAACTCTCGCCGGCCAGGCGGAGCATACGGCAAGGGTATTTCTTGAAGGAGCCGGCGCATGAGGCGTGCAGTGCAATCTCATGTAATGCGTTTTGCGAAAAGTACAGATGAGGCCAAACGGTTTTTGCTGCGGGCCTTTTTCCGCCTCCTGCCCCGTGTGCGATCGGTGTCTAGCGCGTTGCTGCCGCTCCTTGCAGCCTGCCAGGCACAGGACATTCCACCAGTGCTCGGCACCCTGGAACGCGATCGCCTGGAATTGATCGCCGAAGCATCCGAACCCATCGTTGAGATCGCGGTCGAGGAAGGCGACCGGGTCGAGGCCGGGCAGTTGCTGGTTCGCCTCGCCGAGGAACGTCTGGCGGCCGAACTGCACGCCGCGCAGGCCGCGGTCGCTGAAGCCCAGGCGCGATACGACGAATTGATCGCCGGACCGCGGCGCGAGGAAATCGACGAGGCGCGCGCCGCGCTCGCCGGCGCTGAGGCCCGGCTGGTCGAAGCCCGTCTCGATCACCGTCGGCAACGTGATCTCGCAGCCCGCAAGCTGCAAAGCCAGGCCGCGCTCGATGCGGCTAAAGCGCGCCTCGACAGCGCCGCCGCCGAGCAGCAAAGCGCCAGGGCGAGGCTCGATCTGTTGCTCGCCGGGACGCGCGCCGAACAACTGCGGCAAGCCGCCGCGCAACTCTCTACACTCACCGCCCGGCGCGACGAGTTACAGATCCGCATCAAGCGTTTGACGGTGACATCGCCGGTGCCCGGCATCGTCGATGCCCTGCCCTACGAGATCGGCGAACGGCCGCCGGCCGGCGCCACGTTGGCCGTGGTGCTCGACCGCTCACGGCTTTATGCCCGGGTGTATCTGCCGGTGGCGCTCAGAAACCGGCTCGCGCCCGCCGCGGCGGCCGAGATCCGGTTGCCGGGCAACGGCCCCGTGCTGGCCGGTAAAGTGCGCTGGATCGCACACGACGCCGCATTTACGCCGTTTTTCGCGCTGCACCAGAAAGACCGCGGCCATCTCGTCTATCTCGCCGAAATCGACGTCAGCGCGGCGCCCGCCGAAACGCCGCTCGGAACACCGGTCGAAGTCGGCTTTCCCGGCCTCGACCCATGAACGCTCGAACCCTGAGCGCCACGGCGATCAGCGCCCGCGGCCTGACCCGGCGTTTCGGCGATCTGGTGGCCGTGGACCGCCTCGATCTGGACATCGAACGCGGCCGGATTTACGGCTTTTTAGGTCCGAACGGCTCTGGAAAATCGACGACCATCCGGATGCTGTGCGGCCTGCTCGTGCCGAGCGCCGGCGAGATCGAGGTTCTGGGCCATGCGCTGCCGGCCGGGAGCGAGCCCCTGCGCCGCCGCCTCGGTTATATGACGCAGAGCTTTTCACTGTACCGCGATCTCAGCGTCCGTGAAAACCTCGATTTTATCGGCATGATCTATGGCCTGCGCAAAGCCGCCAGAGCGGAAGCGGTCCGCCGGGCATTGCACGAATTCGAACTTGAAGACCAGCGGCGGCAACGCGCCGGCACCTTGAGCGGCGGCCAGAAGCAGCGCCTGGCGCTGGCCGTCGCCACCTTGCACCGCCCCGAGCTTTTGATTCTCGACGAGCCGACCAGCGCCGTCGATCCGCAAAGCCGCCGCGATTTCTGGGACACGCTGTTCGAACTCGCCGCCGGCGGCGCGACGGTCCTGGTCTCGACCCATTTCATGGACGAAGCCGAGCGCTGCCACCGCTTGGCGATACTGGACCGCGGCCGCCTCGTCGCCGAAGGGCGGCCCGCCGATCTGAAACGCGACATCCCGGCACGTGTCGTCGAAATCGAAACGGCCGAGCCCGAACGGGCCAGGCAGCGCCTGCTCGGCGAACCCTGGATCGCCAGCATTGCCCAGATGGGCAACCTCCTGCACGCCCTGGTCGCCCGCCAGCAGGCGGCGCCGGCCGCGGCCATCGAAGCGGTGTTGCGCGCTGCGCAGATCCCCGCCGCGGCTGAGGACGCGCCGGCGAACCTGGAAGACGTCTTTGTCGCCGCCACCGGGTTCAGGAAACGATGATCGAGACGCTGCTACGCATCGGCGGCGTGGCCCAAAAAGAGGTCCGCCAGCTCGTCCGTGACCGGCCGACGTTCGGCATGATCGTCGGCATCCCGCTGTTGCAGATCCTGCTCTTCGGTTACGCCATCAACCTCGACGTGCGTCACCTGCACGCCGGTTATCTCGACCTGGCAAATACCACCGACTCGCGCCAGGTGCTCCAGGCGGCCGAAGCGAGCCAACTGGTGGATTTCACGCGCCGGGCGGCGGACCGCGCCCAACTCGAGGCCATGATCCGCCGCGGCGAAATCACCATCGGCCTGGTGCTGCCGGCCGATTTCACCGCGCGCCTGCGCAACGGCACCCGGCCGGCCGGCCAGATCCTGATCGACAACTCCGGCCCGAGCATCGACAACGTCGCCCGCCAACTCGCCGAACTGCCGCTCGCCTTCCGCCAACCGGCGGCACAAAAGACAAGCCGCTTCGCGCTCCGCGTGCTGTACAACCCGGAGCGCTACACCGCCGTGCAGATCGTGCCGGCGCTGATCGGCGTGATCCTGAACCTGACGCTCGTACTGTTCACCGCGATCGCCATCGTCCGCGAACGCGAGCGCGGCAATCTCGAACTTTTGATCGCCACCCCGATCCGCACTGCAGAATTGATGATCGGCAAGATCATGCCGTACATCGTCATCGGCCTGCTTCAGACGAGTATCATCCTTGCCGTCGGCGTCCTGTTGTTCGATGTGCCGATCGCCGGCGATCTCATCGACCTGTATCTCGCGGCGCTGGTCTTCATCGGCGCCAGTCTGGCGCTCGGTCTGCTGATCTCGACGCTGGCCCAGACCCAGTTCCAGGCCATGCAGGTGAGTGTCTTCATCTACCTGCCTAGCATCCTGCTCAGCGGTTTCATGTTCCCCTTCGAAGGCATGCCGCGCTTCGCCCAGGCCATCGCCGAATGGCTCCCCCTCACCCACTTCATCCGCCTGGTGCGCGGCATCCTGCTGCGCGGCGCCACTTTGGGCGAAATGCAGCACGAAGCCTGGATCCTGGCCGCCTTCTTTCTCGCCTTCATGGTGCTCGCCGTCCTGCGCTTCCATAAACGCCTGGATTGAGCGGCAGCGGCGCCTTTGGCAGGAGCGGTGACCGCCTGTGGATAACTCGTACGTGCCGTGCATCACGGAGAGTTCAGGTGTACTTGATACCGGCTTGATAGACGGCCGGGGCGCGGGATGAGATGATGGCAGTGTCTGGAGTGAAGGCAGTTCGCGGCAGGGTAGCCAGGTGAGGTCAGACAGGCAGGGCAGCCGGGCAGGAAGCCCCTGATGCCAGTGAGGCGCCAGCGGAATGGGCCGGCAGGTCACGACAAGGGAAAGGATGATGCAAAAGGGAGAGCAGGTTCGGGCTGCATCACTCCAGGCCGTTTCATCCACCGCCGGGCTTGCCCGGCGGGGTTTTACTTACCCCAACTGTTGCATTTACGCTCTTCAACGATCCGCCGTTCAGGCGTTTTCTTTTTCGATCTTCTCCAGGCCGCCAAGCCACGGGCGGAGCGCGTGCGGGACGGTGACCGAGCCGTCTTCGTTCTGGTAGTTTTCGAGGATCGCAACTAGGGTGCGGCCGACGGCGAGGCCCGAGCCGTTCAGCGTGTGCACGGTTTCCGGCTTGCCGGTTGGCGACTTGCGCCAGCGGGTTTTCATCCGCCGCGCCTGAAAATCGCCGAAGTGCGAACAGGAGCTGATCTCGCGGTAGCGCCGCTGGCTCGGCAGCCACACTTCCAGGTCGTAGGTCTTGCGCGCCGCAAAGCCCATATCCCCGGTGCACAGCAGCACGACGCGGTACGGCAGTTCGAGCCGGCGCAGCACGGCTTCGGCGTGGGCGGTCAGCGCATCCAGCGCCGCCTCGCCTTCATCCGGCTCGACGATCTGCACCAGTTCGACTTTCTCGAACTGGTGCTGGCGGATCATGCCGCGCACGTCGCGGCCGTAGGATCCGGCCTCGCTGCGGAAACACGGCGTATGGGCGACGAGGCGCAGCGGCAGCGTGCCGGCCTCGAGTATCTCGCCGCGCACGAGGTTGGTCAGCGGCACCTCGGCGGTCGGGATCAGGTAATAAGGCAGATCGCCGGCCAGGGCGAAAAGGTCGGCGGCAAACTTTGGCAACTGGCCGGTGCCGGTCAGGCTGTCGCGGTTGGCGAGGTACGGCACATAGTATTCCCGGTAACCGTGCTCGGCGGTGTGCAGATCGAGCATGAACTGGACCAGGGCGCGGTGCAGGCGGGCCAGCGGGCCGCCGAGGACGGCGAAACGGGTTCCGGCAATTTTAGCGGCACGATCGAAATCGAGCATGGCGAGCGCCGCGCCGATATCCACGTGGTCGCGGACCGTAAACGGCATGGCCCGCGGTTCACCCCAGCGCCGGACCTCAACGTTGTCGTTCTCGTTGTCGCCCGGCGGCACGTCGGCGGCGGGGATGTTGGGCAGGGCCAGCAGAATTTCATCCTCGGCCGCCAGGACGGCCTCGAGCCTGGCCTTTAGCTTGTCGAGTTCGGCGCCGAGGTCGCCGACCGCGGCCAAAAGCGGCGCGATGTCCGCGCCGCGCGCCTTGGCTTCGCCGATCGCCCGCGACCTCACATTACGTTCGTTTTGCAGTTCCTGGGTGCGGGTCTGGCAGTGGCGGCGTTCGTCCTCGAGACGCCGCCAGCCGGCGGCATCGAACGTGGCGCCGCGGCGCGCCAGTTGTTCGGCGACCGCCTCGGGGTCGGTGCGCAGGAGTTGGGGATCGAGCATTGCGGCGGCCCTGCTGATTTAGATATCTTTGATCACATCGACGCCGCGCGGCGGCGTGAACGAGAAAAGCCCGGGTTGCAGTTTGGGGTTCCGCCGCAGGTGGCTGAAATGGATATCGGTGCTCTGCCCCAAGTGGTCGGACATCACCATCCGGGCCAGCATGTCGCCGGCGAATCCGAGCCTGAGTTCGCTGAAATCGCTGCTGTCGAGCGGTTCGAGTATGACCCATTCGAGATCCTCGCCGTGGCCGCCGTCGCGCATTTCGAAGTATTCGCCGAGGCGCGCTGGGTCGGTCAGTACGCTGAGCGCCGATTGGTTGAGCGCCTTTTTCTGGTCGCGCACCGTGACCTGCTCGAGTTCGACATCGTAAGACCACACCTGCCGGCCGTCGGCGACGATGTGCTGCGGCCAAGGTTCGAGGTAGTCCCAGCGCAACCGGTCGGGCTGCTGGATGAACAGGTTGCCGGTCGAGATTTCCTGGTAGCCGTCGGCATCGGCAGCGATCTGCCGGAACGAGGCGCTGAGGCTGGTCAGCCCGGTATTGAATGCCCGAAGACGCTCGATGCCGCCGGCTTCGGCGGCCGCGTTCCAGGCCATGAGCGCGGGCAGGACAAGTGCAGTGATGTATTTCACAAGTTGTGACCGATTTAGACAATAACCTATTCGCGGCTGCGCCGCGGCACCAGCACCTGGCGCTGGCCGTTGTGTTCCGGCGGGCTGACGATACCGGCCGCTTCCATATCCTCGATCAGGCGCGCCGCGCGGTTGTAGCCGATGCGCAGTTGGCGCTGGACGCTGGAAATCGAGGCGCGGCGCGATTCGATGACGAACTCGACCGCCTGGTCGTAGTACTCGTCCTGCTCGCCGCCGGGCGGCCCCTCGGGCAGGCCGGTGGCCCCGATCAACTGGCCGTTGCCGTCGGTCTGCACGTCTTCGAGCACCGCGGAAAGATAATCCGGTTCGCCCATGGCGCGCAGCATTTCGACCACTTTGTGCACTTCGTGATCGGCGACAAAGGCGCCGTGGATGCGCTCGGGCAACGCCGAGCCGGGCGGCAGGAACAGCATGTCGCCGTGGCCGAGAAGTTGTTCGGCGCCCGATTGATCGAGGATGGTACGCGAATCGATGCGCGACGACACCTGGAAGGCGATGCGTGCCGGGATGTTGGCCTTGATCAGGCCGGTGATCACATCGACCGACGGCCGCTGCGTGGCGAGAATCAGGTGGATGCCAGAAGCGCGGGCCTTCTGCGCCAGCCGGGCGATCAGCTCTTCGACTTTTTTGCCGACGATCATCATCATGTCGGCAAATTCGTCAACGACGACGACGATGTTGGGCAGGGTTTGCAGTTCCGGCGGCGAGGTCCCGGGCGGCGCACCGGCGGCCTCGAAAAATGGGTCGGTCAGTGGTTTGCCGGCCTGCCGCGCTTCGTTGATCCGGCGGTTATAACCGGCGAGGTTGCGCACGCCGAGGGTCGCCATCAGCCGGTAGCGGCGGTCCATTTCGCCGACCCCCCAGCGCAGCGCGTTGGCGGCGTCCTTCATATCGGTGACCACCGGCGTCAAAAGGTGCGGGATGCCTTCGTAGACCGACAATTCGAGCATCTTGGGGTCGATCATAATCAAGCGCACCTGCTCGGGCGTCGCCTTGTACAGCAGGCTCAGGATCATGGCGTTGATCGCCACCGATTTTCCAGAACCGGTGGTCCCGGCGACCAGCAGGTGCGGCATACGTGAAATGTCGGCGATCACCGGATTGCCGCCGATGTCCTTACCGAGTCCGAGGGTCAGCGGCGAGTGCGATTTCTGATAGGTGGCCGACTCCAGGATCTCGCGCAGATACACCAACTCGCGCCGCTGGTTCGGAATCTCGAGACCGACAACCGATTTGCCGGGAATGACCTCGACGATGCGCACCGAAATGACGCTGAGACCGCGCGCCAGATCCTTGGCCAGCGACGAGATCTGGCTGACCTTGACGCCGGCCGCCGGTTGCAGTTCGAAGCGGGTGACCACCGGACCGGGATGGACGGCGACCACCTCGGCCTCGACATTGAAATCGGCGAGTTTCAGTTCCACCTGCCGCGACAGCGCGGCCAGCGCCTCGGCGCTGTAACCCTGTGTCGTGCGCGGCGGCTCGTCGAGCAGATCGAGCGGCGGCAAGCCGGCGGCCGGCAGGTGCTTGAACAACGGCCGCTGCCGTTCCTGCACGGTCGGCTCGGGCACCGGCGGTGGCGCGCGCAGTTCGATTTTCGGCGGTTCGCGCCTGGCCTGGCGGACCGTTTCCTGACGGCGCAGATCGTCGCGCTGGGCGCGCGCCCGGCGGCCGGCGATCCAGTCCTTCAGGTCATCGCCGAACTCGCGCCCGCGGCGCCAGGCGGCAAGCGCCAGCGCCCCGGTGGAATCCATCAGCCACAACCACGAAAGACCAGTGAACAGCGTGATGCCCGACAGCAGCAGGGCCAGCAGCAACAATGTCGTGCCGGTTTCGGCGAGCAGCGGCAGAAACGGCCGGCTGACCAGGCTGCCGACGATGCCGCCGGCGCCGAAGCCTTCCGGCAAGGGTGCGATGCCGTCTCTGGCGTGCATCGCCAGCAACGCCGCGCCGCTGGCCACCGCAACGATGAGGCCACCGAGATAGATCGCCGGTGCCCAGCGTTCGGCCTGCGGCCGATCGCCGCGCGGCAACTGCCGGACACCGAGATAAAATAGTAAAAACGGCAGCAGATAGCCCGCCAGGCCGAAAAAACTGAGGCTGAAGTCGGCGAGCCAGGCGCCGGCCAGGCCGCCGCGATTGGCGATGCGCCCGGCGCTGCCGGCGTGGCTGAAACCGGGATCGCCGGGGCTGTAACTGACAAGACAGACCGCCAGATAGACCGCAGCGATCGCCAGCACGACCAGAAGGCTTTCGCGCAGGCGGCCGGCGAGCGCGCCGCCTTCCGCCGCGCCGCCGTGCCGCGCCGCGGCCCGCACTGGACGTCGTGCGGCCTCGTTGGACGGCTTGCGCCTCACGGTAAAATACCCATTCCGCCTTCAATCATCGAACAGGAGATTATACATGGCCGCTCCCCGTCACTTCCGGCTGCTGATCCTAGGTTCAGGTCCGGCTGGCTATACCGCGGCGATCTACGCGGCGCGCGCCAATCTCAAACCGGTGGTGATCACCGGCCTGCAGCAGGGCGGTCAATTGACAACAACCACCGACGTCGACAACTGGCCGGGCGACGTCGAGGGCCTGCAGGGCCCGGCCCTGATGGAACGCATGCAGCGCCACGCCGAGCGTTTTCACACCGAGATCATATTCGATCACATCAACCATGTCGATCTCGGCCGCCGGCCGTTTACGCTGCGCGGCGATCAGAGCGAATATACCGCCGAAGCGCTGATCGTCGCGACCGGCGCCAGCGCCCGTTACCTCGGCATCGATTCGGAGCAGCGCTATCTCGGGCGCGGCGTTTCGGCCTGTGCCACCTGCGACGGTTTTTTTTATCGCGGCCAGGATGTCGCAGTGATCGGCGGCGGCAACACCGCAGTCGAAGAAGCGTTGTATCTTGCCAACCTGGCCAATAAAGTGACGCTGGTGCACCGCCGGTCCCAGTTGCGCGCCGAAAAAATCCTCCAGGACCGCCTGTTCGCCCGCCGCGACGAAGGCAAAATCGACATCATCTGGGATCATCTCGTCGCTGAAGTGCTCGGTGACGATAACGGCGTCACCGGTGTGCGCCTGGCGCATGTGGCGAGCGGTGAACAACGCGATATCGCCGCCAGCGGCCTGTTCATCGCCATCGGCCATACGCCCAATACGGCATTGTTCGAGGGGCAACTGGCAATGAACGGCGGTTATATCAAAACCGTCTCCGGGCAGAATGGCAACGCCACCTCGACCAGCGTGCCCGGCGTGTTCGCCGCCGGCGATGTCGCCGACCACGTTTACCGCCAGGCCGTGACCTCGGCCGGTTTCGGCTGTATGGCAGCGCTCGACGCCAAACGTTTTCTGGACGAAAATTGAAAACGCTTACGCGATCTGCGAATGCCGCAACCGATACCCGCCACCGATGGCTACCGCATACGCCGGCTGGCGTCGATCCGCGACGTGGATGCCGCGGCCTGGAACCGTCTGAGCGGCGGTGATCCGGCGCTCGATTGGCATTTTCTCGCGGCGCTGGAAGCGACGGTGGCGCGGCCCGAATACGGCTGGCAGGCGGCACATTGGGTCATCGACGCCGGAGGGGTTCCCGCCGCCGCCGCACCAGCCTGGCTGAAAGCCCATTCGCACGGCGACTTCGTTTACGACTGGCACTGGGCGCACGCCGCCCGGCGTGACGGCTTCGAGTGGTATCCCAAACTGGTCTGTGAAGTGCCTTATACGCCGCTGTCGGGCCAAAGACTACTGGCCGCACCCGGCGCAGAACACTTGCGACCGGTACTCGCCGCGGCCCTTGCCGGCGCCGCCGAACGCGCCGGCTTGACGACCGTCCAGGTCAATTTCACCGCCCCGGCCGATGATGCGCCCTTGACCGCCGCCGGTTTTCTGCGCCGCCGCAACGAGGTGCTGTACCGCTGGACCCGGCCCGCGGGCGGCGCGAGCGCCAGTGACTTTACGGCCTATCTGGCAAGTCTGGACGGCCACCGCCGCAAAACGGTGCGCCAGGAACGCCGCCGTCTCGCCGCCGCTGGCATCACCTGCCGCTGGCTGCCGGCGGCGGCCGCCGGTCCGGCCGAGCACGCGCTGGTCGCCGCCTGCCAGAACCGGACGTTCCGGCGCTACGGGAATCTGCCGCTTTTTCCTGCTTCTTTTTTCAGCGCCGCCGCCGGAAGTCCGGCCTGCTCGCTGTGGTACTGTCTGGCCGAGCGCGCCGGCCGGGCATGCGCTGCGGCGGTCTTTCTCAGAGGCAGCGAGACGCTGTACGGCCGCTACTGGGGCATGCTCGACGATATCCCCTTGCTGCATTTTGAACTGTGCTATTACCAGGGCATAGAATTCTGCCTGCGCTACGGGCTTGCGGCTTTCGAACCGGGCGTGCTCGGCGAACACAAGCGCCGCCGCGGCTTTAAGCTCGTGCCGACCTGCACGTATCATTATTTTCCCGACCGGCGGCTCAGCCGCGCGGTTGAGGCGTGGATCGCGGATGAAGAACGGGAGCATTGAACGCTGTGCTGCGGCGGCCGGGAACGGGCGATGATGCACGCGCGGCCGCCGGTCCTCAGCGCCGATCCCACCAGCCCGTTCCCGGATATCCCGGCCGGCAATCCCGAGGCTTGCGCGGCGCCCGTCATCGCCGTCGGCGGCGATCTCGACCCCCGGCGCCTGCTGAACGCGTACCGGCACGGCATTTTCCCGTGGTACGGTCCGGGGTCGCCGATCATCTGGTGGTCACCGCACCCGCGTTGCGTTCTGCCGGTCGCCGCATTCAGGGCGAGCCGCCGGTTCCGCCGGCAGATGCGCCACCCCGACTTGCGCCTCACCGTGGACCACGCCTTCGCGGCAGTGGTGGCCGCCTGTGCCGTGCCGCGCCGGGCCGGTGACGAGAGCTGGATCGTCCCGGAAATGGCCTACGCCTACCGCCGGCTGCACGAAGCAGGTCATGCCCACTCGCTCGAGGTCTGGCAGGGCGAAGCGCTGATCGGCGGGCTTTACGGTGTGCTGCTCGGCCGGTTGTTTTTCGCCGAATCGATGTTCACCAGGGCGCACGGCGGCAGCAAAATAGCGCTTTATGCGCTGCTTCGGATCATGGCCGAACTCGGCGCGCCGTTCATCGACTGCCAGTTGCCCAATCCTCACCTCTTGCGGCTTGGGGCGATGACATTGCCGCGCGACGTGTTTCTTGCCCTCGGGCGCGAACTGACCGCCGCCCGGCCGCGCCGCCCGTGGCCGGTCCGCCTGCCGCCGGCGGCAGCACTGTCCGGATAGGTAAAATACCCGCTCCGCCGCATCAAGGAGGCCGCCATGCCGCAAGCCAAAGTCGGCATCATCATGGGTTCGCGCTCGGATTGGGAGACGATGCGCCACGCCGTGACCACGCTGGATGATTACCGGGTGGCGCACGAGGTCCGTATCGTCTCGGCCCATCGCACCCCGGAGGCCATGGTCGAATGGGCGAAAGCGGCGCGCGGCCGCGGCCTTGAGGTGATCATCGCCGGGGCTGGCGGCGCCGCCCACCTGCCCGGCATGGTCGCCAGCCTGACGACGCTGCCGGTGCTCGGCGTGCCGGTCAAAGGCAAAGCCCTCGACGGGCTCGATTCGCTGCTCTCCATCGTCCAGATGCCCGGCGGCGTCCCGGTCGGGACGCTGGCGATCGGCAGTGCCGGCGCGGTCAATGCGGCATTGCTGGCCATCGCTATTCTGGCGCTGCACGACGACGATCTTCACGCCGCACTCGTACGCGGCCGTCAAGCCCGCCGCGACGCGATCACGCAGGCCGGCGATCCAAGACAAACCTGATGCGCATCGGCATCCTCGGCGGCGGGCAACTCGGCCGCATGCTGGCCCTGGCTGGATACCCGCTGGGCTTTCGTTTTCTGCTGCTCGACCCCGACGCTACAGCCTGCGGTGGCGATACCGCACCGCTGATCGCCGCCGACTACGACGACCCGGCCGCCCTCGACCGTCTGGCCGGGGAATGCGACGTCGTCACCTATGATTTCGAAAACGTCCCGGCCAGCAGCGCCGCGGCGCTCGCCAGGCAGGTGCCCGTGCACCCGGTGCCGGCCGCCCTCGCCTGCGCCCAGGATCGGTGGCGCGAAAAACAACTGTTCACCGAACTTCGCATCCCCACACCGCCTTATGCCGCAGTGGACAATCGCGACGATCTTGGCGCCGCGCTGGACCGCATCGGCCTGCCGGCCATCCTCAAGACGCGCCGCTTCGGTTATGACGGCAAGGGCCAGGCGGTGCTGCACCGGGCCGCTGACAGCGAAACGGCCTGGCAACGATTGGGCGGCCGGCCCCTGATCGTCGAAGCCTTCGTCCCGTTCGACGCCGAATGTTCGATCATCGCAGCGCGCAGCGCCAAGGGGCGGATCGCCGCCTATCCGCTGACCCGCAACCTGCACCGCGACGGCATCCTCGCCGCCAGCCTGGCGCCGTACCCTGGCGGGGAAGCCCTGTACAGCGAAGCGCTGGACTGGATTTCACGTCTGTTGGATTATTTTTCGTATATCGGCGTGATGGCCCTCGAGCTGCTCGTCGCCGGCGGCCGCCTGCTGGCCAACGAGTTTGCGCCGCGCGTCCACAACTCCGGGCACTGGACCATCGACGGCGCAACGACCAGCCAGTTCGAGAACCACCTGCGGGCCATCGCTGGCCTGCCGCTCGGCGCCACCGACTGCCCGGGCACGGCGCTGATGTTGAACTGGATCGGCGAGATGCCGGAGCGCGCCCCGTGGTTGTCCGTGCCCGGCCTCCACTGGCACGATTACCGCAAAACCCCTCGGCCGGGCCGCAAACTGGGACACGCGACATTGATCGCCGAAGATCGCGACGCCTTGCGCAAAACCATCGGCCGACTCGCCGGCCGCCATGACCCGACAGTACTGGAAAAACTGCTGAAAACTTAGAGATATCACCTATAACAAAAATGAACATGGATGGACAAGATGGGCAGGGTAAACGGAAACCGCTGAAATTGAAGATTCTGCTGATTGCCAATCCGGCGTCCGGCGCCTGCCGCGGCCGGCAGATCCGCCGCTTGCATGCCGCCTGCACCGCGCGCGGCCTGCACGCCGATCTGCGATTGACGGCGCGCCGGGGCGATGCAACCTGGATCGCCGCTACCGCCGACTTGACGCGTTATGACGCACTGGTGGCCGCCGGCGGCGATGGGACATTGTTTGAAGTGTTGAACGGCCTGTACCAAAAGCCCGCCGCCGAACGCCTGCCGCTGGGTATCGTACCGCTCGGCACCGGCAACGCCTTCGCCCGCCACCTCGGCCTGCTGCCCGGCGCCATCGGCCAGGCACTCGACATCATCGCCACCGGCCGGCGCCGGGATATCGACGTCGCCGAAATCGACCACGCCGGGGGACAATGCTATTCGCTCAATATCGCCGGGCTTGGCTTCGCCACCGATGCCGCAGTGTTGGCGGCGCGCTTCAAGGCGCTGGGCGGCCTTGCCTACAGCGCGGGCAGCCTTTTGAAAATGATGAACCCGGCGTCATTCACGGTGCGCATCCTGGCCGGCGGCGAGGTGATCACCTCGCCTTGCCTGCTGTTCGAAATCGCCAATACGCGCTACACCGGCAGCCGTTTTCTGATCGCCCCCGCGGCCCGCTTCGACGACGGCCTGCTCGATTGGATCCTGGTCAAACCAATGGCCCGGCGGCGCCTGCTCCGGCTTTTTCCCAGCGTCTATCGCGGCCGCCACATCGCCTATCCCGAAGTGGTGACCGGCCGCGCCGGGGCGATCGACATTGTCGCGCCGGCCGATTACCCGCTGACCATCGACGGCGAGATCATCGGCCGCACACCGGCCCGCATCCGCTGCCTGCCGGGCGATGTTGGCCTGTTGTGCGCCTGACCCGGATCGCACGGCCGGCGGTTAGAATGACGATCTCTCAGCTTTTCATCCATGCAACGGAGTAACCCTTATATGGCCGCCCGCTTGTTCGCCGTGATATCGATGCTGCTAGCTGCCGGCTGTTCACAGCAGGATCCTGAGCAAGCGCCACGGCCGTTAACCACCGAGTCTCCACCAGCGGCGGAACCCGCCCCCGCCCCGCAGCCACCGGCAATGGAGAAACCGGCGGAACATCGCCCGGGATTTAACACAGACAAACCCATCCCTTCTCTGACGGCATTGAACATACGGGAAGCCCGGCTCGAGGGAATACTCAGCGGGCTCGAATATCCCTGGGCTTTCACTTTCATTGCCGAACGGCGGTTGTTGATCAACGAAAAACCGGGGCGGATGAGTGTGTATGACCTCGATGAAAAAAAAATGACGGCCGTCAGCGGCGTACCACCGGTGGTCGATGCCTTCGCGCAGACCGGCCTGCTCGATATCGAACTGCACCCCCACTTCCGGGAAAACAACCGCCTGTACTTCAGTTACGTCACCGGCGATGCGGCGACCCGCATTATGACGCTGGCGGTCGCCACCGCGATCTTCGACGGCACTGCCCTGCAGGACATGAAAAACATCCTGCTGGTCGAACCCTACGGCTGGTCACTTTCGAACTTCGGAGGAGCGCTCGAATTCGACAACGATGGCCATCTTTACATTTCAGTCGGTGACCGCTCTGAAAACCATGTGGCACAGCAAGGTCATTTACTGACTGGCAAAATCCTCCGCCTGAACGACGACGGCACGACACCTGCCGAAAATCCGTTTATTGGCGATCCCAGCGTCGATGACCGGATCTTCGCCCTCGGCGTCCGCAACCCCCAAGGACTCTATTTCGACAAAGCGAGCGGCAACTTGTATGAAGCCGAGCATGGCCCGATGGGCGGCGATGAACTCAACCGCATCGAAGCCGGCAGGAATTACGGCTGGCCGGTCATCACTTACGGCAAAATGTATACGCTGGAGGGCATCGGCATGACCGCCGAGCAGGCAGGTGTCAATACCGCCAGGTTCCATTACCTGACGAAAACACCGGATACCGCCTCTACTGCAACTCACATGGCGGGAATGGAACAGCCAATTTATTACTGGCTGCCGTCCGAGGCGATATCGCCATTGACGATGTACCGCGGTGCGATGTTTCCGGAATGGAACGGCCACTTTCTGG
Organism: Candidatus Jinrbaksania sp.; assembly: GCA_039794245.1. GTDB lineage: Bacteria > Pseudomonadota > Gammaproteobacteria > Xanthomonadales > Wenzhouxiangellaceae > DAITQM01. The sequence goes on from JBDIVS010000001.1 coordinate 94,368, forward strand.
CCGGTGCGCTGCGCGGCCAGCATATCAGTAAACTGGATTACGCCGATGGTGTGATCCGCTCAGAGCACGAGATGCTGACTGAAGTCGAAGGCCGGATCAGGGACATCGAAATCGCCGCTGACGGCTCGATCTACTTCATCACGCAAGCAGGATCGCTGTACCGTCTATACCGGCTTGCAGATAGCGGCGCGTCAGCCGCCGTGGATACGAGCAATCCCGGGGCGATCGTCTATCGGCAGGTCTGCGCCGGTTGCCACGACAGCGGCGCCGGCGGGGCCCCGATCCCGGGCAGGGAAATCGACTGGATCGACCGCCGGCGACAACCTCCTGAGACGATCTATCGACACACGCTTGACGGCTTCAATACCATGCCGGCCCGCGGCTTCTGCAATTTGTGCAGCGACGAATATCTGAAGGCCGCTGCCGACTATATGCTCACCGCGCAGCAGGGATGATCGCCGGCGGGTCCAGCTTGCGCCCGGCATAAAACGCCGCCCGCCAGTCGGCGAAGCGGGCCTGGTCGATCGCCTGGCGGATCTGCCGCATCAATTGCTGGTAATGGTGCAGGTTGTGGATGGTGGCCAGCCGCGGGGCGAGGATTTCGTTGCACCTGAAAAGATGCGCCAGATAGGCGCGGCTGTAATGGGTGCAGGTATAGCAATTGCAGCGCCCGTCCAGCGGCCCGGTGTCGGTGCGGTAGCGGGCGTTGCGGATGCGCACGATGCCGTCTTGTGTGAACAGGTGGCCGTTGCGCGCGTTGCGCGTCGGCATCACGCAATCGAAAAGGTCGATACCGCGGTACACCGCTTCGACGATGTCCTCCGGCCGGCCGACGCCCATCAGGTAACGTGGTTTACCGGCCGGCAGCGCCGGTAGCGTTTCGTCGAGGATGTGCAGGCGCTCGGCCGGGCTCTCGCCGACACTGAGACCGCCGATGGCCAGACCGGCAAACGGCAAGGCCGACAGTTCGCGGGCCGCGTACTGCCTGAGCGCCGGATACATCCCGCCCTGGACGATGCCGAACAGGGCCGCCGGATTGCCGGCATGGGCCCTGAGGCAGCGCTCGGCCCAGCGCTGCGTCAGGGCCAGCGAGTCGCGGGCCTGCCTTTCGCTCGCCGGATACGGGGTGCATTCGTCGAAAGCCATGACGATATCGGAACCCAGGTCGCGCTGTACGGCCATCGCTTCCTCCGGGCCGAGAAACACCAAGGCGCCGTCGACCGGCGAGCGGAAATGGACTCCGGCTTCGCTGATCTTGCGGCGGGCGGCCAGCGAAAAGACCTGAAAGCCGCCGGAGTCGGTGAGGATCGGGCCGGGCCAGTGGATGAATTCGTGCAGACCGCTGTGTGCCCGGATCACCTCCATTCCCGGGCGCAGCAACAGATGAAACGTGTTGCCGAGGATGATCTCGGCACCGCTCGCCCGGACTTCCTCCGGCGTCATCGCTTTGACCGAACCGTAGGTGCCGACCGGCATAAAGGCCGGTGTCTCGACCGTGCCGCGGGCGAAGGTCAACCGGCCGCGGCGGGCGGCGCCATCGGCGGCGAGGCGGGCAAATTCCATCCCCGCCTGCCCGACGGCGGGCGCCGCCCCGGCGCGCTGCGGCACGCTCGCGTCATCTGCTAACATGGGAGGCCTCAGGTTCATACGGGGAGCCGGCAATGAACGTCTTCAATTATGCTTTCAAATCGCTCGACGGCGCGCCGCTGGCGCTCGACCGCTGGCGCGGCCAGCCGTTTTTGATCGTCAACACCGCCTCTGAGTGCGGTTATACCCCGCAGTACGAAAAACTCCAACGGCTGTACGAAGACTACCGACAATCCGGGCTGGTCGTGCTCGGCATTCCGAGCAATGATTTCGGCGGCCAGGAACCGGGCAGCGAAGAGGACATCGCCGAATTCTGCGACAGCCACTACCGGATCGGTTTTCCGATGACCGCGAAGTATTCGGTCAGCGGCGGCGAGGCGCACCCGCTGTTTCTCGACCTTTTGAACGAGTTCGGGCCGGATGTGATGCCGAAATGGAATTTTCACAAGTACTTTTTCAACCGCGCCGGCGATCTTGTTGAACACTGGCCATCGCGCGTCGAACCGGACGACCCGGCCGTCACCCACGTCATCGAACAGAACCTGCAATCGTGGGTGTTATGAGCCGCCACAAACGGCACACGAGGGATCCGGCAAGATACGGCTGACGCAAAATTCGGTGGTTCGGGCATCGAACCTGAGGAGCCGGCCGAGCAGTCCATCGCCGATGCCGGCGAGCAGTTTGATCGCCTCGAGTGCCTGCAAGGTACCGATCACGCCCGGCACCGGGCCGAGCACGCCGCGTGTCGCGCAACCGCCGTTCACCGCGCCGGAGGCCGGATAGAGGCACTCGTAACACGGCGCGGCGGCCGGTTTGGCCGCCGGCCAGAACACCGTCACCTGCCCTTCCAGCCCTTCGGCAGCACCGTGGATCAGCGGTACGCCGGCGGCCACCGCTGCCCGGTTGAGGGCGATCCGGGCGGCGAAGGTGTCGGTCGCATCGATCGCCAGGGTGCAGCCGGCGAACAGGTCGGCGGCGTTGTCCGGGGTGAATGCCGCGACGGTCGCCTCGATGGCGATCAGCGGGTTGACCCGGGCAAGATGGGCCGCGGCCGCCTTCGATTTAGGCTTTCCGACCTCATCTTCGCCATACAGAATCTGGCGGTGCAGATTGTCAAGCGCCACACTGTCGGGATCGACCAGGCGCAAGGTGCCGACCCCGGCACCGGCAAGATAACGCGCCGCCGGGGTGCCGAGACCACCGAGACCGACGATCAGGACGCGGGCGGCCGCCAGCTTTGCCTGGCCGGCGGCGCCAAGTTCGGGCAGAACCAGTTGCCGGGCGTAACGGGCACGTGAGGGCGCCGAAAGCTTCATCGCTTGACGTGGCGCATCAGGCGCCGGCGCTTGGCGATCTGCCGGGCGCTCAAAGGGTTGCGTTTGCCGGCGTAGGGGTTCTCCCCCTCCTTGAGGACGATCGCCAGCGGCACCCCGGTCAATTTGAATACGCGGCGGAAATGGGCCGCGAGGTAACGTTTGTAGCTGTCCGGCACCGTCGAGGTCCGGTTGCCGTGGACGACGATAGTCAGCGGCCGCCCGCCGCCGATATGGGCATACCGCAGACTGGCGGTGCGGCCGCGGCTGAGCGGTGGCGGATGGGCGGCGAGCGCGTCGTTCAGGGCCGTGGTCAGCGCCTTGCTCGGCACCGTACAAGCCGCGGCCCGGGAAGCGCGGTGAACGGCCGTCAGCAATTCGCCAAAACCGCTGCCGTGGAGCGCCGAGATAGGGATTTTTTCGACGTAATCGGCGAAACGGCAGCGGCGTTCGAGGTCGTGCAAAAAGCGCCGCCGCTCCCCGGCGGCCATGCCGTCCCATTTGTTGATGGCGATCACCACCGCCCGGCCGTTGTCGAGCAGCATACCCAGAAGGCGCATGTCCTGTTCGCCGGCACCCGCTGCGGCGTCGATGAGCAATACGACGACATCGGCTTCGGCGACGACTTGCAGCGATTTGATCACGCTGAGTTTTTCGAGCGGATCTTCGACCCGCGCCCGGCGGCGGATACCGGCGGTGTCGATCAACAGGTAATCTTGCCCGTCGCGCGCGAACGGTACGCGAATCACGTCGCGCGTCACGCCGGGAATGTCGGCGGTGAGCAGCCGCTGTTCGCCGACCAGGCGGTTGATCAGAGTCGATTTGCCGACATTGGGCCGGCCCATGAACGCCAGCCGGAGGGGCTGTTCAGCCACCGGTGCCGGCTCCGCCGCCGGGGCAGCCGGCAGTTTGGCGTCGATCACCGCTGCCAGATCGTCCAGCCCCTGGCGGTGCGCTGCCGAAATGCTCACCACTTCGCCCAAGCCAAGCGCCGCGGCATCGGCCGCCGCTGTGCCGAAACCCGACCCCTCGCATTTGTTGAGCACCGGAATCAACGGTTTACCGAGGCGCCTCAGGCGGTCGGCCAGATCCCGGTCGGCGGCGTTCAAGCCGGCCCGCGCGTCAAACACGGCGATGACCAATGTCGCTTCTTCGAGCGCCGCGGCGACCTGCGCCTGGGCCAGCGCCTCGATACCCTCGGCGTCGTCGGTCAGACCGCCGGTATCGACCAGCACATAAGGCCGGTCGGGATCATGCACCAGGCCGTAATGGCGGTCGCGCGTGACGCCCGGGCGATCGGCGACCAGCGCTTCGCGGCTGCGGGTCAGGGCATTGAACAGTGTCGATTTGCCGACGTTGGGCCGGCCGGCGATCACCACCACCGGGTGGCCGGCGGCGTCCGGGATTGCCGGCGCCGCACGCCGGGACCGCGCGGCTGGTGAAATCATCGTTGCGTCGATCCGGCGACAGGTCGATCCGCCGTCAAAGCGCCGCGCCGGCACGAAAAGCGCTGAGGCCGCCGCCGGCGTCGAGCTGGTACAGCGTCGTACCGACGACCAGCGGCGGGACGAGCAACGGCGAGCCGATCTTGAGGCGGGCGACGAACTCGCCGCTCTCGGCATCGAGCCAATGCAAGTAGCCCTGCATGTCGCCGACGACGACATAATTGCCATAAAAGCTCGGCCGGGTCAGGGTCCGGTTTTCCAGACCGTCGCGTTTCCACAACGTCGTGGCGTTGCGCCGGTCGATCAGCCAGACCTGATCGTCCACGTCGCTCAGCGTCAGGCGTGTCCGCGAGACATCGAGGCCGAGCGCCGTGCCGACATCCTTGACCCACAGCATGCGCCCCTGTTCGACGGCCAATGCCGCCAGCCGGCCACGGACGGTGGAGACGTAAAGGTCGGTGGCGACCATCGCCATGCTGCCGTCGATGTCCGACAGGCGGTCGAGCTCGGTGCGCCCCTCGCGGTTGCTGATCGCCTGTTCCCAGGCGACGGCGCCGTCCTGGGCCCTGAGCGCGACCACCTCGCCACCGTCATAGCCGATGAACACCAGGCCGCCGCGGGCCAGCGGATCGCCGTTGCCGCGCAAGGTCAAAAGCGGCACGCTGCGGTCATATAACCACAACCGGGTCCCATCCACCGCATCGAAACCGAACACCCGGCCGTCAACGCAGCGCACGATGACCACACCGTCGTGCAGCAACGGCCGGGCCAGCACTTCGGACGACACCGGGGCCCGCCAGTTGACCGCGCCGGTCTCGGCGTCGAGCGAAAAAATTTCGCCTTCCAGCGTGCCGGCCAGGATCATGGTTTCGAACACGCCCAAGGTGGAGGAAATCTCCAGTTCGGTCGAAAAGCGGTGCTCGACTCGCCCCGTCTCGCCGTCGATGACCGAAATGCGGCCGGTCCGATCGGCGACGTAGAGCCGGCCGTTGCTGTACACCGGCGCGATGCGCAGCCCGGCTTTGCCGACGCCGGACCCGGCCGAGGTCCGCCAGATGCGTTCGACTTTGAGTGTCGGGGTGAACTCGACGAGTCTGGCCGGATCACCGGGCTCGGGTTCGTCCTCGCTGAACAGGCCGCAGCCGCCGACCAGAATCGTCGTGCCCAACACTGCCCAGAGCGAGCGCCGATCAATTTTCATCGCCGCCACCTTCGTCATCCGCTTCAACCGCTTCAGCCGCTTCAGAGCCGGCGGGAACGCTGCCGGCGGCCGCCGTCCCGTCACCGGCTTTGGCATCGACAGCACTGGATTCGGCAGGCGGTTCGGCCGGCCCGGTTGCCGGGCCGGATGCAGCACCATCGGCAACCGCCAGCGCCTGCCATTTCATGTTCAGCATACCGCGCTCGCTGGCGCTGAGGTCAATCGCTTCGCGATAGGCGGCCTGCGCCTCGCCGGCCCGGCCCAGCGCCGCATAGGCATCGCCGCGCGCTTCCGCCGCCAGTGCGGCAAGTGCCGATTGGGGAGCGATATCGGCCAATAGTTCCACCGCCCGCTCGGGCTGGCCGTCGGCGGTCAGAAGCCGTGCCAGGCGCAGCGTAATCAACGGCAAAAGATCGCGTTGCGCTGCCGTGCGGCGTAATTCGTCGAGTACGGCGATGGCCTCGCCGGCCCGTTCGCGGTCGGCGTAGGCCGCGGCCAGTTGCAGGCCGGCCAGTATCCGGTACAGGTGCTTGCGGTATTCGCCGAGATCGGCATAACCGGCGGCGGCGGCATCGAGGTCGGCGCCGTCGAGCGCGCTTTGCACCACGGCGTACAGGCGCGCTGCATCGTAATTACGGTTGTCATCGCGGAGCTGCCATTGGCGATAGCCGAAGACCGCGCCGATCGCCAGCGCCACACCGATCAGGATGCCGCTGCCGTTCTCCTTGAGCCACGCCCTGACGCGCTCGCCCTGCTCCAGATCGTCGTAAAGTTCAGTGGTCATCATCGTTTATTCCATTGCAATAACGTTACACAAACCCAGGTGGCGGCGGAAGCGGCCGCCGTTCGGACCTCAGGCCGCCGGTGTCTCGTCCCGCCCGCCGGCAGCGGCGAAGCGGCGCACCAGTTCTGCGACGACCTCGTCCTGCCGGAGGGTGGCCTGCGGCTCACCGCCGCGCAAATCCTTAAGACCGATCGTGCCGTCGCGTACCTCGTCGGCGCCGAGGATCAGCGCCCAGCGGGCGCCGCTGCGATCGGCCCGCTTGAACTGGGCCTTGAACCCACCGCCGCCGAGGTTGGTGTGCAAGCGCAAGCCGGGCAGCGCATCGCGCAACTGCTCGGCCAGGCGCCACCCGGCCTGTTCGGCGGCTTCGCCGACCAGCACCAGATAGGCGCCCGGTGCCGCCCACCGCCCATCGGCAGCGCGACCGACCAGGGCGGCGAGACGCTCCATACCCAACGCGAAACCGACGCCCGGCACATCCGGGCCGCCGTGGCGCGCGCATAGACCGTCGTACCGGCCGCCGCCGCAGACCGTGCCCTGGGCACCGAGCTCATCGGTCACCCACTCGAACACCGTCCGATTGTAATAATCCAGACCGCGCACCAGCCGGGGTTCATATTGCCAGGCGATCCCGGCCGCGTCGAGTGCGGCGCCGAGCGCGGCGAGGTGAGCGCGGCTGGCGCTGCCGAGAAACGCTTCGAGGCGCGGCGCGGCAGCAAGCAGTTCGCGAGTTGCGGCGATCTTGCTGTCGAGCACGCGCAGCGGATTGCGATCGATGCGCCGCCGGCTGTCCGGGTCGAGCTGCTCGCGGTGGGCGAGGAGCCAGCCGTACAACGCTTCCCGGTAGCGCTGCCGTTCGTCATCATCGCCTAGATTGTTGAGCAACAGTCGCAGTTTGTCGTCCACGCCTAACGCCTGCCACAGGCGGCGGCAGATCAGCAGCAATTCCAGCTCGATATCGACACCGGCGGCGCCGAACACTTCGGCACCGATCTGGTGGAACTGCCGCGTCCGGCCCAGTTGCGGCCGCTCGTAGCGGAACATCGGCCCGCAATACCACAAGCGCAGCGGCAACTGCTGCACCAGGCCATGCTCGATCACGGCGCGCACCACGCCAGCCGTGCCTTCGGGGCGCAGGCTGAGCGGCTGGCCGCGGCGGTCGGCGAAGTTGTACATCTCCTTCTCGACGACATCGGTCGCCTCACCGATCGCCTGCGTGAACAAGAGGGTAGATTCGATCAGCGGCGTGCGGATGCCGCTGTAGCCATAGGCGGCAAAAATCCGCCGGGCCGCCGCTTCGATCCACTGCCACAGCTCATCGTCTTCCGGCAGCAGGTCGTGCATGCCGCGTATGGCCTTGATCATCGGCTCCGCCGCTCAAAGATCAGTTCGCTCGGGATGAAACCCCGCGGGGCGCACCGCGGGGTGGGACAACGCGGGCTCGTCGCCCGCCCGGTACCGGTGACGGGGAAAGTCAGCCGCCGTCCTCCGCCGGGGAGACGAGCGGCTCGGCCAGCGTAAAACTGGCGACATTGCCACGGGTATGGGGCGCCAGATCGAACGGTTCGCCCCGGTAATAAAGCTCGACACCCGCCGCCTGGCCGATCAGCAGGCGGAAAGGCGGTACGCCCCGGTACTCGTGCCGCGACGCGGCGCGCAACAGGTCGTACTCGATCCGCTGTTCGGTGGCGTCGTGGATTTCGACCCAACTGTCGGCGCTGCCAAGCACCAGAACAAGCGCCGCCTGTGAATCTGCGGCGCCATGCACCGGCTGGGGCTCGCCTGCCGGCGCGGGCGGCACTGCACTCTCGCGCTCCGGCAGCGTGGCGGCCAGCGGTGCGGCCGAGGCGCTGAGATAAGGCGGCGACTGTGCTGTGCCAGGCGCCGTCTGGGGCGCGCCGGTCTGGCTGCCGGCACCGGCGGCCTGATCGCCGCCGGCGGCATTGTCGCCAAGCTGCCCGGCCAGCGGGAAGAAGGAAGCCGTGCCCTGCGTCAGGCTCCAGACCAATGGGATCACGATCACGAAGCTGCCGACGGCATAGGTGAACATCCTGAGGTAATGCTCAATGCGCGGCACCGGCGGCCGCGGCACCGCCGGAATCAGCGGCGCCGGCACCGGTTTATAACGGCGGGCGACCGCCTTGCGAAAATCGGCGTCGTCGATGCCGAGAAGACGACCGTAGTTCAGGCAATAACCGCGGCGGTACACCGCATCGTCCCCGCCTTCACCGCGATCGTTTTCCAGTTCCTCGATCTTCTTCGTGGTCAGTTTCAGCCGCAAGGCGGCCTCGTCCACCGACCACCCCCGGGCCAGGCGCGCCCGGCTGAGGCGCTCCCCTATGCCCTGCGAAATCAGTTGCTGGTGCTGGTTCATCGTCGTTCTACTTCTGCTGCCTGTGGTGAATCAGGATACAGGCGGCGCAAACGTTCGGCGTATTGCGCCGCGAGATCCTGCGCTCCTAAGCGGTCTTCTATGCGGTAGCCGAGCAACAAGGCGGCCGGGGCGTTCCCACCCGCCGCCTGGTAGCGCTGCAGAAAGGCCCGGGCGCTGAGCGCCTCGCCATTTTCGAAATTCAGGCGGGCCAGTTCAAGCAGCGCATCTAGCAATCCGGGATCGACCGCCACCGCCTCCCGGAGGTAGCGCTCGGCCGCCTCCCGGTCGGGGATTTTCAGCAAGCACATGCCGGCGTTCGCCAGGGCCACGGCGGGCGTCTGGTAGAACGGATTGCGCGCCGCCTTGCGGAAGTGCGGCTCGGCTTCCCGGTATTTCCCCGCTTTGCATAGAAAAGCGCCGAAGTTATTTTGCGCGTTTGCGTCGTCAGGTGCAAGTCTGACCGCCCGGCGGTGGTGTTTTTCCGCCTGCTCAATGTCGCCGATCTGCTCATAGACGATCGCTAGCGTGCTGTGTGCCGGGGCGTAACCCTCGTCCAGGGCCAGCGCCCTGTTGAGTTTTTCCAGCGCCGCCCGGAAATCGCCGCGACGCAGATAACCGGCGCCCAACTGGGTGTTGATTTCAGCCTGGCGGGTGGTCCGCTCGCCCGGCTCGCCGGCATCGCGCCGCTCGCCGCTTCCGGCGCAGGCGGCCAGCAGGCCAGAGACGAGAGCGATGGCGACGAGGCGGGGGGCGGGCATCAGACCGCCACCGGGGCGAGCCGGCCCGCGCGCCGCCGGGTGCGGTCGGTGAAACGGCCGACCAACTGGCCGCAGGCGGCAGCGATCTGATCGCCGCGTGTACGGCGTACCGTCGTGACGATGCCCCTCTCGCGCACAGTGCGCTGAAAGGCCAGAATGCGCGCCTCGTCCGCCGTCCGGTACTCGTTTCCGGGAAACGGATTGAACGGAATCAGGTTCAGCTTACTCGGCACGCCGCCCAGCAGGCGGGCGAGCCGCCGGGCGTGGTGCTCACTGTCGTTGACCCCGTCGATCAGCGTGTACTCGAACGTGATTTTCGCCTTGTGCCGGCCTTTGACATAACGCCGGCAGGCGGCCAGAAGTTCGGCGATCGGGTATTTGCGGTTGAGCGGCACCAATTCGTTGCGCAGTTCGTCATCCGGGGCGTGCAGTGAGACGGCCAGCGCCACGTCGGCCGCCTCGCGCAACTGGTCGATCATCGGCACGACGCCGGCGGTGCTGACCGTCACCCGGCGGGCGGCCAGCCCGAAACCGAAATCGTCGCGTAGGATCCTGAGTGCCGGCAGCACGGCGGCGAAATTGAGCAGCGGCTCGCCCATGCCCATGAATACGACATTGGTGATCTTCTGCGCCCCGTGGCGGCGATGGCCGAGCCGCTCGGCGGCGCGCCAGACCTGGCCGACGATTTCCGCGGTCTCGAGATTGCGGGCGAAGCCCTTGGCGCCGGTGGCGCAGAAACTGCAATTGAGGGCACAGCCGATCTGCGACGAAATACACAAGGTGCCGCGCCGCGGCTCGGGGATGAAGACCGTCTCGACGGCGTGACCACCGGCCATCCCCAGCAGCCATTTGACGACCCCGTCGGCGCTCAAGTGTTCGTCGAGCACGACCGGCGGCCGGCAATGGACTTCGCCGGCGAGCCGGCGGCGCAGGTCGAGCGCCAGGTCGGTCATCGCGGCACAATCGGTAACGCCTTGGTGATACAGCCATTTCATCACCTGAGCGGCGCGGAACGGCCGCTCGCCGCGCGCCGCGAACCATGCGGCGAGCCCGTCTCGGTCCAGGCCGAAAAAGTCGATCGCCGCGGCCGGCTGCGGCGGCGCCGCGCCGGGCGCCACCGGGGATTCGGTCTGGCAGGCGATTGCGCTCATGACCGGCCCGTCAATCTCCGCCCTGGAAGAGCACCTGTGGAAAAAAGTAGGCGATCTCGACCGCCGCCGTCTCGGCGCTGTCCGAGCCGTGCACGGCGTTGGCGTCGATGGTCGTTGCGAAATCGGCGCGGATCGTCCCCGGCGCCGCCTGCACCGGATCGGTCGCTCCCATCAAATCGCGGTTGCGGGCGATCGCATTCTCGCCTTCGAGCACCTGGATCATCACTGGCCCGGAGGTCATGAACCGCACCAGGTCGGTAAAAAACGGCCGCTCCCGGTGCACGGCATAAAAACCCTCGGCTTCGCGCCGCGTCAGCCGGCGCATTTCGGCGGCGATGATTTTGAGGCCGGCGTCCTCGAAACGGCTATAAATTTTGCCGATCAGGTTTTTACCCACCGCATCGGGCTTGATGATGGACAAGGTGCGTTCGATCAACTGCGTAGCTCCCGGGGAAAACAGCGTATTTTACAGTGATCCCGGATGATTCATGGCCCGGGGCTATATCCCTTCGAGTTCAGCAGCGTAACGGCGGTACAGGTCATAGTTGTGGACGATCGCCTCGCTGCCGTCCTGCTGGATTTTGGCGATGCGAAGCTGTTCTTTCACCCACTGGTGTTCGGCCCAGTTGCCGCCGCCGGTTTTGACCACCTCCATTTCGGTGTTGTGCAACCCGACCAGACTGCCGATGCCGCCGAACACCGCCTGGGCATCGCTGAACGTCGGTTTCTCCTTGTTTTCCAGCGCCTTGGCCCGTTCCTCCAGCTCCTTGCCACGCTCGGCGAGCAGGCGGGCGGTTTTTTCCTGCACCGCGACCAGGCGCTCGACCTGCGCCTCGCTGACCTTGCCCGTCGGCGGCGGCTCGTAACGATCGCGCTCGGCCGCTGCGATCAGCCGCCCCTGGCGTTCGAACTCGTTGAGCGGCGCGGCGCCCGAGCCGAAATCGGCTTCGCTGAAGGCGGCGGGCGAAAATGCCGAGCGCGGCAGCAGCAGTGAAATGAACAAGACGTTCAGGATAAACACCGCGATCAGCGTGAAAACGAAGTGTTTGACCCGTTCGCCCTCGGGAATCGCGAGCGCCGGCGGCAGAATGCGGTACAGAAAAACCAAAGTGACGATCACCCCGGCCAGGGCGACCAGCCCGCCGAACCACGGCAGCAGCGCTCCGACCACCGCGGCGGCGTAAGCCGGCACACTGACGATCGCGACCGCGGCGTACGCCCTTTGGTGATCGCGCCTGCCGCCCATCATGCCGGCCAGGAAACTCACCACGAAAGTCACGATCGCCATCGTCAAGACGGCAGTGAACAACGTGAACACGATCGCCGCCAGGACGTTGCTGCCGCCCATCATGAACGGGTTGCCCATCAACCTTGAGAAAAGGACGCCGAGCACGGCGTAGGCGAGCACCAGTGGCCCGGCCAGCAGGACCGTCGTTTTCTGCCAGTCGGAATTTTCGGCAAGCCAGGATTCCCAGGTCGCAGCCGGTTGGGTCAGTGCGCCCTGGAGTAATTGCAGTGTTTTGGATAAGTCGAACATTTCGAAACCCCTCGATCGAGGCCCCACCCCGCCCTGCGGCGCCGCGCGGGGTACGGCAGTGGATGATTCAACGACCACGACGCGCGCCGGGTAATTATATGCCTTCCCATCGTTGGCAGGACGGCAGTGCCCCGGCCCATCGACCCCGCTTCAAGCAAAATTGATGCAACTCAATCCACCGCCGCCGGGCGGGCCGCCGGCGCCAGCAGCCAATGGCGCAGAAAGGCACCGATCCCGACATATAACTGCAACAGATTGTCGCGCTTGCGGAAGCCGTGACCCTCGTCGGCGGCTAGCAGGTAGCGGACCGGTTTGCCGGCGGCGGCCAGCCGGCAGACGAGCTCGTTAGATTGGCTTTGCGGCACCCGGATATCGTTGCCGCCCTGGGCGACGAAAAGTGGCGAGACGATTTCGTCGATCCGCCGGAGCGGTGAAATCTGTTCGAGGAATCGGCGCATTTCCGGATCCCGTTCATCGCCGTATTCGGCACGCCTGAGATCGCGCCGGTAATGGCCTGTTTCCTCGAGAAACGTCACAAAATCGCTGATCCCGAACAAATCGACCGCGGCACGGATTCGAGGGCCGTAGCGGATCGCCGAAGCGAGCGTCAGGTAACCGCCGTATGAAGCGCCGTACAGCGCGACGCGCCCGGCATCGAGTTCGGCCCGCCCGCCGATCCAGTCGAGCAACGCCCCGACATCGCGCACCGCATCCTCGCGCAGGCGGCCGTTGTCGAGGGCGAGAAAGCTGCGGCCGTAACCGCGCGAACCACGGACATTCGGGGTGATCACCGCCAACCCGAGTTCGCGTTGCCAGTATTCGATGAGCGGGTTATAAACGGGCCTGGCCTGAATCTCCGGACCGCCGTGCAGGACGACGATGACTGCCGCCGGCGCCCGGCCGGCCGGCGGCGGGTAGTACCAGGCCTGGATGCGGCGCGCCTCGCCGGTATCGGAATCGAAAGTGGGGAAGTCAATATCCTGCGGCTCGACACCACCGGGCCGCTCGTTCGGCTGATCGGCCGCCCACCGTTCGAGCCGGCCGGTCTTGAGCGTCAGGCTCCAGGCTTCCGGCGGCCTTGTCGCCGTGGCCAGCGTAAACCCGAGACGCCGGCTGTCCGCATCGAACTGCAGATCGTCGATCACGCCCGCCGGCAACTCCGGCACGGCAAGCGGTTTCAGGCCGGGCAGGCGGCGGATTTCGAGCCGGCTGCGGCCGTTGACATTGCTGACGATCGCCAACTGGCGACGTTTGGGATCGGCGGCGAGGCGCTCGATATCGTGCAGCAGGTCCGGCAGTTCCAGCGTCATGACGTGGTTGAACAGATCGACCGCGAACAGCCCGAAAAATTCGCGGCCGCGATCGCTGACCAGATAAACCTTGCCGAGGCGCGGCGAGTAGATGCCCTCCGAATACGCCGATTGTTCGTTTTCCGGGAACAGCGGCAGTTGCAGGCCGTCGCCGCTGTGGATCAGGTACGGGAACGTCGCGCCCGGCGATTTCACCAGCAAGGCCAGCAGCCAATCGCTGGCCGGCGGCCAGTCGAACGCCAGCCAGGCGCCGGGCTCGTCGGCCAGCACCGCCGTGCGGTCGCGGCGGAGATCGCGCACCACGAGGTGCCAGTCGTCTTGCCCTTCGGCAATCAGGTAATGGGCGAGTGCGCTTCCGCGGAGGCCGAAGCGCGGCGCGCCGGCCCTTTCCCGCTCCCCGGTCAAACGGCGTTCCTCGCCGCTTTCCGGATCGAGCAGCACCAGACGATAGCGTTCATCGCCATCGGTATCGTAGGCATAAACGAGGCGGTCGATGCGCGCTTCAGGCGCGCTCCAGGCCTGCAATACCGGAAAGTCCGTCTGCATGATCCGCCGCCCAGGCTGGCCCGAGGCGGCCGCCACGAATAACTGATCGACGCCGTCCACGTCGCGCCGGAGCAGTATTTTTCCGGAATGCAGCCAGCCTTGAAAAGCCGTCCCGCGGCGGGCGAGATAGGTTTCGAGGCGGGCCCGCTCGGCCTCATCGACCGGCGGCGGGCGGGCCGCCTCCAGCCACCGGGCACAATCTTCCGGCGGTTCGGCGGCCGCCGTCACCGCCGGATTGAGCGCCGCGATCAGCAGCAGGCCGCAGAGCCGATGCCAGAGAGTCGCACCATCCATCAAAAAGCGTTATGGCCGGTCAACTCGCGGCCGACCACAAGCTGATGCACCGTTTCGGTGCCCTCGTAGGTGATCACGCTCTCGAGATTCAGCATGTGCCGGATCGCCGCATGCTCGAGCGTGATGCCGGCGCCGCCGAGCAGATCGCGGCAGTCGCGCGCCACATCCAGCGCCAGCCGCACGTTGTTCCACTTTGCCAGGCTGACCTGTGTCGGGTGCAGGCGGTTCTGATCCTTCAGGCGGCCGAGTTGCAGGGCCAGCAACCGGCCGGCCGTGATCCGCCGCGCCATATCGGCCAGCCGGATCTGGACGGCCTGCGTCGCCGTCACCGGGCGGCCGAACAACACCCGTTCGGCGCCATAGTCCAGCACTTCGCGCAGGCAGGCAATGGCCGCGCCGAGCGGCCCCCAGGCGATGCCGAAACGCGCCTGGTTCAGGCAACTGAGCGGCCCCTTGAGTCCCTTGACGCCGGGCAGCCGGTTGGCCTCGGGGAGGCGGACGTCGTCGAAAAACAACGCCGAGGTGATCGATGCCCGAAGCGACATCTTGTGCTTGACCTCCTGCACCGAAAATCCCGGCATGTCCTTTTCGACGATGAACCCCATCACTCCGTCGTCGGTCACCGCCCAGACCACCGCCAGATCGGCGATATTGCCGTTGGTGATCCACATCTTGCCGCCGTTCAGCACCCAGTCCGAGCCGTCGCGGCGGGCGCGGGTTTTCATATTGGCCGGGTCGGAACCCCCGTGCGCCTCGGTCAGCCCGAAACAGCCGATCGCGCGGCCCGCCGCCATTTCCGGCAGCCAGCGCGTTTTCTGCTCTTCGGAACCATAGGCGTGGATCGGGTACATACACAACGACGACTGCACCGAAACGAAACTGCGCAGCGCCGAATCGCCGCGCTCCAGTTCCTGGCAGATCAGGCCATAGGACACGCTGTTCAGACCGGCGCAACCATAACCTTGCAGCGACGAACCCAGAAGGCCGAGATCGGCGATCTCGGGAATCAACTCAACCGGGAAACGGCCGGCCTCGAAACATTCCGGAATCACAGGCAGCGCCTTCTCATCGACAAAACGCGCCACACTGTCCTGGATCATCCGCTCTTCGTCGCTGAAAAGACTGTTGACTTCAAACAAATCGAGGGGGTCGAGACGGTGCATGAACGCGGCCCATACTGGCGGGAAACCACCATTTTACCCTCCCCGCCCCGGCCGGCGAGAACGCCGGCGACGTGACCTTCGATCCGGCTCCGGCGAGCGGGCCCGGCAGACACGCCAGAACATGCCGGAACCGACCGCTAGCCGAATACCGGTGCCGCGGCGCCGTTCGAGAACCCATATTGTGCGGCACCGGCCAGCAAATCCGCCCGCCCATCGCCGGTGACATCGCCGGACGCCATCGAAAAACCCGGATGATCGCCTGCCGGCGCGCCGTTCAGCACGATGCCCTGGCTACCGCGAGAGCGCAAGAACGAGCAGCCGCCTCCGGCGGATGCGCGATCCCAACCCCGCCGTTACAATTGCCCGCACAAACACCAACCTCACCCAAGCCCCGGTAGCTCAGGGGGCGCCCGGGAGCAAGCGAAAGCGACCCTCGGAGCTTTCGCCCCGGGCGCGGGCGAGACAGGAAGTCGAGCCCAGGGGTTCGCCGCGCGACGCAGGGACTGCAAGAGCGCAAGAACGAGCAGCCGCCTTCGGCGGATGCGCGATCCCAACCCCGCCGTTACAATTGCCCGCACAAACACCAACCTCACCCAAGCCCCGGTAGCTCAGGGGATAGAGCATCCGCCTCCTAAGCGGAAGGTCGCAGGTTCGAATCCTGCCCGGGGCACCACATACCCTTCCACAGCATTCCGTCAAAATCCAGAAAACTTAGTACAACCAGGACTTCCCGGGGTACCAATGCCTTGGGCATGGCTGACGTAAGTCTTACGCTCCGCGGCACTTGCTCGCGCGTGTAGTCAATTACCTACGGGGTGACGGGAAGCGGTGAAGCGCGCCGGTCGACGGCCGGTCAGGGCGGCGATTCGAGCGATTCGAGTATCCGTTTCAAACATCAGGGTTACCGATTGGATGGTTGCAACGTCAATTGATCGCGGTCGGCGAGAAAAGGGTAACTCCGGCGGGTTTGGTGCACGTTTTCCAATGCGATCTCAACCAGGGCGGCGGCGGGCGCGGTATCCAATTCGAGGGCCGGCTCGCCTGCGGGGTCGTAAACCGCGCTCAGGCCGCCGTAAACGATGCCCCTGCCGTCCGGCCCGGCGCGGTTCACTCCGGCGACCCAGGCCTGGTTCTCGATGGCCCGTGCCTGCAGCAGGCAACGCCAGGCGCGGCAACGGACGGCGGGCCAATTGGCAACCACCAGCAGGAGATCGTAATCGTCCTGGTTGCGGCACCAGACGGGAAACCGCAGGTCGTAGCAGATCTGCGGGCAGATCCGCCAGCCGTGCCAGTGCCAGACGACCCGCCGGTCACCGGCGCCAAATCGCCGGTCCTCGCCGGCGTAGGCGAAAAGATGCCGCTTGTCGTAATGGCCGACCGTACCCTCCGGGGCGACGAACAGCATCCGGTTGCGCCGACCGCCCGCCTCGGCGATCACCAGGCTGCCGCACACCGCAGCCCGGTGCCGCGCCGCGATCTCCTGCATCCAGAGCACCGATTCGCCGGCCATCGACTCGGCGGCGCACCGCTCGTCGCCGAGAAACCCGGTGGCGAACGTTTCGGGCAGCAGGATCAGATCGGCGGTGCCGTTCAGGGCCTCGATCTCGGCAGCCAGACGCGCCCGGTTGGCGGCCGGATCTTCCTGTTCGAGACTCGCCTGGATCAGCGCCAGCGTCAAACGCGGCTGCGCATCGCTATCGGACATTGCAGCGGATTGTAGCACCCGTGTCACCGGTAACCCAACTGTTGGGTAAGCTGGCGGTCAGAGCGGCCCACGTGCCCGGCAACGTCACGACACGATTGCCTATTTCTCCTGAATCACCCGCAGTGGTACACCACCCTTCCGCCCGCATCGTTTTACGGATTGTTGCAGGAACCATCCTCCAGCCTGTGATCCGGCCGGCCGGATCTGTGATTGATTTTTGGCCTTCCGAGCCGGGCAAAAAAAATGGCCCGGGGGCTTGACAAGGACGATGTGTGCTGGTATGGTAGTACACCAAGACATCAATACACGGCCGGGCAGGCCCGATTGCCGCTCTTTGCGGCGTAACCGACAAGGTGGATTCGATGATGACGCGATATCTCAATTTCGTCCATATCCCGAACACGCTGGCCATTGCCGCGACGCTGCTGGCGATGGCCAGTTATTTTCTGGCCCCGGACCGGGACGCGCTCGCCGAGGCGCAACAGGCCAAGGTTGAAGCCGAGGCGGCGGCGGCCGCAGCCGTCCGTGAAACCGGCGGCGCGGTGCTGGATCTGGGCCTTTTACTGCTGATGCGCTCAGACAGCGAATGATGACCGAACGCTGGGACGATACCCAGCCGATCTACCTGCAACTGCGCGAGCTGACGATCAAGCGCATTCTCGACAGCAGCCTGGCCGAAGGCGACGCCCTGCCCTCGGTGCGCAGCCTGGCGGTCGAATTGCAGCTCAACCCGCTGACCGTGTCCCGGGCATACCAGATGCTGGTGGACGAGGATCTGATCGAGAAGCGGCGCGGTGTCGGGATGTATGTCAAAAGCGGCGCCCGCGCCATCCTGCTGGCCCGCGAACGCGAGCAGTTCCTGAACCTGGAATGGCCCCGCATCGTGCGCCGCATCCGGCGCCTCGACCTCGATCCGCGCCGCCTGCTCGCCCACCTCGAGACCCCTGAGACGACCGATACGGAGCCCTCCGAATGACTGTCCCGATGACTGAGATGCTGCTCACCGCCCGCGGCCTGAGCAAGCGTTACGGCGCCAAGCGGGCGCTCGACCACGTCGATCTGAACATCGCGAAAGGCCGCATCGTCGGGCTGATCGGCCCGAACGGCGCCGGCAAAACGACCTGCCTGAAAGCCATCCTCGGCATGACACCGTTCGAAGGTGAGCTCAACGTACTCGGCCTGCACCCGCAGCGCCAGCGCCGGCGGATGATGGAGGCGGTATCGTTTATCGCCGACGTCGCGGTGCTGCCGCGCTGGATCCGCGTCGCCCAGCTCATCGAGCTCGTCGCCGGCCTGCACCCCCGTTTCGACCGCCGGCGCTGCGAGCGCCTGCTCGAAGCCACCGAGATCCGCCCCGGCGATCGGGTAAAAAGCCTCTCCAAGGGCATGATCGTACAGCTTCACCTGGCGTTGATCATGGCCATCGACGCCCGCCTGTTGATCCTCGACGAACCGACACTGGGCCTCGATATCCTGTATCGCAAACGCTTCTACAGCCAGTTGCTGAACGATTATTTCGACGGCGAGCGGACGATCCTGATCACCACGCACCAGGTGGAGGAGGTCGAACATATCCTCACCGACCTGCTGTTTATCCAGCACGGCAAAATCGTGCTCGACAGGACGATGGAAGATCTCCAGGCGCACTATTGTGAACTCGTCACCGGCACCGAAAACCTGGCCGCGGCGCGCGCCCTCGAACCGCTGAGCGAGCGCAGCCTGCTCGGCCGGCATGTGCTGCTTTACGCCGGCGTGCCGCGCGCCCGCCTGGCGCCGCTCGGCGAAGTGCGAGCGCCGGGAATCGCCGATCTGTTTGTCTCCCTGATGAGCGAGGGCCAGGCATGAACCACACCGCCACCTTCCCTGCCTTGACGCCGTCCGGCCGCCTGCTGTACTCGCTGTGGATGCTGGTCCGCCGCGAGACGTGGGAAAACCGGATCAGCTTCGTTTGGACGCCGCTCGTGCTCGCCGCCATCATCCTGGCGATGCTGTTGATGGGGTTGATCTTCGTCGGCAGGATCGATGCCGATCACCTGAGCACCCTCGATGCGATCCGCCAGTTCGCCGGGGAACCGGCTGCGGAAAAGACAAAAGCCCTGGCTGTCGGCCTGCTCGGCATCCAGGTGCTGTTCAACGTCGTCTTGTTTTTCGTCACCGTGTTCTACCTGCTCGGCGCCTTGTACGACGACCGCAAGGATCGCAGCATCCTGTTCTGGAAATCGCTGCCGATCAGCGATACGCTGACCGTGGGCAGCAAGCTGGCAGCGGCAATGGTCTGGCTGCCGCTGCTGTTTCTGGCGGCGGCCGCTGCCACCCAGATCATCGTCCTCGTGGTTGCCGGCGGGTATGCACTGGCCGCTGGCGTCAACCCCTGGAGCACGGTGTTCGGGCCGGCCCAACTGCTCTCCCACTGGGGGCTGTACCTGGCCGCGCTTTTGCTGCAAGAGCTGTGGTTGTCACCGCTCTTCGCCTGGCTTTTGCTGGTCTCCTCCTTCGCGCCCAGGTTGCCGCTGTTGTTCGCGGTCGGCATACCGCTCGTCGTCGGTTGGGTGCAAAGCTATCTGAACATCTTGCAGCGCTTCGATTTCAAGGGCGAAACGATACTGACCTTGATCGGCGGCCGGCTTGCCGAGGGTGTGCTGCCGTTGACCTTGCGCGCCACCCTCGACGGCGAAGACATCCAGTTCGGCGTCGCCGCCGGCAGCGAGGGCCGCCGCCTGCACGAATCGCTGCTCGACCTGGGATATCTCGCCGATCGTTTTCTCGATCCGCAACTGTGGAACGGCGTGCTGGTCGCCGCCGTGCTGACCGCTGCCGCAATCGTGTTCCGCCGCCGGGCGACCGACCAGTGAGCGGGTGGTTTGCGGTGCGGATCCGGTCCGGATCCGCACCGTTCACAGCGCCGGCAGGCGCTGCAGATCACCGCCGCGATACCACTGCCCGGCCACCAACCCCGGCACCGCGGCCGCGACCCAGGCCGGTGGAATGCCGATATCGCCGAGCCATACCCGGCCGGCGAGCCGCCTGCCATCCGGGCCGGCCAGTCCGCGTTTGGGCAGCACCAGGGTCAGAGTCATGGCCGCTGCGATCGCCTCGCCGGGGGCCGTACCGAGGTCCGGATCCACTCCCGACGGCAGATCGACGGCAAGAATCGGTGCCGGATGGCGGTTCGCGGTGGCGATCAAGGCGGCTACCGCGCCGCGTGGCGCGCCCTTCAGACTGTAGCCGAGCAGGCCGTCGATGATCAGCGTCGCGGCCGGCAATCGTATCCGGCTGCCGGCCTTCCAGTCGCCCAGAATGCTCCTGAACGGGTGGCCGGTCATCGCCGTAAACCACCGCCACTGGCGGCGCGTGGCCGGGATCAGTTGCGATTTCGCCACCGTGCTGATCGCGGTCACCGCAAAACCCTGCCCGGCGAGCCGACGGGCCGCCGCCATTGCTCCGCCACCGTTGCCACCGCGGCCGGCCAGGACGAGAATGGGGGCAGCGGCGGGCTCAATGCACCCCGTGGCCGGCCAGCCGGGACAAAGACGTGCAGCCCGGGCCAGCAGACCACCGGCGTTTTCCATCATCTGCAAGAGGGCAAGGCCGCGGGCCATCGCCAGCGCATCGACCGCGGCCATCTGGGCGGCGGTCAGGGCGGGCGGCGGCGGGCCGTGATAGGATGGTGCCCTGGTCCCACTTTCGATTGTCATCAAAACGTCAACCTGATTCGCCGATAATCCGCCCGCAAGCGTCCTGTATCCGCCACTTTCTGGAGCGCAGTTGCATGCTTGATATCGAAAAATCGCTCGCCAACCAATTTCCCGCCTGGTTCATCGGCCACCGCCAGCATATCACCCGGCCGCTCAGCCGCCGTCTCGGTCGCTGGATGGGTATCGCGCGGGCCAACGAGTTTCTGGCCGAATACGGCCACCTGACCGGCCTGACGCTGGTCGAGGAGGCCCTGCGTTATTTCAACTGCCGCTACCTGGTAGACGACATCGAGCGCGAACACATTCCGAGCCGCGGCCGGGTGATGATCGCCGCCAATCACCCGCTCGGCGGCCTCGATTCGCTGGCCCTGTTGAAACTGGTCGGCGAGATCCGCCCCGACGTCAAGATTCTGGCCAACGAATTCCTCTACGACATCGAACAATTGCGCGAGGTGTTTTTGCCGGTGCGCGTCCTGGGCAACGGTAAAACCTCCGCCGCCGGCTGCCGGGCGGTGATCCGCGCCCTGGAGAACGAGCAGGCGGTGATCGTCTTCCCGGCCGGCGAAGTGTCGCGCCTCGGGCCGCGCGGCATCCGCGACCGCCGCTGGCGCGAGGGCTTCGTGCGCTTTGCCGCCCGCACCGGGGCACCGATCGTGCCGGTACACCTGAAAGCGCGCAATTCGCCCTGGTTTTACGCCGCATCGATGTTCGCTCCGCCGCTCGGCACCGCAATGCTGCCGCGCCAGATGTTTTTGCGCCGCAAACTGCTGCGCCTGCCCGTGCGCATCGGGGCGCCGATCTGCCTGCCCAAAAGCTGCGGCGACGACGAGATTTCCGGCCTGACCCGGCAGATCAGAAAGCGCGTTTACGCCCTCGGCCGCGGCCGCCTTCAGCCGGCCGACATGCGAACCATCGCGACCGCCGAACACCGGGCGCAACTGGTCCGCGAGCTGGCCTGCACCGAACGCATCGGCCTGACCCAGGACGGCAAGGCGATCCACGTCTCCAAATTGGCGCCCAGCTCCTGCCTGCTGCGCGAAATCGGCCGGCTGCGCGAACAGACGTTCAGGGCGGTCGGCGAAGGCACCGGCAAAAGGCGCGATATCGACCGTTTCGATCTGTATTACGACCACCTGATCCTGTGGGACGAGGACAGTCTGGAGATCGCCGGCGCCTACCGCCTGGCACGTTGCACCGACGTCCTCGCCACGCACGGCCTGCAAGGCCTCTATACCGCCTCGCTGTTCGATTATTCGCCCGAGATGCAAACCTATCTCAGGCACGGTGTCGAACTCGGCCGCAGTTTCGTGCAACCGCACTACTGGGGATCGCGCAGCCTCGATTACCTGTGGTACGGCATCGGTGCTTTTCTCAAACGCCACCCCGATATCCGCTACGTTCTCGGCCCGGTATCGATCTCCGGCGCTGAGCCGCCGCAGGTCCACGACTGGCTGGTCGCCTACTACGACCGCTTCTTCGGCGGCGGGGCGAATCTCGCCGAAGCGCGCAAACCGTTTTCCTACAACGCTTCGATCCCGGATTTTGGCGAACTCGACGCCGAGACGAGTTTCAAGGTCCTGAAGGAAAACTTGGCCCGTCTCGGCGCGCGCGTGCCGACCTTGTACAAGCAGTACACCGAATTGTGCGAACCGGGCGGCGCGCGTTTTCTCGCCTTCGGTGTCGATCCCGATTTTGCCAACAGCGTCGATGGCCTGATCCTGATCGACCTGCACGCCCTCAGGCCGCACAAACGCAAACGCTACCTGGAACACGCCGCCGCCTGAATACGTCGGCCGGAGTCATCATCCCCCGGCGCAGCCGGCGCTCTGCGATGGCTGCCCCGCAACGGAGGGTAGTCGTCTATACCCAGTCATGATCACCACAAAGGGCACGAAGGGCTTGTTTCGATTAATTCCATTCTTCGTGTCCTATCTTCGTGGTGTGATTTATAATGTGTTTTCCAGGATAGATGCGCGCCGTCCTGGCCCGTACCCCTGCGAGGTCGCCTTTGGTGCGTCCAAATTCGTTCCCGACGAATTTGTCCGGATTGCGCCGCTGCCGCGGGCGCGTCCGGAATGACGAAAGGGAAAACCGGGCGCCGGCCGTGACATCGGGCGCCGCTTCCGCTATAAATGCCGGCCTCGACCCTCGTGGAAGCCAGCCGTGCCCCTCAGCCCCGCCACCCATCTTCTCGAAATCGCCGAACCGTTCGTTTTTTATCGCGGCGGTGCCGTTGCGCCGTTGACCCTGGCCTACGAAACCTGGGGGCAGCTCGCCGCCGGGCGCGACAACGCCGTGCTGGTATTCACCGGCCTGTCGCCGGGGGCGCACGCCGCCTCGTCGCCGGCCGACCCGGCGCCCGGCTGGTGGGAAGGGATGATCGGCCCCGGCCGGGCGATCGATACCGGCCGCTGGTTCGTTATCTGCGTCAATTCCCTGGGCAGTTGCCGGGGTTCGACCGGACCGGCCGCGCCGCATCCGGCCGACGGCCGCCCGTGGCGCCTGCGCTTTCCTGAACTGGCGATCGAGGACATCGCCACCGCCACCCGCCTGGTCATCGACCATCTCGGCATCGAGCGGCTCGACACCCTGGTCGGCCCCTCGATGGGCGGCATGAGCGCCCTGGCCTGGCTGCGCCTCTACCCCGGGTGCGCCCGGCGGCTGATCAGCCTGTCCTCGGCCCAGGCGGCCAGCCCGTGGGCGATCGCCATCCGTTCGCTACAACGTGAAGCGATCACCGGCGACCCCAAATGGCGAAACGGCGATTACGATCCCGCCGACGGGCCGGTCCACGGCATGCGCCTGGCCCGCAAGCTGGGCATGATCAGCTACCGCTCGGCGGCCGAATGGCGGGCCCGCTTCGGGCGGCAGTTGCAAGATGTCTATCCACCCGGTCTATTCGGTATGCGCTATGCGGTCGAATCCTATCTCGAAAAACACGCCCGGGCCTTCGCCGCGGAGTTCGATCCGGCCTGTTATCTGTACCTGTCGCGGGCGATGGACAATTTCGAAGCCGCCGAGGGGCACTCGTCGCTGTCCGAGATGTTCGCCGCCAGCGGCCTCGAATCGGCGCTGGTCATCGGTGCCGCCAGCGACAGCCTGTTTCCGCTCTGGCAGCAGCGCGAAATCGCAGCCGCGCTCGATGCCGCCGGGGTTCAGACCCGCTTTGTCGAAACCCCGTCGCTCCAGGGACACGACGCATTTTTGCTAGACTTTGAACACTTCGCCCCGCCGGTCGCCGAGATGCTGCAATGAGAACCGCGAACACCGCCGTTGCCTACGAATTCCCCGGTAAATCGATTCTGATCGACGCCGTCAAAAACGCCGTCAGCGGCGATTGCCCACACACCATTACCGACTGCCTGCGCGAGACGCTGTGCCGGCTGATCGACGAGCGGGCAATCGAACTGCCGGCCGAGGTGTTCGCGCCGGTCAGCGGTCACTACGCCCGGCGCGAGCTGTACCACGATCCGGAGCGCGGCTTTACGATCATGGCAATGACCTGGGGCCCGGGCCAGGGGACGCCGATCCACGACCACGCCGGCATGTGGTGCGTCGAGGGTGTCTGGCAGGGAACGATCGAGGTCACCCAGTACGAACAAACCGCCGCCGACGCCGGCCGCTGCCGTTTCGAATCGGTCGGTGCCATCCGCGCCGGCACCGGCAGCGCCGGCAGCCTGATCCCGCCGCACGAGTACCACGCGATCCGCAACCCGAGCGGCCGCGAAATCGCCGTCTCGATCCATATCTACCGCGGCGAAATGACCCAATGCAGCGTTTTCCTCCCCGCCGGCGACGGCTGGTACCGGCGCCAGAGCCGCCTGCTGCACTGCGACAACTAACCGCGACCTGTTTCGTCGAATTCCGCCCCCCGCTTTCGGGTATCATTTGTAGCACCCGGTTCTGCCGGGCGGCCTGTGCACCGCTGCTCATGCCGCGGTGCCAGAAATAGAAATATCAATGCCCGCATGGACCTGTAAACGCGACCAGGCGGGCAACAGGAGGGTTAATCATGCTCTCGCGCTATCTGCTTGCCGGCGGCCTGCTGTTCGCCGCCTTTCAAGCCTCCGCCCAACCGACACCCGATGTCGCCTATCTGCGCGGCACATCGGCGCCGTGGGGCGAGGTGACCAATGAAGCGGCGATGGACCTCGCCTTCGGCGTCGGCAACTGGGCCGACCTTCGGATGGCGGGCGGCCCGGCGCCGTTTCAGCCCGGCTCCGGGTTCCGGTTCATCTTTCTCGAAGGCGGTGACGACACAGCGAACGAGCTCAACGCCTATCTCACCGCCAACCGGGCGGCGATCGAGGCATTCGTTGCCGCCGGCGGCCGGCTGCTGCTCAATGCCGCGCCGAACGAGGGCGGCGATATCGACTTCGGCTTCGGCGGCCACCTGCTAAATTACAGCGTCGGAGGGGAATTTTTTGCCGACACCGTCACCGCCGCCGATGCCGCCCACCCGGTGTTCGCCGGGCCGTTCACACCGGTGGTGGCGGACTACACCGGCAACCATTTCGGCCACGCCATTATCAACGGCCCGCTGGCGCCGATCATCCTCAGCAACGATGTGCCGCCGCCCCCACCGGTCAACGGCCCGGCCAGGCTCAGCACGCCCGTCCCGTCCGGCGGCGGTTTCCCGCCGGTCGGCTCGGTGGTGCTCGGTGAACTGGCCTTCGGCTCGGGCTGCGTGCTGCTCGGCGGCATGACCACCGACAATTTCCACAGCCCGCAGCCCGAAGCGGCCAACCTGCGCGCCAATATCCTCGATTACACCGCGAACAATGCCACTTGCGGGGCCGGCACCGGCACCCTGCCGCCGCCCGCCGCCGTGCCGGCACTCGGCCTGACCGGCCTGATCGCGATCTTCCTGCTCATCGTCTTTGCCGCCTGGTTCGGCTTCAGCCGCCGCCCGGCATGAACCCAACAGTTGGGTGAACTGACGCCCCCGCCGGCCGGACCGACCCGGCCGGCGACTTGCTACAATGCCCCCTGCCGCCGGCGCCCCGGCGCCGGCGGTGTATCGTTTCCCGGCCGGGATGGCGGAACTGGTAGACGCGCTGGATTTAGGTTCCAGTGGGGCGACCCGTGGAGGTTCGAGTCCTCTTCCCGGCACCATTTCCCATCACCGCTCATCTCTTCATTTTCAATGCGCCGGCAACACATCTGAACGACCACAGGGGTGAGGGCATGCTTGCCCGAGTCAATCACCCTCACCACCTTGCCCGCGCCAGGATTGAATGGTCCGCAACGGGAAGAAATGATACAGATTCCACCACGAAGAATTGAATTTTATGAATGGTGGAATCTGCTGATTGGCTGACGAGGTTCATCGCGAGCAGGGGTTGCTGGAATTCACGTATAAACCAAACCGGTGTCAAGACCGGTTTGCCGCCCGCCTGCAATGTCTCGAAGGTCCATTTTGCGACACCTTCGTGCTCTTTATGTCCTTCGTGATAAAAACCGTCCTCAAATGGCCTACACGCTTTTGTGGAGCGCCTATTTGTTTATTGAAGAGGAAGTATTTTTAGCTATATCGTGCCGGCACAACGATTGTGTTACAATGATTTTTTGGCAGATGAAAGTGACGGATATACGATTATGTGCGGCATTGCCGGCATACTGGCCCTTGGCGCCGAGGAACCGGATATCGCGGCGCTGACGGCGTGCGCGGCACAGCTCGCACCGCGCGGGCCGGATGGTTACGGTCTGCTCGCGAGACAAAATCTGGCGCTGGCGCACCGCCGCCTCAAAATCATCGATCTTTCCGAACACGCCGCCCAGCCGATGCATGATCCAGCGCTCGGCCTCAGCCTGGTGTTCAACGGCTGCATCTACAATTACCGGGAATTGCGGGACGAACTGAGCGCCGCCGGTTATCGTTTCTTTTCGTCCGGCGATTCCGAGGTCATCCTCAAAGCCTGGCACGCCTGGGGGGCGGCATGCGTCGAGCGTTTCAACGGCATGTTCGCGTTTGCGCTTTTTGACGAGGCGCGCAACAGGCTCTACCTTGCCCGCGACCGGCTCGGAATCAAGCCGCTTTATTACACTCAAAACGCCGCCGAGATGCGTTTCGCCTCGGCCCTGCCGGCGCTGCTCGCCGCCGGCGGGCTGTCACTTGATCTCGACCCTGTCGCCTTGAACTATTACTGCAACTTTCACGCCGTCGTGCCGGCGCCCTATACGATATTCAAGGCGGTACGTAAGGTACCCCCGGCCACCATACTCGAAATCGACGAAACGGGCCGCTGCCTAGAGAGCCGCTATTGGCAGGTCGCCTATGAACCCAACACCACCGCCGGCGAGGCCGAATGGCTCGACGGATTGCTGGCCGTGATGCGCCGCGCCGTCCGCCGGCGCATGGTCGCCGACGTGCCGGTCGGCGTGCTGCTCTCGGGTGGCGTGGACAGCAGTCTGGTGGTCGGCCTGCTGGCCGGCGAGGGGCAGAACGACCTCAACACGTTTTCGGTCGGCTTCGAACATGCCGGCGGCGAGCACGGCAACGAATTCGTTTATTCCGACCTGATCGCCGAAACCTTCGCCACCCGCCACCACCGCATCGAAGTCGAAACCGAAAGCCGCCTTATGCCGGCGCTCGAAGGTTGCTTCCGGGCGATGTCCGAGCCGCAGGTCAGCCACGATGCGATCGGCTTTTATCTGCTCGCCGAGGAAGTGGCCAAACATCTCAAGGTGGTGCAATCGGGACAGGGCGCCGACGAAATCTTCGGCGGTTATCACTGGTATCCACCGCTCGCCGGCAGCACCGACCCGGCCGCCGATTACCAGCGCCTGTTCCGCGACACCGATCATACCGGCTACCTGGAAATGATCCACCCCCGCTTCCACGGCACCGATCACGCCGCGCACCTGGTCGCCGAGCATTTCGCAACGCCCGGCGCCGCCGATCCGGTGGACAAGGCGCTGCGCCTCGACAGCACGGTGATGCTCGTCGATGATCCGCTGAAACGGGTCGATAACATGACCATGGCCTGGGCGCTGGAAGCGCGGGTGCCGTTTCTCGATCACGAGGTGGTCGAATTCGCGGCACGCATCCCCGCGGCTTTGAAAATCAAGGGCGGCGGTAAATATATTCTGAAAGAGGCGGCACGCCGGGTGCTGCCAGCGGCAGTCATCGATCGTCCGAAAGGTTATTTTCCGGTGCCGGCACTGAAGCATCTATCGGGCCCCGTACTGGAGCGGGTGGGGGCCGTATTGACCGGACCCAAGGCGCGGCGCCGGGAATTATTCGATGCCGGTTACCTCGAACGATTGCTGGCCGCACCCAATGACGATTTCACGCCGCTCGGCGGCTCGCGGTTGTGGCAATTGTTCGCGCTCGAATACTGGTTACAACTGCACGTCCCGGAACATGGTTGCTAAATCAAAGGCGAAGCCCGCTGCCGGCCCATCGGCCGGCCCGTTTGCCGGCCGCCGGCAGGCCGCCGATAATGCGATCGTCCACATAGGCTGGGGCCGTCTGCTGTTC
The DNA here is from genome assembly GCA_039794245.1 of Candidatus Jinrbaksania sp. GTDB lineage: Bacteria > Pseudomonadota > Gammaproteobacteria > Xanthomonadales > Wenzhouxiangellaceae > DAITQM01. The sequence goes on from JBDIVS010000001.1 coordinate 122,714, forward strand.
GCCCCCACATTCACCGACCGCCGGCGCCTGGCGATGGAACTGTGCGGCGAGCGGCCGGACGAGCGCGATATCGCGGTCTATGTCGAAGATCCCCATATCATCTTGTCGGTGGCGCCGCAATCGCTGTTTCTCGATCCCTCGGACATGATGCGACTTCGGCTCGATCTTTACCGCCAAGGCAAACGTCCGCCCCGCGGGTTCGTCATCCGCCGTCTGCAAAACGAAGAGGACATTGCCGCTGTGCAGCGGATTTATGCCCAGCACGGCATGATCCAGCCGCCGGCCGATTTTCTGCTCCGCCGGCGCGGCGCCCGGGTATTGGTCCACCTGGTCGCCGTGAACCAGCAAGGCGGCGAGGTGATCGGCACCGTCACCGGCGTCGATCACCTCGCCGCCTACAACGACCCCGACAACGGCGCCAGCCTGTGGTGCCTGGCCGTCGATCATCGCGCCCCTTACCCCGGCGTCGGCGAGGCCCTGGTCCGCGCCCTGGCCGAACAGTTCATCGCCCGCGGCCGCGCCCGGCTCGACCTCAGCGTCATGCACGACAACCGCGGCGCGATCGCGCTTTACCGGCGCCTGGGATTTAGAAAGGTCAAGGTCTTCACCATCAAGCACAAAAGCGCTTACAACGAAGCGTTGTTCATTTCACCGCCGCCGGAAGCACGCCTCAACCCTTACGCCCAGATCATTACCGATGAAGCCCGGCGGCGCGGCATCGGGGTCGAGATCGAAGACGCCGCGGCCGGGCTGTTCAAACTCTCACACGGCGGGCGGACCGTCGCCTGCCGCGAATCGCTGAGCGACCTGACCACGGCGGTGGCGATGTCGCGGACCACGGACAAAAGCCTGACGCTGCGCCTGGTCGCCGCCGGCGGCCTCCGCGTTCCCGAACAAATCGACGCGGCAGCCGGTGAAGCAACGCTGCGCGCCTTTCTCAAGCGCCACAAACGGCTGGTGGTCAAGCCGGCCCACGGCGAACAAGGCCGCGGCGTCCGGGTCGGGCTGACCACCTGGCGGGCGCTGCACGGCGCCATCCGCGCCGCCCGGCGCTACGCTGACACCGTGCTCGTCGAGCAGTATTGCCCCGGGCAGGATCTCAGGGTGGTGGTCATCGGCAACGACGTGGTCGCCGCCGCCCTGCGCCGGCCGCCGGCGGTCACCGGCAACGGCCGGCACACGATCGAAAAACTGATCGAAGTGCAAAGCCGCCGGCGGGCGGCGAGCACCGGCGGCGAAAGCCGTATCCCGATCGACAGCGAGACCCGCGCCTGCCTGGCCGACCAGGGCTACCGGCTGTCCGACGTGGTGGCCGCTGGGCGGACGATCCAGGTGCGCCGGACCGCCAACCTCCATACCGGCGGCACCCTGCACGATGTCACCGGCGAGCTTCACCCGGCGACCCGCAGGGCAGCGCTGGACATCGCCCGGCTGCTGGAGATCCCGGTCGTCGGGCTCGACTTCATCGTCGCGACGGCCGCCCGCCCGGGTGCGGTCTTCATCGAAGCCAACGAGCGGCCCGGCCTGGCCAATCACGAGCCGCAACCGACCGCCGAGCGGTTCATCGACCTGCTGTTCCCCCACACCGCCAAGGACTCGCCGCCGCTTTGCCCATGACCAACCACACTCCAACCCTCTCCAGCCGCGACCTCGAGAACGAGTTGCTGGCGCTGCTCGCCATCCCCAGCCCGGCCGGCTTCACAGACAACATCGTCCACCATGTCTGCCACCGGCTCGAAGCGCTGCACGTCGAATACGAACTGACCCGCCGCGGCGCGGTCCGCGCCAGCCTGCCGGCCGGTAAAGCCGATTGCCCTTACCGCGCGCTCAGCGCCCATCTCGACACCCTTGGCGCCCAGGTCCGCTGCCTGAAAGACAACGGGCGATTGGGCCTTAAGGCCATCGGCCACTGGTCGGCCCGGTTCGCCGAGGGGGCGCGGGCGACCGTGTTCACCGACGACACCTCGTTTCGTGGCACGATACTGCCGGCCCTGGCCTCGGGACACATTTTCAACGAAGAAATCGACCGCCAGGCGACCGGCTGGGATCATCTCGAACTGCGCGTCGATCTGCCGCTGGCCAGCCGCCGGGAGCTGCTGGATGCCGGTTTTCGCGTCGGCGATATCGTCGCCATCGATCCGCAACCGGAAGTTCTTGAAAGTGGCTACTTCGTGGCCCGTCACCTCGACGACAAAGCCGGGGTCGCGGCACTGCTTTGCGCCCTCGCCGGCCTGCAACGCGCCGGTCAGGCGCTCGACGTCGGCTGCCATTTTCTGTTCTCGATCAGCGAGGAAGTCGGCTCGGGCGCCTCGGCCCTGGTCCAAGACCAGGTTGCAGAATTGGTCGCCATCGATAACGGCACGCTCGGTCCCGGACAAAATACCAGCGAATTCGGCGTGACGATCGGGATGGCCGATCAAGCCGGGCCGTTCGACTACCACCTCACCCATCATCTGCTCGACCTTTGCCGGCAGTACGATATCCGCCACGAACGCGACGTGTTCCGCTACTATCGTTGCGATGCAGCCTCGGCGCTGGAAGCCGGAAACGACGTGCGCACCGCGCTCGTCGCCTTCGGCCTCGACGCCAGCCACGGCTACGAGCGCCTGCACCTCGATTCGCTGCTCGCCATGACCACCCTGCTCTGCCGTTACGCCACCTCGCCCTTGTGCGTGGCGCGCGACCGGCGGCCGCGCGGCGGGCTGAGCGGCTTCCCGGAAGTTTTTCACGGCGACGCCGGATACGACCGGGACCTGCTCCACCACGGCCGCTGACCGCGACGCCTTGCATTCCATCCTGTCCGGGGCTACGATTGGAGCCGAGGATCCCGGTGCGGAGGATTGCCGGGTAATAACACGAACCACCGGTGGATCGGCGGCCGGCGACGATGACAGGGCGGTTGTCGTGGTAGGTGCCGGTTCTGACGGGAGCGTGCGATGAACATCCCTATTCGCGGCCAGCTAAAGACCCCGCGGCACGGCCGTCTCGCCCTGCTCGCGCCGCTCGCCTTGCTCCTCGCCGCCTGCGGCGAACAAAACCAGACGGCCGGCGGTGGCGCGACCGACAGCGAGCAAAGCGCCCAGAGCGGCCCGCGTTCGTGCATCCTGGCCGTCGGTTGGACGGAGCGCGAGCCTTACCATTATCTCGGCCCGGACGGTTCGCCCTACGGCACCGACATCGAAATTATCAGCGGCCTGGCGGAACAGGCGCGCTGCGCGCTGCGCTACCGGCAAATCGATCAGGCCGACGGCCTGCAGCAACTGGCCGACGGCAGGATCGACATTCTGCTCGGCTGCCGGGCCGACGGCGATGCGGGGGACGCGACGATAGCGTATCGCCAGGAACGCTACCTGCTGCACGTGCCGCGCGGCCGGATCCCCGCCCAGGAAGATCTGACCATGCTGGTCCAAACCGGCTTCAAGCTCGGCCTGATCAGCGGCACCGAATACGATCCGGCAATCATGGAACTGCGCAACAACCCGCTGTACCGCGATCAATTCAGCGAATCGCCGAATACCGAAGCGGCGCTCGACCGCCTGTTGCGCGGCGAGGTCGACGGTTTACTCGATGATGCCGTCGCGGTCAGGGCCATCGCCCGGCGCAAGCTACTCGAACAGAATATCGATACCTTGTTCATCGCCGCCGGCAGCGGCGATATCGTGCTGCGGATCGCGCCGGACAAGGCGCAGGACGGGCTGCTCGAACGCTTCAACCAGGCGATAGAAGAAGCCCAGCAGAACGGCAAGATCGACAAAATCATCGAGCGCTTCGGCTGAGTCATCCCAACTGTTGCATAAATTCCCGGAATTCTCGGTCAAGCGGGCGAGTGCAGCTTGTCCGATTTGCCGCGGCAGCGCAGTTATTCCTACGGTTCAAGGCAAAGCGGACATGTGCCACCCGCTTGGGCGAGAAACTGGGCACATCACCCCAGGTGAATTCGATGCTTTGACTAAAATTCCCATAACTTATTTATTTAATGAAAAAATATATAAATTCGAGCAAAATTTATGCAACTGTTGGGTCATGAATCATCCGGGCTCAGGGGCTTTGCCCGCTCGGCGACGCTGTCGCGCAGATAACTCAGCGTGAACTCCGCCGCGGCCAGCGGCTGGATGTCGCGGGCCAGGTCCGCCACCGCCGCGGCCCGCGGCCGGCAACCGGCGTCGACCCCGGCGAGACACGGGGCGAGCGCCGCGGCCAGCTCGCCGCGGCGCACGGTGTAACCCGGCCCGGCGCCGAACCACTTTCTCCCTGTTAGTCTAATCCCGTCTGCACCCGCCAATCGTTCGGCACCGCCCAGCGCCGGGCGGCCGTTGTCGAGTGTGAAACAGGCAAAATAAAATTGTTCGCGCCGCGCATCGAGCGCCACGGCGAACTGCCGTTCACCGGGGTGGCGGGCGGCGGCATCGGCGGCCAACGCCGCCAGGGATGAGACCGGAATCAGCGGCACATCCCAGCCCAGCGCCAGGCCAAGCGCCACCGCGGCACCCAGGCGCAGGCTGGTGAAGCCACCCGGGCCGCGGCTGACGGCAATCGCGTCGAGCATGGTGCCGCTCACCCCGCCTGCGGCGAGCAACTCGTCGATCCACGGCAGCAACACCTCGCCGTGGCGGCGCGGCAGTGTCAGCTCGCGCTCGCTGATCGCACCGTCGATGGCCAGCGCCACCGAACAGTCCTCACCCGAGGTCTCAATCGCCAGGAGCTTCATGCGCCTTTTGCCAGCGCCCGTCGCCGCCGGCAACGAACGCCATTATTTCCGCAAACTCGCTGCTGTAGGGCATCGGCGGCAGAGAGTCGATGATCCGCCGGCCATAGCTTTTTTCGACCAGGCGGCGGTCGCCGATGACGACCACGCCGTGATCGGCGGGGGTACGCAGCAGCCGGCCGATCCCCTGCTTCAGGGCGAGCACCGCGTCCGGCAAGTGGATGTCGTTGAACGGTGAGCCGCCGGTAGCGCACAGGGCCTCGCCGCGCGCCCTGAGCACCGGGTCGTCAGGCGCTGCGAACGGCAGTTTGTCGATCACCACCAGCGACAGCGCCGGCCCCGGCACATCGACCCCTTCCCAGAAACTGTGCGCTCCGAGCAGGATGCCGTTGCCGGCCCGGCGGAAGGCTTCGACCAGGTGATTGCGCGGCGCCCGGCCCTGCACGAACAAGGGATACGGGGATCGCTGCTGTTCGAGCCATGCCGCCGCGATATTCAAAGCCCGGTGAGTGGTGAACAGCAGGAATGTTCGGCCGCGGTTTTGCTCGATCAGCGGCCAGACGGCGGCGAGCAGCGCCTGGGTGTGCGCGGCCGATCCCGGCTCCGGCAGACCATCGGGCAGCCAGCAGCGGGTCATCCGCGGGTAATCGAACGGACTCGGCCACAATGCGGTGCGCGCCCCGTCGAGGCCGAGGCGCGAGGTGAAATGCTCGAAACGGCCACCAACACTCAACGTCGCCGAGGTAAACACCCACGCCGCCGGATGGCCGGCCATGAAACGTTGCAGGGGCGAGGCAATATCGAGCGGCGTCAGGTGCAGCACCAATCCCTGGCGCCGCGTTTCGTACCAGCGCACCGCCCCGTCATCGGCGGCGGGATAGGCGGCGATGAAGGCCCGCGCCTTGCCGATCCGCTCGTGTGCCAGTTCCAGGCTGCGCTCGGCGGTGAGCAGCGGTTCGAGCGTGGTGGCCAGATCGGCCAATTGCCCATCGAGCGCCGCCAGCGCCTGCGCCAACTCCGGCTCGCCGAGCGCTTCATGGCCGTCACCCCGTTCGGGCAGGGACGATGCAGCGAGGACGATGTCGCGGACCGTTTGCGTCAGGGCGCCGAGCCCGTCACCGACGGCGTCCAAACCACCGGGAATGCCGCCCGCCGCCTGCCGGACATCGCGCAGCAGGTCGTTGATCTGACGGGTCGAGAGACTGTCGCTGAAAAATCGCGACGCGGTCGCCGGCAACTGGTGCGCTTCATCGACGATAAACGCCTCGACGCTGGGCAACACTTCGCCATAACCCCGCTCCTTGAGCGCCAGATCGGCACACAGCAGGTGGTGATTGACGACGACGATATCGGCCTCCAGGGCACGGCGCCGGGCGCGGACCAGATAGCAGTCCTGATAGTGCGGGCACTCGGCGCCGAGGCACTGGTCGATCGTCGCCGTCACCCGCGGCCAGACCGGCGCATCTTCCGGTAGTTCCGCCAGTTCGGAGATTTCGCCCGCCGCCGTGCGCCGCGACCAGGCACTGACGGTCTGCAATGCCGCTGCGTCCCGCGGTTCGCCGGCGGCGAGGGATTGTTCGAGCCGAAGCAGGCACAGGTAATTGCTCCGCCCCTTGAGCAGGGCGATCTTGGCCGGACTGCCAAGCGCCTCGCGGGCGAGCGGCAGATCGCGGCGGAACAACTGGTCCTGCAAGGTCCGTGTGCCGGTCGAGATCAATGTCTTCAGACCGCCCGCCAGCACCGGGGCGAGATAGGCCAGGGTTTTGCCGATGCCGGTCGCCGCCTCGGCGACGAGCACGGAACGGTCCGCCAGTGTCGCGGCGATCGCCGCAGCCATCTGCTGTTGCCCCCGGCGCGGGGCGAAACCCGGCAGCAACGCGGCAAATGGCCCCGTTGCATCAAGCAGCGTGGCGGGATGACAGTCCGGTGGTGCGGCCCGGCGCCGCGCCGGCGGGCTCACCTGGCTACCCATCGCCGCCGAGCCGCTGGCCGCTCACGATGCCGGAAGCCCGACGGCAAAAAATCGGGCAAAGATCCACAACCCGAAAAATCCGGACACTTCAAAAACCCGGCGCCTTGCGTTCGCCGCATTCGGCAGCGCGCGCCTCGGCGATCACCGCGCCGGCGCTGTTGCCGAGGTGTTCGCGCGCCAGGCTGATCGTCCGCCAGTTGCGGGCGCACAGTTCGCCGACCTTGGGCCCGCTGTCGTATGAGCGCGAGGCGAGACTCAGAGCCTGTTCATAGTCGCCGCGCGCCAGTTGCACTTCGGCCATGTGCTGCATCAGTTCGGGATCCTGCGGCGCCAGGCGCATCGCCCGTTCGAGCAGCATCGCCGCCTGCTCGAGATCACCGTCTCGTTCGGCCGCCGCGGCCTGCTCACGCAGCTCGCTGACGCCCGGGTTACGCAACGGGTAAACCTGTACCCCGGCGCCCTCGGCGCGGGCCGGAGCGCGCACCTCATGCTCGATCCTCTCGATTTCCGAGCGATACACCGAGCGCTCGTCAACCGGCACCGGCTCTTGCGTGCTGCACGCCGCGAGCAACACGGGCAAGCCCATCCAACTTAGAGATTTTTGAAAAACGAACGTAATCTGCCTACGCATTTCGACCATATCCGAGGTTCGTGTCCGGGTGTGAAGGGGACTGCACGGCGCGCCGAGCAATCCTCGTCGGCCAGTTCGGCCTTGGGCCAATCGACCCAGTGCCATGCGATGCCGTCGGGGGTCGTGACCGGCAGGTTGTCGAGCGGCAAACGGCGAAACGCCGCCGCCCACAACGGCATCGCGGCATTACTGCCGGTGATGCCGGCCGGCCGGCCGTCGTCACGCCCGGTCCAGACAACGCCCAGCCAATCGCCAGTATAGCCTACGAACCAGGCGTCACGGCGCTCGTTGGTGGTGCCGGTTTTGGTCGCGATGCGCCGCACCCGGCCAAGCATCTCCGGCAAGCCGCGGGCCGTACCATCCACCTGGCCGAGCGCCAGGGCAAAGTTGATTTGGGTACCGGCCGCCGCGCTGAACACGCTCTTCGCCCGCGCCGGATAACGCGCCAGCGGCGCCCCGGTGCTGTCGATCACCGCCCGCACTGCGCCGAGTGGTGTGTAATAACCGCCGGCGGCCAGCGGCTGATACATCTGCGCCACCTGCACCGGCGTCAATTCGAGCGTCCCGAGCAGCACCGAAGGATGGCGCGCGAGGCGCTGGCGCACACCGAACGCCGGCAGCGTGCCGGCCAAAGCTTCGATGCCGACTTTCAGCCCGAGGCGCACGCTCGCCTGGTTGTATGATCGGCTCAGGGCCAGCGCCAGCGGCACCTGGCCGTGGCTTTGGCGGTCAAAATTCTGCGGCGCCCAGACCTGGCCGCCGGCCAGCGGGACCGTCACCGGCCGGTCGTCGAGCGGCGTAAGCAGGGTCAGATCCGGATCGCTTTCCAGTGCCTTGAGATAGACCAATGGTTTGATCAGCGAGCCGATCTGCCGGCGCGCGTCGAGGGCGCGGTTGAAACCGCGGCGCGTCACGTCGCGGTCGCCGGTCACCGCCAGCACATCGCCGCTGGCCGGCGCGGCGATGATCATGGCTGCCTGCAGATCCTCGCCGCCGGGCCGCCGTGAGACGCCGGCCATCGCCGCTTCGGCCGCCATCTGGGCGCGCGGATCGAGCGTGGTCAGGATACGCAGGCCGCCGGCGGCGAGTTGCCGGTCGCTGTAATCGCGCCGCAGTTGCCGCCGGACGAGGTCGATGAAAGCCGGATGCCGGCCGCGCCGCGATGGCGGTTCGGCAAGCACACCGAGGGGACGGGCCAGCGCCGCCCGGTATTCGCCATCGTCGATGATGCGCGTCTCGTGCATTATTTTCAGCACCTGGTCACGGCGGGCACGGGCCCGGTCCGGGTGGCGCCGCGGGTTGTACCACGAGGCGCCGCGCACCATGCCGGCGAGCAGCGCGAGCTGGGCATCGTCGAGCGTTTCGAGCGGCGCGGCGAAATAAAATTCGGCGGCGCGCGCGAAACCGCGTACCGCATACGGCCCATCCTGGCCGAGATGGACTTCGTTCAGATAGGCCTCGATGATTTCGCCTTTGTCGAAGTGGCGTTCGAGGGCCAGCGCCATCAACGCCTCGGGATACTTGCGCAGCCAGCCGTGCTGGCCGCCGCCAAAATAGAGATTCTTGACCAGTTGCTGGGTGATCGTACTGCCGCCCTGCACAACCGCGCCGCGCCTGAGGTTGGTCCACAAGGCGCGCAGCAGGCCGTAGGGATCGATGCCGTGATGGTGTTTGAAACGGCGGTCCTCGACCGCCTGTATGACGGCGATCAGGCGCGGCGGGAAGGCCCGCAACGCGGTGCGCAAGCGATCGCTGTCGCCGCTGGCGGCGAGCATCCCGATCTCCGCCGGATCGAGACGCGCCAGGCGCAGGGCCCGCCCGCTCGGTGCATCGTAGATCGCCTCGACGGCAGCCTCCGGCTCGCCGGCGGTCAATACGACGAGCAATTGTTGCGCCGCCTGCCGGCCGTCGGCGAACTCGAAAGCGCGGCTGTGCAGCGCCACCTTTCGCCCTTCGCGGATATACCGTCCCGGTTGCGCCGGCCCCGCGTGCAGCGGCCCGGCAATGGCCTGATATCCGGCATACTCGAGTTCGGCGATGAACCCATCGAGACTCAAAGGCAAGCCCGGATAGAGCACCAAAGGCCGCGCATAGACCCGGCCCGGTTCGCTGTCGCTGCGCGCCGCAAAGCGGGTGACGACTTCGTGTTCGAGTACCAGCCACGCCGGCCCGGTCAGGCCGATGAACAACCCGGCGGCAAACAACATCAGGCGCCAGGCGGCCCGCCGCCAGCGGGGAAAACGCTTCACAGGCGATGCCCGTGTTGAACGTCGGCGGCTCATCGACGGTAGGGAATTCGACCTGATGTCTTTACCCAACTGTTGCATCAATTCCCGGAATTCTCGGTCAAGCTGGTGAGTACAGCTTGTCCGATTGCCCGAAAAACCGTAGTAATTCTACGGTTCGAGGGCAAGCGGGCAAGATGTGCCTCCAGCTTGGGCGAGAAACCGGGCGCGTCACCTTGGGTGAATTCGATGCTTTAACTAAAATTCTCATAACTTATTGATTTAATGAAGAAATATATAAATTCGAGCAAAATTTATGCAACTGTTGGGTTTATCATGGCGTGCATGTTTCAAGTAATATGTAATCTGCGATTCGACCCGGGTGCGGCGGTGTCGGGTCTATTATCCCGGATGGCGACCATAAAATGGTTATGAGGGCAGCTAAAATCGCCGGCAACCTGCCGCATATCGTCCGCTGGCAACCGGGCGGCGACCCTTTGAGCGCCGTGCGCCAGGCGCTGGTCAGCCATCCGGGAAGGTCGCTGCTGCTGCTGCGCGACGACTTGCGGCTGCGCCTGCCCCAAATCCGCCGCCTGTGCGATCTTTTCGCCGCCGGCGATCCGGCGTGCGACGGTCTGACCGTCCTCAGCAACACCGATACCCGGTTCAATCCCTTCGGCGAACACCCATCGCCGCCGCCGGTGCCCGATCATGCCGACCTCGACAGCCTGCTGGCCTGGTGCGGGCGCGGCGAACTGCACCCGTCGCCGGTGTTCCCGCGCCACACCCTGATCCTGTCCGCCGCCGCCGCTGCGCGCCTGGCAGCGTTGCCGGCCTGGCCGGGATGCGAGGCACCGGCCCTGCTCGGCTGGGACATCAAGGTACCGGACACGTTGTTTTTGCACGATCCAGCGCAGCCGTTGTTCCAGACTGCACCGGAGCACGAATGTTATCTGCCGCCGGTCGACAGCCACCAGGTTCTGGCCCCCGTGCTCAGGGCGTTGATCGAAGCCGGAACCTGGCGCCTGAATGACGCTTACAGCGAGCGCCCCATCGTGCTGCACATCACGCACAGTTGGGGCGGCGGCGTCACGCACTGGGTCCGCAACTGGTGCGATCACGACCAGCCGCACCGGCAACTGGTGCTGGTCAGCCAAGGTGACTGGCGCACCGGCCAGTTCGGCAGCCATCTGGAACTGCATCTCGCCGCCCCCGACGGGCCGCTGATCGCCGAGTTCACGCTGGCCCCGGCGATCACCGCCAGCCACCCCCGGCACCCGGGATACCGGGCCGTCATCGATTACCTCTGCGGTCGCTATCCGATTTCGCGCGTCGTCGTCTCGTCGCTGATCGGCCACAGTTTCGAAGCGCTGGCCAGCGGCCGGCCGACGGTGCAGGTGCTCCACGATTTCTACCCCGTCTGGCCGTTGCTGCGCACCTCGCCCGAACCTTATATCGAAGCGCCGGGAAAAGTTCGGCTGGAAAACGCGCTGGCCGCCGCGGATTATCACGATTTCGCCGAACAGGATCCCGCGATATGGCGCCACCTGGCCCACACTTGGCGGCGGACCCTGTCGCGGGCGAAAGTCCGCCTGGCGAGCCCGACGCAAAGCACCGCGACGATCCTCGGCCGGCTGATGCCGGTGCTGCAAGGCCGGATCGCGGTGATCCCCCACGGCCAGCCGCCCGCCGTTCAGGCGGCAACCGGGATCACAGCCGCACGACGCGCCGATCCCCGGCTGCACCTCGTGATCCTCGGCCATATCGGCCCGCACAAGGGGCTGGAGGTGCTGCGCGCCGCGCTGCCCGCACTGCGACCGCACGCCAGGATGACGCTGCTCGGCTGCGGCCGGGAGGGGATGGCCCTGCTCGGCGAAAAGGACATCGACGTCATCGCCGAGTACGAACACCAGCACCTGCCGGCGCACCTCGCCCGCCTGCACCCCGACGCCGGCCTGTTGTTGTCAACGGTACCGGAGACCTGGAGCTACACCCTGAGCGAACTGTGGGCGGCCGGCATCGTCCCGGTCGCCACCCGGCTCGGCAGTTTCGCCGAACGGATCGACGACGGCGTCAACGGTCTTCTGATCGAACCTGATGCCGAGGCCCTCACCACCGCAATCGTCCAGCTCGCCGAACGGCGCTCGTTGCTGGCCGGCATGCGGGAGGCGATCGGCAAAATCCATCTGCCGGCGATGAACGAGATGCTGGCTGCCTACGAGCCGCTGTTCAAGACCACGCCTGCTGCCGCCCCCACTGCCGCGGATCCGGATGGAATACTGCAACTGTACCGCGCCGACCTGGCCGCCGCCGGCCGCCTCGGGCAGTGGCACTTCGACCGCTGGCAGGCGGCCCAAGCGCGGGTTCATGAATTCCACCGGGCACTGCAGGAACGAACGAAGTGGGCGCGATCGCTGCAAGCCCGACAGCAGCGCCTGCAAGCGTCTTTCCAACAGATCCAGACAGACCTGCAAGCGTCTTTACAACAGCTCCAGACAGAATTGGAGCAGACGCGCCACCAGCACCGGGCCCACCTCGCCCGCCTGCAAGCCCGGCACCGGGACGAACTTGGCAGCGCCATGAGTGCGGTCAGTGACCTGCGGCTGGCGCGCGAGACACTGCAACAACAACTCGCGAGCATCCTCGCCAGCCGCTCGTGGCGCTGGACCCGGCCGTGGCGGGTCCTGGCCCGGGTACTGCGCACCCTCGGGCATCAAGGCGCTTTCAGACCCTGGAAGTGGCCGCGCCTGCTCTACCGCGGAGTCAAGGTGGTCTCCCAGCAGGGGCTCGGCCCGGCGCTTTACCGGTTGCAGCAACCGCTGGCCGCAACGGCCGCCGGCGCTGTGCCCGGAGCCCCGGCCGGCGACCTTCCCGCTCTCCCACCGGCCAGCCTGCCGCTCAGCCATCAGCCGCAATGCGCGGTGCTTGTGCAATGCACCGCGCCGTCCCCGGTGCTCGAAGCGCAACTGGCCGCGATCGCCGATTTCGCCCAGGATCACACGCTCGCCACCCTGCTCGCCGCGCCCGGTCCGGCATTCGGGCAGCCGCCCTGCCCGGGCGTCATCCTGCTCGACGCCGGCCCCGCTGCCACCCGGCAGGCTTTGGAAGCGCTGGCCCGGCAAGCGCTGCAAGAAAACGATATCGAACCGCCGGACGACTGGCTGCTGCTCGCCGCCGGCTGCCACCCCGCACCCGGAAGCCTCGCCCTCCTCGACGATGCCCTGAACAGCGGCCGGACCCGGGTCTGCGGCAGCCTGGTCGATCCCGACGGGCATCTGATCGCCCCACTCCCGGCCGCCGAACAAGGCGCCGGACATCCCGCACTGTCTTACGCCCGCTGGCTGACGCAGCCGGTCGAGGGGATCATGGCCTGGCGCTCCGGCGCTGCGCCACCGGCAGTCGATGGCAACGGTTGGTGGTGGCTGCCGGCGGCCCGCGCCGTCGTCGATCCCGGCAGCGCGCTGCCGGCCGGATCCGCGGTCCCCGAATTGTCACCCCCGCCGACGCCGGCGATCCTGGTGATCGACGCCTGGATTCCAACCCCCGACCAGGATTCGGGTTCGGTCCGGACGGTGGCGCTGCTCGAGCTGATGCGCGACCTCGGCCACCATGTCGTATTCATGGCCTACGACGGCGGCTATTTGCCGGGTTATACCGAAGCGTTGCAGCAACTCGGCATCGAGGTCTGGCACGCCCCGTGGGCCGGCGATCCCGAGCAGATACTCGCCACCCAGCCGCAGCGTTTCACCCGGATCATCCTTTGCCGCTACAAGGTCGCGCTCGCCTGGCTCGACAAGCTCCGCCGCCGGTGCCCCCAGGCGCACCTGATCTACGACACCGTCGATCTGCACTTCTTGCGCGAGGAGCGACAGGCCGAAGTGACCGGCAGCGGCGCCCACAAACGGCTCGCCGCCCATACCCGCAAACAGGAACTCGCGCTGATCGCCGCCGCCGACGAAACCTGGGTGGTCAGCGACGCCGAACGGCAGTTGTTGAATGAGCTGCTGCCCGCCGCCCAGATCGAGGTCATCACCAATATCCACGACGTCCACGGCTGCCAAAAACCCTATGCCGAGCGGCAGCACGTGCTGTTCGTCGGCGGCTTTCAGCACCCGCCGAACATCGACGCCGTACACTGGCTGGCGGACGAGATCTGGCCGCGCGTCACACCGCACCTGCACGGCGTCGAATTGTGCGTCGCCGGCAGCAAAATGCCGCCCGAGATCCGCGACCTGCGCGCCCCCGGCGTGCGTATCCTCGGCCACGTGCCGGCCCTCGAACCGTGGCTCGACAACTGCCGTCTCGCCGTCGCCCCGCTGCGCTTCGGCGCCGGAGTCAAGGGCAAGATCAACAGCAGCCTGAGCCGCGGCCAACCGGTCGTCGCCACGACGCTGGCCGCCGAAGGCATGATGCTGACCGACGGCGACGATGTCCTCATCGCCGACGATGCCGAAGCCTTCGCCGCCGCGATCGTCCGGCTGTACCAGGATCAAGCGCTGTGGGAACGCCTGTCGGCCGGCGGGCTCGAAAACACTCGCCGCTATTTCTCGCGCGCGATGGCCCGTAACCGCTTGGCGCGGGCGTTGGCATAATTCCAGATAAGTGAAATGAGCCGCAAAAACACGCCTCACCGTGTGCCCGGCCCGCTGCTGCTGCTGATCCTCGACGGCTGGGGGTGGCGCGACGACGGCGCCGACAACGCGATTTTCCGGGCGCCGACGCCGAACTGGGATCGTTTGTGGTCGGCGCACACGCATGGCCTGCTCACCACCTCGGGGCCGAGCGTCGGCCTGCCGCCGGGGCAGATGGGCAATTCCGAAGTCGGACATATGACGATCGGCGCCGGCCGCGTCATCGAACAGGAACTGACCAGGATCGGCCGGGCGCTGGCCGGCGGCGAACTGGCCCGCCACCCGGCGTTCGCCGAACTGGCGGCAGCGCTCGCCGCAAGCGGCGGCGCCCTGCACTTGCTTGGCCTGCTATCGCCGGGCGGCGTGCACAGCCACGAGGATCATCTCTACGGCCTGCTGGAGATCGGCCGCGACCTCGGCATCGAGCGCCAGGTGGTGCACGCCATCCTCGACGGCCGCGACATGCCGCCGCGCAGCGCCCTGGCATCGCTGGCCCGGCTCGAAACCTACGCCGCAGAGCACCCCGGCGTCACAGTCGCCACGATCACAGGCCGCTTCTATGCGATGGACCGCGACCGGCGCTGGGAACGGACCGCCGCCGCCTGGCAGGCCATCGTCGAGGCCGATGCCGAGCGGCGGGCGGAAACCGCGACGGGCGCACTGGCCATGGCCTATGAACTCGGCGAGGACGATGAATTTGTCACACCGACCGTACTGGCCGGCGGCACGCCGATCGCCGACGGCGACGGGGTGCTGATGTTCAACTTCCGCGCCGACCGCGCCCGGCAGATGGCCCAGGCTTTCGCCCTGCCCGGCTTTACCGCTTTTCCGGGGCGCCGCCCGCGGCTCGCCGGCGTCCTGACGATGAGCGAATACCAGGACGGCCTGACCGCCAAGCCGTTGTTTCGCGCCCAACCCCCCGACCATTTGCTGGCCGACGAGATTGCCGCCGCGGGCCTGGCCCAATTGCGGCTCGCCGAAACCGAGAAATACGCCCACGTCACGTATTTTTTCAACGGCGGGCGCGAGACTCCGGTGACCGGCGAGGAACGGTGCCTGATCCCGTCGCCGAAGGTCAAGACCTACGATCTGAAACCGGAAATGAGCGCTCCCGAACTCGGCGCGGCGCTGGTCGCGGCAATCGGCGGCAGGCGCTATCCGTTCATCGCCGCCAATGTCGCCAATCCCGATATGGTCGGCCATACCGGCAATTGGCCGGCAGCACTCGCCGCCGTCGGGGCGGTCGACACCTTGCTCGGCCAGGTGCTCAAGGCCCTCGACGACGCCGGCGGCGAGATGCTTTTGACCGCCGACCACGGCAACATCGAACAGATGGCCGACCCGGAAAACGGTCAACCGCACACCGCACACACGTTGAATCCAGTGCCTTATGTCTATTACGGCCGGCCGGCCACGGCGCGCCCGGCCGGCTCGCTGACCGATATCGCCCCAACCGTGCTGACCCTGCTCGGCCTGCCAGTACCGGCGGCGATGACCGGCCGCTCCCTGCTGCGCCTGGACTGACGTAAACGACATGCTGCCGCGCCGGTCGATCGTTGCGTTTTGCCTGTTGGCACTGTTGCTGCTCATCGCTGGCGGCAGTGCCCGGCCGGCAAGCGACGACGAGAACGACATCCGCCGCCGCCTGCAAGCGGTGCAGCGCCAGCTCGCCGAGGTGCAGGCGGCGCGTGACAGCGGCAACGCCAAGCGCCGGGCCCTGCACCGCGAACTGCGCGATCTGGAAACGGCAATCGGCGCCCTGACCGCCGAAGTGCGCGAACTCGACGCCACGATCGCCGGTCTCCGCCAGCAACTCCAGGAACTGGCCCGGCAGAAAGACGAGACGATCGCTCGTTTAGATCAATTGCACGAATCACTGGCGGCGCAGCTTTCAACCGCCTACCGGATGGGCCGCCAGTCGCGCCTGAAGATGCTGCTCAATATCGAAGACCCCGGGCGGTGGCAGCGGAGTATGGCTTACCACGACTATTTCAGCCGCGCCTACCTCGCCGCAATCGGCGCGGTGGACGAAGAGCGGGAGCGGCTGGCGGCGATCGAAAGCGCGCAGCGCGATCAGGAAGCCCACCTCGACGGCGAGTTACAGCGCCGCGCCGCCCGCCTCGATGAACGGCGGGGCGCCTACGACGAACGCCGCCAGGTGCTCGCCCGCCTCGATCAGACGCTGGCCGGTATGGCAGCGCGGCTGACCGAGCTGCACGCCAACCGCGCCGACCTCGAACGCCTGCTCAGCCGGCTCGACGATATCCTCGCCGACATCCCAAACGACCTGGCACGGCCGTTCGCCAGCCTGCGCGGCAAACTCGACTGGCCGCTCGACGGCGAAGTGCTGCGCCGCGCCGGCGGCGATCTCGAACCCGGCATCCGCCTCGCCGCACCAGCCGGTGGCGAGATCCGTGCCGTCGCTCACGGCCGGATCGCCTATGCCGACTGGCTGCGCGGGTACGGCCTGCTGTTGATCATCGACCACGGTGAAGGCTGGCTGAGCCTGTACGGCCAGACCGAGGCATTGCTCGCCGCGGCCGGCGACTGGGTCGATCGCGGCCAGCCGGTCGCCCTGGCCGGCGGCACCGGGGACTTTGGCGGCGCCTTCTATTTCGAACTCCGGCAGCGTGGCGAACCGGTCGATCCGCTCGCCTGGTTACGGCAGCGGTAACGTCCGCGGCACGCCAGCGGCGCGGTACCTGGTCTCAGGAAATACCGCCGGGCAATCCGTTATCATCCCGGCCTCAGCAAACGGAAACGACCCATGCAGCGGATGACAATTCGATTTGGTTGGTGGCTGCCCGGTGCGGCTGTCCTGCTATCGGCAGCGATAACCTCAGGTGCCGCGCCCGAAGGCGCCGCCGAACCCGAAGCCGCGATCCCGCGCCCGGTCGTCGAGCCACAGGTCACGCTCGACGATCTGCGCGCCTTTGCCGATGCCCTCGGCGCCGTCAAACAATATTACGTCAACGAGGTCGATGACCGCGACCTGCTGCACGCGGCGCTGCGCGGCATGCTCGCCAGCCTCGATCCGCACAGCGAATGGTTGAGCGCCGAGGAATACGCCGCGATGGCCGAGCAAACGAGCGGCCGCTACGGCGGCGTCGGCATCGAATTTCAACTCGTCGATGGGTTTTTCACGGTGATCAGCGCCCTCGACGGCAGCCCGGCGGCAGAGGCCGGGATCGTAAGCGGCGAGCGGATCGTGGCGGTCAACGGAACGCCGCTCAAGGGCAAAACCGTCAGTGACGTGGTCGCCCTGATCCGCGGCGAGGCGGGTACCTTGGTGACACTCGGCCTGTACCGGCCGGCGGACAAGCGCGAACGGGAAGTGCGGCTGGAACGCGAAATCGTGCAAACCACAAGCGTAACGGGCCGGCTGATCGAACCCGGCTACGGCTACCTGCGCCTTGCCGCCTTCCAGGAAAACACTGCCGCGCAGCTCGCCGCCGAGGTGCGCCGTCTCGAAACCGGCAACGGCGGCGCCCTGCGCGGCCTTTTGATCGACCTGCGCAACAACCCGGGCGGCATCCTCGAAGCGGCGGTGCAAAGTGCCGACCATTTCCTGCACCAGGGCCAGATCGTCAGCACCCGCGGCCGCAGCCCCGATGCCTTCATGGAATTTTCCGCCGACCCGGCCGAACTGATCGACCCGGCAACGCCGCTCGTCGTCATGGTCAACGAAGGTTCGGCCTCGGCTGCCGAAATCATGGCCGGCGCCCTCCAGGATCACCACCGCGCCCTGATCGCCGGCCACCGGACCTTCGGCAAGGGCTCGGTGCAGAACGTCTTTCCGCTGCGCAACGGCAGCGGCCTTAGGCTGACCACAGCGCGTTACTACACGCCGAACGGCCGCTCGATCCAATTGTCCGGCATCGCCCCCGATGTCGTCACCCCCGACGTCCAGGCCGTCGCGATGCCGCCGGCCTTCCGTGAAGCCGACCTCGAACAGTCACTGGCGGCCGAAAGCGAGGCGCTCGACGACACGCCGCCCGTTCCTGTAACCACCGAAGGCGAAGATTACGCCCTCCTCCACGCCTTCGGCTTGCTCAAGGCCATGGTTTTGGCCGCCCAGCATCAAGCGGCCGGACGATAACCTGCTGCCGGAGCGGAAACACATCCGACCCCGACATCTGACCGGATTCCCGCAGTCGCCGGAATGACGGAGAGGGCGCTTCCCGCGCCGGAACGACGAGGGGCGAACAACGAGAAAGATCCACCCCTTCGCGTGCTATCATGAACGGCTTATGACAAGCGCCGCGCCGCCGGTCAAACAGCCGGAAATCCCGTTCGCCAAAGTGCACGGCCAGCCGTGGAGCCGGTTGCCGGACGATTTGTATATCCCGCCCGAAGCGCTGGAGGTCTTTCTCGAAACGTTCGAGGGGCCGCTCGATCTTTTGCTCTATCTGATCCGCCGGCAGAACCTTGATATCCTCGACATCCCGGTTGCCGAGGTCACCCGCCAGTACACCGAGTACATCGAGCTGATGCAGGATCTCAAGCTCGAACTGGCGGCGGAATATCTGGTGATGGCCGCGATCCTCGCCGAAATCAAATCGCGCATGCTGTTGCCGCGGCCGGATCTCGGCGGCGGCGAAGACGAAGCCGACCCGCGTGCCGAACTGATCCGCCGGCTGCAAGAATATGAGCGCTACAAACAGGCGGCCGAGGGTCTGGATCTTTTGCCGCGCAGCGGCCGCGATTTCGTGCCGGTGGTTATCCCGATCGACGACCGGCGGGCCGTCCGCCAGCCGCCAACGGTCGAACTGCGCGAGCTGGTACTGGCCTTCGCCCAGGTGATGAGGCGGGCCGAACTGCTCGCCCACCATCACGTCCAGCGCGAGGCCCTGTCGGTTCGCGAGCGGATGACCCAGGTGCTGGCCCGGCTGCGCGGCCGCGAAAGCGTCGCTTTCGAAGAACTGTTCAGTGCCGAGGAAGGCCGGATGGGTGCGGTTGTGTCGTTCATGGCCCTGCTCGAGCTGTTGCGCGAACACCTGATCGATGTCGTGCAACGCGAATTCCTCGGCCGGATTTATATCCGCGCGGCGCACAACACCCTGGCGGCGGAAGCGGTGTGACCGGGACGAACAACGAGACACAAGAAACGATGGAAATCGACGAAACCCAAAGCGTGGCGCCGGAAGCAGCCGCCGCCGGCACCGAACGCGACAGCTCCGGGCCCACCGGGGTGGCGGCCGCCTGGCGCCATGCGAAGGTCGCGCCGAAAGCGATCGTCGAAGCGGCGCTGCTCGCCGCCGGCCAGCCGCTGACCCTGAAACAACTGGTCAGCCTGTTCCCCGGAGAGGACGCGCCGGGCGACGAAGAAGTGGCAGCGATGCTGGCCGAATTACTCGACGAGACAGCCGGCCGCGGCGTCGAGCTCGTCGAAGTCGCCGGCGGCTGGCGTTATCAGCTCCGGCGCGACGTCCACCTGGCGCTGGGTCCCCTGTGGCAGGAGAAACCGCCGCGTTATTCCCGCGCCCTGCTCGAAACCCTGGCGCTAGTGGCTTACCGCCAGCCGATCACGCGCGGCGAGATCGAAAACGTCCGCGGCGTCTCGGTGAGCACGCAGATCATCAGAACGCTCGAAGAGCGCGACTGGATCCGCGTCGTCGGCCACCGCGACCTGCCCGGCAAACCGGCGCTCTACGGCACGACCCGCACCTTCCTCGATGACTTCAACCTCAAAACCTTGAGCGAGCTGCCGCCACTGGCCGAAATCCTGGAACTCGACGAGATCGAACCCGAACTCGACCTCGGCGAGCCCGGTACAGTACAACCCCCCAAGAGCACGGCCGACAGTGACGACGATGACCCTGAAACTGAAAGCACAACAGCCGGCCAAAACGGCCCGCAAGCCGTTGAATCCGAGCCGCAAACCACGGCCGAAAACACCGGCGCCGGCGAAGACGAGTGCGCGGCCGGCGAAACCGGCAGCGCCGATGAGGCAGACGAGGACGGCTTCGCCCATGCTGCCGAAACCCTCGAAGACACCCCACAGGCCGCGGCAAAAGCCGAACCGGACACCGGCACCCCACCACGCCCCTGAACCGGCGGCACCCGCCGCACCGCAGCGCCTGCAAAAAGTCCTGGCCGCCGCCGGCCTCGGGGCACGGCGCAAGCTCGACGAGTGGATCGCCGCCGGGCAAGTGAGTGTCAACGGCCAGCCGGCGGTGCCCGGCATGCGGGTCGGATGCGGCGACCGGGTGCGGCTGTCCGAGCGCGACTATCGCGTCGTCCCGGCCCCGGCAACGGGTCGCACACTGGTTTACAACAAACCGGTCGGGGTCGTCACCAGCCGCGCCGATCCGCAAGGCAGACCGACCGTTTTCGACCGCCTGCCGCCGGCCGGCACCGGGCGCTGGATCAGCATCGGCCGTCTCGACATCAACACCAGCGGCCTTCTGCTGTTGACCACCGACGGCGAACTGGCGAACGCGATGATGCACCCGGCCGGCGGCGTCGATCGCGAATACGTCTGCCGCGTCCACGGCGACGTCCGGCCAGAACATCTCGAACGGTTGAAAAGCGGCATCATGCTCGACGACGGCCCGGCGCGCGTCAGCGACATCCAGCCCGGCGCCGGCGACGGCCAGAACCGCTGGTTCTACCTCGTCTTGCTCGAAGGGCGCAACCGCGAAGTCAGGCGGCTTTGGGAAGCGCTCGGATTCACCGTCAGCCGGCTGAAACGGGTCCGCTACGGCGCCGTCCACCTCGGTCGTTTACGGGCCGGCGAGTACCGCGAATTGACGGCGCGCGACCACCAGGTGCTGCGCGAAGATGTCGGCCTGCCGACGCGACCGGCAGAGTTGACGCTGACCGGTGACGGCCGGCAGGCCGGCGCCGACATACGCCGCAAAGCGCGGCCCGATCCGCAGACCAGAGTACGGCACAAGCAAGAACACAAGAAAGAACGCAAGCTGCCTTATCGGCGCTGAAACAACAAACGCAGGGATTGGCGGTAGAGAAAACGGAAGCCCTGGCGCCGGGCGATGCGGCGGATGCCGCGCGCCGAATTCCATTGCAGCAGTGAAAAAAGCTGCTGCGGATCGGCCCGATACAGCGCGGCGTGTTCGATAAACCCACCGTCCTGCCGCCCCTCCCGCCAGCGTGGAAACAGGCGATCCATATCGGCAAAATCGAAACAAACCCGGCCGCCTGGCCGGACAACGCGCGCCAGCTCGGCAAAATAGCGATCGATATCGTAAAGATTGAGGTGGATAAATACTGAAACGGCAACAACGACATCCACCTCCGCCGGCGGCAAAAAAGCAAAATCGCCGCCGGTGATCAACTCGAACCGCACATTGTCGAGGTCACCGCATTCATGCGCTGCATAGGCCAGGTAGGCGGGCGAAATATCGGTGGCGACGACACTTTGCGCTGCCCGCGAAAACGCCCGAGTGCCGAATCCCAGCCCGGAGCCGATCTCGAGCACCCGATCGCGCCGCGTGATGTCGGCCATCCGGATGAAACGCCGCGCATAACGTACCCGGTCGGCGCGGATGTCGATCAGGCGCGTCTCGGGATGTTGACCGAAGCGGTAGCCGACGGCGCCGATCAACAAGGCCCGCGTGTCGTCCGTGGGTAAATCCCGCCACGCCGCAGGGACCATGCTAGCCAGCCCGCAACGCGCCGGTCAGTGGCGCGCGGGCAGCACGCCAGGCCGGCAGCAGGCCGCCGAACAAGCCGATCGCCAGCGCCCCGCCTGCCCCTTGCAGCAGGGCGCCGGGCGTCACGCGGAAAGCGAACGCAACTTGCGAGAAGGTCTGGAAATTGAGCGTCGAGACCGTCATGCCGTTGAACGCCAGCCAGGCGACGGACATACCGGCCAGCGCCCCGACCGCCGCCAGCAGCAACGCTTCGAGCAGCACACCGCCGGCAACCGCGCCGCCGCCGAAACCCAGCGCGCGCAGCGTCGCGATTTCGACGCGGCGCGCCGCGACCGCGCTGTACATCGTGTTGAGCGCCGCGAAGACCGCGCCGATGGCCATGATCGCGGTGATCGTGTAACCGAGCCCTTTGATGAAGGCGTTGAGCGCCGCCGATTGGCCGGCGTAGTATTCGTTTTGCCTTTGCACCTTGACGGTCAGCCGCGGGTCACCCGCCAGGCGGGCGGCGAAATCGGCGAAGCCGGCGGCCGAATCCAGCACCGCGGTGACCGAACTGGAGCCGCTGCGCTTGAGGATGGCCTGGACCTGCGGCGCATCGACCCACAGTTCGGATTCGTGCACATCGCCGCCGGTCGCGAAGATGCCGACCACCCGCCAATCGCCGTCGCGGATCGGCAGCAGGTCACCTAGCCCAGTGTTCTCGAACTGCCCGGCGGCGGCCCGGCCGACCATCACTTCCCGCGTGCCGGGCTGAAACCGCCGGCCTTCGACGATCCTCAGTTCCGGGCGGAGCGCAAACGCCATCTCGCCGACGGCGCGCACCGGCACATTGGACGGATTGCGCTCGCCGCGGGACAACAGCTCGGCCAAAAAATACAACTCGGGCGAGGCCAGCGGCCGGCCCGTTGCGTCCCGCCGGATACCGGCCGTTTGGGTCACGATATCGACCTGCTCGCGGCTTAGGCTGCTCGACAACTCGTTGTCACTGCCGCCGCGCACGACGATGACCCGCTCCGGTTTGCCGGTGCTGGCCAACGTCTGGCGGAAACCGTCAGCCATCGCCAGCATCGCAACCAGCATCGCCACGACGCCGGCGATCCCGACGACGATCACCAGCGATGTCCCGAGGCGCTCAGGTATCGTCATCAGACCCAGGCGCGCCACGGCCAGCATTCGGCGCAGCGGGCCGATCATGCGATGCGCCTCGCCAGGGCGGCGACGATCGTCAAGCGCGACGCGGCAATCGCCGGCGGCAAGCCGATCGCAGCGGCGAGCAACGCGGCGATCGCCAGACCCTCGATCCAGGTCGCGGTCACCAAACCGAGGCCCGGAAACCACGCGGCCACCGCCGCCGCCAGGCCCGGCATGATCAGGGCCGTCAAACCCAGGCCGGCGAGCGCCCCGATCAGGCACAGCAAAAGGGCCTCGGCGAGCACCATGCCGAGCACGCGGCGGCCGCTGAAACCGATGGTTTTCAGGATCGCCAACTCCGCCGTGCGCTCGCGCACGGCCTGCGACATCGTGTTCGCAGTGAGTAGCAGCAGCGTGAAAAACACCGCGCTCAGGACGATTGCAATGATCGCTTCGATATCGCCGATCTGCTTGATAAATGATTGATTAAAGGCCTTCTCCGGGCCGGTCTTCGTCTCGTTCGGCGAATTGCGAAAGCGCCTGTCGATCTCGGCGGCAACCCGGTCGGCGAGTTCCGGACCGGCGATCCGGACGATATAGATACCGGTCGTGCCCTTGGCGAACTGCCGCGCCTCGTCGAAATAATCGTGGTGGAACAGCAGCATACCCTCCTGGCTGCGTGCCGTCTCGTCGCGGCCTTCGAACAGGCCGACCAACTGAAAACTCCAGTCCAACGCACCGCCGGCACGCGGCCAGATCGTCGCCATGATCGGGATCCGGTCGCCGATCTTCCAGTTGAAGCGCGCCGCCAGCGACCGCCCGGCGACGGCCCCGTCGCGGGTCGCGATAAATGCCGCACGCGCCTCGGGGGAGATCAGAAATTCAGGATACATGTCGAGATAACTTTCCGGATCGACGGCAAAGTTCGGAAAGAAATTGCTTTGCTTCTGGTAATACCCACCGAACCATTGGGCGTGGGTGACCAACTCGACACCGGGCACGGCGGCGATCTGCGCCCGGTAACCGATCGGCAGGATTTCCGTGAACGAATAGCGGCCCTGGGTGATCAGGCGATCGTCGCCGGACAATTCGACGCCGCGGTCGAAAGCCAGTTGCACCGCCTGTAACAGACCGAACAGCAAAAACCCGGCGGCCAGCGAGGCAAGCGTCAGCAAGGTGCGCGCCTTGCGCCGGAACAGATTGGCCAGAATAAAACCGAACAGGGTCAAATTCATGACGCTTCAGCGGCCGCCTGCAGCACGCCCTTGTCGATGTGCACGATGCGGCGGGCGAATTTCGACGCCTGCGGGTCGTGCGTCACCATGATGACGGTCTTGCCGTGCTCGCGGTTCAGAATCTGCAACAAGCCCAGGATCTCGTCGGCGGTGGCTCGGTCGAGGTCGCCGGTCGGCTCGTCGCAGACCAGAAGATCCGGATCGGCGACGATCGCCCGGGCAATCGCGACGCGCTGCTCCTGGCCGCCGGACAACTCGCGCGGTTTGTGTTCGGCGCGCTCGGCCAGGCCGACGAGGTCGAGCGCGATCATCGCCCGCCGCCGCCGCTCACCGGCGCCTAGGCGGGTGAGCAAAAGCGGCAGCTCGACATTCTGGCGGGCGTTCAGCACCGGCATCAGATTGTAGAACTGGAAGATAAATCCGACGTGGGCGGCACGCCAGCGCGTCATGTCGGCGTCGCTCATCCGGTCGAGACGGGCACCGCCGATCTCGATCGTCCCGGCATCGGGGTGATCTAGGCCACCGAGCAGATTGAGCAGCGTGGTCTTGCCGGAACCCGACGGCCCCATCAGGGCGAGAAAATCACCGCACGTGATATCGAGATCGAGATTCTTCAGCACCTCGATCGCTTCCCGGCCGCGGCGGTAGGTCTTGCCCACGCCACGCAGGCGGATCAACGGCTGTTGTTCGTTGTCGTTCATTGCCCTTGCACTGCCTTGCCTTCCTCCAGAAATGAAACCCGCGCCCCCATGTCCGGCACGGCCCGCGGATCGCGGGCGGCGAACGCGACGCGTACCCGGACCGTGGCCTTGCTGCGGTCGGCGGCGGGAATGATGGCCAGCACCCGCCCGGGGAGTGGATCGTCGGGATAAGCGTTCAAGGTGATTTTAACCGCTTGCTCCGGCCTGACGTGCTGGATATAGGCTTCGTTGACATCGACCTCGACCTCCAGCGAATCCATATCGACGATCGTGCCGATGCCGGTGCGGGTAAAACCGCCGCCGGCTGAGACCGGTGAGATCATTTCGCCGGGCTGCGCCGCCTTGGCGATCACGATGCCGCTGAACGGGGCGCGGATCACGGTGTTGTCGAACTGCGTGCGACTCACCGCCACGGCGCGCGCCGCGACTTCGACCGCGGCCCGCGCGCTGGCCAGTTGCGCCTTGAGCGTCGCGACCTCGGTGGCCGCCGAATCGAGCGCCGCCGCGCTTGCCAGGTCGCGTTTCTGCAATTCGCTCTGCCGCGTTTCTTCGCGCTCGGCGAAGGCCAGTTGCGCCTCGAGTTCGGCCAGCCGGGCTTCGGCGGCATGCCGTTCGGCAACCGCCAGGGCCAGCGCCGCCTCGGCATCGGTCGGATCGAGACGGGCCAGCACCTGCCCTTCCTCGACCGTCATCCCCTCTTCGATATACACCGCCATCACCTTGCCGGTGATTTTGGCCGACACCGTCGCGATGCGCCGCGCCGTGACATAGCCGGTCGCTTCGAGCACCACGTCGCCGGCCGCCGGCGCCGCCGTTGCGGTGGCCGCTTCGTCCGCCGGTACGGCTGGCGTATCGAGTCCGGCTGCAGGTGGGGCGGATGACTCGTAAGACCCCAGCAGATAGGCGCCGGCGACTGCGGCCAGCACCAAACCGCCGGCGCCGGCTGCCCGCCACCGGTGCTGCGGCCGGGATCGCTTATCGGTTGTTAACTCGCGGTCGAGCGCCAATGAGCGCAGCAGCGCCGACTTGTCCGCCGTGCTGTGCACCACCGATGACGGATCGCTCATCGGATCCCCTCCTTATCCCGGCGGCCAGTGCATCTGACGGCCGCCGATAAGGTGCAGATGCAGGTGAAACACCGACTGCCCGCCGTCGGCGTTGCAATTCATCACCAGCCGGTAACCGTTCTCCGCGATACCCTCGGCGGCGGCGATGTCGCGCGCCGCGAGCACCATTTCACCGAGCAGAGAGGCATGCGCTGCGGTGAGGTCGTTGATCGTCGCGATACGGGTTTTGGGAACGATCAGAACATGCACCGGCGCTTTCGGGTCGATATCGCGGAACGCCAGTAGGCGGTCGGTTTCATAAACGATATCGGCCGGAATCTCGCGCCGGATGATTTTTAAAAACAAATCGTCGCTCATCGCTTTTCACTCCTCACTGGCTCGCCGCCTGGCGATTATCCCACGGTCGTTCGCAAAACTGGGGGCAAAACGTGGATCGCCGTCGGCGCATCATCCGGCGCGGTAAGTACGGCGAGCATCGCCTCGGCCACCGCGGCCGCCGCGGGCAGCGTGTCGGGCTGGTCGGCGGGCCGGACAGCGCTGTAAAGGGCACTGTAGAACGGCCCCGTCTCGATGCCGATCACCCGCACACCGCGGCCGTGCCACTCGGCGGCCATCTGCCGGACCAGGGCGTTGAGCCCCCACTGCCCGACGCCGTAAACGCCACGATAAGCGCCGGCCATCGTGCCCGGCGATTCGAGCGGAAAGACCATCCGGCCGCCGGCGGCAACCAACAGCGGCAACAGTGTCCGTGACAGCCAGTACGGGGCGTTAAGATGAAGCTGCAGGCCCGCGTGCCAATCGGCCTCGGAAACCTGTTCATGCGGCATCAACCCGCGGTGCGCAGCGGCGCAGTGGATGATCCCGTCCAGCCTTGATAAATTGGATTCGATTGATTCTTTAAGTAATTGATATTCTTCTATTTTTGTTCCAGATAAATCCATCGGCATCAGAAAGGGCGACGCCCCGTGCTCGCGTTCGAGCCGGTCTGCGACCCGATCCAGGCCGCGCCGGTCGCGATCGAGCAGGATCGTTTGCGCCCCGCCGGCCACCAGGCCCGCGGCCAGTGCCGAGCCGAGCGCCCCGGCGGCGCCGGTGATCAGCCAGATTTCGTCTTTGAACATCCGCCCCTCTGGGTTGGAATCTTTCGCCAAAAAAACAGGCCCGCCGCAGCGGGCCTGTTCGACCGCCTGGCTGCCGAGGCGCAAGGCCAGCGGCAAAACCGCATCAGGCGGCTTTCTGCTTTTTGCCCTCGATCACCCGCGGTGCCTCGCCGCTGCCGATTTCGATCCGGCGCGGTTTCAAGGCCTCGGGAATCTCCCGCGCCAGGTCGATGTGCAGCAGACCGTTTTCCATGTTGGCCCCGATGACTCGGACATAATCGGCCAACTGGAAGCGGCGCTCGAAGCCGCGCGTCGCGATGCCGCGGTGCAAATAGCGGCGCTCGGTCTTTTCCTCGTCGGCCTTGCGGCCGCTGACGGTCAGCGTTTCCTGCTGGCTCACGATGTCGATCTCGTCGCGGCCGAAGCCGGCGACCGCCATCGTGATCCGGTAATGGTTGTCGTCCACCGCCTCGATATTGTAAGGCGGGTAACCGTTGTCGGTCTGAGCCGCGCCGCTCAGCAGGTCGGCGAGGCGGTCGAAACCGATCGCGGTGCGGTAAAGAGGGGTCAAATCGAATGTGGTCATGGCATATCCTCCAAAGAAGCAATATGACTGTGATTCGCCCCGGGGATGACCCAAGGCGCGCTCACCTGCCGCTGAAAGCCGGCAGGTACGGCCCCGAAATGGCGACCGCAATTATTAAATAGGGCTTGCGAACGGCTTTTCAAGGCCGTGACCATGACCTCCGGCAGGGGGCATGTGCGGCGCAACTGGTGTATCTTTGCCTGTCCCGGTCGCCGGCCGGCAAGGAAAATCTGATCGATTCATAAAGGCTCCCGGCAGACCCGCGAAATGACCACGCATCTCTGATGCCGCCTCTAGAGGAACCATTACAATGCACCGTCCCATCCCCTTTCCGCTGCTGTTGACGATGAGCGCCATAACCTTGCTTGCCGCCTGCGAGTCCGGCCAGCCGCCCGCCGCCGAAAGCGCCCCCGCGGCGCCGCTGGCCAGCGGCATCGATACCGCCGGCTTCGATCCTACAGTCCGCCCGCAGGACGATTTTTACCAGTACGTCAACGGCACCTGGCTCGCCACGACCGAGATCCCGGCCGACAAATCGGATTACGGCGCCTTCAGCAAACTGGCCGACGAGGCCGAAGCGCAACTTAGGGTCATCGCCGAAGAGACGGCGCAGCTCGAGGCCGCGGCACCCGGCAGCGCCGAGCAGAAAATCCGCGACTTCTATACGAGTTACATGGACGAGCAGCAGGCCGAAGCGCTCGGCCTTACGCCGCTCGCCGAGCAACTGGCGCTGATCGACGCCATCGACGGACCCGAGGCGCTGTTCCATGCCTTCGGCGTGCTCGGCCGCGAGAACGTCCAAAGCCCGATCAGCGGCGGTATCTTCTCAGACCAGAAAGACCCCAACGTCAACGCCGTGTACATCGCGCAGAACGGCCTGACGCTGCCCGACCGCGATTACTACCTCAAGGACGAAGAGCGCTTCACGAAGGCCCGCGATCTGTACCTCGACTACGCCACGGCGCTGCTCACCGCGGCCGGCCACCCGCAGCCGGCGGAGGCCGCCAAAGACCTGCTAGCGCTCGAAACCCGGGTCGCCAAAGTCCAGTGGAGCCGCGAGGAGAACCGCGATCCGACCAAACGTTACAACCCGATGGCCCTGGCCCGGATGCTCGAACTGGCGCCCGATATCGGCTGGCAGGCCATGCTCGACGGCTACCGGATCCCGGCCCGCGACGAGTACATCGTCAGCCAGCCGAGCTACTTCGAGGGCCTGAACGAGATCGTCAAGGAAACGCCGCTCGAACTGTGGCAGGCGTATCTCGTGGTCCAAACCCTCGACAGTTACGCCCCGGTGCTCAACAATGAGCTGTTCAAGCTGTGGTTCGCGTTCCAGCGTAAGGGCCTGCAAGGCCAGGAAGAGCCCCGGCCGCGCTGGAAGCGGGCGATCGCCGATATGGATGAGTATGCCGGCGAACTGCTCGGCCAGCTTTACGTGGCGCGCCACTTCAAACCCGAGGCCAAGGCGCGCATGATGCAACTGATCGACAACCTGATCGCCGCCTACCGCGAATCGATCAGTCACCTGGACTGGATGAGCGAGGCAACGCGACAGAAAGCGCTCGAAAAACTGGCGTCCTTCCGGCCCAAGATCGGCTATCCGGACAAATGGAAGGACTACAGCGCGCTGGAGATCAGGGCCGGTGACCTGGCCGGCAACATCCGCCGCGCCCGCCTCTGGCAGACACAGCGCCAGATCGACCGCCTCGACGAGCCGGTGGACAAGGACGAATGGTTCATGACGCCGCAGACGGTGAATGCCTACTACAACCCGCTGTGGAACGAGATCGTCTTTCCGGCGGCGATCCTGCAGCCGCCGTTTTTCGACGTCACGGCCGACGACGCGGCCAATTACGGCGGCATCGGAGCGGTGATCGGCCATGAAATCGGCCACGGTTTCGACGACCAGGGCCGCAAATTTGCCGCCGACGGATCATTGACCGATTGGTGGAGCGAAGCGGACGCCACCGAGTTTGAAAAACGCAAGAACAAGCTGGCGGCACAGTACGATGCCTTCGTCGCGATCGACGATCTGACGGTCAACGGCCAGTTCACCTCCGGCGAGAATATCGGCGACCTGGGCGGCCTGAGCATCGCCCACTTGGCCTGGGAACTGTCGCTCGGCGGCCGCGATGCGCCGGTGATCGACGGCATGACCGGAGAACAGCGCTTCTTTATGGGCTGGGCCCAGGTCTGGCGCCGCCTGTACCGCGACGAGGAACTGCGTCGCCGGTTGGTCGTCGATCCGCACTCGCCGTCGAAAGCCAGGACGAATGTCGTGGTGCGCAATATCCCGGCCTTCCACGAGGCGTTCGACACCGCCCCTGGCGACAACATGTACCTGGCGCCGGAAGAGCGCGTCAAGATCTGGTGACCGCACCCCGCCCGCCGGCCCCCGCCGGCGGGCGGTACCGCCGATGCGGATCGTCTCGCACACCGCTTCCAACACCGAAATCGTCGCCGCCCTCGGCCTCGATCACCACCTGGTCGGCGTCGATGACCATTCCGACTACCCGCCCGACCTGGTCGCCAGCCTGCCGCGCATCGGCCCGGACCTCGGCATAGACGTCGCCAGGGTCAAAGCCCTCAACCCTGATCTCGTCCTCACCTCGTTGACGCTGCCCGGCCACGAAAAAACCCTCGCCGCCTTGCGCGACGCCGGCCTGCCGCTTCTGGTGATGAACCCCATCAGCCTCGACGATATCGCCGGCGACATCGAACGGATCGCAAAAGCGCTCGGCGCCGCGTCGCGCGGCCGGGAACTGGCGACCCGTTTCCGAGCGGCACTCAGGCCGGCCGCCAGCGCCGGACCACCGCTGCCGGTTCTGGTCGAATGGTGGCCGAAACCGGTGATCGTCCCCGGCCGCGATTCGTGGGTCAACCCGCTTTTGCACCTGGCCGGCGCGTACAACCCGTGGCAATCGGCACCCGAGAAAAGCCTGGCCGTCGAAACCTCCGAAGTCGTCTCAGCCGCGCCCGAGGCCATCGTGATCGCCTGGTGCGGCGTCCCCGAACACAACTACCGCCCGGAAATCGTCCGCCGCCGCCCCGGCTGGGCAGCGGTCCCGGCGGTCCGCAACGGCCGGATTTTCCCGGTCAGCGAAGCCTGGCTCGGCCGGCCCGGACCGCGCCTGACCGGTGGTCTCGATCGCCTGAGGCGCATCGTCGCCGGCTGCCGCTTCGCTGCTGGCCGGCCACCGCCGGCAGGTTGACCAGAAGACCAAGAAAAATCATATAGATCAAAAACTTATCGTGCCCGGTTTCGATTTTGTTGCAGTATCGTAATGATTTTGTGACAAAATCGAAAATAATTTTTTTTAGCCACGTAAAATTGACTTTTATCGCTTGACAATCGCCCTCGACCAGCGTAGAAAGGTAACCGCGCGGAAGCCTTTCGGAGGTGAAAGCCTGCGGGGGGTGAAGCGGGGTCTGAGACCCGGTTGAAGAGACTTGGAAATGGCAGCCCGCTGTTGTTGATCTTAAGCCGGTTAGCAGATCCTCAAATCTCAAATCTTATCCGCGAGCAAGCCCCGGGCTCCAAGACACCCGGGGTTTCGCTTATGCGGGCCTATCCCAACAGTTGCATAAACCCAATAGTTGCATAAATTTTGCTTGAATTTATATATTTCTTCATTAAATCAATAAGTTATAAGAATATTAGTCAAAGCATCGAATTCACCCAGGGTGACGCGCCCGGTTTCTCGCCCAAGCGGGCGGCGCATCTTGTCCGCTTGACCGGGAATTCCGGGAATTTATGCAACAGTTGGGTTGAGATAGGGGCGGTGCGGGACACCGGCCTGGGTCGCGGGCATCCGGCCGGGCCGGATGCCCGTGCTTTGGTCGTTATTGCAGGCACACAGTCAGCACTGTGCCACCATGACTATTGTTGGCGGGCACCGGATCGACCAGTTAACCGCTCATCTGCACGCCGGCGGTGACATTGATTGAGCTTTGAAACTGTTCGCAGCCGGGGGCGAAAGCGATCACGATGGGCTGCTCGACCGTGATTTCGGCGAGTGAACATTGCAGCACCGAAGGGCACACACCGGCACACTGCGGCGGCGGGTCGAACTGGCAACTGGCCGGCACGTCCACCGCTGTCAGAGTGAACGGTGAACCGCTCGAATAGGTGATCGTTGCGCTGACATTGGGCGCGATCCGCGGGCCGTTGTTGCTGACTTGCGTGGTGATAATTCCATTGGCCGCTTGCGTGGATTGGACCGCCAGATCGGCCAGGTCGAATTGCCCGATCGCGTCGTGCAGGTCGATAAAAGGTCCAATATGCCCAGGCACAAGGCTGCCCTGGGGGATACCGGTATGGGCCAGCAGGGAGCGCATATCGCGTGAATCCAGCGGCGTCATGCCTTGTGTCAGGCCATATTGCTGCAACAGGACGGCTGCCGCCGCAACCATCGGCGTGGCGGAGCTGGTGCCCGAGAAACTGAAAGTGTATTTGCGGTGAATATCACCGTCCACAGTGGCCAGATCGCCGATCCAGCCCGTAGTGGCGACATTTTCGCCCCAGCCCTGCACGGAAACGCGGCTGCCGAAATTCGAGCCCGGCTGGTTACCGGGATACAACATCCGGTTATGCCCCGTATCGGCGCTGCCTGCACCGACCAGGATGGCACCGGAATCGCCCCAGCTGCGCCAGGTGGAAAAATCCGGCCCATCGAGGTTGTTGTCACCGTTGTCGGCGACCGCCAGAACCACAACGCCGGCATCGGTACCCATCCGGGTCAGATCGAACACCGGCATTTGCATTTCCAGGAGATTGAGACTCTGTGTCTGGTGTTCGACATAGACTACATTGCCAGCCCGGTATTCGCTGAATCGGCCAAGCTATTGCAGTAGGCTTCCAGAAGGCGTTCGACGAAAATACCGGGGACTATGCTCGTAACATACGTAGGATAGAAATGCCCGGATGCACCGTAGGCCATGCCTGTCATACCGAACGAATTCTGTATCGATAGCACCGTGCCTAATGTGGCGGTACCGTGGTCTTTCCACTGATTGAAGAGGGGATTGCCGGTGAACGCTATCACATCCTGCTCATTCGTAATTACTGATGTATTGACATCTTCATGCGCGTCATCCCAGGTAACCGAAACCTCCGACACGCGAATGCCAAAACCGGTCAATCCGAAGCTGTGCGCGTAGGCAAAATCGCCGCCGGGGTCGGAACCGCGGTAGGATTGAAAGCCGGTGAAATCCGGTGTCGGCGACGGCGGTTCGCCGGGGAATATCGGTGTCAGCAGGGCGTACTCCACTGCCACCAGGGCGAGCAGGCTATTGCCCAGGTCGGCCATTTGCTGAGCCGTTTTCGGCTGGCTGAACGCCAGCCGGTGAATGCCTTCGGCATCCGCTTGCTGGCGGCCGCTGCGCTCGGCGGCGATATCCTGCAAGGCGCTCAGACCCGGGCAAGTGCCCGCCGTCAGAATTGGCTGAAAGTTTGCCGATTGCGCTGCGGCTGCGGATTCGGCCTGGCTGAGATCCCAGCCGCTCAGCGAGAGTAACTGATTTTTCGCCACGCGCGCCTGGGCGGCATCCACAAATTTGACGATCAGCGTGTAATCGTCGGTGCCGTCAAGACCGCCGGTGGAACCAGCCGGCAGCGGCGTGGCCGAAACCGGCGGCGAAGACAGCGGTTGACGCGGTTCCAGCGCCTGTGCTATCAAGGGGGCGATGCAACCCCTGTTTCCTCCGGTGGTCGAGCCGGCTCTGTTGCTGCCGATGAACGGCGACGACGGCAGCCAGGGCATTGTGCTGAACGGCGCACAAGCAGGCGATAATCTGGGTTTTTCGATTGCACTCGGCGATGTCACCGGCGACGGCCGGGCAGATTTGCTGGCCGGTGCCGCACAATATGGGTTCTCGAACGGCGCCGCGGCACTGGTATTCGGCCAGCGGGCGGTTCCGATGGGGTCAGACGGCCTGGAGATGCAGGCGATCGCCGACGGTGAGGTTGCGCCGCAGATTGCCGCGGCGGCCCTGTTCCCTCAAAGCGGTGGTCTTTTCGGCCGCCGGGTTCGGTTTCTGGGCGACCTCGACGGCGACGGTGTCGGCGAGTTGGGCATCCATGCCGTCGAGGAATTGAACAGTCCGGCTCAGGATTTCCAGGGCGAAACCTATATCCTCTACGGCGGCCCCGATGTCGGAGAAGTGCTGGAGGATTTCACCCGTATCCTGCCGGAAAACGGCGGCGACGGCCAGCAGGGGTTTGTCTTCACCGGCGGCCCGGGCGCAATCTTATTGGGATTCGATTTCTTCGGCGGTCACGATATCAATGGAGACGGCCGTAACGATTTATTGATGTTTGTTGGTAACGAGTTCGAGCCCGGCCGCGGCGGCGGGCATATATTTGTGCTCTATGGCCGCGAGGGTCGCATCTTTCCGCCGCGGATCACATTCGCCGATTTGCTCGCCATGCCGGCCGACCAGGGATTTCTGATTGTACCGCCGGTGCCTGAAGCCCCGATTCCACTCTTGGATACCAGTATCCGAAACGCCCGCTTTATCAACGATATCAACGGCGATGGTTTGGCAGAAGTGATCTTCTGCCGACAGGGGTCACAGTTTCCTAGTACTTCCAGGAACGGCGAGTGCTACGTTGTCTTAGGTAAATACGGCGCTGCACCGTTCCCACCTATGTTCGACACCGGCCGGCTGCTGATCCGCAACGGCGGCGACGGCTCAGAAGGCATGGTAATCGTCGGCAGCCGGGTCCGCGAATGTCAGGG
Organism: Candidatus Jinrbaksania sp.; assembly: GCA_039794245.1. Classification (GTDB taxonomy): domain Bacteria; phylum Pseudomonadota; class Gammaproteobacteria; order Xanthomonadales; family Wenzhouxiangellaceae; genus DAITQM01. The sequence goes on from JBDIVS010000001.1 coordinate 157,054, forward strand.
CAGCGCGGTTGATGTGTTTTTTCGTGAACCGGATGCCGTTGCCAGCGCCGGTGATTTCGACCACGACGGCTTCAACGACATGGTGATCGGTGCGGCCGGCTGTGTCGGGATTCTTGGCCGGGCCTATCTATTTTTCGGCCAGTCCCATTTCCCGCCTGAACTGGACCTGCGCGATCCGGATTTTCCCGGTTCGACCGGGCCGCGTTTGATGACGATAGTGCCGGCAACGGATGAAATGCAGAACTTCGCTTTCGGTTTTTCCGTCGGCGGCTTTGGCGATATCAACGGCGATGGATATCCGGGTATCGCCGTGCGTGACTGGGATGTGATCAGAAACGGTGCCTGAGTGATCTTCGGCCGGCCGGACCCGCCGCCGGTGTTTCAGGTTGCCGATCTGCTGCCGGAAAACGGCGGCGACGGGCGGGGTGGTTTTTTTGTGCACCAACTGCCTGACGAGGAATCTCTCGGCGAAGCGATCGCCGGTGGCGATTTCAACGGCGATGGGATACCCGATATGGCCTTCGGGGGCGGCGCGATGGACCCCGGCGACCGCTCCAACGCCGGTCGCGTCGTGGTGCTTTACGGCCGCCGGGCGTCGGTTGTCGCGGTACACGCTTTCACCTTCTTGGGACTTGTGCTTTTGGGTGGATGTTTACTGGCAACAACATTGTTGGTGCATCGCCAGCGCCAGGTTAACCCAACTGTTGCATAAATTCCTGGAATTCTAGGTCAAGTGGACAAGATGTGCCGCCCGCTTGGGCGAGAAACCGGGCGCGGCACCCCAGGTGAATTCGATGCTTTGACTAATATTATCATAACTTATTGATTTAATAAAGAAATCTATAAATTCGAGCAAAATTTATGCAACTGTTGGGTTTACCTACGCGCCGCGGCCCTGCCGCAGCACCCCCTTGACCCGTCCAGCAAATCCGAAAAGCAGGCGCTGCCTGCCGCTTGCATCGGCGCCATGCCATCCCTGATTGCTGCAATCTTGACGCCAAGGCGTTTCCGGTATAGCATTAATCTTTCAATCGCGATAGAAGGATATAGTCATCGACCTGGAAACGACCAGCGAGTGCTGCCGGCTGCTCGCCGATATGACCCGGCTGCGCCTGCTCTCGTTGCTGGAACTGGACGAGTTCAGCGTCGCCGAGCTGGCGGCGGTGACCCGCCTGGCGCAGCCGCGGGTTTCGACGCATCTGGCCAAGTTGAAAGAGGCCGGATTGGTGGCCGATCGACGGGCCGGGGTGTCGGTGTATTACCGGATCGCCGCCGGGCCGGACGATACGCCGCTCGGCGCCTTGTGGAAAACCCTCCGGGCGCACGCCGACGATGCGCTGCTCGCCGAAGATCTCCGGCGTGCCGACCGAATTCGTGCAGCACGCATCGGCGGCGGCAGTTGGGCCGACACGGTCGCCGGCGACATGGAACGGCATTATTCGCCGGGACGCACCTGGGAAGCGGTGGCCCGGGCGCTGGTCCAACTGCTCGATCTCGGCGCCACGCTCGATATCGCCTCCGGCGACGGGGCGATGGCCGAACTGCTCGCCCGCCAGGCCCGGCACCTGGTCTGTGTCGATCTCAGCGAAAAAGTCGTCGCTGCCGGGCGTGAACGCCTGAGCCATCAGCCCAACGTCGAGTTCCGCCTAGGTGACATGCACGCCCTGCCGGTGGCCGATGCGTACTTCGACACCGTGCTGATGCTGCATGCCCTGACCTATTCCGAACGCCCTGCCGCAGCGCTCGAAGAAGCGGCGCGGGTACTGCGCCCAGGCGGCATCCTGGTCGTCGCGACCTTGCAGAAGCACGCCTACAAAACTGTCGTCGAAACCTTCGGCCACCGCAACCTCGGGTTCGAGATCGCCCAGCTCAGCCGCCTGCTCAGCGCCGCCGGGCTCGAAGTCCGGCACTGCCGGCGCGCTTCGGAGGAAAAGCGCCCGCCGCACTTTGCGGTATTGACGGCTCTGGCGGCCAAACCGGCATGACCGTCGATCGCCGGCCTGCAAGCGGCGCGTCGTTCAACGCCGCGCTCAACAAACGGATCCTGCTGCTCGACGGCGCGATGGGCACGATGATCCAGCGCCTCGAACTTGAAGAGGACGATTATCGCGGCAACGAATTCAGCGCTCATCCACGGCCCTTGAAGGGCAACAACGATCTGCTCAGCCTGACCCGGCCGGCCGACATCCTGGCGATCCACCGCGCCTATCTCGCCGCCGGCGCCGATATCATCGAGACCAATACCTTCAACGCCAATGCCATCTCGCAGGCCGATTACGGCCTGCAGCACAAGGTCCGGGCCATCAACCGGGCGGCAGCCCAACTCGCCCGCCAGGCCGCCGCCGAATTCGCCACGGCGCGGCCGGTTTTCGTTTTCGGCGCCCTCGGTCCGACCAACCGCAGTGCCTCCCTGTCGCCCGATGTCGCCCGTCCCGGCTTTCGCAACATCGATTTTGATACGTTGGCCGCGGCCTACCGCGAACAAGCCGCGGCGCTGGTCGCCGGGGGCGTCGACGGCCTGCTGATCGAAACCGTGTTCGACACGCTGAACGCCAAGGCGGCGCTGTACGCCGCCGAAACGCTGTTCGACGAGATGGGGTATCGCCTGCCGGTGATGCTCTCCGGTACCATCGTCGACCCGAGCGGCCGCAATCTCTCAGGGCAGACCGTCGAGGCTTTCTGGTACTCCGTGCGCCACGGCGCTCCGGCCGCCGTCGGCCTCAATTGCAGCTTCGGCGCGCGCGACCTGGCGCCGCACCTTGCCGCGCTGTCGCGCCTCGCCGATATCCCGGTGTTGTGCTACCCGAACGCCGGCCTGCCCGACGAGATGGGGCAGTATGTCGAAACGCCCAGCGAAATGGCCGAGCAGGTCGGCGAATTTGCCGCCCGCGGCCTCGTCAACCTGGCCGGCGGCTGTTGCGGGACGACACCCGAGCACATCGCGGCGCTGGCCAAGGCGCTTGCCGGCCATGCGCCGCGCCGGATACCGCCAGCGCCGCGGCACCTTTGCCTCGCCGGCATGGAGGCGCTGGCCATCACCCCGCAAAGCAATTTCGTCAATATCGGCGAACGGACCAACGTCACCGGCTCGGCCCGCTTCCGGCGGCTGATCAACGAGGAGCGTTACGACGAAGCGCTCGACGTCGCACGCCAGCAGGTCGAAAGCGGTGCCCAAATCATCGACGTCAACATGGACGAGGGCCTGCTCGACGGCGCCCGGGCGATGACCCGCTTTCTGCACCTGATTGCCGCCGAACCGGACATCGCATGCCGGCCGGTGATGATCGATTCCTCTGACTTCGCGGTGCTGGAAGCCGGCCTAAAATGCCTGCCCGGCAAGGGCATCGTCAATTCGATCAGCCTCAAGCACGGCGGCGATGAATTTCTTGCCCAGGCCAGAACGATCCGCCGTTACGGCGCGGCCGTCGTCGTTATGGCTTTCGACGAGCGCGGCCAGGCCGACTGCATCGAGCGGCGGCTGGAGATCTTCGACCGCGCTTACCGGCTGCTGACCGGGGAAGCCGGGTTCGAACCCGCCGATCTCATTTTCGACCCGAACATCTACGCCGTTGCCACAGGACTGCCTGAACACGACCGCACGGCGCTCGATTTCATCGAAAGCTGCCGACTGATTGGCGAGCGCTTCCCCGGCGTTAACATCTCAGGCGGGGTCAGCAATCTGTCTTTCTCGTTTCGCGGCAACGAGGAAGTACGCCGCGCCATGCACGCCGTGTTTCTCTATCACGCCGTCAACGCCGGAATGACGATGGGCATCGTCAACGCCGGGCAACTGGCGCTCTACGACGACATCCAAGAACCCCTGAAAACCCTCGTCGAGGACGTGATTTTAGCCCGCTGTCCTGAAGCAGGCGAACGCCTGCTGGCCTATGCGGCGAACAGTGAACGGCAAGAGAACGGCCGGCGGCGGGAAACCGAGGCGTGGCGCAACCTGCCGGTCGAGGAGCGGTTACGGCATGCCCTGATCAACGGCCTCGACCGCCATATCGAAGCCGACACCGAGGCGGCCAGGTGCCGCGCGCCGACGGCGCTGGCGGTGATCGAAGGACCACTGATGGCCGGTATGAACGAAGTCGGCGACCGCTTCGGTGCCGGCCGCATGTTCCTGCCGCAGGTGGTCAAAAGCGCCCGGGTCATGAAAAAAGCGGTCGCCGTGCTGATCCCGTACATCGAAGCCGAGCGCCAAGGCGCCCTGGCCGACCGCGGCAGGATCGTCATGGCCACGGTCAGGGGCGACGTCCACGACATCGGCAAGAACATCGTCGGCGTCGTGCTCGGCTGCAACGGCTTCAAGGTGATCGACCTCGGCGTCATGGTCCCGGCCGAACGTATACTCGAGACCGCCGAGCGGGAAGGCGCCGACCTGATCGGCCTGAGCGGCCTGATCACGCCGTCGCTCGAAGAAATGCGCCAGGTCGCGGCCGAGATGCAGCGCCGCGAAATCACAACCCCACTGCTGATCGGCGGCGCGACGACCTCGCGCGCTCATACCGCACTGAAGATCGCGCCCGAGTACCGGGCGCCGGCGGTCTGGGTCAAGGACGCCTCGCGCGCCGTCGGTGTCGTCGAAAATTTATTGAATAAAGATAAAAAAGAAGCATTCTGCGCCACCATCGCCGCCGACTACGCGGCGCTGCGCGAGCAACGCGCCCGCCCCGATCCCGCCCGCGCTCTACGCCCCATCGCCGCGGCGCGCGCCAATCGCGAACCCATGGACTGGCAAAGCTACCGGCCGCCGGCGCCGCGCGCGCCGGGCCTGCACGACCTTGGCCTGCTGCCGCTTGGCGAACTGGCAGAGCACATCGACTGGACGCCGTTCTTCCAGACCTGGGAACTGAACGGCCGTTACCCGGCAATACTCGACGATCCCCAATGCGGCAAAGCGGCGCGCGAACTGTACGCCGACGCCCGCTCGGTGCTCGCCAGCATCGTCGAGGGCAACCTGCTCGAAGCGCGCGCCATCTGCGCCCTGCTCCCCGCCGCGGCACGCGGCGACGATGTCATCGTCAAACAAGATAGCCACAACGGCGAAATTGCCGAAACGCTGTGCTTCCTGCGCCAGCAAAACCCGAAGGCAAAGGGCAAACCCAACCGCTGCCTGGCCGACTGGATCGCGCCCGAAGACAGCGGCGTTGCCGACCACATCGGCCTGTTCGCCGTTACCGCCGGTCTCAAACTCGACGAGGCCATCGCCCCGTACACCGCGGCGCACGACGATTACCGGGCGATTCTGACCAAAGCCCTTGCCGATCGTCTAGCCGAAGCCGCCGCCGAATGGTTGCACCGCAAGGTACGCACCGAGCTTTGGGGCTACGCGCCCGATGAAGATCTCAGCACCGAACAACTGATCGCCGAAGCCTACCGCGGCATCCGCCCGGCGCCCGGCTATCCCGCCTGTCCCGACCACACCGAAAAAGAAAAGCTCTTCCGCCTGCTCGACGCCCGCCGGCTGGCCGGCATCGAACTGACAGAATCGATGGCCATGCACCCCGCCGCCAGCATCGCCGGCTATTACTTCTCACACCCTAAGAGCCGCTACTTCGTCATCGGCAAACTCGGCCCCGACCAACTCGCCGACTACGCCCGCCGCAAAAACTGGAACGAAACCAGCGCCCGCCGCTGGCTTGCCGCAAATATCGACTGAGTCTACCAGAGTTAGGACATATCGCACACTATCCTCGCCATAACGTTCGGGAATTACCATTTACTAACACATTCATAAACCCAACTGTTGCATAAATTCCCGGAATTCTCAGTCAAGCTGGCGAGTGCAGCTTGTCCGATTTGCCGCGGAAGCGTAGTTATTCCTACGATTCAAGGCAAAGCTGCCACCCGCTTGGACGAGAAACCGGGCGCGATCCTAGCAATGCCTCCAGGTAAGGCCGCATCACCTTCTCCACACGACAAATGCGCGCGTAGCTCATGAGGGTGTCGATCTGCGTATGCCGGCCCCGCACGTAACGCTTCAGTGCTTCGATGGCGGTGTCCAGCCCGATCTTGTTGCGGTACTTGAAGCAGTCGGCCAGGGTCTTCTCCGCCCCGTAGATGCGCACAGGCACACCATCCACCTCGTGGGTCTCCACGCCCTCGGTGAAGGCTTTGCCGGTAAACCAGAAGAGCCGCAGCGGCGGATGCTCCAGGCGCGGGGGCTCGGCGCCGCGCGGCAGAGCCAGATAGACCTCGTGGGGGATCTGGGTGGTGAGCTCGTGATAGGCCAGCGCCGAGATCAGGCAGATGACGCCAGCGGGCACCTTCAGGGCAACCGTCACCAGGTCGGGATTGCCCAGCGGCGGCAGGTCGGCGAGCCGGTAGAGGCCGCGGCTGAGGCGATCCAGCAGCCCTTGTCCCGCATCGTGTACAGCGTCCTGGGGTGGATGCCGAGGCGCAGGGCCTCGCTCGTACGCAGCACGCCGCTGTGGCTGTGGAACAGGTGCATCGCCGCGTCGATGAAAGCCTCGTTTGCGGTTGTTTCCTCAATCATGTTGGATATTGATACCGTCAATTATTAGATATTGCAAGTTATTTTATCCGCGACAGAAAAGCAAAACAAGCAATCAATGCTTTGAAAAACAACCTACTCCCACTCGATGGTGGCCGGGGGTTTGCCGGAGGTGTCGTAAACGACGCGTGAGATGCCGCTGATTTCGTTGATGATGCGGCGGGTGACGTGGTCGAGGAAGTCCCACGGCAGGTGAGCGGCGCGGGCGGTCATAAAATCGACGGTTTCGACGGCGCGCAGCGCGACGACGTATTCGTAGCGCCGGCCGTCGCCGACGACGCCGACCGACTTGACCGGCAGGAACACGGTGAACGCCTGGGCAACCTTGTCGTAGAGACCGGCGCGGCGCAATTCCTCGATGAAGATCCGGTCGGCACGCTGCACCAGATCGACATATTCGGGCTCCACCGCACCGAGGATGCGCACCGCGAGCCCGGGGCCGGGAAACGGGTGGCGCTCGATCAGTTCGCGCGGCAGGCCAAGGTGGGCGCCGAGCTTGCGGACTTCGTCCTTGAACAGCTCGCGCAACGGTTCGAGCAGTTTCAGGTGCATGCGCTCGGGCAGGCCGCCGACATTGTGGTGCGATTTGATCACCTTGGCCTTGCCGGTCGCGGCGCCGGCCGATTCGATCACATCGGGGTAGATCGTGCCTTGCGCGAGCCAGCGGATGCCGCTCAGCTTCGCCGCCTCCGCTTCGAAGACGGCGATGAATTCGCCGCCGATGACCTTGCGCTTGCGTTCCGGATCGGAGATACCGGCCAGCGCCGCGAGAAAACGCCCGCCAGCTTCGGCCTTGATCACCCTGATGCCGAAGTGGCGGCCGAAGGTCGCCATCACCTGTTCGGCCTCGCCGTGGCGCAAAAGCCCGGTATCGACGAAGATGCACACTAATCGGTCGCCGATCGCGCGGTGCAGCAATGCGGCGACGACCGCCGAATCGACGCCGCCCGACAAACCCAAAAGTACCTGATCTTTGCCTACCGCCTGTTGCACGCGGGAGGTCAGATCGTCGAGGATGGTCTCGGTGGTCCAGGTCGCCGCAGCGCCGCAGATGTCGTGGACGAAGCGTTCGAGCAGCCGCATGCCCTGAGGGGTGTGCGTGACTTCGGGATGGAATTGCAGGCCGTAGATGCGCCGCGTGTCGTCGCCCATCGCGGCGATCGGCGCCGAGGCGGTTCGGCCGATCAGGCTGAAGCCCGGCGGCAACACGCTGACCCGGTCGCCGTGGCTCATCCAGACGTCGAGCCACGGCCGGCCGGCTTCGTCGAGGCGGTCCTCGATACCGGCCAGGAGGCGGGTCGGTTCGACGATTTCGAGCGCCGCGTGGCCGAATTCCTTCTCGTCGCTCGCTTCGACCGTGCCGCCGAGCTGCAGGGCGAGCGCCTGCATGCCGTAGCACAAACCCAGGATCGGTACGCCGGCGGCCAGCACGGCATCGGGGATGCGCGGCGTTTCGTCGCCGGTGACCGATTCGGGGCCGCCCGAGAGAATGATGCCGGCCGGCAGCAGCGCAGTGAGCGCCACCGGCGCCCGGTCCCAGGCGACAATTTCACTGAATACACCTAATTCGCGAACCCGGCGGGCGATCAGTTGGGTGTACTGCGAACCGAAATCGACGATCAGGATCCGGCCGGCATGACAATCGCCAACGTCACTATACCCAACAGTTGTATAAATTTTGCTTGAATTTATAGATTTCTTCATTAAATAAATAAGTTATGATAATATTAGTCTAAACATCGAATTCACCCAGGGTGACGCGCCCGGTTTCTCGCCCAAGCGGGCGGCAGCTTTGCCTTGAATCGTAGGAATAACTACGCTTCTGCAGCAAATCGAACAAGCTGCACTCGCTCACTTGAGCGAGCATTCCGGGAATTTATGCAATAGTCGGGTATAGGCGGCAGCGCTCATGGCAGCTTGTAGTTCGGCGCTTCCTTGGTGATCGTCACATCGTGCGGGTGGCTCTCGCGGATGCCGGCGTTGGACACCCGGACGAACGTCGCCTGGCGGTGCAGTTCGGCGAGCGAACCACAACCGAGATAGCCCATCGCCGAACGCAGGCCGCCGGCGAGCTGGTGCACGACGCCGGCCAGCGGCCCCTTGTACGGCACCCGGCCTTCGATACCTTCCGGCACCAGTTTTTCCTGCTCGACCTCATCTTGGAAATAACGGTCGGACGAGCCTTTCTGCATCGCACCGAGCGATCCCATGCCGCGATACGATTTATACGAGCGGCCCTGAAACAATTCGACCTCGCCGGGTGCTTCCTCGGTGCCGGCGAACAGCCCGCCGATCATCGCGCTGTGCGCGCCGGCGGCGAGTGCCTTGGCCAGATCACCCGAAAAACGGACGCCGCCGTCGGCAATCAGCGGCACGCCGTGCGGCGCCAGCGCCGCGGCGACGTCGGCAATCGCCGTGATCTGCGGGACGCCGACGCCGGCGATGACCCTTGTGGTGCAGATCGAACCGGGGCCGACCCCGACCTTGACGCCGTCGGCACCGGCTTCGACCAGGGCCAGCGCCCCGGCCGCGGTAACGACGTTGCCGGCGACGACCTGCACTTCGGGGTGGCGCTCCTTGATCCACCGCACGCAGTCGATCACCCCCTGCGAATGGCCGTGCGCGGTATCGACGACGATGACGTCGGTACCGGCCTGGACCAGGGCCGAAACGCGCTCGCCGGTGTCGCCCCCGACCCCGACTGCGGCGGCAACCAGCAGCCGCTCGTGGTCGTCTTTCGCGGCGTTCGGGAAATCGCGCGATTTCTGGATGTCCTTGACGGTGATCAGGCCGCGCAGCTCGAATGCGGCGTTGACGACCAGCACTTTCTCGATCCGGTGGCGGTGCAAAAGTTGCAGCACTTCGTCCTGGCTGGCGTCCTCGCGCACCGTGATCAGCCGCTCGCGCGGTGTCATGATGCTGCTGACCAGATGATCGAGATGGGTCTCGAAGCGCAGATCGCGGCTGGTGACGATACCGACCAGGTTATTGCCGGCCACCACCGGAACGCCCGAGATGTTGTGCAGGCGCGTGAGTCTGAGGACTTCGGCGATCGTCGTCTCGGGCGTCACCGTAATCGGATCCTTGATGACCCCGGCCTCGTACTTTTTGACGATCCGTACCTGCTCGGCCTGGTGGGCGGGGGGCATGTTCTTGTGGATCACCCCGATGCCGCCGGCCTGGGCCATGGCAATCGCCAGCCGGGCCTCGGTGACGGTGTCCATCGCCGCCGCTACCAGTGGGATATTGAGCCGGATGCGGCGGGTCAGCGCAGTGCGCAGATCGACGTCGCGCGGCAGCAGCGTGGTATGACCGGGAACCAGCGAGACATCGTCGAAGGTCAGGGCTTCCTGGAGCAGGCGCACCGCGAAACTCCGGATCGGCAAGTAATTCGATCAATTATAACACTGCCGGTACGCCCTCCGACTCTGCCTGCACCCGGCCTCAGCCCATATGCGGGTAACGCCAGCCAGCCGGCGGCGCGAAGGTTTCCTTGATGGCCCTGGGCGAGGCCCAGCGGATCAAGTTCCACAGGCTGCCGGCCTTGTCGTTGGTACCCGAGGCACGGGCGCCACCGAACGGCTGCTGGCCGACGACGGCGCCGGTGGGTTTGTCGTTGATATAGAAATTGCCGGCAGCGTGGCGCAGGCGGGCGGCGATGCGGCCGATCGCCCGGCGGTCCTGGGCGAAGACCGCGCCGGTCAGGGCATAGGGAGAGGCCCGGTCGAGAATGCCGAGGGTGTCGTCCACGGCGCGATCCGGATAGCGATACAGCGTCAGCACCGGGCCGAATATCTCTTCGCACATCAGCCGGCCGGCCGGGTCGTCAGCCTGGATCACGGTCGGCTCGATGAAATAGCCCGTCGAGCGGTCGGCCCCGCCGCCGGCCAGGATCCGGTAACCGTCGTTCTGCCTGGCATACTCGATATAGCCGGCGATCCGCTCGAAGGCCGGCTCGTCGATCACCGCGCCGATGAAGTTGCGAAAATCGGCGGGATCGCCCATCGGAATCCGGGCCACCTCGGCGACCAGCGCCTCGACCACCCGCTCCCACAGCGATTCGGGGATAAACGCCCGGCTCGCCGCCGAGCACTTCTGCCCCTGGTATTCGAACGCGCCGCGCAACAGTGCGGTGACCAGCGTGGCGGGCTCGGCGCTCGGGTGGGCGAAAATGAAATCCTTGCCGCCGGTTTCGCCGACCAGCCGCGGATAGCTGCGGTATTTTGCGATCCGCTCGCCGACGGTGCGCCAGATATGCTGGAAGGTCGCGGTCGAGCCGGTGAAATGGACGCCGGCCAGCGCCGGGCTGGCGAGCACCGGCGCGCCGATCGCCGGACCGTCGCCGGGCAGGAAGTTGATCACCCCCGGCGGCAAACCGGCCTCATTCAGCAACTGCAGCGTATACCAGGCGCTCAGCAACTGCGTCGTCGCCGGCTTCCAGATCACAGTGTTGCCGAGCAGCGCCGGGGCGGTCGGCAGGTTGCCGCCGATCGAGGTGAAATTGAACGGCGTGACGGCAAAGATAAATCCTTCTAAAGCGCGATACTCCATGCGGTTCCAGACGCCGCGCGGCGAGAGCGGTTGCTCGGCGTACAGGCGCGTTAGGTCGAAACTGTTGAAACGCCAAAAGTCGATCAATTCACAGGCGGCGTCGATCTCGGCCTGGATGCAGGTCTTGCTCTGGCCGAGCATCGTTGCGGCGTTGAGCCGGTCGCGCCACGGCCCGGCAAGCAACTCGGCGGCTTTCAGAAAAATCGCCAGGCGATCTTCCCACGGCATGGCGCTCCACTCCGGCCACGCCGCGGCGGCGGCAGCGATCGCCGCCTCGGCCTCGGGCGCGCCGCCGAGATGGGCCACGGCCAGCGTCCTTCGATGATCGTGCGGCATCACGACCGCCCGCGTCTTGCCGGTCATCACGCACCGCCCCCCGATCACCGGCGCGATCTCGGGCGCTTCCCCGGCCATCGCCGCCAGCGCCTGTTCCAGCGCCGCACGTTCGGCGCTCCCCGGGGCGTAATCGCGGACCGGTTCGTTGACCGGCAGCGGGGCTTTGCTCGTCATCCGGCAATTCCCCCGCGGGTCAACAACAGCGGCTCTAGCAGGCGCTTCAATTCCGCTTCATCCATGCCGGTCACCTCGCGCGCCACGTCGAGCACCGCCCGCCCTTCGCGGTAGGCACGCTTAGCGATCTCGGCGCCGCGGTCGTAACCGATCACCCGGTTCAACGCCGTGACCAGGATCGGGTTGCGATCGAGGGCCTCGGCGATCCGCTCGTGGCGAACCTTGAAACCGGCGATCGCTTTTTCGGCAAGCAGGCGAGTGCCGTTGGCTAAAAGCTCCACACTCTGAATCAGGTTCCAGGCGATCACCGGCAGCATCACGTTGAGCTGGAAGTTGCCGCTTTGCGCCGCGATCGTGATCGCCGCATCGTTGCCGATCACCTGCGTCGCAATCATCGCCACCGCTTCGGGGATCACCGGGTTGACCTTACCCGGCATGATAGAACTGCCCGGCTGCAAGGCCGGCAGTTCGATTTCGCCGAGCCCGGCGAGCGGCCCGGAATTCATCCAGCGCAGGTCGTTGCAGATTTTCATCACACTGACGGCCAGCGTCTTGAGCTGGCCGGACATCTCGGCGGCGCCGTCTTGGCTGCTGATGCCGGTGAAATAATTGCCGCTCGCGACAAACGGAAAACCGGTCATTTCATCAAGCTGCGCCGCGACTTGTGGCCCGAAACGCGGATCGGCGTTGATCCCGGTGCCGACCGCGGTGCCGCCCTGCGGGAGCGCCGCCAGCCGCCGCAAGGCACCGGTGAGGCGTTGCTCGTTGTCGGCGATCTGCGCCGCCCAGCACCCCAGTTCCTGGCCGAAGGTCACCGGCATCGCATCCATCAGATGGGTGCGGCCGGTCTTGACGACATCGGCCAGTTCGGCGGCGCGTCGTTCCAGCGTCCGGCGCAGGATCGCCAGCGCCGGCAGCAGTTGTTCGTGAACCGCGAGGCAGGCACCCACCTGGATGGCGCTCGGGAACACGTCGTTGCTGCTTTGCGACATGTTGACGTGATCGTTGGGATGCACCTCATGGCCGGCGGCGGCGCACAGATGGGCGATCACCTCGTTGGCGTTCATGTTCGAACTGGTGCCCGAGCCGGTCTGGAAGATATCGAGCGGGAAATGCGCGTCGTGTTGGCCGGCGGCCACCTGTTCCGCGGCGCGGGCGATCGCCGCGGCGCGCTCGGCGTCGATCAGACCGAGCGCGGCATTGACCCTGGCCGCCGCGCCCTTGATCAGGCCGAGCGCCCGGATCATCTGGCGCGGCAGCCTGATGCCGCTCAGCGGAAAATTATTGACGGCGCGCTGCGTCTGCGCCCCCCACAGCGCATCGGCCGGTACTTCGAGCTCCCCCATGCTGTCGCGTTCGATCCGGGTGGCTCCCATGACCTCTCCCAGGGTGACCAAAAAAAGAATTGATCATTGTAGCCCAGTCCCCGTTTCCCGTCCGCATCCACGCCACCGACCGGCTCCGGTGGAAGCCGGTTAAAATGCAGTCTCGCCCATCCGCAGCCCACCGCGATGACCGCCGCCGCGCCCCTGACCGCACTCTCGCCGCTCGACGGACGCTATGCGCCGGCCGTCGAGGCACTGCGCGAGTGGTTCTCCGAAATGGCCTTGATCCGCCACCGCCTGGAGATCGAAATCCGCTGGTTCGAGGCACTGGCCGCCGAACCCGGCCTACCGTTGCCGCCGCTGGGTGACGGCGAACGGCAGGTGCTCGACGCCCTGCTTGCGGGTTTCGACGAAGCGGCGGCAGCCCAAGTCAAGGAGATCGAAAAGACGATCAACCACGACGTCAAGGCCGTCGAGTATTACCTCAAGGAACGACTGGCCGGACACGCCGCCCTCGCCGCGGCGCGCGAATGGGTTCATTTCGCCCTGACCTCGGAAGATGTCAACAACCTGGCTTACGCCCTGATGCTGGGGCGGGCCCGCGAACAGGTGCTGCTGCCGGCGCTGGTTACGGTCAGCGAACGCCTGGCGCACCTGGCACGCGACAATGCCGAACAACCGATGCTGGCGCGCACCCACGGCCAGCCGGCGAGTCCGACGACGCTCGGCAAGGAAATCGCGGTGTTTTACTGGCGCCTGAAGCGCCAGCGGCAGGAATGGGCAAGGCTGCCTATTTTCGGCAAGTGCAATGGCGCGGTCGGCAATTTCAACGCCCACCATGTGGCGTTTCCCGACCTCGACTGGCCGGCGTTCAGCGAACGCTTCGTCGGCGGGCTCGGGCTGACCTGGCAGCCCCTGACAACCCAGATCGAAGCGCACGATTTCATCGCCGAACAAGCCCACGCCCTGATCCGCATCAACACCATTCTTGTGGATCTTTGCCGCGACGTATGGCAATACATCGGCTTCGGTTATTTCCGCCAGCGGCCAGCGCTGGGCGAAGTCGGTTCGTCAACCATGCCGCACAAAGTCAATCCGATCGATTTCGAAAACGCCGAAGGCAATCTCGGCGTCGCCAACGCGCTGCTCGCCCATCTGGCAACGAAGCTGCCCATCTCGCGCCTGCAGCGCGATCTGACCGATTCGACGGTGTTGCGCACGCTCGGCACGGCGCTCGGTCACAGCCTTCTGGCCTGGCACGCACTGGCCCGCGGCCTCGACAAACTGCAAGCCGAGCCGCAAAAAATGGCGGCCGACCTCGACGCCACCTGGGCGGTGCTGGCCGAAGCGGTACAGACCCTGATGCGGGCCTACGGCCTGCCGCGCCCCTACGAACGGCTCAAGGAACTGACCCGCGGCAAGCCGGTAACCCAAAAATCGCTGGCCGAACTGATCGCCGGCCTGGAATTGCCAAACGAGGCCAAAAGCCGCCTGGCGGCATTGACCCCGGCCGCCTACACCGGGCTTGCCGCCTCCCTCGTCCGGCGCTTTCTCGACGGCGACTGAAGCCAACAGTTGGATGCACCCCGGGAGCATCCACTGCCGGCCCGGCCGCCGTGCGATAATCATTCAACCGCACATCATGAATACGGCGTGCAACTGACCACTTACACCGATTACTGCCTGCGGGTGTTGATCTACCTGGGCCTGAATCCGGACCGGCGGGCGACGATCGGCGAAATCGCCGCCGCCTACGGCATCTCGCAAAACCATTTGATGAAAGTGGTCCATCGCCTCACCCGCGGCGGTTATATCGACAGCCGGCGGGGCAAAAACGGTGGCCTGAAGCTGGCGCGGCCGGCGGCCGAGATCGGCATCGGCCGGCTGATCCGCGACAGCGAGCCCGATTTCGCCCTCGTCGAATGTATGAACGCCGGCAACGCCTGCCTGATCACCCCGGCCTGCACCCTGCAAAGCATGCTGCGCCAGGCGGTGAACGCTTTCCACGGGGAACTGGATCGCTACACCCTGCAGGATATTCTCGGTTCGGAAAACAAATTGAAACGCCTTCTCGCCCGGCAAGCCACATCCTCCCGCTCCACCGGTAAAGCACGATGAGCGCCAACGCCCTGATCCGCCACCTGAAGTTCTGGTCGGCCTGGTTGCGCGGCCCGCGTCACGTCGGCGCCATCGCGCCCAGTAGCCAGGCTCTGGCCCGGGCGATGGCCGCCGCGATTCCGGCCGATGGCTCCGGGGTGGTGGTCGAACTCGGCGGTGGCACCGGGGCAATCTCGCGGGCCATACTGCAAAAGATCCCACCGGCACGGCTGGTCATCATCGAGCGCGATCCGGAACTGGCGGCCTTGCTGACCCGGCGTTTCCCGGGCGTCCGGGTCATCCACGGCGACGCCACCCGCTTCCCCGAACGTCTCGCGGAAAACGGTATCGACCGCGTGTGCTGCATCATCTCGGCCCTCCCTTTACTTTCCATGCCGGCCGCCGACCGCTCGGCGATCGCCGCCGCCGCTCACCGGATGCTGCCCCCCGGCGGACGACTTTTGCAATTCACCTACGGTTTCGGGAACCCGCTCGAAACCGCCGCCGGCGTAAGCGGCCCGTGGCGCGCCCGGCGCCTGAAATGGGTGGCGTTCAACCTGCCACCGGCGTTCGTCTGGTGTTATGAGGTTTGATCGTCCGGCCCCGTGCCGCGGTAAATCAGCACTTTCACCTTCTCCATCGTCACCAGACCGTCGCCCATCATGGTCTCCAGCGCCGGCAGAAAATCGGCGATGCGCTCGGCGCTGTCCACTATTTCGATCACCACCGGCAGATCTTCGGAAAGCCGGAGAATTTTGCTCGTATGGATCCGGCTACGGGCCCCGAAGCCCTGCGTGCCGCGCAGCACCGTCGCTCCGGCCAGACCGCTTTCACGGGCCTTGGCGACGATGGCATCGGCCAGTGACGCATGCCCATGACGATCCGATTCGCCAATAAAAATTCTCAATAAAACAGCATCTTGCTCTATTTTCATAGAAATGACTTCACTATAGCGACGGCCAGTATCACTGCCCCGATGCCGAGCGCGTTATGCGCCAGAAACCCACCGGCGGCGAGCCACCAGGCACCTTCGCGGAGCAACAACCAGGTTTCGAGCGCGAACGTCGAAAATGTCGTAAAAGCGCCGAAAAAACCGATCAGCAGCGCGCTGCGCACCGCCTCGCTGAACACCCCGTAGCGCTCGCCAAGCGCGAACAGCAGCCCGGCGCCGAAACAGCCGATGAGGTTGACCGAAAGCGTTCCCCAGGCAAAACCGCTGCCGGCGAACGACTGCACGAACCCGGCCAGCAGGTAGCGGCTCAGACTGCCAGCGGCACCGGCGGCGGCGAGCAACAAATATTTCATCGAATCCAAGGCTGAACAAATGACTCGGACAAGATTACATTAAAATGAACACTCGACAGAAAAAGCATCATAGGGTCGATCATGCACAGTCCCGTAATCCCTCCCGGCACCGATCCCACTGCACCGCGTTATGAGGGCGTCCCCCGCCCTTCCCGGCTGGCCGCGTTCGGCAACCGGATTCTGGCAGCGATCGAGCGGCTGGTCGCCCGCACTTCCCGTTACGGCGACTGGCCGATTTTCGACAATGCGCAATTTCCCTTTGCCAGTGAAATCGAGGATGCCTGGCCGGCGATCCGCGCCGAGCTCGAGACCGTGCTGGTCCGGCACACCGAACTGCCTAACTTTCAGGATCTCACGCCGGAAGTCGGGAACATCAACTGTGACAACCATTGGAAGACGTACTTCTTCTACGGCTACGGCATCCGCTGCGCCGAAAACTGCAAGCGCTGCCCGGAAACCACCCGGATACTCGACCGCATCCCCGGTATGAAAACCGCGTTCTTTTCCATACTGGCGCCCGGCAAGCACATCCCCGCCCATACCGGCCCGTACAAGGGCGTGCTGCGTTACCATCTCGGCCTGATCGTCCCCGAACCCAAGGAGCGCTGCCGCATCCGGGTCGCCGATCAATTCCGTTTCTGGGAGGAAGGCAAAAGCCTGATCTTCGACGATACCTTCGAGCACGAGGTCTGGAACGAGACAAACGGCCTGCGTGCCGTGCTGTTCGTCGATTTCGCCCGCCCCTGCCGCTTTCCCGGCAACCTCGTCAATCGCCTGTTTCTGGCCATCGCCGGCTGGCTGCCGCAACTGCGCCGCGCCAAACGCAACTACGAACGCTGGGAAGCGGTGTTTTACCATTGACCAGGCAAAGACCAATCGATCGGCGGCAGGCCGTGCTCTTCAAGGTAGCAATTGGCGCGGGAAAATGGCCGGCTGCCGAAAAACCCGCGATAGGCGGACAGCGGCGAAGGGTGCGGCGCTTCGCTGACCAGGTGCCGTTCACGGTCGATGATCCGGCCCTTGTTCTGGGCATACGAACCCCACAGCATGAACACCATATGCCGGCGCTCGGTGTTCAACCGGGCGATCACCGCATCGGTGAAACGCTCCCACCCCTGGTTGGCGTGCGACCCGGCGCGGCCGCGCTCGACGGTCAGCACGGCGTTGAGGAGCAGCACACCGCGATCCGCCCAGGGCGTCAGATCGCCATCTCGGGGCACGGGCAGAGCGAGGTCGTCATGCCATTCCTGGAGGATATTGACCAGCGACGGCGGTTTTTCGACGCCGGGGCGCACGGAAAAACACAAACCGTGGGCCTGTCCCGGACCATGATAAGGATCCTGACCGAGGATCACGGCCCGCACCTTTTCGAAAGGGGTGTGATCGAGGGCGGCAAATATTTCGCCGCCCGGCGGGTAGATCACGGCGCCCGCGGCCTTGCGCCGGCGCAGAAAAGCGCCGAGCTGGATCATGTAAGGCTGGGCGAATTCATCAGCCAGCCGCTCCTTCCAACTGGCTTCGAGGCGAATTGGACGGCTTTGATCGTTCATCGTCATCTCGCACGCCAGGGCGTCTTGGATATCCTCATCCCCGGAACATGGCCATCGACCTTGTGGCACATCCGGGCCCGCATATCACCGGCAACGACATCTTAGCCCGCGATCGGCAGCGGCGTGCCGGCAGGCCGCAATCCGGGCGGCATTTCCGGTTGTCAACCCCGGGATGGAACCAAAATGTGTTATAGTTACTCATTGACAGATGCGGGCTACGGTATCATGGTTTACGGACCATGAACCGAATTGTGCAGTAAGCCCCGGGCGGTGCAGCGCAGTGCTGCCGGCAACCAAGGAGCTTGCGATGCCCCGAACGCGCACCAAAACCAAGCACAACCGATTCCCCAACCCGCCCCTCTACCCCGACATGGACCCGTCGGCCAACAAATCGCGGCAGGCGACCGAGCACCTGCTATGCGAGGTCTTCCGGCACCTTGTGCCGATCGCCCGGCGCGAAGGCATCTCGGTCAAGCGGATGCGCGAACTTTTGGTCCGCACGCAGCTCCGCCTGCTGGATGAGGAGGGCATGACCCGTTTCGAATTGATGGCGCTGTCCGGTTTCAGCCGCCGTGCCATCCGGCTGCTGCTCCTAGACGACCGGGAAGGCGACCGCACCGACCTGCTTGCCCGGTTCATGGGCGCCTGGTTCGATGATCCCTGCTTTCCGACGACGATCCCGCTGGACAGCCGCAAGCCCCCCTCCTTTGTCCACCTGCACGAAAAATACGCCAGCGATTTTACCCTGCCCGGCTTGCTGAAACTTCTGAAAAATTACGACCTGATCAAGGTCGAGCAAGACAGGGTCACCGCGCTCGGCCGCGGCGTGACGGCCAGAACCACGGTCAAGGATCTGGCGGCAGCCGAAAAGGCGCTCGCCGGCTTTTTCTCGACGCTGATCCATAACCTTTACGAGTTGGATCCGCCATTCATGCAGCAGCAGATCCACACCCACCCCGCGTCGAGCGAGCACAAAGCCGAACTGCGGGGGATGGTATCGGAGGTGATTCACTCGACCCAGGGAAGACTCCGTGAACTACTGAAGCCGAATGGCACCCGGGCGGCACGGAAAGATCAGGGAAAACAAACCGAGGTCGGCATCGGTTTGTATTGGTATGAGATCGATGAGCCGGACTAGTACTTTTTGAAAAATCCACCGCCCGCAGGGATTTTCCAGCACAATCACGACGTGTTGAAATCGAGCATAATCTATGCATAATGCGGAGCGACTTTTCGATAATTTCAAAAACAGGATACCAGCATGACCAATGAAAGCATCCAGGCCGCCGAGCGGCTGATCAGGGACAATTTCCTTTCTCTGTTGCCGATCGCCCGGCGTGAAGGCATCACGATCAAGCGGATGGCTCACCTGCTGATTCATACTCTGACCGTCGCGCTCGATCAGGATGAATCAAACCGTTTCGAGATGATGGCCGACTCCGGTTACAGCCGCCGTGGTATCAGGCTGTTACTGGCGGAAGACTCCGACAAACATAGTGACGGCACATTGGGGCGCTTCATGAATCAATGGGCCGAAGACGCAAAGTTTCCCGACGAACTGCCGATCGAAGCCCGCCGCGGCCCTTCCTTCGACCGGCTGCACCAGCGCTACGGCCGCGATTTCACACGCCCGGGTCTGCTGAAAGTATTGCGCAAGCGCGGCATGATCGAAGTCAGCGGCGACAAAGTCCGGGTGCTGCGCCGCGTCGTCACCTCCCAAACCCCGCCACGCCAACTTGAAAACGGCCGCCAGGCCATGCTCAGCCTGCTGCACACCATCGCCCACAACCTCTCCGGCCAGGCGCCGAAACTGCTGCAAAAACAACTGGGTTCCCGCGCCATCCCAAGCGCCGAGATTCCCGCGGTACGGGAAAAAATACAGGCTGCACTCAAAGCGGCCGAGGCGGAGGTCAACACACTGCTCGCCGCCTATGGCCAACCGAAAAAAAGAGCGGCGAAAGATGAGCCCGAAACCGAAATCGGCATCGGGGTTTTCTGCTATGAAATCGCCGATCCAGACACGGTTTTCAACCGGCCGACGCCGGTTCCGGTGGCGCGCCGAAAACGCCGGGCAAAGAAAGCCGCAGCGCCGGCCAAACCGGCCGCCCAGAAAACCAGGGGATCGCGCACCAAGGCCGCCTAAGGAGCAGAGCCCTGAGTCATCCGGGCTGAACCCGCCCCGGGCCCGGCCCGGGGACAAACCCTGAACTCATTCCGAATACCCCTGCCGATGCACGTCACGCACGGCGCGGCCGGAGGGGTCGGCCAACGCCGCGAACGCCGGATCCCAGGCCATCGCCGCCGGCGTGCTGCACGCGACGCTCGGCCCGCCGGCGACGGTCGCCGCGGCCGAAGCGCCGGGGAAATGTTTTTCGAACAGCGCGCGGTACAGGTACGCTTCGCGCGTCGCCGGCGGATTCACCGGGAAGCGCCGCGCAGCCTCGGTCATTTGTCGTTCGCTGACCTGCCTTGCGGCATATTCCTTCAAGGCATCGATCCAGCCGTAGCCCACGCCGTCCGAAAACTGTTCTTTCTGCCGCCACAAGATGGCCTCGGGCAAAAGCCCGCTGAACGCCGCCCGCAAGATGTGTTTTTCGAGCCGCCCGCCGCCGGCCATTTTGTGCTCCGGGTCGAGGTGCATCGCGATTTCAAGAAATTCCAGATCCAGAAACGGCACGCGCGCTTCGACACCCCAGGCGGCCATCGCCTTATTGGCGCGCAGGCAATCGTAAAGGTGCAAAAGTTCGATCTTGCGCACCGTTTCGGCATGGAACGCTGCGGCATCCGGCGCTTTGTGAAAATAGAGATAGCCACCGAAAATCTCGTCGGCCCCCTCGCCCGAGAGTACCATCTTGATACCCATCGCCTTGATCCGGCGGGCGAGCAAAAACATCGGTGTCGAGGCCCGGACCGTTGTTACGTCATAGCTTTCGATGTGCCGGATCACTTCGCTCAGGGCGTCGAGACCCTCTTCGATCGTATAGGTAAAGCCATGATGCACGGTGCCGATCGCCGCGGCGGCAAGCGCCGCAGCCGCCAGATCCGGTGCGCCATCGAGGCCGATCGCGAACGAATGCAGGCGCGGCCACCAGGCCGCCTCGCGGTCGCCGCTGTCCACCCGGAGCGCCGCGTGACGCGCGGCGATGGCCGCGACCAGCGACGAATCGAGGCCGCCGGAGAGCAGCACACCATACGGCACATCGCCCATCATCTGCCGTTTGACCGCGGCTTCCAGCGCCGGCCGCAAAGCAGCCGGCCCGGCGGGCGCCGTGCACGCTTCGCGCGCCGTCCACGTCGGCCGGTAAAAACGCCGGAACACGCCGTCACGGCTGTCGAGGTAATGGCCCGGCGGGAACACCTCGACGATTTCGCAGACGTCGTGCAGGGCCTTCATCTCGGAGGCCACCAGCAGGCGGCCGGCAGCATCGCGGCCATAGTACAGCGGGACGACGCCGATGGGGTCGCGGGCGATCAGGTAACGATCGGCAACCGCGTCGTAAAGCACGAAGGCATAGATGCCGTTCAGCCTGTTCAGCGGCAGTTCGCCGTCACGCCGATAAAGCGCGAGGATGACCTCGCAATCGGAATGTGTTCGATAAGCGTAAGCGGGCGCCAACTCGCGGCGCAGCACGCAATGATTGTAGATCTCGCCGTTGACGCCGAGTGCCAGCGCGCCGTCCTCGCCGTACAGCGGCTGGGCGCCGCTGTCGAGGCCGACGATCGCCAGCCGCTCGTGGGCGATTACCGCATTTGGATAAACCGCGATGCCGCTCCAGTCCGGCCCCCGGTGGCGCAGCCGCCCGGCCATTTCCAGCGCCCGGGCGCGATGTTCCGGGCCGTTGCCGGGCAGATCCAACAAAGCGACGATGCCGCACATTGAGTTTCGTTCTCCACCATCCGGGTATTCATTACCACGCGACGGTCTATGCTCAAGACACCTAGAATCCTAGCACAGAGGCATGGCAGCCGGGGTGTAACGTGCAGATGATACGTTACACGGTGAAAACACCATGGATTCCCCTATGGTGGTTACGCTCGCTCCGCACCGACGGCCGCTGTCTGCCAACTCAAGTCGCCTTAAGGCGCTTGCCAGAGAGACTTAGCCGGAGGTTTTCCCCCCCTTGCCCTCCGGCTTTTTTTTTGCCGGTCCTCACTCCCTCTCCTTCGCCGTCAACGACCGGAAACGGTGGGCGCGCTTGCGCACCAGGCGATGCGCCGCGGCCGGCGGCAGCCAGCGACCCAGCCGGCTGAGCCAGCGGTTGGCGCGCCCCGGAATCACGACGACGCGATCCGCCTGCCGATCCAAAGCGGCCAGCGATTCGGCGACCACCGCCTCGGCGGTCATCCACAGGCGGGGCGGCACCTGGCGGACGATGTCACGCGTCCCGACGACATCATGGAACTCGGTGTAGGTGAAACCGGGACACAGGGCCTGGACACGGATCCCGAATACCTCGTTTTCCAAAGCCAACGATTCGGAAAAGCGAATCAGATATGCCTTGGCAGCGGCATACAGTGTATGGCCGGCGGCGCCGGGCACCAGTCCGGCGAGTGAGGCGACGTTGATCACCGCGCCACCGCCCGCCGCCCGCATTCCGGGTAACAGGCGATAGGTCAGTTCAACCACGGCATTGACCATCACCTGCTGGAAATCGCGGTGCACCTGGAAATCGACATCGGTCAGAGTCCCGGCCACGCCATAGCCGGCGTTGTTGACCAGAAGGCGCGGCACGATACCGGCGGCGGATAATTCCGCTGCCAGGCGGGCCGGAACGGTTGGATCGGCGAGATCGGCGGGCAATATGCGGCTTTGCACCGAATGGCGGCGCCGCATTTCATCGGCCAGCGCCTCGAGGCGCTCGGCGCGGCGCGCCACCAGCACCAAGTGATGGCCGCGGGCGGCCCATTGCCGCGCGAATTCGGCTCCGATGCCGGCCGAAGCGCCGGTGATCAAGGCCCAACTCCGATCAAGCGGTTGATTCATGCACCATCTCTGCCTCGAGGTCGTATTCGTCGCTGCCGGTGATGCGCGCCCGGCAGCGGTCGCCCGGCTTCAGCCCGGCGGGAAAATCATACAGCCGGATCACACCGTCGATCTCCGGCGCCTCACCGGCGCTGCGAGCCACCGCCGCGTCGCCCTCGATTCGATCGACCACAACCTCGATGGCCGAACCGACACGCCGCGCCAGGCGCGCCGCGCTGATCTTTTGCTGCGCCTGCATGAATCGGGCATAGCGCTCATCCTTGACCGCCTCCGGCACCGGGTCGGGCAGCTCGTTGGCCGCCGCGCCGGCGACCGCAGAGTATTTGAAGCAACCGACGCGGTCCAACTCGGCCGCTTCGAGAAAATCCAACAGCGCGGCGAAATCGTCTTCCGTCTCGCCGGGAAAGCCGACGATGAACGTGCTGCGCAGCGTCAGCTCCGGGCAGATCGCCCGCCAGGCGCGGATTCTGGCCAGCGTATCCTCGGCCGCCGCCGGGCGGCGCATCCGTTTGAGGATCCGCGGGCTGCCGTGCTGCAAGGGGACATCGAGATACGGCAATACCACGCCTGCGGCTAGCAACGGCAGCAGCCGATCGACGTGCGGATAGGGGTAGACGTAGTGCAAGCGGATCCAAACGCCCAATTCGCCGAGCGCCCGGCAAAGATCATGGATGTCGGTACGCCATTCGCGCCCGGCCCAGGCATCGCGCGGGTAACGGGTATCGAGGCCGTAGGCGCTGGTGTCCTGGGCAATGACCAAAAGTTCCTTGACGCCGCCGGCGACCAGGGTCTCCGCTTCGCGCATGACCAGGCCGAGCGGCCGGCTGCGCAGCCGGCCGCGAAGGGCCGGGATGATGCAGAACGTGCAATGGTGATTACAGCCCTCGCTGATCTTGAGCCAGGCGTAATGCGGCGGCGTCAGGCGCAGGCCGGCGGCCGGGATCAGGTGCAGAAATGGATTGTGTTCCGGCGGCGGCAGGTGGCGGTGCACGGCGTCGAGTACGGCATCGAACTGCTGCGGCCCGGTCACCGCCAGCACCCGGGGGTGGATATGCAGAATGTCGTCCGCTTTCGCTCCGAGGCAGCCGGTGACGATGACCCGGCCATTCTCATTGAGCGCCTCGCCGATCGCGGCGAGCGATTCGGCGCGAGCGCTATCGATAAAACCACAGGTGTTGACGATGACCAGGTCGGCCTTGTCGTAAGTCGCAGCCAGCGCATAGCCGTCGGCGCGCAGCCGGGTGACCAGTTGCTCGCTGTCCCAGGTCGCCTTCGGACAGCCGAGCGAAACCAGGCCGACGCGCGGCACGGTCAGGTTCGCCGGCGCCGGTTGTGTTGCCGCTGCCGTCATCGGAATATCATAGCAGTTCGCCCGTTCAATCCCGGCAGTCCGGCTCGAAAAACAACCAGCGCACGGCGGGAAACGCGGCTTTGAAACGGCCCTCGATCGCGTTGATCGACTCGACCAGCGCCGCCGCCGAGGCCGCCGGCAAAAGCCGCGCCTTGACTGCGACCATCACGACATCGCCGAGCTGCAAGGTCAAAAGATTGTAGATGTCCGCAATCTCCGCCTCGCCTTGCAAATGCCGGCGCATCGCCGCCAGCACCGCCGGCTCGACGCCCTGCCCGATCAACAATGCCTTGACTTCGAGACCAACGGCGACGGCAATGAAAACCAGCAACAAGCCGATTGCCAGCGTGCCAAGCGCGTCATAGAACGGGTCGCCGGTGACGATCGCCAGGCCGATGGCGAGCAAGGCCAGCAGCAGGCCGGCCAGCGCCGCGATGTCCTCGCCGACGACCACGATCAGTTCGCTTTGCCGGCTCTCGCGGAACCAGCGCCACAGGCGGCGCCCGGCGCGCACTTTGGCCACTTCGACGAGCGCCGCGCGCAGCGAAACCGCCTCCGCCGCGATCGCGAACAGCAGCACGCCGAGCGCGATCCACGGCCGGCTCAATGCTTCCGGCGCGTGCAGCTTGTGCCAGCCCTCGTACAGCGAAAACATGCCGCCCATGCTGAACAGCAGGATCGCCACCAGGAAGGACCAGACATAGATCGACTTGCCGTAACCCAGCGGGTGAAACTCGTCCGGCGGCCGCCGGGCACGACTGAGCCCGACGATCAGCAGCACCTGGTTGCCGGCGTCGGCGACCGAATGCACCGCCTCGGCGAGCATCGCCCCCGAGCCAGTGAACCACGCCGCGCCGAACTTGACCAGCGCGATCGCCAGGTTGGCGGCCAGGGCAAAAACAATGCTGCGCAGCGAATCGGCGCCGTGGGACATGGGCGGATGAGAAAACAAATTGTGTACGCGTAGTCTACCCGAGACGACGGCGGCCGGCATCGTCGCCGGCGGCGATGATCTCCGCCAGCCGCCCGACACAAATTCCAGCCTGCCCCAGTATCATTCCCAGCCGGGCCTGTTTGCCGGCCAGTACGGCGAGCACCAGTGCGCCGCCCGCCTGCGGCACCTTGAGCACGACCAGTTTGCCGTCCACACCTTCGAGCAAGACGTGGTTCAGCGCGCCGGCTTCGAGTTCGCGCATTACGGTTTCGCCGAGCGCCGCCAGCGAAGCGCACATCGCGCCGAATTTTCCCGCCGTATCCGATCCGCCTCCGCAGCAATAAACGGGCTGGCCGTCGCTGGTGGCGAGGATTACAGCCTGAAGATCGTCGCCGGCGCTGCGCAGACTTTCGATTTCGTGCTCGCAAAGACGGTTAATCGCCGGCGCGAAATGATTCATTGCTCACCGTCCATGGCATTTTCCTCCGCCTCGAGTAAAAGATAGAGTAATTGGAACAGACCTGCGATATCCTGCCGCTGCCTTGCATCGACGACACACTGGGGCGCGACGATCCCGTGACGGCGCAGCACAGCCGCACACTCGCTTTGCAGTGTCGCGGCCGGCTCGCGGCACTTGTTCAGGGCGAGAATACAAGGATAAGACCGCAACTGCGCCGCGTATTCACTCAGCACGGCATCGAGATCGGTCACGCAATCGCGATTGGCGGCATCGGCCAGTATGATCACTCCGACCAGCCCGTCGCTCACCGCCTCGAACATGAAGCGGAAGCGAATCTGGCCGGGGAGACCGTACAACAACAGCCGCACTCCACCGGCCAAGTTCATTTCACCGTAGTCCATCGCCACGGTCGTTGTGTCCTTGATCCGCGCCAAATCGCCGCTGCACGGAACGTCGGTGTTGAGCGGCGGAATATCGCTGAGCGCGGCGACACAAGTGGTCTTGCCGGCACCGGGCGCTCCGATAAAAAGCAGTTTATAGCTATCGTTGCCCATCGGCCATCAAGCTGCGGAACGCATGCAGCAGCCGCGACCACGGCCGGGTCCGGGGCACCATTGCCTCAGCGCGGCTTCGTTCACCGGTTGCCGCCAACAATTGCTCGCTTTCCAGCCGTTGCCGGCACTGTTCGAGTTTGTTGAGATCGACAATGCCGAGGCGGCTTGCCAGTTGCCGCATCGTCAGCGACCGGCGGGTCAATAAGGCCATCATTTTCAGGCAGTGGCGCGGCCATTTTTGATAATCGAGAGGCCAGCCGCGGAGTTTCAACTCGCGATTCGCAGCGCCGAACGGCGCGCTGACGACCGCGCCGGGTGCGCCACCGCCGTCATGCTCGGACAACACGGCCAGAACTTCGGCAGCGCGAAACGGCAGGTGGATGATTATCGGCGCCGCGTTTTTCACTGCCCGCGGTTTACGTGCGCAACCGATCAGCGGGATTCCCGACGGGAAGTCGGGAACCCCCTGACCGGCATCGAGATCGATCAGCAGCAGATCGCCGCTGTCGCCGGAATCGGCGACCCACTCGCTTTTCAGGTACGGCTGCAACAGCACCAGCAAGGAGCGGAGCGAGGCAAGATCGGTGCTGTCGAAACTCAGGCACCCGAGACGGGAGACCTGTTTGGCTCCGCCGTTCATTTCATTTTTCTCATCCTTCCCTGTCGAATCGGCAACACGCTATACCGCCGCCTCCAGCGCCGGCATCGCGGCCCGCGATTTGACCAGCACCATGCCGATATTGGCCGATTGGCGGGTGACGAAGACCGCGGCATGGTCCGGATTTTTCTTCGAGCGGACGAACACATGGATCAGGTTCGTGCTGAACACGATGATTTCCTTGAAATAGCGCGTCTTGTCGTCGGGCACGCCGCGGGCCTTCTTGAAATGGCTTTCGATCAGACTCACGTTCTTGCCTTGAAACAGATCGCCGGTCGTCGCGGCGACCAGATCGAGCACTTCGGCCGGGTGCGAATCGACGGTCTTGACGCCGATCAGCATACCGCTGACCATATCGACATAGCCGACGGCAATGCACTCGGGAATCTCGGCCTGCGCCGTGTTGATCGCTTTATCCAATGACATATTCATTCCTCGTTGTCGAGTCGGTGGGAAGAGGCCAGCCCTGGATGCGGCCGGCGAAATCGTGTAAAAAATGACGCTGGGCGCGCGACTGGATCGCCTTCGGTTGCGCCGCCCTGACGCGGGCGATCGCCGCTTCGGCGCTCTCCCCGTGCCAGATCAGCACCGCCGCCAACAGCGTGCCGGTTCTGCCGAGTCCACCGCGGCAGTGGAAGGCGACACCGCGGTTGGCGCCGATCGCCTGCTCGGCGATCCGGCAGATATCGACGGCCTGGGTAAAATCAGGGGCGGCCATATCGGCCATCGGAAAGTGGTAGTGCACCAGTCCATACTGCGCACCGGCATCGGCCCGGTATTCACACCTTTCCTCCAGGCAGAACAACAGGTGGATACCGCGGGCCGCAAGCAGGGCATACTGGCGCTCGGCGCCGGCGATCAATCCGGGGCGGCTCATCCCACACAGCAGCGTCCCGACCACCCACCAGATCCCGAGTTCGCTTTGCGGCGCCGGCACAGGGGGCGGATTGCAATAACCGTTGGCGACATAGGCCAGGCCGACCGGCGTTTGTGGTCGAGCGAAAAACGATTCGGTGTCAGCCATTTCCTGAATCCGGCCGCCGGCGAGCAGCGCCGTGGTGCCGCCGGTGGCGAGACAATCCTGCCGGTTATGCGTCGCGACGATCACGATCGCCCGGCGGGCCCGTTCGGCGATCCGCCGGCGGACGATGGATACATGCCCGGCATCGAGATCTGCGGTCGGTTCGTCAAGCAGATACAGCACACCTTCCTGCTGCAACGTGGCGAGTACCGCCAGTACACGGCCGGCCGCGAGTGGCAGATCGTGCACCGGCCGGTCGAGAAGAGGGCTGAGCGCAGAAAGTTCCGCAAGCGCGAGCCATCTTTCGGCTTCGCGCTCGGCGATTCGATAACGCCGATCGAGGCACTGCCGGACGGTCGGCCAGGCGGCCGGATGATCCATGGCCAGGTGCGTATGCTGGCGCAGCAGCACCATGGTCTTTCCCAACTCCGCAGCCGGCGCACCACAAAAGAGGGCCTCGCCGCGCAGCGCGTACCCCTCGCCCCCGGAACAACCGGCAACCGCGTGCAGCAGCGTGGTCTTGCCGGCGCCGCCTGATCCAACCAGAAACAGCAACGCCGGAGACGAAAGCGCGACGTTAATCCCCGTCACAATCTCCCGGTCGTGCCGGCAGGCCGTTGCATTCCTTATTCTCAACATGGCCGAAACCATAAACGCATATCATTCACTTATAAAGCATCCTCGCTTGTAATTTAAGAATGTAATCGGTCAAGGCCTGGATTCCTATCGGGAAATCCCCGATAGGCGTGCGGCGCGTTGCACCGCTAGACTGCAAGTCCGGGCGAAGACAACAAAATCGACTCGCTGGGATAACTTAACTTTATATCAACACCGCATAACCGCATCCGCACTAATGTGTGCCGATCGCTTGCGGCTGTGGCCCTGAAGATAGGGGATGCGGGGCAAGAAATATGTGAGGATATGACCTGGAAAAAACTTCTCATCGCGGTCGATAGCGAGCTGTTGGCGCGGGGCGTGGCCGGCATCGCCCAGACCTGCTCGGATATCGAAATCAGCGCAGTGACTCACGAAGCGGGCGAAACGCTCGCCGCCGTGCAGCGGCACGAGCCGGACGGTTTGATATTGTCCACCCGGCTGGTTCCGCCGCTCGCCGCCGAACTCGATGCGCTGCCCCGCCGGCCGCGCATTCTGCTGCTTTCCAACCGCCTGCATCCGGGCATCGATCTGGCCTGCGCCCGCGGCTGCGCCTGCGGCTTCGTCCGCTCGTCGATGCCGTTGACCGATTTCAGCGGCATTCTGGCGCGTGTCATGGCCTGTACGGTGCCAAACGCCGGTCGCGATGAGTGCCGGGGCTGCCCGCTGCCGAAAACCCTCAACCCATCGGGGCTGCCGCTGTCGCCGCGCGAATTGGAAGTATTTATCGCCATCGGCAAGGGCCATGGCAATACCCGGATCGCTGCGGATCTGAACGTCAGCATCAAAACCGTCGAAGCCTTTCGCGAAAACATCAAGCGAAAACTGCAAATCCAAAATGCCGCCGAACTGCACAATGCGGCGGTCGCCTGGCGCAATGGACGCTACGTGTATGTCCCACCCACCCGGCACACCCAGTGCCGGCCGCAAGATGCAAAACCCTCCCCGCTCTGACCGCAACCACGGACCGCCACGGAGGGGTGGGCTACAATCTGTCGCTCCACGCCGAGGAACCGCCTTGACCCGCCATCCTGAAATCCACCACACGCACCGGATCGGCTGGCTCAGGGCCGCGGTGCTCGGCGCCAATTACGGGATCGTTTCAACGGCGAGCCTGGTGTTGGGGGTCGCGGCCTCCGGGGCCGACAGCGGGGTGATCCTGCTGGCCGGCAGCGCCGGGCTGGTGGCCGGAGCGATGTCGATGGCGGCCGGGGAATATGTCTCGGTCCGTTCGCAGGCCGATACCGAACGCGCCGATCTCGACCGGGAACGGCGCGAACTTGCGGCAGATCCCGAATACGAGCACGCCGAACTGACCGGCATCTATGTCCGCCGCGGCCTCAACCCTGCTCTGGCCGGCGAGGTCGCCCGGCAATTGATGGCCCACGACGCCCTCGGCGCCCACGCCCGCGACGAGCTGGGACTCAGCGACAAACTGGGGGCCCGGCCGCTGCAGGCGGCTCTCGCTTCGGCCGCGAGTTTTGCCGCCGGCGGAGCCCTGCCGTTGCTCATCGCCGCCTTCGGTGCCGCCTTTGTGTTATGGACCGTACCGGCCGCCTCGCTCGCCGCCCTCGCCCTGCTTGGCGTCTTGTCGGCGTATGCCGGCGGCGCCACGAAGCGCGTCGCCGTAGCGCGATTGACCTTCTGGGGAACGCTGGCAATGGCATTGACCTTTGCCACCGGGGCGCTGTTGGGTACCGTCATATAGCATCGCCGGCACGCCGCAGGGGTTATAATTGATCAGCCTTATCATCCCCGCCGGAAGCCGCAATGCCTGCCAGTCAAAATTCCCCCGGTCAGAGTCCCCCCGCGTTTCGTCATTGGCAACTCGAACACGACCTCGACCGTGTCGCCTGGCTGACGCTCGGCCGGGCCGGCGAATCGGTCAATTCGCTCGGCCGCGAGGTGCTCGAGGAACTCGAAACCCTGGTCGCCGGCCTCGAACGGGACAAACCGGCTGGCCTGGTGATGATGTCGGGCAAACGCCAAAGCTTCATCGTCGGCGCCGATGTGCGCGAATTCGATCAGGTCGCCGACACGGCCAGCGCCCGGCAGTACATTGAGCGCGTCCATGCGCTGTTCGAGCGGATCGAAGCCCTGCCCTTCCCGACCGCGGTCGCCTTCGAAGGTTACTGCCTCGGCGGCGGCCTGGAACTGGCGCTGTGTTTCGATTTCCGGATCGCGCGTGACATTCCCGAAACCCGGATCGGCTTTCCCGAAATCAAGCTCGGCATCTTTCCCGGCTTCGGCGGCACGGCCCGGACAGTGCACCGGCTCGGCGGCCTGAAAGCCCTGCCGCTGATTCTGACGGCGCGCAATCTCAGCGCCCGCCAGGCCCGCGCCCTCGGCCTCGTCGATCAGGTGATCGGCCGCCACCAAGAACTGCGCTGGGCAGCGCGGCGCGCTGTACTGAAAGGTCTAAAAAGCCGCCGCCCCGGCCTTATCGTCCATCTCGTCAATGCCTTGCCGGTGCGCCGCCTGCTCGCCAAACGCATCCGCGCCGCAACCCGCCCGAAGGCCGATCCGCGCCATTACCCCGCCCCTTACGCCCTGATCGATGCCTGGGAGGCGCACGGCGGCAACCACCAGGCGCTGCTCACCGCCGAAGCGACCGGCGTGGCACGCCTGTTGACCGGCGATACCTCGCGCAACCTGCGCCGCGTTTTCAAACTGATGGAGCTTTTGAAAGCCGAAGGCAAGGCGGCCGACTTCAAACCGCATCGCGTGCATGTGGTCGGCGCCGGCGTGATGGGCGGCGATATCGCTGCCTGGTGCGTATTGCAGGGGCTCGAGGTGACGTTGCAGGACCGAGAGATGCAGTATGTCGAACCGGCATTGAAACGGGCCAGGCAGTTGTTCAAGCGCAAACTCAAAACCCCCGAGCGCGTCGCCGCGGCGCAAAGCCGCCTCAGGCCGGATATCGAAGGGCACGGCGCGGCGCACGCCGATGTCGTGATCGAGGCGATATTCGAAAACCTCGAGGCCAAGCAGGCGCTGTTCAAAGCCCTCGAACCCAAACTCAAAAAAGGCGCCGTGCTGGCCACCAACACCTCGGCGCTGCCGCTCGCCGAGCTGGCTAAAGTCCTAGCCGACCCCGGCCGCCTGATCGGCCTGCACTTTTTCAACCCAGTGGCTAAGATGCCGCTGGTCGAAGTCGTGCACGATCCCGGATTGACACGTGATGCGGAAATCGCCAAGGGCGCGGCCGTCGTCGCCGCCATCGGCAAGTTGCCGCTCAAAGTCAAAAGCAGCCCCGGCTTTCTGGTCAACCGCGTACTCAGCGCCTACATGATGAAAGCGCTAGAATTGCACCAAGAAGGTTACGCCAAAGAAGCGCTCGACCGCGCCGCGGTCGATTTCGGCATGCCGATGGGGCCGGTCGAACTGGCCGACACCGTGGGCCTGGACGTCGGACTTTCGGTGATCCGCACGCTGCGCGGCGAAGCCGCAGCGCCGCTCACCGCCGAGCTGCAAAAACGGGTCGAGGCGGGCAAAAAAGGCAAGAAGACAGGCGAGGGACTGTATGTCTGGAAAAAAGGCAAACCGCTCAAGGATGCCGCGGCCGGCGCCGGCGCCGATCTCGAACAGCTCGCCGCCACGCTGCTCCAACCCTACTTCGACGAATGCCGCGCCTGCCTTGGCGAACGCATCGCCGCCGGCGCCGATCTGATCGACGCCGGGATGATCTTCGGCACCGGTTTTGCGCCGTTCCGCGGCGGACCATTGCATTATCTCGAACAGATGCATCACTGATCCCGAATCGAACACCCGCAGGTTTTAATTATGGCGCGCAAATCCAGTTCAACACCTTCCGCCGAAGCAGCGGCGCCGGCTGCCGCTGGGATGATCGCCGGCCGCCCGGTGGCCATCGTCGGCGGCGTGCGCATCCCGTTCACCCGCTCCAATACGGTTTATACCCGGGTCAGTAACCTCGACATGCTGAGCGCCGCGCTGCAGGGCACCGTCGAGCGTTTCGGCCTCGATGGCGTGAAAATCGACGAACTTATGGCCGGCGCCGTCACCACGCATTCGCGCGACTGGAATCTGGCTCGCGAGGCGGTGCTCAGCACGACACTCTCGCCGCTGACTCCGGCGACTACCGTCCAGCAGGCCTGCGGCACCAGCTTGCAGGCCGCCTTACTGCTCGGCGCCAAGATCGCCTGCGGCCAGATCGACTGCGCCATCGCCGCGGGCAGCGACACGACCAGCGACGCGCCGATCGTTTTCGGTCAAAAATTCGCCACCCGGCTGCTCGACCTCAACCGGGCCAGGACGTTCGGCCAACGGCTCGCCGCTTTCAAAGGATTCAGCCTCGGCGAACTTAAACCGGTGGGGCCGCAGAACGCCGAACCGCGAACCGGCTTGTCGATGGGCCAACATTGCGAACGGATGGCCCGCGAATGGGGCATCGATCGCCGGGCGCAGGACGAACTGGCGCTCGCTTCGCACCAAAATGCCCATCAGGCATGGGAGAGCGGCTTTTTCGACGACCTCGTTGTGCCCTTCGCCGACGTGACACGCGACAACAACATCCGCCCCGACAGCACGCTCGACAAGCTCGGCGCCCTGAAAACTGTCTTCGACCGCGGCCCGAACGGCACCCTGACCGCGGCCAACAGCACCCCTTTGACCGACGGCGCCGCGGCCGTACTGCTGGCGAGCGAGCAATGGGCGGCCGAGCACAAGCTGCCGGTGCTCGCCCGGCTGACCCACGGCCGGGTCGCAGCGGTCGATTTCGTCCACGACGAAGGTCTGCTGATGGCCCCCACCGTCGCCGTCGCCGAAATGCTCGCCGCCGCCGGCCTGACGCTGCAGGATTTCGATTTCTACGAGATCCACGAAGCCTTCGCCGCCCAGGTGCTGTGCACGCTCAAAGCCTGGAACGACGAGCACTATTGCCGCGAACGCCTCGGCCTCGACGGCGTGCTCGGTGAAATCGACAAGGATAAACTCAACGTCAAAGGCGGCAGCATCGCCATCGGCCACCCCTTCGCCGCAACCGGCGCCCGCATCATCTCGACATTGGCCAAACTGCTCGCCGGCAAAGGCAAAGGCCGCGGCCTGATCTCGATCTGCACCGCCGGCGGCATGGGCGTCACGGCGATTCTCGAACGACCCTGACCGATGCGGCACGGATGGATTGACATGGATGGATGGGATTTTTTACGGTAAATTCGTATTTTTCACCCAACTGTTGCATAAATTCCCGGAATTCTCGGTCAAGTAGGCGAGTGCAGCTTGTTCGATTTGCCGCGGAAGCGTAGTTATTCTTACGGTTCAAGGCAAAGCTGCCGCCCGCTTGGGCGAGAAACCGGGCGCGTCACCCCAGGTGAATTAGATGCTTTGACTAATATTCTCATAACTTATTGATTTAATTAAGAAATATATAAATTCAAGCAAAATTTATGCAACTGTTGGGTTGAGGTTCAGATTCCGGCCGATCGTCTCGCCGGTGAGACGCAACGCCGTGTTGTGCAATGCCAAGGCGGCCGTCCCGCGCTCGCCGGCCATTGCAGCCGGTTGACCGTGATCTCGGCGTGCAGATCAGAAGCCGGCTGCAACGCTTCCGGGACAAACGGCGCCAGCGCCGCGGACGCGGCATTGAAAGCCAGAACGCTGCCCCGGCCGAGGGCGAATCCATCGCCCAACTGCATGGTCTGCAAGCGCATCGCCATATTGGCGGCGCTGTTGTTGATCTGCGCTGCGACTGCTAAATCGACCGAATCGGCCAGCCAGAGCAGAACCTTGCGGCGCAGAAAGGTGATGGACATCGGCGCTCCGAGGTGACTGGATGCTGGCGCGAAGCATCCCTGAGCGAACACTGCCGGCCGACGACCGGCGGCAACCGTTCAGTGAGACCGGTGCGGGGCGGGCTTGCTATCATCGCTTAGCCGCCGTGGCCGTGGCGGCGGTCACAGCGCAAGGGACAACCGGACCACGGTCCGGTCGCCCGGGATCGGCGAGGTTTGCAACCCGAAGCGGCTGGCGAAACTCAGCATCGCGGTGTTCTCGGCCAGCACTTCGCCGAACACTTCGCGCGCCCCGCGCGCTTTGAGATAGGCGCAAAGGTGGGCCAGCATCCGAGTGCCCAGGCCGCGGCCGGTCAGGTCGCTGCGCACGATGATGCCGAACTCGGCGCGCTCGTAATCGGGGTCCAGGCTGGCCTGCACCATCCCGGCGATCTCGCCGCGCCCGCCGTGTTCGACGAGGATCAGCACCATGTCCCGGTCGTAGTCAATCTGCGTGAAACGGGCGGCTTCGGCGTGCGAGAAGACGCGCCTCGGCACCATGAAACGCAGCCGCAGTTCCTCGGGTGTCAGGCGGGCGAAAAACGCTTGCAGTCGAGCTTCGTCCTCCGGACGGATCGGGCGGAGCAGCATCTTGCGCCCGCCGCATTCGATCGTCAGGCTCAATTCGGCCGGATACGGGCAGATCGCCAGGCGCGCTGCGGCCTCGCCGCTCGCCGCCGCAACCCGCATCCTTGCATCGGCGGCCATCACACCGCCCGGACCGGCGATCAGCGGATTGATATCCATCTCGACCAGCTCGGCCGTTTCGGCCGCCAGTTGCGCGACGCGCACCAGCACCAGGGCGATGCCGTCCAGGTCGGCGGCGCGGCGATGGCGGAAACCGCCGAGCTGCCGGTAAACGCGCGTGCGGGCCATGATCTCGTAAGCCAGTTTCAGATTCAGCGGCAGCAGGCCGAGCGCCGTATCGGCGATCACCTCGGCGGCAACGCCGCCGTGGCCGAACAGGATCACCGGCCCGAACAGCGGATCGACCGTCGCCCCGATCAAGAGCTCATAAGCATCGTCCAGCCTGACCATCGGTTCGACGGCAAACCCCTCGACCACCGCGCCGGGCAGAGCCTCGAGAATCCGGCCGGCCATCGCCTCGGCTTCCTTCAACACCGCCGCCGCATCGCCAAGATCGAGCGCCACGCCGCCGACGTCGGATTTGTGCACGATATCGGGCGAGACGATTTTCAATGCCACCGGCCCGGTGACGGTCAGTACATCGGCGATTGCCGCCGCTTCGGCGGGATTGCGCGCAATGCGCGTCGGCACCACGGGGATGCCGTAAGCGGCAAGCACGCGCTTGGCCTCGATCTCGTGCAGCCAGTCGCGCCCTGAATCCAAAGCCCTGAGCACGATGCGCCTGACCGCTGCCCGATCAGGCGTGAAATCACCGGGCAAGGCCGACGGTGTTTCCATCAGCGCGGCCTGCGAGCGGCGGTATTCGACCAGGTGCATGAAGGCGCGCACCGCACGTTCGGGCGTGGCGTAGCTCGGGATGCGTTTTGCCGCCAAGTAGCGTCGGGCTTCGGCCGCCGTCTCCTCGCCGACCCAACTGGTCAGCAACAATGGGCGGTGCGGTTCGGCGGCGGCGGCGGCCATTTCCTCGGCCGCCTCGAGCGACGAGGCGACCGCCGTCGGACAATGGATGGCGAGCACCGCATCGACGCCCGGATCGCCGTCGAGCACCGCCAGTGCCGCCTTGTAGCGCTCGCCGGTCGCATCCCCGATGAGGTCTACCGGATTGGCCCGCGACCATGTTTTCGGCAGCATGCGGTCGAGTTTGGCGATCGTCGCCGGCGACAATTCGGCCAGCCGCCCGCCCTGCTCGGCCAGCGAATCGGTGGCGATCACGCCCATGCCGCCGCCGTTACTGACGATGGCCAGCCGCTCGCCGGGCGCGCCGCGCGTCATTGCCAGGATTTCCGCCGCCTCGAACAGCTCGGTCAGAGTCAACACCCGGAGCAGACCGGCACGGCGGAATGCCGCGTCGTACACCGCGTCGCTGCCGGCCAGCGCCCCGGTGTGCGAGGCCGCGGCCCGCGCCCCGGCGGCGAACCGGCCGGCCTTGACCACGATCACCGGCTTCAGGCGCGCCGCGGCGCGGGCCGCCGACATGAACTTGCGCGCCTGCGTCACCCCTTCGATATACAGCAAGATCGCATCCGTCCCACGGTCGAGCGCCAGATAATCGAGCATGTCGCCGAAATCGACGTCGGCCATGCCGCCCAGTGAAACGAGGTGCGAAAAACCGATGCCGCGGCTCGCCGCCCAGTCGAGCAACGAGGTCAGGATCGCGCCCGACTGCGCCGCGAAGGCGAGCCGGCCGGGCAGCGGCCGAAGATGCGCAAAACTGGCGTTCAACCCGATGCCCGGGCTCAGCACGCCGAGACAATTGGGGCCGATGACGCGCAGCAGATGCGGCCGGGCCTGGCGCAGCATGCGCCGTTCGAGCGCCCGGCCGGCGGCCGTCTGCGTTTCGGTGAAACCGGCGCTGATCACCACCACGCCGCGCGTCCCGCGCTTGCCGAGCGCAGCGACAATGCCCGGCACCGTCGCCGCCGGCGTCGAGATCACCGCCAGATCGGGCGCCACCGGCAGGCGGCCGACATCGGCGTAAACCGGCAGGCCGGCGAGGCGATCGTACTTGGGGTTGACCGGATACACCGGTCCGCCGAACCCGGCGGCGAGAAGATTGTTCAGCACCACCCGGCCGATGCTGCCCTCGCGCTCGCTGGCCCCGACCACGGCGACTGAACTCGGCTTGAACACGGCTTCGAGATTGCGGATGGTCATTTCGTGGATCCCTGCCGGACGGTTATCGTATTCAGGTTATCGTATTCGGCTTCACGGCTGTCCCACAAACGAAGCAATTGATTGTTAGAATCCCTGGATTGAAGCGGTTTCGCCGGCATCGAGCACAGTGGCAGACATGATCCGGGATCGGTCTTTCAGGACCGTGAGCAGCAAGGATGCTGCGACCGAGTCTACAGGATGTACTTGTGGCGTGTCCTGAAAGACCGATCCCGGATCATGTCCATTATGGGTTTGTTGGACAGCAGTGATTTAGCTAATGGTAGCGGTCAGCCATCGATATTCATTTACTCCCACAACCCGGATTATGAAAGACCTGTTCGCTGCCGAACGCCCAGCGGTGGATGTGATCCGCGACGGGGTCGTGCTGCTGCCGGCCTTTGCCGGCAGCGGCGGGCTATTGCGCCGGATCGAAGCGTTGCTCCGGGCCTGTCCGCTGCGCCACATGACCACGCCCGGCGGCAAGCGGATCCAGGTGGCAATGAGCAACTGCGGCGAATACGGCTGGATCTCGTCGCCTTCGGGTTATCGTTACAGCCGCCTAGATCCGCTCACCGGCAAACCCTGGCCGGCGATGCCCGAAACCTTCCGCGTCCTCGCCCGGCAGGCGGCCGCCCGTGCCGGCTTCGGCGGCTTCGCGCCCGATGCCTGCCTGATCAACCGCTACGCGACCGGCACCGGCCTCAGCCCGCACCGCGATCTCGACGAAGCCGACAAACTTTGGCCGATCGTCTCGGTGTCGCTTGGCCTGGCGGCGGTTTTCATGCTCTACGGCGACCGCCGCGGCGGCTCGCCGCAGCTCATCGAACTGCACGACGGCGATGTGCTGGTCTTCGGCGGCCCGGCCCGCCTGGCCTACCACGGCGTCAAAAAACTCGCCCCCGGCCGCCACCCGCTGACCGGGCCTTATCGCTTCAATCTGACCTTCCGGCGAGCGCGGTAGGGGCGCGTCGCGAACGCCGGCGGGCCGCCTCATTTGAGACTATAATCCACTTCAGTTGAGTAGATACGGAGACAATACATGGCCGCGGCGGCAGCGGAAGTGGCGAGATTGATGGGCCTGCGCGGCGGGGCGAAAAAGGCATCGCCGCTGTCTCTGGCATTGTCGGTGGAGCGCGGCCTGCCGTTGGCCAGCCTGGAGCGTGTGGCGAGACTGTACGCGCCGGACGACCCGGCGTTCGCCTATCGCCTGATCCCGAAAGCGACACTGGCCCGCCGGCGCAGCAGGCGGCAGCCCCTGACGCGCGAGGAAAGCGAGAAGGTCGAACGCCTCGCCCGCCTGTGGACGCTGGCCGATGAAGTGTGGCGGGACGCCGCCGAGACACGCCGCTTTCTGACCGCCACCCATCCGCTGCTCGCCGGCCGCTCGCCGCTCGATCTGGCGCAGACCGGGCCGGGCGCGCGCATCGTGGAAGAATTGCTGGGCCGGCTGGCTTACGGGTCGGCGGTGTGAAGCCAAAGACCCTGGAAGAGGAGTTGACTGCATTCCGCATCGGCGACCCGGCGGGTGAATTTCGGATCTATAGCGCCGCCGGGGCGCGCCGCTACCCCGGGCGCTGGAACAACACGTCCAGCCCGGTGATCTACGCCAGCCTGCATTATTCGACGGCGATGCTGGAAAAACTCGCCCACGGCAACGGTCGGCTGCCGCCGAACCAGCATTACATCACGATCTCGATCCCCCGCGGCCTGGCATACGAACGACTCGATCCAGCTGGCCTGCCCGGCTGGGATACGCTGGAGCCGGGCGCCTCGCGCCGCTTCGGTGCAAAATGGTTTGCGGCGGCACAAAGCGCCGTGCTGCTCGTCCCGTCCTACGTCGCGCGCCTCGAGTGGAACGCCGTGATCAATCCGGCTCACCCCGAGGCCGGGCGCATCACCCACACACCGCCGCAACCGGTGTGGTGGGATAAACGCCTGTTCGGCGGATAACAACTGCCATACTGTATTATTTTTTCGGGAAAATCCCCGGCTCTGCCGGTGGAACGTTACTCAGCATTTCGTCGGCGAGGCGAACAATCGTGACCGAACAGGCCGTCATCGAAAAGTCAACAGCACCGGCGATCATCGGGGCGCTGGAATGGGTGGCGCTGCCGGAACTCGGGGTACGGCGGATCCGCGCCCGGGTCGATACCGGGGCGGCAAGCTCGGCGCTGCACGTCGAGAACATCCACCGTTTTCGCCGTAAGGGGCGGTCTTTTGTGCGCTTTCAGGTGGTCATCGGCATCGCCCGCAACTGGCGTCGGTTACAATGCGAAGCACCGCTCGCCGGCACGCGGCTGGTGCGCAACACCAGCGGCAAAAGCCAAATGCGGCCGGTGATTCGCACGGCGCTCGTCGTCGGCGGCAGTACCCAATCAATCGAGATCACGCTGAGCAACCGCGAGCGCATGCGCTACCGGATGCTGCTCGGCCGCTCGGGTATCCCGCTGGGCTGGCTGGTCAATCCCGCCCGCGTCTATCTTCAGCGCCAACCACAAACCAGTAAGGCAGCCGAGGCCGAATGAAAATCGCGATCCTGTCCCGCAGCCGCAAGATCTATTCGACCGATCGCCTGTACCAGGCAGCGCTGGGCCGCGGCCACGAGGTGCAGGTGATCGATACGCTGCGCTGTTACATGAACATCGCGACGCACCGGCCGACGATTCACTACCGCGGCGAAGAACTGGAACAATTCGATACGGTGATTCCCAGGATCGGCGCCTCGATCACCTTTTACGGCACCGCGGTGCTCCGCCAGTTCGAGATGATGGGCGTATTCCCGCTCAACGAATCGGTGGCGATCAGCCGCGCCCGCGACAAACTGCGCTCGCTGCAATTGCTGGCCCGCAAGGGCATCGGGCTACCGGTCACCGGCTTCGCCCATTCACCGGACGACACCGACGACCTGATCCGGATGGTCGGCGGCCCGCCGCTGGTGATCAAACTGCTCGAAGGCACGCAGGGCATCGGAGTCGTGCTCGCCGAAAACCGCCAGGCAGCGGCCAGCGTCATCGAAGCCTTCCGCGGTCTGGACGCCAACATCATGGTCCAGGAATTCATCAGGGAATCCAAAGGTGCGGACCTGCGCTGCTTCGTCATCGGCGACAAAGTCGTCGCGGCGATCAAGCGGCAGGCGAAAGAAGGCGAATTCCGCTCCAACCTGCACCGCGGCGGCAGCGCCGAGGTGGTCAAGATCACGCCAGAGGAGCGCCAGATCGCGACCCGCGCAGCCCGGGTATTGGGGCTCAATGTCGCCGGCGTCGATCTTCTGCGCTCTAACCACGGCGCCCTGGTGATGGAAGTCAATTCCTCGCCGGGGCTGGAAGGCATCGAAAAGGCAACCGGCAAGGACATCGCCGGGATGATAATCGAGTTTCTCGAAAAAAACGCCCCCAGCCGGCGAACCAAAACCCGCGGTACGGGCTGAGTATTCGATGTCCGTCATTCCCGCCTGCCTGGGCGTGTACGCACGCAGACAGGCGTATACGAAAACCCAGTAAAACTATTTTTTACCAGTAGAGTAGGTGAGGAACTTGTCCCGGTTCAGGGTCAGACCCAGCCGGGGTTCAATGACCATGCGGTAACCCGCCTTGAGGTGATCGCTGACCGCTGCGATGGCATCGTGGGCCAAACGACCCGGACGAAACCCGTAGGAACAGTCGGCGAAATCCGCCTCGAAGATCGGTTCCAGCGCCATAAAGGCCGCCATCTGCGCCACCCGATCCACCACATTGGGGATGCCCAGCGGCCGTTGTCGCCCATCTGGCTTCGGAATCCACACGCGACGGATCGCACCGGGGCGGTAGGTCCGGCTGCGAAGCGCCTCGTGCAGGTCCTCCACCAACCACCCGGACCGTCCTCCAGGGCAACAATCTGGTCAATCGTCACCCCATCCGGTCCGCCAGCGCCGCCATTGGCGCGCACCCCTGCCCGGTCGCTTGCGGCGCGTCCAAATTCGTTCCCGACGAATTTGTCCGGATCGCGCCCGCTGCCGCGGGCGCGTCCGGAATGACGGAGAGGAAGGTCGGGCGCGGCAGGAACGGCAAGAGGGGGCTCTTGCCGTCCGGGGTTATTTCACGCCGTGCATCCAGCGGTTGATCAGCGGCGCGATCAGGAACAGTAACACCCCTGAGCCGAGCAGCGCCCAGAAGCCGAATGTGTAACCGGCGTAGGCGGATTCTACGGTCATGCCTGATTCGCCGCTGACGTGGCCGGCGAAAATGCCCGAGAGGTTGTTGCCGATCGCGGTGGACAAAAACCAGCCGCCCATCGCCAGGCCGACGAAACGCAGCGGCGCCAGCTTGGTCACCATGGATAAACCGATCGGTGACAGGCACAGTTCGCCCGAGGTCTGGATCACGTAGACCGCGGCTAACGTCCAGAACGGGATCATGCCCGCGTCGTCCACCAGGGCGGACAGCGCGTAGATCAGCAGCAAGAAGGCCAGGCCGTTGAGCATCAGGCCCAGGCCGAACTTGCGGGGGATCGAGGGATTGGCTGAGCGCAACGCCACCCACATCCAGGCGAACACCGGGGCCAGCACGATGATCGAGACCGGGTTGATCGACTGGAACCAGCCTACCGGGAAGATCCAGCCATTGAAGTCGCGATCGACGATGTTCTGGGCCAGGAAATTGAACGAGCTGCCGGCCTGCTCGAAGAACATCCAGAACAGGACATTGAAGGTAAACAAAATCATCATCGCGAACACCCGGTCGCGCTGCACGTGCCCTTCACGCCAGCCTTCGATCGCCAGGACCACGCCGACGCCGACAAAGAGAATGCCGAGCAGCCAGGCCAGCCCGGTCGCTCCGACCCGGGCCATCAGCAGATAAACCACCGGAATCGCAAGCAGCGCCGCCAGGGCGACGTAAACGACCCGCTGCCGGCTTTCGGCGCCGGGCGGCGGCCGGCCGATACCCAAAAGCCGGCGGCGGCCGAACCAGAACCACAAAAGGCTGATCAGCATACCGACCCCGGCGCCGGCGAACACCGCCTTGTAGTTCTGTAACTGCGGCGTGCCGAAGACCTGCTCGGCAAGCCAGCCGGTCAGCAGCGGTGCAACCAG
The DNA here is from genome assembly GCA_039794245.1 of Candidatus Jinrbaksania sp. GTDB lineage: Bacteria > Pseudomonadota > Gammaproteobacteria > Xanthomonadales > Wenzhouxiangellaceae > DAITQM01. Next base: position 199,184 of record JBDIVS010000001.1, read on the forward strand.
CGCGCCGGCGTTGATGCCCATGTAAAACAGGGTGAAACCGGAGTCGCGGCGGGGATCGCCCTGGGCGTACAACTGGCCGACCATCGACGAGATATTCGGCTTGAACAGGCCGTTGCCGACGATGATGGTCGACAGGCCGAACAGAAAAATCTGCTGATCGGGCAGCATGATCATGAACAACCCGGCAGACATGATCACCGCGCCGAGCAGGATCGAACGCTGGTAGCCGATGATGCGGTCGGCAATGTAACCGCCGAAGATCGCCGTCGCATAGACCAGTGCCAGATAGGCGCCGTAGGTGCGGCTGGCGTAATTCTGCCCGGCCTGGTCGCCGGCGAAGAACTCGGCGACGATGTACAGCGTCAGCGCCCAGCGCATGCCGTAGAAGGCGAAACGCTCCCAGAATTCGGACATGAACAGCATCCACAGGGCGCGCGGATGTCCCAGGAAGTTGTCCATCGCCGGCGGTGCGCCGGCGGGTTGCGGTGTCGTTGCCATTGGCTTTTCTCCTCGTTATCGGCCCGCCCCCACCCGGAGGCTGCCGGCAAGATAGGCTGAAGTACCCTGCCCCGTCAAGCCGGACATTCACCGTTGTGGCGGAAAAACTCGGTGCGCACGGCATAAATCTCGGGGAAAAACGAATAATCGAGCGCCTGGCGAAGGAAACGTACCCCCGACGAACCGCCGGTGCCGGCGGCATGGCCGATGATGCGCTCGACGGTTTTCAGGTGCCGGAAACGCCAGAGCTGGAACGAATCCTCGACGTCCACCAGGCGTTCGGCGAGCGCATACTCGGTCCAGTAGCGCTCCGGATCGCGATAGACGGCAACGAAAATATTGACCAACTCGTCGCTGAACTCGTGGGCCTGCGAGACATCGCGGTCAAGCAGCGCGGCCGGCACCGGGTGGCCGCGGGCGGCAAGGAAACGGATGGCGCAGTCGTAAAGACTTGGCGCCTCGATCGTGTCGCGGAGAATGATCTCGGCCTCGGCATCGCCACCGAAAACCGCCAACAGGTCACGATTGCGGTTGCCGAGCAGAAATTCCACCTGCCGGTACTGGCGCGACTGGAAGCCGGAGGCCTGGCCGAGCACATGGCGGAAGCGCAGGTATTCCGGCGGCGTCAGCGTTTCCAGCACGCCCCATTGCTCGAACAACTGGCGCTGCACCATTTTGACCCGCGCCAGGTTCTTCTCGCACGGCCCGGCGTCGCCGGCCAGCAGGTGCCGGCAGGCGGCCTGCAATTCGTGGATCACCAGCTTGAACCACAACTCGGCGGTCTGGTGCTGGATGATGAACAGCAGCTCGTCGTGGTGGCCGCTGCGCGGCCTCTGGGCGGCGAGGATTTCGTCGAGCGCCAGGTAGGCACCGTAACTGTCGGCGGGCCTGAGGTCACGGTGAATGCCCGCTTCGAGGGCGCGGGGTGGGGGGACAGGTCGGGTCATCGCCGCATTCGATACATGCCGGCAGCCAAAGGCCGTTAGGGCAGAGTGTAAACCATCGGCCTGAACCGGCGGGCCTTTTGTTGATATGATCGTCGCCGCTCATCCCTGAATACCCGCCGATGTGACGGTCTCAGGCGATAGACAAACCGGGGGCAGATGCCTCGCCATAACAAGGATTCCGCGATGAAATCCATCTTCCGCACCAAACCGATCGACCATATCGCCGGCCGCGGCCTCAAGCCCGTGCTCGGCGCCACCGACCTCGTGCTGATGGGCATCGGGGCGATCATCGGCGCCGGCGTTTTCGTGCTGACCGGCATCGGCGCCGCCCACCACGCCGGCCCGGCGCTGGTCCTGTCGTTCATGATCGCCGGCACCGCCTGCGCCTTCGCCGCCCTGTCGTACGCCGAGCTGGCGACGGCGATCGGCGGCTGCGGCAGCGCTTACGGCTACGGCTACGCCGCGCTCGGCGAGATCGTCGGCTGGCTGATCGGCTGGACCTTGCTGCTCGAATACGGCATGGCGGTTTCGACCGTTGCAGTAGGCTGGTCGGGTTATGTCAATAACGCGCTGCTCGCCGTCGGTTACGGGCTGCCTGAATATCTGCTCAAACCATTCACCGAAGAAGGCGGCATGTTGAATCTGCCGGCGACGCTGATCATTCTGCTGCTCGCCGGCCTGCTGGCCAGCGGCGCCTATGTCAGCGCCAAGTTCAACGCCGTGATGGTCGTCGTCAAACTCTCGGCCTTGTTCCTGTTCATCGCGATCGCGCTGTTTCATATCGATCCGGCCAACTGGTCGCCGTTCATTCCCGAGCGGCTGGTCGATGCCGAGGGCCACGCGAAATACGGCATGCTGGGCGTCGTTGAGGGCGCGGCGGTGATTTTTTTCGCCTACATCGGCTTCGATGCGGTCTCGACTGCCGCCGAGGAGACCAAAAATCCACAGCGCAACGTGCCGATCGGCATCATCGGTTCGCTCATCGTATGCACGCTGCTCTATATCATCGTCTCGCTGCTGCTCACCGGCGTCGTGCCCTATACCGAACTCGGGGTCGCCTCGCCGGTCGCCGACGCCCTGCTGCGCATCGGCCAGCACTGGGGCTCGGCGGCGGTCGCCGCCGGGGCCATCGCCGGGCTGACCACGGTGATGCTGGTGATGTATTTCGGCCTGACGCGTGTCCTGCTGGCGATGTGCCGCGACGGCCTGTTGCCGCAGCAGTTCGCCGTGCTCGGCGAGCACAGCAAATCGCCGATTCGCATCATCCTGGTCTCCGGAGTGCTGCTCGCCACCGCCGCCGGTCTTTTGCCGATCGAGTCGCTCGCCAAACTGGTCAATATGGGCACACTGGCGGCCTTCACCGTCGTCTGCCTGGGCGTGATCTGGTTGCGCTACCATCGCCCGGACTTGCCACGGCCGTTCAGAACGCCCTATTCGCCATTGTTTCCGATCCTGGGCGCACTGACGTGTCTGTATCTGATGATTAACCTGCCGCTCACCACCTGGATCGCGTTCACGCTGTGGGCTGCGATCGGCCTTATGGTGTACGCCGCCTATTCGTACCGCCACAGTCACCTGGCGGGCGCCGCAGCCGTCGCCGGCTGAACCGCGCGCCACTCGGGGACGAACGGAGGCAGGGGTGACGACGCTGCTTGCCGCCAAACAGGTGATGCTGGAACGGCGCGGCCGGAGCGTGTTCGGCCGCGCCAGCGTTGCACTCGCCGCAGGCCAGGCGTTGTTGATCGAAGGGATCAACGGTGCCGGCAAGACGACACTGCTGAAAATCCTGGCCGGTCTGATCAGGCCGAACGAAGGCCATGTCGAGCGCCACGCGACGCTCTTCATCGGCCACCAGAACGCGCTGAAACTGGAGCTCGGCGCCGCCGAGAACCTGCGCTTTTATGCCGCGTTGCATGGCGGCGGAAGTGTCTCGGCGGCGTTGGCGAACATGGAAGTCGCCGATCTCGCCGGCCGCCCGGTGGGCGAAATGTCGGCCGGGCAGAAACGGCGTGTGGCGCTTGCCCGGTTGTTTCTCGGCCACGCCCCACTGTGGCTGCTCGATGAGCCTTATGCCAATCTCGATGTCTCGGGCGCGGCGCTGCTCGACCGCCATTTCGCCGCCCATCTGGCCACCGGCGGCGGCCTGGTGATCGCCAGCCACGGCCGGGCGCCGCAGGGCTTGCCCGTGCTCGACACCCTGCACCTGCCGGTCCCGCCGCCGGCAACACAGCTCCAGGACAGTCATGGACCATAGCACAGCTCCAGGACAGTCATGGACCGCGTAGCACCTCCAGGACAGTCATGGACCGTATAGCACCTCCAGGACAGTCATGGACCGTAGAACTGCCCCGGGGAAAGTCATGAGCGGCGCGGTGAATTCGGGACCGCGGTGAATTCGGGACAGTCATGCAACACAGCTCCAGGACAGTCATGCGGTGAATTCGGGACAGTCATGGATCGTCACGCAGTGAATCTGGGACAGTCATGAAACCGATCGAGATGGAAGGCAGATGAATCCGGCACTCGCCCTGATCCGGCGCGATCTTCTTGAATCCGGGACAGTCATGAAACCGATCGAGACGGAAGGCAGATGAATCCGGCACTCGCCCTGATCCGGCGCGATCTTCTGGTCGCCCTGCGCCGCCGCCAGGAAACGCTCTGGCCGCTGTGGTTCGCGCTGCTCGTGGTCAGCCTGTTTCCGCTCGGCATCAGCCCCGATCCGGCGATCCTGCGGGTCGTCGGGCCGGGGGTGATCTGGATCGCGATGCTGCTTTCGGGGCTGCTGACGCTCGACCCGCTGTTCCGCGCCGACGCCGAGGACGGCAGTCTCGAACAATGGCTGCTCGGCGATGTGCCGCTCAGCCTTCTGGCCTTCGCCCGCATCGTCTCACACTGGCTGATCAGCGGCCTGCCCCTGGTGCTTGTCGCGCCGCTGATGGCATTGATGCTCGGCATGCATGGCGATCTGATCGCTGTCCTGCTCGTCTCGCTGCTGCTCGGCGGACCCTTGCTCAGTGCGCTCGGCGCAACCGGCGCGGCGCTGGCGCTGGGCGCCCGGCGCGGCGCGTTCCTCGTAGTGCTGCTCGTCGTGCCGTGGTATGTGCCGATCCTGATCTTCGCCTCGGGCGCCCTGCGCTCGGCGGCCGACGGCCTGCCGGCCGGGCCGCAATTACAATTGCTGGCGGCGATGTCGCTGTTCGGCATCACGCTTGCGCCGTGGGCCATCGCCGGGGCGCTGAAAATCAATCTCAAAGGTTGAAGTCCGATGTGGCAGGCATTCAAACTGTGGTTTCATCAATGGGGCTCGCCGCCGGTCTTTTACCGGCGCAGCACGCGTTGGATCCCCTGGCTGTGGCTGCTGGCCCTGCTGCCGGCCGTGCCGGGAATCTACCTGGCGCTGTTCGTCGTCCCCGCCGACTATCTGCAAGGCGACAGCTACCGGATCCTGTTCATCCACGTGCCAGGCGCCTGGATGTCGATGATGATCTTCGTGCTGATGGCCGGGCTTGCTGCGATCGGCCTGGTCTGGCGCATCCGCACCGCCGAAATCCTGGCAATGGCCAGCGCCCCGGTCGGCGCCGCGTTCACACTGGTGGCCCTGATTACCGGCAGCCTGTGGGGCCGGCCGACGTGGGGCACTTACTGGCAATGGGACGGCCGGATGACCTCGGAACTGATCCTGCTGTTTCTCTACGCCGGGGTCATTGCGCTGTATCGCGCCATCGAAGACCGCCGCCAGGCGGCGCGCGCCGCCGGCCTGCTGGCCGTCATCGGCGTCGTCAACATCCCGATCATCCATTACTCGGTGCAATGGTGGACCACGCTGCACCAGGGCAGCACCATCAAACTGACCGGCCCTTCCACCATCGACCCGAGCATGCTGCCGCCCCTGATCCTGCTCATCGTCGCTAGCAAATTCTTCTACGCCGCCAACCTGCTCGGCCGGGCGCGCCTGGAACTGATCGAACAAGACCGTCACAAGGACTGGGTGCACAGGCTGTTCGCTACCGGCCTTTAGGGTCGTTGTTCGTTGCTGGTCATTCCCGCCTGCCAGTGCATGGACACACGCCGGCAGACACATTCCGGTGCCATAGAGCAAACGCGCCACCAGCGCCTGATTCAGAGTCGAAGCCGCCACCTTGCCCTGGACTGCCAAGTGGGACAAAAACGCCTCAACCTCGGGTGTCCCCATGACCGCGGGATGGCGTTTGCCGTGGTACAGTATGAATCGCTTGACCCAGTCGCTATAACCTTTCTCGGTGCTGAAACTGTAGTGCCGAGCGCGGATTCGGGCGCAAAGCAGGTCGAGCAGCTTCGGGGGTTTTTTGTTATCTATAAACATGGATATTGATTGTATATCATTGAATTCAAGGCAGCTTTTGATGAATGCGTATAATTTTATACTAGAAAGAACAATTTATGCTATATTATTTAGCGTATAATTGTAGTTATGCCTCGGAACACTCATGAAGCTCTGCTACTGCGATGAAACTGGTACGGGTGAAGAGCCTTACGCCGTCCTCCTCGGTGTAGTGGTCGATACTTCGCGGATGCACGTCACCAAAGACGACTGGGCCGATTTTCTGTCGCAGTTATCTAAAATGGTTGGGCAGGAATTTCAAGAACTGCATACACGTAACTTCTATTCCGGCTCCGGCATCTGGAAGAACCTTTCTGGCCAGCAGCGCTCCGACGCCATTGACCTATTCATCGACTGGTTCGCAGAGCGAAAGCACCATGTCGTATTCAGCGCCATTGATAAGGCTAAACATAAGGCGATGCAAGACAACCGTGAAATCCCGGAGGAAATTGACACGGTCTGGAAAGCGATGGGGCTTCACGTTGCCTTGGCAGTCCAAAAGAACTTCCAAGCCGAGGCAAAGAACAAGGGAAACACGATCTTCGTGTTTGACGAGGAGGTGAAGGAGGAAACGAGGTTTCAGAAACTGCTTCTGAACCCGCCCGCGTGGAGCGACAGCTACTACGGGAGACAAAAGAAGCAAAAGCGGTTCTGCCAACTAGTTGACGCCCCGTACTTTGCTGACTCAAAGAATGTCGGGCTATTGCAGGTCGCAGACTTCCTCGCCTACTTTGTACGGAGGCACATCGAAATATCTGAAGAAGCCATTCCGGCCAAGTACAAAGGGGAAGCTGAGAAGGTGGCCGGGTGGTTTGAGAAGATCAGAGCCCGCTCGATTCCATACCAAAGCATGTACCCGAAAAAGCAACGCTGCAATACCGCCAACTTGTTCTGGAATCTTGCTCCCCAATGTATCCGCGACGCATAACCCATCATTCCACCGGACCTGCGCAAAAAAGCCGCGCAGGTCCGGTGAATTCAGACGTTCGACGTCAAATCAAGACACACCTGAGAGATGAAAAAATAACATGGAATTCAGGCAGCTGATTCAGAAGCGAGCTTCGCAGCGAATACTTTTTTTACCGCATGCGGTACGCCAAATGTCGCGCCCTGATCGAATGATTTCCACCGGGGATATACGGAAGGTGCTTGAGGAGGGCGAAATCATAGAGGATTACCCTGAAGATGCCAGAGGTCACAGTTGCCTTATTCTGGGCAGGGGGAGAGACGGGCGACCGATACATATCGTATGTACCCCGAAGGATGAGTACTTGGCGGTAATAACGGCGTATATTCCGGATGAAGCTCAGTGGTCCGGAAATTTCAAAACGAGGATCAAGTCATGAAATGTATGTATTGTCAGGGTGAAATGGTGCGTGGAAAGGCGCCATTTCATATTGACCGTAAAGATGTTCACGTCAGCCTCGACAGCGTCCCAGCATGGGTTTGCTCGCAATGCGGGGAAGTCTATTTCGAGGAAGCCGAGGTGAATGCGGTCCAGGACATTATCCGGGCGGTAGACGAACAATCAGGCAAGTTGGCGCGTACCGCGTGAAATTTATGTCTTGGCAGTCAACGTCGAACAAGCCCATCCAGCCGACGCCAAAAAGGGGCGCGGCTGATGGGCGGTGTTAGCCGCCTTGGAGGATTCGCACATGATCGAAAACAACCCGACCAGCGTTGTCGCTGCGTTCGAAATGCTGCTCGAAGAAATCGAGGCGGAAATCGACTTCGTGAACCGAGTCGGCGCCCGCGCCTTTGAGGGGCGGGATTACGACAAGGCAAAAGAGGCGCTGGAGCGCGCGGCACAGGTCACGGGCTTCCGCGACAAAGCCGACGCCCTCCGTCGCGAGTGGGCAAGCCTCTTTGCCCGCGAAGAAGACGAAGAAGGAAGCGAAGGGCATGCGGAGCGTCGCAACCTGGGTCGTCTGCGCCGTGGCCTGCGCACGCGCGAGGAGGCCTACTATCGGCCGATTCTCGAAGCCCTGCAAGCGCTGGGCGGTTCAGCGCCAATGAATCAGGTTCTGGACCGCGTACTTCAGAGCATGAAAGCCGTCCTGAAAGACGTGGACTACGAACCCCTCGCTTCCGAGCCAGACATGCCGCGATGGAAGAACGCGGCACAATGGGCGCGTAATTCGATGGTCAAAGAAGGACTCCTGCGAAACGATAGCCCGCGAGGAGTCTGGCAGATCAGCGACGCCGGAGTGCAATTCCTTCGTGGTGAGGCTGGCGGCTAACAAGGCGTTGCACTTGACCGGGCCGGCATTACGGTTTTTCGAGACATCACGTTCCTTGCAGCCAGCCCGGTAAGTGAACGCAGTCGTTAAGCCTCCCGAACCACCGCACGACACACCTGACAGGTAGGACATGATGACTCGAAAGAAGAAGACCACGACCAAGCGCCCGATCGAGTCCTACGAGCATCGGGACAAGCAGCGCGTCAACAACCCGCCGGTGGGACTGGTGACGCCGGAGACCGACCCGGAGGCGGGATCGAAGAAAACCTACGCCTACGACCCGCACCTGGACCCGCAACTGGTCTGGGCGGGCAAGGCCGAGCACACCTCGTTCGAGGTGCCGACGGTGTCGCTGCACGTGCACGAGCGCATCGACCCGCGCAGCATCATCGAGGCGGTGAAGCGGAAGAACGGCAGCGGCGGCGGGAAGCAGTTGGGGCTGTTCGACACCGAGCGGGAGGAACCGCTGCGCCAGGCGGTGGAGTTCTACCGGCACGCCCACGGCTGGAGCAACCGCATGGTGGCGGGCGACAGCCTGCTGGTGATGAACTCGCTTTTGGAAAAGGAGGGCATGGCCGGCAAGGTGCAGATGATCTACATCGACCCGCCCTACGGCATCCGCTACGGCTCCAACTTCCAGCCCTTCGTCAACAAGCGCGACGTCAAGGACGGCAAGGACGAGGACCTGACCGCCGAGCCGGAGTAAGCAGTCATTCCAGGCCGTACTTCCCACCTCTCAATTTACCCGGTAACCTGTCGGCCTGGTTGATTGACAGGAGGATTGGGCATGAGTGTAACCGGAAAGGGCCGGATTCGGCGTTCGGTGACGGATTGGC
>JBDIVS010000002.1:0-206685 GCA_039794245.1 Candidatus Jinrbaksania sp.
ATTGCCGGGGGCCCGGCTGTGCCGCTTCGGTGACTGTCCCTGATGGCCGATGACTGTCCCCGATCGTCCCGGACGGGCCGATTTCATGGCATCTCATGACGACATCTCATGACTGTCCCCGATTGTGTGACGCATGACGACATCTCATGACTGTCCCCGATTGTGGTCCCGGATTGCCGGGGGCCCGGCTGTGCCGCTTCGGTGACTGTCCCTGATGGCCGATGACTGTCCCCGATCGTCCCGGACGGGCCGATTTCATGGCATCTCATGACGACATCTCATGACTGTCCCCGATTGTGGTCCCGGATTGCCGGGGCCCGGCTGTGCCGCTTCGGTGACTGTCCCTGATGGCCGGTCGCGGTGACTGTCCCCGATGGCCGGCCGGGCGTCATCGCCGGCGGCCGCGGTTTCGTGCCCGGCCAGGCCGCGCCAGTAACCGTCGCAGGTGCCAAGCGGGGCGTGCGCCGCGAGATTCCGGAGCAAACCGGCTGCGCCGTCGCCGTGCACCCCTGCGGCGAACCCGGCGACGATCTCGGCCATTGCCGCCGACTGCGGGCTAAGTCGCAACACACCGACCCCGGCCCGGCAGAGCTCGCCGATCGCCGGCGCCAGGTTGTGGGTCAGCGCCGATTGCGTCTGGATGCCGTTGATCACCAGAAACGGCACCCCGTCTTGGCTGTACATCACCTTGCCGTCCGGGTCGGCGGCACAGACCAGGTCGCAGGCGTCCTTGCACTTGCGCGCCGCCCGGGCGCTGTAACAACGCGCCGACCAGGCGAGCGGCAGGCGGCCCCAGGCGTACACCTCGCATTCGACGCCGGCCGGCGCCGTCGCGGTCAAGGCCGCCGCGGCCGGCCCCGATAACTCGTAGGGCAACACGAAACGCCGCATGCCCTGCGCCGCCAGCACCGCCAGCGTGCGCGGGTGATAGATGTTCAACGTCGGCCCGCCGACAAACGACACGCCCGCCGCCGACAGAAAATGAACCGCCGCCATGTCGTTGGCCTCGACCGCGAACCGGCCGTTAGCGCACCAGCGTTCGAGGGCACCAAGCTCTGCCGCCGATTCGATCAGCGTCAGGCCAGACAGCACCACCTCCTTGCCCGCCGCCTCGAGTTCGGCGGCGATGTCCAGCCAATCGCCGTAGCGTAACGCCCGGCGTTTGCTGCACACCACCTCGCCGAGATAGACAATGTCCACCGGCCAGCCGGCGGCGTCCCGGTAAAACCGGCGCAGGCGCTCGGCCGACCAGAAATACGGCACCGGCGCCAGCGACAGACGGGGTGCCGGCGGCGGGGCGGCCGGTTCGGCATCGACCGGCATGATCGCTTCACTGACCGCGTTCACTGCCAGGGCCGGTCATAGGCGCCGAGCGTGGTCTGCGCGCCTTCGGAAACTTCGGCCAGTGCCGCCTGCCAGCTCGCCGCCGGCCGGTAGGTATCCGGTTCGGCCCGGCAGGCGTCGAGCGCGGCGCGCATCACCGCCGTGACCCTGGCGACATAAACCGGGCTGCGCTGCCGGCCTTCGACCTTGATCGCCGCCACCCCGGCGCGCTGCAGGGCGGGCAGGATATCGAGGGTGTTCAGGCTGGTCGGCTCTTCCAGGGCGTAACCGACCTGACCATTCATTGCGAAGCGACCCTTGCACAGCGTCGGATAACTCGCCACCTCGCCGTCGCGGTAGCGATCGATCAGCACGCCGCCGAGGCGCGCTTCGAGCCCGCCGGCGGTTTGCGCCCAGCGGACGTGCGAGGCCGGCGAACAGGCGCCGTACGTGTTCGGCGAACGGCCGGTGAGATAACTCGACAACAGGCAGCGCCCCTCGACCATCACGCACAGGCTGCCGAAACCGAAGACCTCGACCGCCACCGGCGAGGCGGCGGCAACCGCCGCCACCTGGCGGAGCGACAACACCCGCGGCAGCACGGCGCGGCGGATGGCGAAATGCCGGTGGTAGAACGTCAGGGCCGCCGGGTTGGTCGCCGAGGCCTGCACCGAGAGATGGCGGGCCAGCGCCGGCCAGCGCTCGGCGGCATAATCGATGAGGCCGAGATCGGCGAGGATCAGCGCATCGGCGCCAAGTCCAGCTGCGGCATCGACCGCCGCCTGCCAGCGCCGCCAGCCGGCGGCCTGCGGATAGGTGTTGATCGCGATAAAGACTTTACGCCCGCGGTCATGCGCATACCGAATACGCTCGGCGATTGCCGCCGGCGAGAAATTCAGACCGGCGAAATGCCGGGCGTTGGTCGCATCGCGAAAGCCGAGATAGACCGCATCGGCCCCGGCATCGACCGCGGCGCGCAGAGCCGGCAGACTGCCGGCCGGACAAACCAGTTCCATACCTGTCCGCATCGCTGAATGAATGCAGCGCCAGCATAGGCGGCGCGCCCGCGCCGCCATTTGCGATATCGCAAACGGGACAGGAGGCAGGCAGGGAAAATGAACAAGATGAATCCTGCCACTACCGATCCGCTGCCCGGGCCGCTGCGGGCGATCGCGACGCTTTTCGCCCGCCCCCTCTCTCGGCTGCCGCACGGCGTGCAGCGCCACGCCGCCGAAGCCCTGTTGAACCGGGTGTTCGGCAAAGCCGCGAAGCGCGGCGAACTCGACGACCTCGCCGGCCGCCGCCTGGTGCTCGAAATCTCGGATCTCGGCTGGCGCTGGCCGCTCACCGTGCATAGCGGCCGAATCTTGCTCGCCGAACACGAGGCGCCCGCCGCCGCGACGATCCGCGGCAACGGCACGGCGTTTGCGGCGATCGCCCTGGCGCTCGCCGATCCGGACACGCTGTTTTTCCGGCGCCGGCTGTCGATCGAGGGCGATACCGAACTCGGTCTGGCGGTCAAGAATTTTCTGGCCGGGTTCGATCCGCAGGACATTCCCGCACCGTACCGTCAGATCCTGTCCGCCGCCGGCAACGCCGCCATCAAGATCGCCAGACTGGCGAGCGAGGCGGTATCGGCGCGCAGCGTGCGCGGCCCGAGCCCGGCCGGGAGCGCGCCCGATCGTTCGAGCAACGCCAACTCGGCAGCGGTCCACCCCCCTTCCGGGCCGACGATCAACGCCACAGGTCCGGTGCCGGCCACCGCCGCCAGCGGACCTTTGGCACCAGGCACGAGTGCGATGCGCCGCACGACACCGGCCGATGAGGCGAGATAATCGGCGAGTTTCACCGGCGGCCGGACCGCCGGCAGCTCGGCCCGGCCGCATTGTTCGCAGGCGGCGATCAGCACCCCCCGCCAATGCGCCAGCCGGCGCGCCATGCGCGCCGCATCGAAGCGGACCTCGCAGCGTTCGCTGAAAAGCGGGGCGAGCGCCCCGGCGCCGAGTTCCACCGCTTTTTGTATCACCCAGTCCAACCGCTCGCCCTTGAGCAGCACCGGTGCCAGTTCGACATAGCGGTGCGGCGGCGTTACCGCCTGCCGCGCGCCGCACAACTCGACACGCAACCGGTCGCGCTCGACCGCGGTCACGCGCAGCGGATAATCGTAACCGTCGCCGTTGAACAACCGGAATTCATCGCCGGCCCGAAACCGCAGCACCCGCAACAAGTGGTGCGCCGGCGGGCCGCCCATCAGATCGCCGCCGGCAGCCGGCTCCAGTTCGGCGTAGATACGGACATGGCGCATAGAAAGAAACAACAAACGCTTGCAGCAGCCATTATGATGTCAGATGACCTTTTATCAACGGGATTCAACCAATGCCATCTTGTCGTCGCAAATGGATGCTCGCCGGCCCGCTGGCCGCCGCATCATTCGCCCTTACCGCCCAGGCCGCACCGCAGGCCGACGGTGTGCTCGCCGAATTGCGCGGCGAGCGGACCATGCTGGTCGCCACCCGTCTTGCTCCCGGACCGGCCCCGGACCGGGTTGCGCTTGTTGCACCCGAGCGCCTTCGCGGTGCGGATCCGGGCATCGCCACCGATCTTGGTCTCGACCCGGATCTGGTCCGTGCCGTCGATCCCGGGCGTGATTATCTCGTCGTTTACACGACTTGGCGGCGCGTTTACGGTCCGGTGAAATACGCCCCGGAGCCGGCCGGCGGCAAAGTGATCAACGTTCCCGGCCTCGACCCGGCCATCGTCCCCGACACGCCGCGCTGGCGGCGGGTGCTCACCGGAAAACTGCGCGGCTGGCCGGACGACCCGGCCCGCTTCGGGCGCACCGTGCGCAAAATGACCGCCGGCGGCGAGCCGGCGCTGACCGATCTTTTGGCCCACGAGCTGCTGACCAACCCGCGACTTTTCCCCAGGCTCGATGTCGCAACGATCGACTGGCTCGCCGCTCATGCCGCGCGGCGCGACACATCTCCCGAACTGCGCGCCCAGATCTTCGACAGCGCCGCGGCCCGCCCCGAATTCGACCGCCCCACCTTGCCGACCGCGGCAGCCGGCATCCTGGCCTGCGCCGAGTTGCCTCTCGATTGGCAGTCTCCGGCGCCGCGCCTGACACTCAGCGCCCTGCACTATCTCGAACGACGACTTGCGGCAGCCGCCGAACCGAGCGCCCCGGACATCGCCGCTCACCTCTTCCGGCTGATCCGCGACGCCGGCCACCCCGCGGTGCTGGAGCAGGCGGCACGACTCCTTGGCAAAACCGACCCCGGCCAGGCTCGGGCGGCACTCGCCGCGGCGCGGGAAAAGGCCCTGCTCGCCCCCGAGGTGCGCCGCAAACTCGATGAAATCGCCGGAATCCTACGCGCTGCGGACTAAAAGCAGTATTCCTCCATCGAGGTCCGTTGTAAACCATCCGGCAACACCTGATGCCCATCGTGTATCATTGCGCAAAACCAAACCGCTCGGGGAGAAACCAATGTCTGTCAAATTCCGCCACGCCACAACCCGCACTGTGCCGACCACGATACTGTGCCTGGCCCTGGCCGTCCCAGCCGCCGCCCAGCAGGTCGAGGTCTTTTTCCCGGTCCGCCACGATACCTCGCCGCCGTTGCGCGATCTGATCGCCTCGTTGCCGACTCCGCCCGCCCCGCCGGCCAGCGAGCAGGAGGTGTTCAACATTCTCGAAGAACCCGGCAAAAAAACCACCGTCGATCCCCTGACCGTGCCGGAAAATCCGCTCCGCCAGATCGGTCTGTCCGGGGTCCAGGCCCCGCCTTTGATCATCGGCTTCGACGGTTATAACCAGACCGACAACGCCGCCGTAGGCGTCGGCGGCGTGCTGCCGCCGGACACCAACGGTGACGTCGGGATCAGCGAATACATCTTCTACAACAATCTGGGCTGGAAAGTCCTCAGCAAGGCGGATGGTTCAACACTGGCCGGGCCGTTCATCGGCAACACGTTCTGGGCCGGGTTCGGCGGTCCGTGCCAGACCAACAACGCCGGCGACCCGATCGTGCTCTACGACAAGATCGCCAACCGCTGGCTGTTCAGCCAGTTCACCAGTTCAGCGAATGTCGACGGCCGGCAGTGCGTCGCGATCTCGACGACACCCGACCCGCTCGGCCCGTACCACCGCTACGAATTTCTCTTCCCCGGCGTCTTCAACGACTACCCGAAAATCGGCATCTGGGTCGACGAGAACGGCAGCCGCAACGGCTATTACATGACCTCCCACGATTTCATCATCTCACCGCAGCAGTTCCTGCAAAACTCTTTCTCGGTGATGGAGCGCGACGTGATGCTGACCGGCGGCGCGGCGCGCTTTGTCCGCTTCACGAATACCGCAAGCCCCGTAGACAACGCCTTCGGTGCCCTGCCGCCGCATCTCGAAAGCGCCGTCAAAGTGCCGGCCGGAATGTGCGCCCCCTATGTCCACAACGAGCCGGGCGTCGATAGTTACCTGGTGTGGACATTGTGCGTCGACTGGACCGATCCGCAGGCCAATTCCACGCTGTCGGCACCGGTATTCCTGCCTGCCTCGGCACCGTTCGATAACGACGTCGGCGACGTGCCGCAGCCGGGAGGGACGGCGCAGCAGGCATTGGACGCTTTTCAGCCCAATACCATGTACCGGGCTTCGGTCAGGGCTTTCCCAACCGCCTCGGGATTGTCGCCTTCTTTGGTGCTGAATCATGTCACCAATGCCGGCAATGGCCTGCATGGTGTCAGGTGGGTTCATCTCCAACTCGATGCCGGAGATCAGGTTTTTGCCGGGGGTTTCGAATCGTTCGAGCCGGATGTTTTCGGACCCCGCATCGTGGACGAGGGTGTTTTCGCCCCTAATGCCACCTCGCGCTGGATGCCGGCCATCTCGATCGATCAGAACGGTAATATCGGTATGGGCTACTCGGTATCTGATACCACCAGCGTTTTCCCCGGCACACGCTTCACGGGGCGCAAATCGGGCGATCCGGCCGGCCAGATGCGCGACGAACAAGTCTGCGTCGACGGCGGCGGCCGCCAGACATCGACTTCGGGCCGCTGGGGTGATTACGCGACGACCAGCATCGACCCGGTCGACCAGTGCACCTTCTGGCACGCCAACGAATACTATGCCGCCCAGGGCAATGCGACATGGAGCACCAGGGCATGCGCCTTCAAATTCAGCGATTGCGGCAGCGCCGGACTGCTGGTCAGAACGCAGAGCAAAATCAATGCCGGGCTTTGTGCCCTCAACGGCGACCCACAGTTTTTCATGTCACTCAATCCAATCAATGGCCTGAGCGGCAACGTTACTCTATCGGCCAATGGTTTGCCGGCCGGTACGTCAGCTCAGTTCAGCTCCAATCCGGTCTCCGCATTACCGGCCGACCTGGTCGTTACCCTGGGCGGCGGCGCCAATTTGCCTGATGGTGCAGCGAATTTCAATGTCATCGCCACACCGACTGCCGGTGATCCGCAGACTGTGAACTTCTCGTTCAACATGTCGACTAATTTCCCTGCGGCCCCGACACTGGTCACGCCGACCAACGGCGGCAGCAGTTCGATCCGCCCGAGCCTGACCTGGAGCGCCGTACCCGGGGCCCTGGAGTATTTCGTCGAGGTGGCGAGCGATGCGGGATTTGCGACCATTATCGAGTCGGCGACGGTGGCGGCCACCAGCTTCGCACCGCAACCTCTGCCGGCCGAGCAGACCTTCTTCTGGCGGGTCACGGCCTTGAATAACTGTGGCTCCGGGACGAGCAGCCAGGTCTTCAGCTTTACGACCGCAACTCCGGGAGTTTGCCCGGCCGGTACCAGTGCCAATGTGTTGTTCACCGACGATATCGAGGCCGGTACCGGCACCTGGACCACGCCGCCGAGCGGCATTGGTACGGATAACTGGGTGCGCAGCACAGCCCGCGCCCAAAGCGGCCAGTTCTCGTGGTTCGCGGTCGATCCGGTCGTACAGTCCGACCAGTTCCTGATCTCCGAGCCGATAGCGCTGCCGGCCGCCGAATCACCGCTGACGGTGAGTTTCTGGAACTTCCAGAACATTGAAGCCAATACCGGCGCCGGGGTCGATGCCTGCTGGGATGGCGGCATCATCGAGGTGTCGACCGACAACGGCCTCACCTGGAGCCAGGTGCCCGACGCGCGCCTTTTGACCGATCCTTACAACGGCAACATCACGCCGCAGGGCGCGATTACGATCTCTGGCCAGGACGCCTGGTGCGCCGACGAGAACGTGCCGGCCAGCGGCGCTCAGGAAGTGGTCTCGATCGTCGATCTCGACGCCTTTGCCGGGCAGACGGTCCGCCTGCGCTTCCGCTTCGCGTCCGACGGCGCCGTCGGGGTCGAGGGTTGGTACGTCGATGACGTGACCGTGCAGAGTTGCCAGTAACGTCACCGTATCGGCGCCGCCGGCCGTCGCCGATGACAAACGGGGGCCTTGTGCCCCCGTTTTTTTACGCCGTTTTTTTATCGCCCGGTCGTTACGGCATCGATACCGCGGCGCACGACATCGATCATCCGTTCGACCTCGTCCGGCGTGATGACATAAGGCGGCATGCAGTAGATCGTATCGCCGAGCGGGCGGAGCAGCACGCCGTGTTCGAGGCCGTAGCGGTACACCCCGAGGCCGCGGCGCTCGGCGGCCGGATAGGGCGTTCGTGTGTCACGCTCGGCGATCATGTCGAAGGCAACGATCATCCCGGTCTGCCGGACATCGGCGATATGCGGATGGCCGGCGAGCAGCATTGCATTCTCGGCCATGAGTGCCGCGGTCCGCCGGTTGGCGGCGAGTACGTCGTCTTTTTCGAACAGATCCAGCGTGGCGAGCGCCGCGGCACAGGCCAGCGGGTTGCCGGTGTAACTGTGCGAATGCAGGAAATTCCGGCCCTGTTGGTACTCGCCGTAGAACGCCTGGTAGAGCTCTTCTTTCATCAACACCGCGGCGAGCGGCAGAAAGCCGCCGGTCAGGCCCTTGGACAGGCACATCAGGTCCGGGCTGATGGCCGCCTGCTCGCAGGCGAACAGCGTGCCGGTGCGGCCGAAGCCGGTGGCGATCTCGTCGGCGATCAGGTGGATGCCGTAACGGTCACACTCGCCGCGCAGCAACCTGAGGTAAACCGGGTGGTACATGCGCATGCCGCCGGCGCACTGCACCAATGGCTCGACGATCACCGCGGCGACGGTCTCGTGATGGCGGCGCAGGGTTTCGGCCATCGCCGCGAACGCATTGCGGCTGGCCGCCTCCCATTCGGCCGGCGGCAGGCCGCGGCAGTCAGGGGGATTGACGACCAGAGGTTCGATCAGCAACGGCCGGTAAACGGCGCGGTAAAGGCCGAGATCGCCGACGCCGAGCGCGCCGAGCGTCTCGCCGTGATAACCGCCGCCGAGCGCGACAAAACGCGTGCGCTCCGGCCGGCCCTGGTTGTACCAGTAGTGGAAGCTGAGCTTCAGCGCCACTTCGACCGCCGCCGAGCCGTTGTCGGCGAAAAACACGCGCTCCAGGCCCGGTGGGGCGAGCGCGGTCAGCCGTTCGGCCAGTTCGATCGCCGGGCGGTGCGTGAAGCCGGCGAAGATCACGTGCTCCAGTTCGTTCGCCTGGCGAGCGATCGCCGCGGCGATTTCGGCACGCCCGTGACCGAACAGGTTCACCCACCACGAACTGATCGCATCGAGGTAGCGCCGGCCGTCACAGTCCTCCAGCCAGACCCCCCGGGCGCGGCGGATCGGCAGCAGCGGAATGTTCCCGGCCTCGTGATCGTGCATCTGCGTGCACGGGTGCCAGATATGCGCCAGGTCGCGCCGGCGCCAGAATGAACCCAACTGTTGCATAAATTCCCGGAATTCTCGGTCAAGTGGGTGAGTGCAGTTTGTTCGATTTGCCGCGGCAGCGTAGTTATTCCTACGGTTCAAGGCAAAGCTGCCGCCCGCTTGGGCGAGAAACCGGGCGCGTCACCCCAGGTGAATTCGATGCTTGAACTAATATTCTCATAACTTATTGATTTAATGAAGAAATCTATAAATTTGAGCAAAATTTATGCAACTGTTGGGTGAATTGTCTTCGTTTGTACTCAATTGCGGCGGACTCACGGTAAAGGTGATTTGCTATTATGACGCGGTCCCGGCCGGCCACCACAAGAGATTCCGATGTCGAACAAGTCCATGCAGCGCGGCTTTACCCTGATCGAGATTCTGATCGTCGTCGTGATCCTCGGCATTCTGGCCGCGGTGGTCGTGCCGCGAGTGATGGACCAACCCGACAAGGCGCGGGTCACCAAGGCCAGGCAGGACGTCGGGGCGCTGGTCACGGCGCTGAATCTGTATCGCCTCGACAACTTCGTGCTGCCGAGCACCGACCAGGGCCTCGAGGCGCTGATCCGCCGGCCGAGCGGCCAGCCGGCGGCGCCGAACTGGAAGGCCGGCGGCTATGTCGATCGGCTGCCGAAGGACCCGTGGGGCCGGGAATATCAATACCTCAACCCCGGAGCGCACGGTGAAATGGACGTCTTCTCCTACGGCGCCGACGGCGTCCCCGGCGGCGAGGGCATCAACGCCGATATCGGCAACTGGGGCGATTGAGCCCGCCTGGGAGACACTGCCCGCCCGATGTACGCCGCTTTCCGCCACCCCGGTTTCACCCTGGTGGAGGTGCTGGTGACACTCGTCATCCTCGGCGTCATGCTCGGCGCCGTCACCCTGGCGCTGGGCCACCGCGACCCGGCCGGCACCGAAGCCGCCCACCTGAACGCCGTGATCCTTGCCGGTTGCCGGCAGCGGGCGATCCTCGAGAGCCGCACGCTCGGGCTCGAAGTCGGATCGAAAGGGTGGACCATCGCCGGTCTCGAAGGCGGCACCTGGCTGCCGCTGCCCGAGCGAAACGCCGCCGGGAAATGGTCATCGGAACTGACCGTGGCTCTCGAAATCGGTGGCCGACCGGCGCCACTGGTCGGCGAGCGGGCGCTTGCGCCGCAGATTCTTTGCCACGCCACCGGTCAGATGACGCCGTTCGTGCTGCGTTTCACGGCGGCCGGCGACCGCCGGGTGCTTTGGGGCTACAGCGACGGCCGGCTCGAAAACGACCCCCCGTCCGGGCGGCGATGAACACCTTGCGGGCGCGTCACAGCCCCGGTTTTACATTGCTCGAAGTGTTGCTGGCCATGGCCGTGATCGGCATCGCGGTGCTCGCGCTGAGCGAAACCGGCGGCCGTTCGCCGCGCCTGATCGCCGACCTTGCCGACCGGACTTACGCCCAATGGATCGCCGACAACGCCCTCGCCGAGATCCGGCTGTTCGAGGGTTTCCCCGAGCCCGGCCCGCGCCGTGGCCGCGAAAACATGGCCGGCCGGCAATGGCTGTGGCGCGCCGAAGTCAAGCAGACCGCCGATCCGGCGCTGCGCCGGATCGACGTCTGGGTGCTGATCGAAGGCGATGAAACGCCGGTGCTCAACCACACCGGTTTCGCCGGGCGCTGGTAAAGCGATGGGCCGCCGCCACCCCGACCACCCACCCGCCCGAATCCGGGCGGCCGGCTTTACATTGCTCGAAGTGGTGCTCGCCGTCGGGGTGTTTGCCCTGGTCGCTGCCGCCGGCTACGGCGCGCTGCAAGCCCTCGCCACCGCCGCTGCGGCCAGCCGCGACCGCGGCCGCGAACTCGAGACCAAACAAATGGTGCTCACCGTGCTCGCCCAGGATCTCGGCCAGGCGATCGCCCGCCCGGTGCGCCGGGCCGGCGGTTCTGCCGAACCGGCTCTCGGCGGGGATACGACACACCTGGCGCTGACCCGTGGCGGCTGGGACAACCCTCCCGGCACGATGGGAAGCACATTGAAGCGGATCGAATGGGGTTTCGACGGCACGCGGCTCGAACGCCGGCTGTGGCCGGTCACCGACCCGGCCGGTCGTAACGCGCCGCAAACCGATCTCGCCTTGGAGGACATCACCACGTTGCGCTGGCGCTATCTCGACCGCCAGCGGCACTGGCTCGATCGCTGGCCGCCGCCGGACGGCACGGCCCTGCCGCGGGCCATCGAGATCGTTTTCGAGAACCGGCGTGGCGACCGGTTCCGGCGCCTGATCGAGGTCGCCCCGTGAAACTGCCGGCCGGCCAGCGCGGTGTCGCACTCCTTGTCGCATTGCTGATCGCGGCCCTGGCCGGCGTTATCGCCTTGCAGATCACGCAGCGATCCGAACTCGACCTGGCGCGCAGCGCGGCGCTGGCCCGCAGCCTGACGGCCGGAGAATACGCCCGCGGCCTCGAAGCGCTGGCCCGCAGCCGGTTGCGCGACGACCTTTTGGCCGGCGACGATATCGATTCCGCCGACGACCCCTGGGGCCAACCCCTGCCGCCGCTGCCGGTGCCCGGCGGCGCGGTCAGCGGCGCCATCGTCGATCTCGACGGCCGCTTCAACGTCAACAGCCTGCTGCTCCCGGACGGCACGCCCGACCCGGCGGCGCAGGCGCTGTTCGAGCGCCTGCTGGCCGGGCTCGATCTGGAACCGGCGATCGCCGCCCAAGCCCTGGACTGGATCGACGCCGACACCATTCCCGGCGAGAACGGTGCCGAGGACGCCGCCTACCGCGGCCGGACGCCGCCCTACCTGCCGGCCAACCGGCCGTTCAGCCATTCCAGTGAACTTCGCCTGCTGGCGGCGATGAACGAAGAAACCTGGCAGCGGCTCGAACCGCACGTCACGGTGCTGCCGGCCAACGCCCGGCGGATCAATGTCAACACCGCGAGCCTCGAAGTCCTGACAGCGCTCGACCCGGCGATCGACCGCGAGCGGGCCCGCATGCTGTACCAGAACGGCCACGCCCGTTATCGCACAATTGCCGATTTTCTGAACGCCCCGGCCCTCGACGGCCTGGCCCTCCCCGACCTCGCCGCCCGCATCGCAGTGACCAGCCGCTATTTCCTGGCCAGCGCCGAAGTCCGGCTCGACCGGGTACCCCGCCGCTATTTTTTCCTTCTCGCCCGCGAAGGCGGCCGCATCGATACCCTCTACCGCAGCCAGGGCCGGCCGTAAGCACCGCTTTTCCCGTCATTCCCGCCTGCCTGTGCGGGTACGCACGCAGACAGGCGCATGCGGGAATGACAGAGGTGGGGGCGACGCCTCCGATGTGACAAGGAGTGGGGCTGGTGCCGATTGACTTCTACGTCCCGCGGTTCAAGGAGTGCATCATGCGTTTCATTCTGTCATCCCTTCGTGCGCTTCGTGTCCTTCGTGGTGAACAGTGTACAGGCCGCGCTTATTTCGCCCGCATCAGGGCGAGTGCGGTGTCGAGCATGCGGTTGGAAAAACCCCATTCGTTGTCGTACCAGGCGCAGGCTTTGACCAGCGTGCCATCGATGACCTTGGTCAACGTCGTATCGAAGATGCTTGACGCCGGGTTGTGGTTGAAATCGATCGAGACCAAAGGTTCGTCGTTGACGGTCAATATACCTTGCAACTCCCCGCCGGCCGCGGTGCGCATGATCTTGTTGATTTCCTCGACGCTGGTGGCGCGCGCCGCGGTGAACGTCAGATCGACGAGCGAGACGTTGATCGTCGGTACGCGCACGGCGTAACCATCAAGTTTGCCGGCCAGTTCGGGCAGCACCAGACCGACGGCGGCGGCAGCGCCGGTCTTGGTCGGAATCTGCGACATCGCCGCGGCCCTGGCCCGGCGCAGATCCTTGTGGTAAACGTCGGTCAGCACCTGGTCGTTGGTGTAGGCGTGGATCGTCGTTACCAGGCCGTGGACGACGCCGACCGTTTCGTGCAGCGGCTTGACCAGCGGCGCCAGGCAATTGGTCGTGCACGAGGCGTTGGAGACGATGCGATCTGACGCCTTCAACCCTTGGTGGTTGACGCCGTAGACGACGGTCGCATCGACGTCCTTGCCGGCCGGCGCCGAGATCAGCACTTTTTTCGCGCCGGCCTCGAGGTGCGCTTTGGCCTTGTCCCGGCTGGCGAAAAGCCCGGTGCACTCGAGTACGACGTCGATGCCGATCTCGCCCCACGGCAGGCGCGCCGGGTCGCGCTCGGCCAGCACCCGGATGCGGTCGCCGTTGACCACTATATCGCCGCCGTCGAGCGCCACGCTGCCCGAAAAGCGACCGTGCGCCGTGTCGTAGCGGGTCAGATGGGCATTGGTCGCGGCGTCGGCGAGGTCGTTGAGCGCCACGATCCGGATCTCCTCGTTGCGCCCCGCCTCGTAGCAGGCACGCAGGATATTGCGGCCGATGCGGCCGTAACCGTTGATGGCAGCTTTGATGCTCATGATCTTTGCTCCTTGAGTGCGGCCAGCACGCGCCGCGCTTCGGCGGCGATGTGCCCGGCGGTGAAACCGAATTCTTTCATCAATACCTCGCCCGGTGCCGAAGCGCCGAAGCGGTCGAGGGCGACGATGGCCCCGTCTTCGCCGGCCCAGCGGTGCCACAAAGCGCCGGCCCCGGCCTCGATTGCGACCCGCGCCTTGACCCCGGGCGGCAGCACCGAGTCGCGGTAAGCGGCGTCCTGTTCGGCGAAGCGCTCGACATTGGGCAGCGAGACGACGCGCGCCGCGATCCCATCGGCGGCAAGCAGACCCTGGGCCTCGACCGCCGGCGCGACTTCGGAGCCGGTAGCGAGCAGGATCACCTCTAGCCGCTCGCCGGTTTCGTACTTGAGGACATAGCCGCCGCGGGCGATCGCGGCGAGCTGCGCCGCATCGCGTGTCTGGTGCGGCAATGTCTGGCGGCTCAGGATCAGCGCGCTCGGCCCACTGCGGCGCTCGATCGCCGCGCGCCAAGCGACCAGCGTTTCGACCGCGTCGCACGGCCGCCAGACGGCAAGGTTCGGGATCAGCCGGAGACTGGCCAGTTGCTCGACCGGCTGATGTGTCGGCCCGTCTTCACCGAGCCCAATCGAATCGTGGGTGTAAACGTGGATCACGCGGGCCGGCAACAGCGCCGACAGGCGCACCGCGCTGCGGGCGTAATCGGAAAACACCAGAAAGGTGCCGGTGTAGGGAATGAAGCCGCCGTGCAAAGCCAAGCCGTTGGCGATCGCGGTCATGCCGAATTCGCGGACGCCGAAATAAAGGTAATTGCCGCGTGCTAGATCCGGCCGGCAATCGACGCTGCCCGACCACAGCGTGTTATTGGAACCGGTCAGGTCGGCCGAGCCGCCGATCAGGCCGGCAAGATGCGGGCCGATGACTTCGAGCGCCAGTTGCGAGGCTTTACGGCTGGCGACGTTTTTAGCCGCACGCTGGAAATCGGCGATGGCCTGATCGAGCGCCGCCGCCCAGCCAGCGGGCACCTCGCCTTGCATCCGCGCCGCGATCTCGGCGGCCGGTTCAGGGTACGCCTGGCGATACTCGTCCCAGCATTGCTGCCAGCGGGCGCGATGCGCCGCGCCGCGTTCTCTCGCGTCCCACGCAGCGCGGATCTCGTCGGGGATCGTAAACGGCGGGTAGGGCCAGCCGAGTTCGGCGCGCGCCGCGGCGACTTCGGCGGCACCAAGCGGCGCACCGTGCGTCTCGGCACTGCCTTGTTTGTGCGGCGCGCCATAACCGATGATCGTCCGGCAACAGATCAACGTGGGCTTAGCCGTCTCGGCCCGCGCCTGGTCGATGGCCGCGGCAATCGCCGGGGCATCGTGCCCGTCCACCGCCTCGATCACCTGCCAGCCGTAAGCCCGAAAACGGGCCGGTGTGGCGTCGGTGAACCAGCCTTCGACCTTGCCGTCGATCGAAATCCCGTTGTCGTCGTAAAAACAGATCAGCTTGCCGAGGCCGAGCGTGCCGGCCAGCGAACAGACCTCGTGCGAGATGCCCTCCATCAGGCAGCCGTCGCCGGCGAAAACATAGGTGTAATGGTCGATGAGCGGAAAACCATCCCGGTTGTAGCGCGCCGCCAGCAGCTTTTCGGCGAGCGCCATGCCCACGGCGTTGGCCAGCCCCTGGCCGAGCGGCCCGGTCGTCGTCTCGACGCCCGGCGCATGGCCGTATTCGGGGTGCCCCGGGGTTTGGGAGTGCAGTTGCCGGAAGCGGCGGAGCTCGTCGAGCGGCAGGTGGTAACCGCTCAGGTGCAACAGGCCGTAGAGCAGCATCGAGCCGTGGCCGTTGGAGAGCACGAAGCGGTCGCGGTCCCACCACGCCGGGTCGGCCGGGTCGTGTCTGAGGTAATCGCGCCACAGCACCTCGGCGATATCGGCCATGCCGAGCGGCATGCCGGGATGGCCGCTTTGGGCTTGCTCGACGGCATCCATCGCCAGGGCGCGCAGCGCATTGGCCAGCGTGCGGCGCGCCGGGTGAACAACGGCCGGGCTTTCCGGTTCACAAGCGGCGGCGCGGGCGGAATCGGGCGAAAGGGTCATCGGCGGGCCAGCGTCAAAGCCGCTATTTTCGCCGATCGGGGCGGGCCGGGGCAAGGACTGCCGCCCCGGCGGTCGCGTGCGGGCCGGCCGCGCGGGTCAATCGATACGCAGCGCGAACACTTCGCTCTGCGGTATGCCGACGATCTGGATCTGAAAGATCGGGATATCGAAGCGGCGAAGGCTGATCTCGTCCGGCGAAAAATCGAGCAATTCGCCAAAACCAAGCGACGGAAAGACATCGCCGCTGAGCAGGCAGCGCGTAAACGGAATGATGAAGCTCTGGCGGTCGTTACCGCAGATGAGCGTGATGTCGTCGTCACGCGGCACCGCCTGTTCGCCGTTTTGCCAGGCGACAGCTTCCGAGAACCGGGGATCGGCAACCGTGTCATCGGCCGGCACCAGATCGAGCACGCGCTGGTCGGTGACCACACCGTCGGCGGTGGCGAGCAGCATCCAGCGGCCGGTCAGGCTCGGGAAGCGTCTGGGCTCGGCACCCTCGGTCAGCGGCGGCAGCTCACTGACCGGCACACCGAAGATGAGTTTTTGCAGCGTCTTGCGGCTGCCGTCGATCACCATCGTGCCGCGATTGCGGGACATGAAGTCGAGACGGATCGTGGACCCGGTCTGCTCGGTGATACCGGGTGCAAACGGCGCATCGATCGGCGTCCCGGCGCTGGCGCTGAGCAGCGGCAGTTCGATGCTGGCGCTGCCGGGATAGGCGCCGGCGGCGATAAACCATTCGTCATCCCCTGTGGCGTCGAACGTGAACATCGACAGGCCCAACACTTCGCCGCGCGGCACGAGATTGATGCCGCTGCCGGGGCCACTCTCGCCGACCAGCGTGTAGTGCCCGGTCTCTGGCCGCAGCCGGTCGGCGGCCACCGGCAGCCGGAGGGCATGGGCCAGCACCACCTCGAGGCCATCGACACCACGGTTCGGCTGTTTGGCGGCAAAACGGGTCAGGCCGATATCGTTGGCGGCGAGCGGCAGATCGCGGAAACCATCGGCTGCCGGCAGGCGCAGCAGGCAGTCGGGCGTTTCGGCCGGCGCGGCATCGGGGGACGCAAAACAGAAAACACCGATCTGCCGAGCCGGATCGGGCTCGTTTACGTCAAGCCAACCGACCCCCAGCGGCGGAAAGATGAGTTGCCGAGGCGCTTCTTCGAAAAAAACCGAATGCAGCCGATCGCCGGTTTCGGCGTTGCGCTCCCAGATCACCCAGCGACCGGCAAGATCGGGGATCTGCCGCTTAAAACCGCCGGCGAGGAGCGCGGGCAGTTGGATCACCGGATTGCCGAACTGGAAAAGGCGCAGCGGTTTGCTGACCCCGTCCAGGGTCAGGATGGCGGTGGTTTCCGAGGAGAAATCAAGTGTCAGGTGCCGGCCGGTCAGCACCGATTGGCCTGGCTCGAAAGGATCCTGGATGCGGGTGCCGCCTTCGGCACGCTGCAACTCCGCCTCGAACCGGGTGCCGGCAAGGTCGGCAACGGCGATAAACCAGCGGCCTTCGCCTGCCTCATCGAAGGTGAAAAGCGTCATGCCGATCGTTCCACCCTGGACCGTGAGGTTGAGTCCGCTGCCCGGACCGGACTCGCCTTCGACTCCCCAGTGGCCTTCCTGCGGCGCGAAAAAAGTCTGGGCCGGCACAGGCTGAACCATCGCCAGCACCGCGCCAATGACTGCGATCGGGAATCTGCTCATCGCCACTGTCTCCATGTGTGCGAACTCCGGCCACTCGACCGGGCGATGAAATGGGGTTCAAACAAGCGGTAGAACCGTCGATGTGAGCATACGCCCCCCGATCTCGCATGTCAACCCAGTGCCGCACAATCCATATCATCCGGGCCGATCAACGTATTCCCGGGCAGTGGCGGTTCCTCCATCCGGTGCATGACATTGCACCTCACCGGTAGCGCCGTAATTCGCCCCGCCGGTAACGCCCCCAATAACCGGCCAGTTCCCGCCTGACCACCGGGGCCAGCAGGTACACGCCGATCAGGTTGGGCAGGGCCATGCTCAAAATCATTGCATCGGCCAGATCCATCACCGATTTCAGGTTGATCGACGAGCCGATCACCACCGAGACCATCACGGCGATTTTGAAGGCCAGTTCGATCTGCCGGTTCTCGCCGGTCAGATAGGTCAGCGATTTCAGTCCGTAATACGACCACGAGACCGTCGTCGAGAAGCTGAACAGCAGTACGGCAACGAGCAGCGCCAGGGGAAACCAGTCGAACACCGTGGCATACGCCCGCGAGGTCAGCGCCACGCCCTCCACCTGACCGGTCGGATCGTAGGCGCCGGTGAGGATGATCACCAACGCCGTGATCGTGCAGATCACGACGGTGTCGATAAACGGTTCGTACAGCGCCACCAGACCCTCGGTGACCGGGTGATCGGTGCGCACCGCCGAATGGGCGATCGGTGACGAGCCGACACCGGCCTCGTTCGAGAATGCGGCGCGTCTAAAGCCCAGGACCAGCACGCCGAGCGCGCCGCCGGCGATGCCTTCGGGCCGGAAAGCGCCGGCGACGATCGCCGCGAAGGCCGATGGAAGCTCCCGAAAGTGGAAACCGATCACCAACAATCCGGCACCGACGTACAGCACCGCCATCACCGGCACCAGTTTCGAGGTCACCCGGGCGATGGAGCGGATGCCACCGATGATCACCAACCCGAGGAGGAGCGCGACGGCGATGCCGTACAGCCAGCCATAACCGGCCAGTGGGCTGGCCGCCCCGCCGGTGACGACCAGCACCTGGCCGAACGCCTGGTTGGTCTGGAACATGCCACCGGCGCCCAATGTCCCGCCGATGCACAGCACCGCAAACAGCACGGCAAGCAGCCGCCCGACACCGGCGAGCGCCGGATATTCGCTCGCCAACCCCTTGCTGAGGTAATACATCGGGCCGCCCGAGACCGTCCCGTCGGGGTACTCGTTGCGGTACTTGACGCCCAGCGTACATTCGACGAATTTGGCCGACATCCCGAACAATCCAGAGAGGATCATCCAGAACGTCGCGCCCGGGCCACCGGTCGAAACGGCAATCGCCACACCGGCGATATTGCCGAGCCCGACGGTGCCGGACAAGGCGGTCGCCAGCGCCTGAAAATGCGTTACTTCGCCCGCCGCGTCGGGCGGCGTGTAGTCGCCGCGTACCAGGGCAAACGCATGGCGCATGGCACGCAGGTTGATCAGGCGGAAATAAATCGTGAAGAACAGCCCGGCGGCCGCCAACCACAGCACGATGAACGGGATGCCCTGGCCGATGTAAGGCAGCGGCAGGGGATAGAAGATCAAAGCCGAGAGGGCATCGGTCACCGGCGAGACGACGGCATCAATCGCCTCATCGAGCCTTGCCACCGCCGGCCGCCACGGGAGCAACAACAAAAAAACCGCCGGCATACGGCGGCCGCCTGTGGACAGCAACGAAAAGGACATCAGCGATTGGCTCCGCTTACGGCACGACCAGCACCGGCACCTGGCTGATCTGCACCAGCGAAGTGGCGACGCTGCCGAGCAGCAGCGACTGGATCCGGCTCTGCCCGCGGCGGCCGCAGACGATCAGCGCTGCGGCCCGTGCCGCTGCCAATTCGGACAGGCTCTCGGCGACATGGCCGTGGCGGACGAGCGCTTCGGCCGCCACCCCAGCCTCCCCGGCGACCCGGCAGGCCGGGGCCAGCACTTCGTTTTCGGCGGCGGCGATCTCGGCCTGCCGTTGCCGGTGGCGCTCGGCGTTGTCCTCGGGGATCGTGAAACGATACGGCGACCATTCGATCACATGGACGATGAGCAGGCCGCAACCGAGCGCCTGGGCCAGTGCTACGGCGCGCGCCAGCGCCCGCCGGCTGCCGGCGCTGTGGTCGTAGGCCACCAGGACGGCGCCGGGACCGGATTCGGTGGTGCCCATGACGTCGCCCGCCGACTCACTCACGCCATTTGATCGAGCAGCCCATCGACGCGGTCTGCCGGCGCGGTCCCTCACCGGTTTCGGCGATCAGGCGCATCGCCTCGTACAACTCGCGTGGCCGTTCGCCGGCGTCCGGATTGGCGCCGGCATCATCGAGCCGGCCGCGGTATTGCAACTCAAGGCCGTTGTTGTAACCGAAAAAATCGGGTGTGCAGACCGCGCCATAGGCGCGTGCCACGGACTGGTCTTCATCGTACAGGTACGGGAAGGGGTAGGCGAAACGGCGGGCCTCGACGACCATGTTGTCGAAGGAATCTGCCGGATACTGTTTGGCGTCGTTGCTGTTGATCGCCACGGCGCCGACGCCAAGGGCTTGCAGGTCGCGCACATCGCGCACCAGCTTGCCGCGGATCGCCTGGACATACGGGCAATGGTTGCAGATGAACATCACCAAAAGCCCGGCCGGCCCCCTGGCCTCGGCCAGCGTCCAATCCCGGCCATCGACGCCGGGCAGTCTGAAATCCGGAGCCGGCCGGCCGAAATCACAAAGCGGCGTGTGTTCGAGTGCCATTTTTCACTCCCGCGGGCAGCACAACGAATGCCGGTGAATCGGCGACCGGCGGCGCCTGGCGGGCAGTGTAACCGATGGACACAATGCCGTATAGCCGCCCCGCGGCGGTTCCCCGCCACTCGGCCCCAATCCCTGCCTCTCATTACCTAGTTTCTAGTCTCTAGTCTCTAGTCTCTAGTCTCTAGTCTCTAGTCTCTAGTCTCTAGTCTCTAGTCTCTAGTCTCTAGTCTCTAGTCTCTAGTCTCTAGTCTCTAGTTGCGGCCGATCATGAACTTATGGCACGATGGGCAATCGAAGAGTGCACCGCTTGGGAGGGATGCAACGCATCCATGCAACGCTGGTCTTTGACAATCCTGTCCACCGCCGGCCTTTTGGCCGGGGCCGGTGCGCGCGGGCAGGATCAGCCGGTGTTCGGCTGGCTGGGCGGCAGCGATGTTGAGGCGCCGCTGTCCGTCACGCTGGCTGCACCCCCCCCCGCCTTGCAATTCAGTCCGCTGGCGCCGAATCAGCGGCTGATTTTGACCCTCCAACCCCGGCCCTCGGGCTTGCTCGCCGCCGATGCCGTGATCGGCTCCAGCCCGCCGCCGTGGTCGCTCGAAGTCTCGATGCTCGAACACGGCGGCGAAGGGTCGCGCGCCGTCGGCGAAAT
The DNA here is from genome assembly GCA_039794245.1 of Candidatus Jinrbaksania sp. Classification (GTDB taxonomy): domain Bacteria; phylum Pseudomonadota; class Gammaproteobacteria; order Xanthomonadales; family Wenzhouxiangellaceae; genus DAITQM01. The sequence continues at coordinate 20,800 of JBDIVS010000002.1, forward strand.
CCAGTGCCGCGCCGGTCATCCCGCGCTCAATGGGTTCGCCGTGACCGGCTGCCGGTTCACGCCGCTCGCCGAAACGCTCAAAGCCGGAGCCCGCTTCCAGCCGGCTGCCGGCCTCGGGCTCGAAGTCGGCGCTTTTCACAGCCGCGCCGGTAGCTCGCGGGTATTCGATCTGACCGGGTCCGCCGGTGGGGCGGGGAACGCCAACGCCGCACTCATCGACGCAACGGCCATGCTGTCACCGAGCGCCCGGGCGGCACCGGGCAGCGGTCTGACACTGGCGCTCGACAGCGGCATCGGCCTGGGGAGGCTCGGCCGCGTGGAAACCCGCCTCGGCCTTGCCGAATACCTGGACGCCGCCGAGCCCGAGACGCTGACGGCACTCGATCTGGCGCCTATGTGGCTCGATAACAATGTCCGCCGCGAGGCGCGGCTCGAAATCGACTGGCAGTTGGGCGCTTTCAGCAGCACCGTCGAAGGGGTGCGCCGCGAATACCGCGCCGATCAATCACCCGGCGACGATACCTGGACCGGCTTCAACCTCTATTTCAGTTGGCAGACACCGTGGCGCGGCCGGTTCAGCCTCGGGGCAAGCAACGTACTCGATCAACGGACGGATCACAACTCCAACCCGGTTCTGCCGGCCGACGGGCTGGACGGTATTTTCGGCCGCGTGCCTTACGTCCGTTATAAACAGGATCTCTGATGCCCCACCTCTCCGCGGCGCGCGGCGCGTTCCGGTCTTCGTTGCTTCTGTCCTTGATTATCCTCGCCACCGGCGCCGGTGCCCAGGAATTCTCGTCGCTCGAGGAGCGGATGACGGCGAAGGAATTCGAAGCCGCCGGCCTGCACAAGCTGTCGCCGGAAGAACTCGCCGCGCTCAATCGCTGGCTGCAGATGCGCAGCATCGGCAACGCCGATCCGGCGGCGATCGCGGCGCTGGTGGGGCTCGAGGGGCAGGGCGGCGACCGCCGCGGCTTCGACGATTTCCGCGGTAAACCGACACCGATCAAGGCCCGGATCGAAGGCACCTTCAACGGCTGGAGCGGCGAGACGGTGTTCAAACTCGACAACGGCATGGTCTGGAAACAGGCGCAGCAGGACAAACTCGGTGTCAGGCCGGTGGAAAATCCTGAAATCACGATCGAGCCAGCTGCCTTCGGTTCGTGGGTGCTGCGCGTTCCCGGCGTCGGCAAGCGGGTCAAAGTGATCAGAATCCAGTAAAACACCAACCGATTGCGTCTGTCGCACTCTCTCCAACCACCTCACTGGTCACAATCGTTCTGCTAAAGTTCATCACCCCAGCCCGGACACGAACCGGATGCGCCGCCGGCCCAATACTGGGACCACGCCTCGATCGGGCCCGGGATGCGGGACATCAGCGCTCGGCGCGCCAGCGCTGGGTCAACCGCCCGAGTTGGGCGCGCGCAACCAGATAGACCACGATCCCGGCGCCGAACAGCAGCTTGAGCCAAAGCGGCGGCGATTCCAGCCGCCCCTGGTCGGGTATCCACCACAGCATGAAGGCGGCGAGCGCCAAACTCATCCCGGCGTAGCTGGCCATCCGGGCGTGCAGCAGGGCCCGGCGCAAACGCTCACGCCGGGCAACCCGGGCCTGGTCGCGGTCGGTCAGATCGGCGCCGCAATGCGCGCACCGGCGGTGCAGGTGCGAGATGCGGCGGGTGCAGGCCAGGCAGGTGATCAGCGACATGGAGCGGATTGTCGGTTACCGCACCAGCTAAGGCAAGTCGAACGTCACCGGCCGGCGGGCTTAGCCCGGATTATTCATGACCCGCTTTACTGCGACGGCCCCATGCCCTGCATCTGCTGCATTTCGCTCGGTCGCGCATCCTCACCGTACAGTCAAGTACGTTTCCGGTGCGCTCGGTCGCAAAATGCCGCAGCTACAGGCCCTGGAACCGTCTCGTGACAAGCGGGTCATGAATAATCCGGGCTTAGCGGTGCGCCGGGTAAAAGCTGACGATGACGCGCAAGCCGCCGGCCGGCGGCGTCTCGAAATGCACCTGCCAGCCGTACAGCTCGCACAAGCGCTTGACGATCGCCAGCCCCAGCCCGGCGCCCTTGCCACCGCTGTCCTTGCCGCGGTAGTGGCGTTCGAAAACGCGCGGCAGCTCCTCGGCGCTCAAACCGGGGCCGGTGTCCTCGATTTTCAGCGTGCCAGCCTCGAGCCCCACTCTGATCTCACCGGCCGGGGTGTAACGCACGGCGTTACCGAGCAGGTTGGCGATCACGACGGCGATCACCGATTCGGGGGCGATGACGTGGACCGGATCGACGTGTTTGACAGTGATTTTCAGCTCCCGGCCGCCGATCAGTTCGCGGTGTTGCTCGGCGATCTGTTCGGCGATCTGCCCGACGTCGCGGGCATTGCTCTCGGCGGTTGTGCCGCGCTCGGCGCGCCCCAGGTGCAACAGCGCAGCCGTGATGTCAGTCGATTGCCGCGCCGCGCGGGCGATGCGCAAAAGCCGCTGGCGGGCCTTGGCCGGCAGATCGGGCATCGCCAGCAACAGTTCGGTGGCGCCGCTGATCACCGCCAGCGGGGTGCGCAGCTCGTGTGACACATCGGCGTTGAACGCCGCATCGCGCGCCACCAGTTCCCGGAGCCGGGCGGCGTAGTCATCGAGCGCCGCGGCCAGCCGGCCGACTTCGTCGTTGGCGAAATACTGGGCGAGCGACGACGAATCGTCGCCCATCGCCCGCACCCGCTCGGCCAGTTCGCGGACCGGGGACATCACCCGGCCGGCCGACCAGGCGCCGAGGGTCAGCGACAGCACTGCGAACAGCGCCACGACCCCGGTCATCGCCAGCACCAATTGCCGCGTGATCCGTCGGTCGGCGGTCACGTCGTAAGTCAGAAACACCCAAAAATCGTCTTCCTTGCGCACCGCGGCGCGGTACGACTTGCCGTCGTCGTTGACCTCGTGTTCGCCCGACGGCAGGTCGCGGAATACCGGCGGCACGATGTCGGTCTTACCGGGCCGGGTCACATAGCCCTCGATGCGTGTGTAAAACGGTTCGGCCGAGGTCGGATCGGTGCGCAACTGGCGGACATAGCGGTCGATGTCGGCGCGCAGCGTCGCCGTGATCAACTGATCGGCGATGTAATCCTGGAGGATGAAGACGCTGACCGCGAAGGCGCCGCTGAGCAGGGTTCCGAACAGCAGAAAGGAGACGATGATGCGGCTGCGCAGGCGGCGGCGGTAGTGGCTGCCGGGGCCGCCTGCCGGGCGGGCCTCAGCCTGCGCGCCCGCGGCCACGGCTCAGCCCGTCTGATTCATCGCCCCGCCGGGGGCGAGCAGGCGGTAACCGATACCGTGGCGGGTTTGCAGCATGGGCATGGCAAAGGGTTTGTCGATTGCGGTGCGCAGGCTGTGGATGTGGACCCTCAGACTGTCGCTGTCCGGCAGCTCGTCGCCCCAGACCAGTTCCTCGAGTTCGGCGCGGGTGACGACGCGCGGCGAGGCCTCCATCAACCGCCGCAGAATCTTGAGGGCGATCGGGTTGAGTTCGATCTCCCGCCCTTCACGGCTGACCACCAGCGTATCGAGATCGTAGCTGAGATCGCCGATCCGCAACTGCCTGAGGTGGGTGATCCGGCCGCGGCGTTGCAAGACTTCCAGCCGCGCCTCGACTTCCTGCAGCTCGAACGGCTTGACCAGGTAATCGTCGGCGCCCACCTTGAAACCCTGCAGTTTATCTGCCAATTGATCGCGCGCCGTCAGCATCAAAACCGGGGTATCGCGGCCGGCCTCGCGCAGCCGCTGGCAGACAGTCATGCCGTCGAGCCCGGGGAGCGCCAGGTCGAGGACGATCGCGTCGAATTTCAGTTGCAACGCCAGGCGCAGCCCGCTCGTACCGTCGGCGGCGAAATCGATGATATGGCCGCGATCCTCGAGGTAATCGCCGAGATTGGCGGCCAGATCGGGGTTGTCTTCGACGATCAGGATTTTCATCAAAAAAAGGCCCAAGCGGATGGGTCACGTCGCATGGACCTCATCGCGCCTGGGCCGTCTGTGCCCTGTGTAACCGTATTCCTGGCGGTGCCTGGCATTCGGACCCAAGGTCCTACTCCAGCCGGTTGCCAGAATAACCTGCCGCCCGTTAACCGGGGGTTAACCCGCGCCCCTGCCACAGCCGCCTCTTTCATGGTTCACGACCGCTCTAACGGCTCAATCGCCGTCCAGGACACCGGCCGACTCCAAACTCCCGGTATCGATAGGCCCGCCCTGGGCCAGTTTGATCCCGAGGCGGACTTCGTTCGGCGAATCGGCGTGGCGCAGGGCGTCCTTGTACGAAATCTGGCCTTCCTGGTACATCCGGATCAGGCTCTGGTCGAAGGTCACCATGCCGTGATGGGTGGAATCCTTCATGATCGGTTTGATTTCGTGGACCAGGCCGTTGCGGATCTTTTCCGAAATGAGCGGCGTGTTGAGCATGATTTCGAGCGCCACGTGGCGGCGCTTGCCATCGATCGACGGGATCAGTTGCTGGGCGATCATGCCCCGCAGGTTGAACGACAGGTCGAGCAGCACCTGGTCGCGCTGGTCCTCGGGGAAAAAGTGCAAGATGCGGTCGAGCGCCTGGTTGGCGTTATTGGCGTGCAGCGTCGTCAGGCACAGGTGGCCGGTCTCGGCAAACGTGATGGCATGCTCCATGGTCTCGCGTGTCCTGACTTCGCCGATCAGGATCACGTCGGGCGCCTGGCGCAACGCATTGCGCAGCGCCACCTCGTAGGACTCGGTATCGATACCGACCTCGCGCTGGGTGATGATCGAGCGGTTGTGCTGGTGGACGTATTCGATCGGGTCCTCGATCGTGATGATGTGCCCGGTCATGTGCTCGTTGCGGTAGCCCATCATCGCCGCCAGCGTCGTCGATTTGCCGGTGCCGGTGGCGCCGACGAGGATGATGATGCCGCGTTTGGCGAGCGACAGATCCTCGATCGCCTGGGGCAGATCGAGTTCCTTGAAGCTCGGGATCCGGGTCTCGATCCGGCGGCAAACGATGCCCGGCCGGTGCTGCTGCTGGAAAGCGCTGACCCGGAAGCGGGCGGCTTCGTCGAGGGCGATCGCGAACTGGCACTCGTGCGTACGGCTGAATTCCTCGCGCTGCGCCGGGGTCATGATGCCGGCGATGATCTCGCGCGTATCGTCGGCGGTCAACGGCCGCTCGCCGAGGGTATGCAGCCGGCCGTGTACCTTGATCTGCGGCGGCAGGCCGACGGTGACAAACAGGTCGGAGCCCTGCTTTTCGTGCAGGATCCGCAGCCAGGCCTGGATATTGTTCATTTCACTGCCTCCCGGTAGACGCCCATGTTCAGCGCTTCCTCAGGCAAACGCCGCGCGGTTGACGGCGCGGCGTGCCGCTTCCTGGCGCAGGATCAGATTGCGCCGCACCATGTCTTCCAGGCACTGGTCGAGCGTCTGCATGCCGACGTTCTGGCCGGTCTGGATCGCCGAATACATCTGCGCCACCTTGTCCTCGCGGATCAGGTTGCGGATCGCCGGGCTGGCGATCATGATCTCGTGGGCCGCGATCCGCCCGCCGCCAACCCGCTTGAGCAGCGTTTGGGTGATCACCGCACGCAGCGATTCGGAGAGCATCGAGCGGACCATCGCCTTTTCGCCGGCCGGGAAGACGTCGATGATGCGGTCGATGGTTTTCGGCGCCGACGAGGTGTGCAGCGTGGCGAACACCACATGCCCGGTCTCGGCGGCGGTCAGGGCCAGGCGGATGGTCTCGATATCGCGCATTTCGCCGACCAGGATGACGTCCGGATCCTCGCGCAGCGCCGAGCGCAGCGCCTGGTTGAAGCCGTGCGTGTCGCGGTGCACCTCGCGCTGGTTGATCAGGCACTTCTTGCTGGTGTGCATGAATTCGATCGGATCCTCGATCGTCAGGATATGGCCGGAGGTGGTCTTGTTGAGATGGTCCATCATCGCCGCCAGCGTCGTCGATTTGCCCGAGCCGGTCGGGCCGGTGACCAGGATCAGGCCGCGCGGTACGTTGATGATGTCCTTGAACACCGCCGGCGCCTGCAAATCGTCGAGCGTCAAAATGGCGTCCGGAATGGTGCGGAAAGCGCAGGCAACGCCGCGGTCCTGGTGAAAGGCGTTGACACGGAACCGTGCCACGCCGGCCACGGCGTAGGAAAAATCCACTTCCAGGTTGGCCTCAAAATCGCGCCGTTGGCGGTCGTTCATCGTACTGTAGATCAGTTCGGTGACCTGCTTATTGTCCAGGGCGTCGATATTGATCCGCCGGATGTCGCCATCGACGCGGATCATCGGCGGCAGGCCGGCCGAAAGGTGCAGGTCGGAGGCCTTGTTCTTGACCGTGAAAGCGAGAAGTTCGGTAATATCCATCGGCAATGAGCTCCATTTCAACCCGGATCGATGCAACGCCCGCCGGCACTGTGCGTCCCTCGGCGGCGATTTTGTGAATGATAACCGCAACTTCAGCCGCCTGGCAGCCGGCCGGCGCCCTGCACCGGGTGCTGGACCGCATCGCGGCCGCCCGGGCGCGTTACGGCATCGACCACCCGGTGCGCCTGATCGCCGTCAGCAAGGGACACCCGGCGGAGCGGATCGCCGCCCTCGCCGCCTGCGGCCAGCAGGCCTTCGGCGAGAATTACCTGGCCGAAGCCCGCTCCAAGATGGCCGTGCTCGGCAATCCTGCCGGCCCCGGCCGGCCACCCGTTGCCGCCCCGGCTCCCCCCATCGTATGCCCACCGCTGGAATGGCATTTCATCGGCGCCGTGCAGCGCAACAAAACCGCTGACATCGCTGCCCATTTCGCCTGGGTGCAAAGCGTCGATCGCGACCGGCTCGCCGACCGCCTCGCCGCCCAGCGGCCGGCAGAACTGCCGCCGTTGGCGGTGCTGATCCAGGTCAACGTCGATGCCGAGCCCGGCAAGCACGGTATCGCCCCCTCCCTGCTGTTACCATTAGCCGCGCGGCTCGCCGGCCATCGGTCGCTGGTGCTGCGCGGCGTGATGGGCCTGCCGCCGGCCGGCCAGGACGAAACGGCGAGGCGGCAGAGCTTCGCCCGGCTGCGTGCCTGTTTCGAGCGTCTGCAAAACGAAGGTTTTCCGGTCGATACCCTGTCGATGGGTATGACAGCGGACTTCGAATGGGCGATCGCCGAGGGCAGCACCATGGTCCGGGTCGGCACTGCGTTGTTCGGCCGGCGGCCGGCATAAGAAAGGTCTGATTCGAACCGGTCACATTTTGACATGAACCCCCCCACCAGAACATCCACCCACCCGGCACCGGTGCTGCCTGAGCTGGAAACGGCCCGCATCGGGCTGATCGGCGCCGGCAATATGGGCCGGGCACTGCTCCAGGGCCTTTTGCGCTGCGGCGTTCCGCCCGCCCATCTGGCGGTTGCCGATCCGGAGCCGGCGGCCCGCGAACGCTGCACCGCCGATGGCGTCATGACCGCCGGTGACGGCGCCGCGATCCTCACCGGCCTGGATGTGGTGATCTTGTGCTTCAAGCCGCAAGATGCCGCAGATGCCCTGCACCGCCTCGCCCCGGCGCTCGGCCCGGACCTGTTGCTGGTCTCGATTATCGCCGGCCTCTCGGTCGACCAGATTCGTGCCCAAAGCGGTCACCCGGGCGGCATCGTCCGGACCATGCCGAACCTGCCGGCGCTGATCGGGCAGGGCGCCACCGCACTGTACGCCGGCCCCGAAACGACCCATGCCCAGTGCCTGAGAGCCGCGGCGATCATGAACGTGCTCGGCCCGGTCGTCTGGCTCGACGACGAGAGCCTGATGGACCTGGTCACGGCGGTCAGCGGCACCGGACCGGCCTATTTCTACCTGCTGGCCGAAGCGCTGACCGCCGCCGCGACCGCCGGCGGCCTGGATCCGGCCGCGGCCCACCGGCTGGTGCTGCAAACCGGTCTCGGCGCCATGCAATTGGCGCTCGCCCGTGACGAACCGCCGGCGGCCTTGCGCCGCCGGGTGACCTCGCCGGGCGGCACGACGGCGGCGGCGATGACCGTGCTCGACGGACCGTTTCAGGATCTGCTCGCCCGCGCCGTCGAGGCCGCCACCTTGCGCAGCCGGCAACTCGGCGCCGCGCCGGCGGCAACCGGGAGTCCGGCGGCATGAACGGTGTGCATATCGCAGCCCTGGCCGACGCCACCTGGCAACTGCTTGAGAACGTCCTCAAGCTGTTCGCCGGAATCGTGCTGATCCGGATTCTGATCCCGTTGTTGCGTGTCGATCGCTTCAACCCGGTCAGCCAGGTCGTCCATCGTCTGACCGAACCTCTGGTCCGTCCGTTGCGCGTAATCCTGCACCCGATCGGCCGCTTCGACCTGGCGGCCTTTGTGCTGATCTTGCTGTTGCACCTCGCTGCCCGCGCCCTGCTGTTTGCACTCTACGACCGCCCGCTCGCCCCCCTCGCCCTGCTCGCCGGCAGCCTGAACGACCTGTTGCGCATGCTGCTTGGCCTTTATCTGGTCCTGATCGTGATCGCGGTGCTGTTGAGCTGGTTCGGGCGCGGGGTGCGCCACCCCATCGTGCCGCTGATCTGGCAGTTGACCGACCCGGTGCTGGCCCCGCTCAGGCGCCTGATTCCACCGCTCGCCGGCGTCGATTTCAGCCCGCTGATCGCCATTTTGGTCTTACAGTTTCTTCTGCGGCTCATCACCCCGGGCCTTTGACAGTCAGCGATCGGCTTCGGTGATAGGATAGACTCCATTTTCCGGTTCCCGCCTTGGGAGTGTGGTATGGACAAAATGATCGGACTTGTCGTTCTCGCTTTAGCCGCCGGCGCCGTGCAGGCGCAGCAGGCGCAGGATTTCGGCGATTACGTCGTGCATTACAACGCCATCAACGCCAGCCTGATCCCGCCCGACGTGGCCCGCAGTTACGGCATCCAGCGCTCCACCAGCCGGGCGCTGCTGAACATCACCGTGCTGCGCAAAGTCCTCGACAACCCGGGCACCCCGGTCAAGGGGCAGGTCACCGCCAGCGCCCAGAACCTGACCGGCCAGCGGCGCGAGATCGCGCTGCGCGAGGTGGACGACAACGGGGCGATTTATTACCTCGGCGATTTCCGGGTGCATAACGAGGAATCGTTCGATTTCACCGTCCACGTCACGCCCGATGGCGAGAGTGAACCGCTCGTCGTCCGTTTCCGCCAGACGTTCTACACCGAATAATCCAGGGAACCGGGGCCGGGCCCGGCCATGATCACCGAACGGCGGCGGCAACGCATCGCCGAGATGCTGGCCCGCCGCCAGCCCGACCTGACCGTGCTGATGGAGCGCGTGCGCAAACCGCACAATTTCGCCGCCATCTTGCGTACCTGCGACGCGGTCGGCATCCACGAGGCCCACGCCGTTACCGGCGGCGAAGCGCTGCCCGACCTCGGCGGTACAACCCGCGGCGCGCACAAGTGGGTCAGCGTGGTCCGCCATGCCGACACCCCGGCGGCGATCGCCCATCTCAAGGCGCAGGGCTTCCTCTGCTACGCCGCCCACCTGTCGGCGACCGCCGTCGATTTCCGCAGCATCGACTACACCCAACCGGCCGCCCTGATCGCCGGCACCGAATGCCACGGCGTCAGCCCCGAGGCACTGGCCCTGGCCGATCGGCAAATCACCATTCCGATGCTCGGCATGACCGCCTCGCTCAACGTCTCGGTCGCCTGCGCCGTCGTCCTCTACGAAGCCCAGCGCCAGCGCCAGGCCGCCGGATTTTACGACCGCCCCCGCCTCGACCCGGACTCAATCGCCCGGCTGCTCGAAGCACTCTGCACCACTCGTGCCTGATTCGCACCACCCCGCTGTGATGGCGGAACCGGCAACCCCAAACACAGCCTCACTCCGGAAACGGCACAACCGTTATCCGCAGTATTTTGTATGAACCAGCTGAAGAAACCACCGAAACCACTGAAAACACCGAATACTGGCATGCCTCTCGCCAAGACACCAAGTGCGCCAGGATTGGATAGTTCACCCAACAGTTGCATAAATTTTGCTCAAATTTATATATTTCTTCATTAAATCAATAAGTTATGAGAATTTTAGTTAAAGCATCGAATTCACCTGGGGTGACGCGCCCGGTTTCTCGCCCAAGCGGGCGGCAGCTTTGCCTTGAACCGTAGGAACAACTACGCTGCCGCGGCAAATCGGACAAGCTGCACTCACCCGCTTGACCGAGAATTCCGGGAATTTATGCAACAGTTGGGTTCACAACGGCAATCAACAGGGTGGATTTCACCACGAAGGACATGAAGAGCACGAAGGGGTTAAAGACGGGCATTACGGTAGCCACAATCCAGGCGCATGCCTTTGTATTCGATCGTTCGCCATATTTCATCCTTCGTGTCCCTTCGTGGTGAACTGAATACCGAATGCCGACTGTGGCCTGCCTGTGGACGCTCGTACCTCGCGCCGCTGAAGCCGGGCGATATCCGGGCGACCCGAACAGCAATCATTTGGTAACCTGGGTGTCTAGGCGAGAGAATCCCGAAATAAGAGCCTGTCTATCCTGTCCATCCATGTTCTTGCCGGAAAATATCCGCCGGCCATCAGGGATACAGGCAGCGCATTACCCACTGGCCATCCTCGACCGTCCACAGCCGGCGGTCGTGCAGCCGGTCTTCGCGGCCGTACCAGAACTCGACCCGTTCGGGATCGATGCGATAGCCCGACCAATGCGGCGGGCGCGGTACCGGGCCTGTGGCGTAGCGGGCGTCGAATTCGGCAACCCGCCGGTCGAGCGTGGCGCGGCTGTCGAGCACTTCGGACTGTTGTGAAGCCCAGGCGCCGAGCTGGCTGCCGCGCGGCCGGGTGGCGAAATACGCCTCGGCTTCCGTCGCGCTGACCGGCCGCGCGCCGCCTTCGATCAGTACCTGGCGGGCGATGGCCGGCCAGAAAAACACCAGCGCAACCTTATCGCAGGCGGCGATCTGCCGCCCCTTGCGGCTTTGCGTATTGGTGTAGAAGACAAAACCGTCCTCGTCAACCGCTTTCAGCAGCACGGTGCGGGCCGATACCCCCCCGCCGTCGCGGTGCAGCGTGGCCAGCGTCATCGCCTCGGGTTCGGCGATACCGGCCGCCGCTGCCGCCGCAAAGCCTTCGTTGAACGCCTGCAAGATTTCCCGGCTCAGCTTCATTATTCCATCCCTCACGCGGCGGCCGGCTCAGGCATGCCACCGCCCATGCCACCGCCGGTCCCCGGCCCGTTGCGCGGCGGCAGGGTTCTGAGCCAGATCAGCCAGACGACCAGCGCATCGAGAATGATCAGCGCCTGCCACAGGTACAGGTGAAAGAAGCCGAACCACGCCATGCTCCATTGGCCGAGGTAGAACAGGCTGATGATGCGGACCAGATTCAGCGCCTGGATCGCGAAAGAGCCGATCACGAAGCCCAGCAATTTATGCTTGAGCGGCGCCGGAAAGGCGAAGATCGCCGAAAACAGGATGATCACCGCCTCGACGCCGTTGCACCCCGGCTGGATTTCGACCGCAAAGCCGTTGCTCATGCTGCGCAGTATCTTCCCGGTGGCGATCACGTCGGCGTCGAACAGCTTCACCAGCCACGAACTAATGTGGGCCAGAGCGGCAGTGAACGGAATGATCACGTAGTCCTGCACCGGCTGCAAAACCTCGACCGTGAACAGCCCGAGCAGCAGCACCATAAAAATCACGAAAAATCGGAACATGATCTCCCCGCCGGCCGGCGAAAAACCCGTCGCATGCTAGCATATCAGGCCATGGAAAATTCCGGGTACAAATGCGCCGCACCGATCGTCCTGATCGGCCCGATGGGCGCCGGCAAGACCGCGGTCGGCCGGCGCCTGGCGGTGAAGCTCGGGCGGCGCTTCATCGATATGGACCACGAGCTGGAACGGCGGACCGGCGCCAGCATCAACCTGATCTTCGACGTCGAAGGCGAGGCGGGGTTCCGGCACCGCGAAAGCGCCCTGCTGGCCGAGCTTTGCGCCCTGCCAGACATCGTGCTGGCCACCGGCGGCGGCATCGTGATCCAGCCCGCCAACCGCGCCCACCTAACCCGCGGCCTGGTGGTCTATCTCAAAACCTCGGTTGAGTTGCAATTGCAGCGCCTCGCCCGCGACCGGCAACGGCCGCTGCTTTGCCACCCCGACCGCCGCGGCCGCCTGGAAGCACTGGCCCGCGAGCGCAATCCCCTGTACGAGGCATGCGCCGATCTGATTTTCTGCACCGGCAACGGCCCGGTGGCCAAAATGGCGACGCAGATCGAGCGCAGCCTGCGCGAGTATCGGCAGCAGGGCAGTGTGAGCCTGGCCTTATGAAACAAGTCGAGGTGGCCGTCACGCCGCCCTATCCGGTCTATATCGGCCGCGGCGTACTCGAACAGCGCAGCTTGTGGCAGCGCCATCTGGCCGGCGGCCCGGTGCTGGTCGTCAGCAACGAGACCATCGCTCCGCTTTACCTCGCCCCGCTACTCAGCGCCCTGCCCGAGCATCCGGCGCCGATCGACTACCTGGCCTTGCCCGACGGCGAGGAACACAAGAACGTCCTCGGCTGGCAGCGCGTCATCCAGGCCCTCGTCGATCTTCGCGCCACCCGCGATGCCACGATCGTCGCCCTCGGCGGCGGTGTCATCGGCGATTTGGCCGGCTTCGCCGCGGCGACCTATATGCGCGGCATCCGGTTGATTCAGGTGCCGACGACGCTGCTCGCCCAGGTTGATGCGGCGCTCGGCGGCAAGACCGCAATCAACCTGCGGGCCGGTAAAAACCTGATTGGCGCCTTCCACCAGCCGGCCGCGGTGCTCGCCGACCTGCACGTCCTGGCCACCCTGCCCGAGCGCGAATACCGCGCCGGCCTCGCCGAGGCCGTCAAATACGGGCTCATCGCCGACGCCGAGTTCGCCCACTGGTGCCTGGCGCACGCCCCGGGGCTCAACGCCCGGCTCGACGGCGAGATCGAATACCTGGTCCACAAGGCGGTGGCGCACAAGGCGGCGATTGTCACTGCCGACGAGAAGGAAATCGGCGAGAGGGCGTTACTGAACCTCGGCCACACCTTCGCCCATGCCTTGGAGACGGCGACCGGGTATCGCCACTTTCTGCACGGCGAAGCGGTGGCCATCGGCCTTTATCTCGCCGCCCGGCTCAGCGAACGGCTCGGCCTGGTCGAAGCCGGAGCTGCACAATCCGTCGCCGAATTGCTGTCGGCCCTTGCCCTGCCGGTGCATATTCCGGCCGGCATTTCCCCTGCCGCGCTGCTCGAGCGGATGCGCCTCGATAAAAAAGCGACCGTAGAAGGACTGCGCCTCGTCCTGCTCAAGGCACTCGGCGAGGCGATCATCCATAATGCCGTCCCGGAAGCCGACCTGCTTTCGGTCATGGAAGAGGCGTGTCTCTGAATCTACCCAACTGTTGCATAAATTTTGCTCTATTTCATCTAATCTACAATGAAATCATATAGTTATGACTGTATTAGTTGAAATGGCGAATCCACCCGGAGTGACGCGCCCGGATTCTCGCCCAAGCTGCACTCGCCAGCTTGGGCGAGAATCCCGGGAATTTATGCAACAGTTGGGTCTATAGACCTCGCTTTGCGACCTACCGGCAGGTATGATATGTTACATGTAACTTCCGCCCACTGATGGCAACACGCTTATGACCAACGTTGCAGATCGCGTCAAGCGCCACCGCAACGCCCTGCGGGCCGCCGGCTTGCGGCCGGTCCAGATCTGGGTGCCCGATACACGCCAACCAAGCTTTGCCACCGAATGCCGACGGCAATCCGCACTGCTGCGCCACGATCCAGACGAGCATGATTTGCTAAATTGGCTTGAGGCCGTCGCCGATCGGGAAGAATGGCAGTGAAGCGGGGCGACCTGGTCACAGTCGTCTTGTCCGGGGACTATGACAAACCGCGGCCGGCATTGATCATCCAATCCGATCTTTTTCCCGATCATCCCTCGGTCACCCTTCATCCGGTCACCAGCGTGCTGCGCCCGACGCCTTTGTTTCGCATCACGATCGAACCTTCTCCAACCAATGGCCTAATCCGGACGTCACAAATCATGGTTGACAAATGTCAGACGATCGCGCGCCCCAAAGCAGGTTCCATCATCGGCCGGGCGGATGACGGAACCCTGCGGGCTGTGACTCGTGCGCTGACCGTATTCCTGGGATTCGCCTGAATGGAAACCTTGTCCAAACGGCCGCCACAAAACGCCCGCGCCCGGCAAAACGACCGCCTACTCCGTGTCCTCAACGGCCAACCGGTCGATCGCCCGCCCGTGTGGCTGATGCGCCAGGCCGGCCGCTACCTGCCCGAATACCGCGAGGTCCGTGCCCAGGCCGGCAGTTTCATGAATCTGTGCCGGAACCCCGAGCTGGCCTCGGAAGTCGCGATGCAGCCGCTCAGGCGTTTTCCGCTCGATGCGGCGATCGTTTTTTCCGACATTTTGACCATCCCCGATGCCCTCGGCCTCGGCCTCGAATTCACCGCCGGCGAAGGGCCGCGCTTTTGCCGGCCGCTGCACAGCGTCGAGGCCATCGGCCGCCTCAAGCCGGTCGATGTGCGATCCGAACTCGGCTACGTTTTCGCCGCGGTCGAAGCCACCCGCCAGGCGCTCGGCGACCGCCTGCCGCTGATCGGCTTTGCCGGCAGCCCGTGGACACTGGCCGCATACATGATCGAGGGCCACGGCTCGCGGGACTTCAACCGGCCGCGTACCCTGCTCTACTCAGAGCCGGCCGCTGCCGGCGTGCTGCTCGAACTTCTGAGCCAGACCATCGCCGATTACCTGCAAGCCCAGGTCGAAGCCGGTGCCGACGTCGTGATGCTGTTCGACACCTGGGGCGGCCTATTGCCGCCGGCCCATTACCTGCAATATTCCCTGTACTGGATGGGGCAGATCATCGCCGAACTCAAAGGCCGCGATACCACGCGCGAGACGCCGGTGATCATTTTCAGCAAAGGCTGTGGCCGCCACCTCGATGCGCAGGCCGCAAGCGGCGCCGCCGCGATCGGCCTCGACTGGACCGCAGATCTTGCCGCCGCCGCCCGGATCGCCGCCGGCCGCGTCGCGTTGCAAGGCAACCTCGACCCTGCCGTCATGACCCTCGCCGACACGGAACGGGCCACTGCCGAAGTCGATCGCCTGCTGACCACCCTGCCCGCCGGCACCCGCCACATCTTCAACCTCGGCCACGGCATCACGCCCGAGGCGCGAATCGAGACCGTATCGATCGTCACCCACCACCTGGCTGAATTGAAATGAACGAACCTGACACCAAAATGTGCCAATCGCTTGGCGATTTCGTCCGGGTTTACGACAACGCAATGCCAGAGGACTACTGTCGCCTATTGATCGAAACCTTCGAAAGCCGGAAAGATCTGCAAATCGTCAATGGGGCGGGAAAACGGCCGGGCTTGGAGAGGAGCCGATGGACCGAAATGGATATCGGAAAAATCTCCTCACCGCATGCCAAGCACCAGTTCGATCAATGGATCAAACAGTACAAGGCACGCTATGAAAGCGATTGCCGTATGACCCCGCTGCCCGAACCCGGCGCTTACGCTCAATTGATCCTGAAACGATACATCCCCGGCAACACAGAGCGCTTCCAGACGCATTTCGATTCGCTGCTCGCCGTTTCGGACCGGTATTTGGTCATATTGTGGTACCTCAACGAGGTTGCCACAGGCGGCGAAACGGAGTTCGTCGATCTTTCCATCAAGGTCAAGCCGAATACCGGGCGTCTGCTGATCTTCCCACCCTATTGGCTTTACCGGCACGTCGCTCACTCGCCACTCAGCGGTCCCAAATACATTCTCAGCACTTATCTGCTCTGGTAATCCGGGTATCCGCCATGTTCATGGATCTGATCGATCAGTTTTTCCCCATCCCGCTTTATATCGCGGACTTCAGCGGGATGAGCGAGATCAACGATGCCTTGTGCTCTGCACTGCTCAAGTTCGAGCAGAACCACAAGACAGCCGGCGACGATAACTGGGGCGGCATTGCCAACGTATATGCGTCGTTCAATATCGACGCCGCGCTTCATAAACAGGATTACATGAAACCACTCGTCGCCGCCCTCCAGCCGGCTATTCAGCGCTTTTGCTCCATGGTCGAACTGGATCAAAGCACAAAAAAACTGGAAATACACGAATCCTGGTTTAATGTCTCGCGCCATGGCAGCTTTCAGGAATACCACTGCCATGCCGGCTGTGGGCCGTTCTGCGGAATTTATTACGTCAAAGCGCCGGAAAACAGCGGCAATACCGTGTTCAGGGCCAGCTTTCCAGCGATGCGACCGTATTATGAATCCAGAAACGAAAACAACCCCTTTTATCGCTACAGAAAAACAGTCATATCAAAAACCGGCCGTTTCGCAATGTTTCCGAGCTGGCTGGATCACTGCGTAACTATGAACAAAAGCAACGAGCCGAGGATTACCATAGCATTCAATTTCAAACATTGATTCCCGTCAGCTCATGTCCGTGCCCACATACGGAGAAGATTACCGTATATTTTCCCCGCCATCCTTTCCTCTGCCGATTGCGGCGCGGTATCCTGGACCCAGCGCAGCAACTGCGCCATCTCGCCGATCAACTCCCGCTGCACCCAGTCCTGGACCAGGCTCTCGACAGTCGTAATCGCACAGGTTCGTGCCCCGGTAGTGACTGGGTTGACCCTGTGCATCGTCGTTGCCGGATAAACGACGGCGTGGCCGGCAGGGAGCTTGACGGCCGTCGCCCGCGGCCCGTCGGTATCGACAACCAGCTCGCCGCCGGCGTAGTCTTCTGGTCTGGAGAGGAATACGGTAACCGACAAGTCCCCCCGCACTGTCGGGTTACCGGGCAGCAACGCGGCATCCGTATGATCGCGATAATACATCCCCGGCTCGTGGCGGTTGAAAATCGGCGGCCTGACGCGGCGCGGTAGCGCAAGTACCCTGAATTTAGCGTTAGCCAAAAGTGTATCATGAACCGCCTTGCTGGCCTGCCTGACGATCTCTTCCGGGCTGACGGCTTGCAGGTTTTTTTTCTGATACGCTGAACCCTCGCCGCTGTATGACCCATCGACGAACTGCACTTTGTCGAGCAACGAGAGTAACATTTGCAAAGCGCTCTTATCCAGCAAATCCGGGATGATGAACATTGTTGTATATCTCCAATCGAAGAGCGTCTATTCTGCCGAATTGGTACCAGGATATTCTGCGACGAGCGGCGGTATCGTACTCGCCAACCGCCCTCCTATAGCGGCATCGATCTCGCCGCTCGCCCAATCGAGCGTTCGGCATATCAGATCACATTGTTCATCCGCGATTTTTTCTCTCTCTGCTATGACCTGAATACCCAGTGCATTCGGATTCTTCGCGCTGACATTCATCACTGCTTCTACCCTTGACTGAACCGCCGCTGCATCTTCTTTGAGATCGATCAGCCGGCAAGACCGCTGTACGATCTTAGCCGGTATAGAAAGAAAGGACTCCCGGCTGACGGCATATATTGCAGGCCGATAACGATTCCATAAATCCATGAAATACTCCATCTGCAGATACCACACCCAGACGGCCTTTTCCAGCATGCTGTATGATCGTGTTCTGGCCTTTGTTCTATCATTAATTTTATGATCATGCTGAAAGGCAGCAAGAAACAGATCCAGGTGCCGTTCGGCTTCCACCTTGTGATTCAGCATCGATACTAGAAAATCCTTCAGACCACCGTACATCAAAACTATTTTCGGTGTTCGGAGCAGTTCAAGAAATTCGGGGAGCAGATTATTCGTAAAATTGCTCAGTTTCAGCGCGACGCACTGGTCAGCCGTGTATCGCTTACCCAGAAGCCTGGCTGTGATCGCTACGGCTTTGTTCTTGCGCTGCATGTCGTAATCCCCAACACGCAGGGCCGCGGCGAGCGTCCCCAGAGCTTTCGGTTCCCGCAATACGAGCAGTGACTCGGATTGCAGGCATTTTGCAAGCAGCGTCGAGCCGCAGAAACTGGTATGAGCGATCAACAAGTCGGGAAATCGATTATCGGCGGCCAGGGAATACAGGTGATCTGACAAACACGTAAATGACGCGCTCGGCTGTGGCTCCAGTCGCTCATCCAAAAACGTGGAACACCGATACGTCTCTGTGGATACTGCGACAAATCTGAGCTTACCGCCGGGCAGCAGGTCAAAGAGCAGATAATCCGGATCACTTGCCAGCAATGCGAGCGATGGATTCTTAGCATAACCTGTTGCGACCACCCTCTGCGTCACTTCAAACTTACTCCCGGCGTGCGGTAATCCGATAAGCGATAAGCTGCGAACCGCCGTGCTCCCAGACTTCCCCATGCTCGATTCTCTCGAACCCGGCACCGGACATCAGTTGCAGGCATTCCTGTAAACGCTCCGCCGTCAACGCGGCACGCACCAATTGCGCCTGCCGCAACCGGTGATAATCCAGTTGGTGGCGCAATTCGTCCAGTGCTGCAAAAACCGCGTCCGTCGCCTGTGCGGTGCGTTGCTGATAAATATACCCCAGATTCGCAAGGTAGGTCTGCAGATTGCCGCCGGGCGGGTGCCCGCGGTCGCGCACCATTGAAAATGCTGCCCGAAGTGCCCGATCGAGCTCTGCTCGCTCCCGGCTCGCCGCGGTCCTCTCGTGCCCATCATGCGTAATACGGCCGTTGACGATCTGCAATTTCAGCAGCCTCTTCGTCTTGCCTGAAAGATCGAGCGCCAGCAATTCAGCAGCGTCATGCGCCTCGCGTTGGGCCTGATTTGCGATATAACCATCCCGCCAGTGGCAAAGCCAGGCAAGCCACCCGGCTGGCATCAACACCCGCGCCGTCTCCGCTATCGCGGCGGGCAAATCGCTGTATTCCACACCATATTGCGAAACGATCGCCGAGATCACACCGGCCTCCAACGGCAAATACTCGACTGCAGCGCGGCAGAACATAACGGAACAACGGTTATTGAATGGGCAGGATTCAATTTTCGGCTTGGTCACCGCCCGATCCACGCCGATAATCGATAATTGTTTTCCGGTATCCCGGCACACTTCCAGCGCAAGCGCCGGCAATGCACCATTGCCGGTTGCCAGGTCGAGAATCATGGTGCTGTCAGTCAGGGCGGCAAAATATCCGCGCCAGAAATCACCGATCGCCCCCCTGTACAACCCTGCCTCGTCATCACGGCATGAACTGATCCGGCCCTCCCGCCAGTATGCAGCCCACGGGGTGTCGGCAAGACTCCCTGTTAGCGAGCCGCCGTTCATTTTCCAAGCAATTTAACGTCGAAAGTAATCAGCAGCCGCTCGTCATGTTCTGAAAAGTGCGGGTGCGAATAGTGTTGCAACCAACCCGGAAAGATCACCAGTGTACCATTTTTCGGCTGAATGCATTGTTGATACTGCCAGCTCTGCCCTAATGGGAAGATGGATTCAAGATGCGGATTGATAAAACAAATCGCACCTTCCGGCGGCGGGCGCGAAGGCGACCGGGCGTAATAGGCGCAAACGCAGAATATTTCCCGGTGAATATGTGGCGCCTGATAGGCACCCTTAGGGTATAAAACAGCCCACGACGCCGCGAAGCTATACCCGCAGCCGGCCGCCGGCCAACCGGCTATTCGGCAGTGCTCCGCCATATACCGTTGAACCGATGGGTGAATTATCTTTGAAAGAAATTCCTTCCATGCCGGATCGTCGGCGAGATGCTGATGGAGCGCGATATCCGGTTGATAACCGCCGATTGTCGCAACATCTCTTACGGTTCCCGCATTGACGACGCTCGCATCGCTCTGCATTTGCTTGATTGTTCGATAAATAAGCGAATTAAAAACTGCATCACCAAACTCTCGAACCTGGACCATCGCCGGAAAAAACAACCGGGTCGTGGACTCGTTACGATTGCTCATATCCAACTATCCGTCATCGACAGCACGCAAAAACATAAAGGCCGCGGCATTCGCCGCGGCCTTTTTTGATATCCGATTCGCAAAGCAGATCAGAAGTTATGCGTCAGATTTGCGAACCACGAGCGTCCCAACAGACGGTACGTATCCGTATCCGTGCTGGCATTGAACTCGTTGACGATGAACGGCGGATCGTTGTTGAACAGGTTCGTGATGCCGAAGGAGAACGTCGTTCCCCACGGCAACGTGTACCGGCCAACAAGATCGACGTACCATTCAGACTCGATACTCTGCAGGAACGGCGCTTCCCTTGACGGGACGGCGTCGAAATCGAGATCCGTGAGGCTATCGATGTACTCGATGTTAATCGCAGCACCTAAATCCTCATAGCTCCAGTCGATTGTGAACAGACCCTTCCATTCCGGGAATACACCGCGGGCAAAGCCGTTGACGCCCGGCGAGAAAAACCCGGCAATATCGAGCGGATCGCCTGTGACCGTTGACTCACGTTCGTCGAGATAGGTCACCAACAACCGGGTGTCGAACAGGCCGATTGCAGTGCTCCGGTTGTAGTTGAACGCAAAGTCGATACCGGCCGCAGTCTCACTACCGATATTGGTCTGTGCGGCAACGACTGCATTGATATTGCCATCCGCGAAGCGTGTGATATTGGCACACTGGTTCAGATCGCCGTTCAGCACACACTCGGTGATGACGTTACCGGCCGCGATCGATGTTATCGCATCGTCGAGATCGACTTCCCAGTAGTCAACGGTGAAGCTGAAGCCGGGGATGAACTCCGGCGCAAAGGCAAACCCTACGGTCCAGGTCTCGCCGTTTTCCGGCCTGACGTTCGGGTTGCCGCCGACACGCGAGCGGACCTGGACGTCGGTCTGGAATACGCCGCCCGCCGGGACGCCGGTCATGATGCAGCGCGCCTGCTGTTCCGGGGTCAGGGTCTCGAACAGGTTCGGTGAACCCGGGGAACCCAGCACGCCGTTGGAGCAGATATCCTGGAACGACGGGAAGCTGTCGCCTTGCGCCGAGAACAACTCGCCGATCGTCGGCTCGCGGAACACCTCGGAATAACTGCCGCGGACCAGGAAGCCCTTGAACGGCTGCCAGCTGGCTTTAAACATGAAGTTGCCGGTGGAACCGACGGTCGAGAAATCGTCGTAACGGAAACCGACGCCGACTTCGAGCAACTCGGCACCCGGCACGCGGGAGAGCAGCGGGAGATTCAACTCGGCAAAGACCGAATTGACGTCGAAGATGCCAGACGTGCCCGCCCCGGTATTGCCGGTCACCGACTCGCTTGCCTTGCCGGAATCGGGGTTGAATGCCAGCTCTTCCTGGCGGAATTCGTAACCGAGGGCCATAGCCACCGCGCCGCCCGGCAGATCGAACAGATCACCAGTAACCGTCGCCTGCGCGTTTTGCAGCTTGGTCACGATGTTGTCGACCAGCGGGAAGCTGACAAAATCAAGCATTTCCTGGGTGATTGTGCCATTGCCGCCGAACAGGTTCAACGGCACGCAACCGGCGATCGGTGCATCCGGCGTACCGCAGGTCGCGACCCCGTTGGCATCGAAAAATGACGGGCCGAGCGCCTGCGCCAACCGAGAACCGACGAACTGACCTTCATCGATATCGGTCCGATCCTCGCGGCCCCAGTTCCAGAACACTTCCCAGCTCCAGGTGGGGGCGATATCGCCCAAATCACCGCGCAGGCCGGTTGTGATGTTGATCGAGTTGACCGATTGGCTGAAATCGCGGCCGCCGGTCTCGGCGACGCGGCGGCGCACGTCTCTGATGTCCACGCCAAACGGGTTGAATACGTTGTCGGCCGAGACACCGGTGCCGGTGCCCGCGAAGCCGGGGTCGAAACGGCCGTCGAACGGCAAGGGTGCCAGCAACTGCGACGAGCGGCGGTTGGCATAGCGCGCTTCGATAAAGGCTTCGACATGCTCGAACAGGTCATAGTCGCCCTGCACGAACAGGTTCGTGCGCTCGAACGGAGTCTGCACGAAGTTGACCGGCGCGAAGTTGTAGAACTGGTTGGTGAAGGGGACGATCTGGCCGTTCACGTTCGTCAGTGCACCTTGCCCTGGTACAACAAAAAATCCACCGAGGTTGCGCGACGAACCGCTACGGAACAAACCCGTCGTGTCTTCCGCCATTCCGCTATCGATTCTGTCTTCGCAGCCGATCGGCCCATTGGCGGCAAAGATATCGGCATCGAACAGAGATATCGGGAATTGGAAGAATTCGCAGTTCACGTTACCCTGAAAGACCGGATCTTGCTCGTTGTACTCGGCACCGATGAGGAAACTGCTCTTTTCGGTGGTATCGCCGAAGACGAACGAGACGCGCTTGGTGTCGCCATCCGAGCCACGCAGACCGGGATCGCCGACCTCTTGAACAGCCGGGTTCGGCACGAGTTCGAACGACGCGCCATACTGCGCGCTCAACTGCGCCCCCTGGAAATCCTTGCGGGTGATGATGTTGATGACACCGGACACGGCATCGGCACCGTAAATCGCGGCGGCACCTTCGGCCAGCACTTCGATGCGTTCGACCGCCGCGATCGGGATCAGCGAAAAGTCCCCGTCGGTGATATCGCGCTTGCCATTGATCAGCACCAGTGTGCGGATCGCGCCCAGGCCGCGAATATCTGCCGCCGTCGCGCCGTTACCGCCGTTGTTGGTACGGGTCGAAAGCGGCGAGCCGGTGATCGTTGGCAACTGGCGGATGATATCGCCGAGGTCGTTGAGTCCGATACGCTCGATATCCTGGCGATCGAGGACAGTGACCGGGCTGGCGCCTTCGATATCGACTTGCGACAGGCGTGAACCGGTCACCAGTTGGCGATCGAGTTCGGCGGGCTCCTGCTCCTGGTCCTGGGCGAGGGCGCCGGTGGCAAAAGCCATGCCGGCGACCGCACCCGCTCCCAGGGCGTAGTGGACCGCCTGATAGAGTGGATTACGGTTATAGGTCATTTGGTTTCTCCCAAACAGTTTTGGCACACAATTTTCATTAAAGCCACGTGGCTCAACCCTGGAGGCGCACGAAAAACGCGCGTTCAGGCTTGAACAGTGCGGATACTAGCATCATTTTCGGCAAATGCAAAGCGGTTGTTAAATAAAATTTTGTCGCGCTTTGGCCCCCATCCCTGAGCTGAATCTGTGTATGTCTCGTATATGATTGATTTATATAATATTTTTCTCAGTCTTCCCCCTCGTTTTCGACTCGGCGGATCGCCTGATTTTTGGCGAAAAACCGGTCCGAGCGAAAGCGAGCGCGACGCAGCCGCCTGACGTCCTCGGCGGTTGCGCTACGCACGGTCAGCGCCGCTTCCTCGCGCCTGAACGGCGTCACGAGCAAGAATGGCGACCCCATTTTCAGTTCGTGATCCGCCTCCTCGGCACGGAAGAAAGTGTTGACATGGATCTGGTGGTAGGTATCCGCTTCGACGATGCCGGGGACGATCTGAAACCGGTCTTCGAAGTGATAAAACGGCGCCGAGACCATCACTGAATAGCCGCGCGGAGCCCTGACTTTCCAGGGATTGGTGAATTTGACCGCATCCGGATAATAACCCGGCCGTGGCGGCATGGTCAGGAAATGGAGCTTTCGGCTGTGCAAACTGACCTGCGCCGTGGCGTTGGAGCCGAAAGCGTAGATTGCGTTCGGGCGCACCTGGACGACGAAATCCGACCACAACGGAACGATATAGCCGTGCGCCAGATAGCCAACGATCCCCGGGCAGCGGCGCACGGTGGCGTTGACGTTGGATAGACGCAAACGGCTGCTGATGCCGAACGGAAAGCGTTGATTCGGCTCCACCGGGTGTGACGGCGGCATCTTTCTGAACCATTCAGGCATCGCCTTCGCTGCCGGCACGGGCGGATGATCGAGCAATTCTTCATGTTCGGTGAAGAACTCGATCTGCAGCTTATTACGACCCAGCATTTCTCACTCCAAAATCACCGCCGGCGAAAGGTATAGCTTAGTTTACCCAACTGTTGCATAAATTCCCGGAATTCTCGGTCAAGCGGGCGAGTGCAGCTTGTCCGATTTTTCGAAGAACCGTAGTAATTCCTACGGTTCAAGGCAAAGCTGCCGCCCGCTTGGGCGAGAAACCGGGCGCGTCACGCCAGGTGAATTCGATGCTTTAACTAAAATTCTCATAACTTATTGATTTAATGAAGAAATATATAAATTCGAGCAAAATTTATGCAACTGTTGGGTTTAATTTCGGCAGGCAGCGCCCCGGCCCTAACGATACCCGTACTTTCGCGCCCAGACCTCGAGCTTCCCGAACGCCGGCGGCAACCACTTGCAGTAACGCCGGTACTTCCCTATCGCCTCGCCGCCGACAGGCTTTCGCACCTGACTGCCGCTCGGCGTGTCGATGTGCCTGCCGCGGCTGCGGGTTGCGAACTCGAGAACCTTGTCGTCCCATTGCAGATCGAGGAAGGTTAGCAGGGCGGAGACGGTGCCCCGCAGATCGTCAATCAAAGACTCGTAGAAAATATGATGGCAGCGCAATGGGAAGCCGGCCAGGGATTTTTCACCGATTGCCATCACCAGGTCGTAATATTCGACTGCCGTCTCCAGGTCGAGAAACTGATACATCGCCTCGTTCATGCCGAAATTCTGCTGGTAGCAACTGATGACCACATCGCGCGGATCACGGACGGCGAAAATGATTCTCGCCCCGGGAAACAGCATGCCGATCACGGGCAAAAGCGCGGTGTACAGCGGCTGTTTATCGATGACCAGCCGGCCGGGGTGACTTCCGGCGGCCGCCTGCAAGCTCTGGCGGTAAGCGGCGCGATAAGCTGCCAAATCCGCCTGCGAGAGCCCGGCCAGCGTCCTGAGTGGTTCCGCCCCGCCGCCCAGCAGCGGATACAGCTCCGATAAATTGTCGTTCTCCTCGACCGTTACGATCGCCGGATGGGCGGCAAGGATCTGTTCGAGCAATGTCGTGCCGGAACGTGGGAATCCGACCAAAAAAACCGGAGCAGGCCCATAATCCACGGCCGGTGGAAATGCAGTATCCGCCGTTTCGAGATCGGCTGCGATTCGGCGCAACGCGGTGGGTGAAAAAACCGTTCCGGCACCTGGCCAGCGGGTTGCGTGGTGTGCGCGCAAAATTGAATTGGCTTCCTGGAAACAGCGGAAAGCCCGCTCATAGGCTTTGCGTTTTTCAAATGCAAAACCCAGCCGGGTCAGCGCGATCGATTTGTTAACGGGCGTCAGTTCCTCCGTCTGCAGCAAGCCTGTCAGACGGGTTATGACCGGCGCGGTATCGCCTGCGGTAAGATCGAGACCGGCAAGGCCAAGATGCGCTGCGCAGTGGCCGGGGGAGGCGTGCAGCGCTTTCTCGAAACAGGCTCTGGCCGAGCTGTAGTCCCCTTCCGCCTCACAGATCGAGCCCAGGGCCGAAAGTGCACCAGGTTGATATGGTCTGAAGCGGATGATTTTTTCGAAATCATCACGGGCTGCAGCGGCATCCCCAGCTTCCAGATAAAGTTCACCACGATGCTGTAAAGCCTCTATAAACGATGGAGCGATATCGATCGCCCGCGACCAGGCAGCCAATGCGCGCGGTGCATCGCCGAGGTGTTTGTAAGCCAATCCCAGATTGTTCAGGGCGTGGATGTTGCCAGGATTGATGGCCAAAGCCTTTTCCAGATGGCCTGCAGCGGCGCGGTAATCCCCGACGCGGCCGTAACAGGCACCGAGCAGTACCTGCAGATGTTCATCTGCACCTCCCAGGCGCGTCCATTCCAGGCATAAAGCGATCGCCTGCTCCATCCGACCCTCACGGTACAGTGCCATCGCCTGCTGCAAACACCGGTTCGCCCTGTTCGATACGATGTTTGTCATCAGGCATCTTACCCCGCCGCTGCAAGCAGGCCATTCCGATCCAATTCGTTATGTACATCGGACAAATGCCGCTCATAATGACGCCAACCGCTTATGGCGCGGCGGTGAATCGGCTGCCTGACCTGAAATCTGCTGGCAGTCACGATTCTTTCGTTCCTCTGGTGGAACTCAAGGCAAGCATCGTTCCACGGCAGGCCGAGGTCGGAAATCAGCCGCCTGATCCGTGTTCCTGGGTTCTCGACCAGGTCGCGATATCCGATTTCCACTATGCGCAAGGGCAGAACATCACGCCAGAACGACATATACTCGCGGTATATCCGATATTGGCCGATCAGATCGGCGAATTTATTGGTAAAAGTATTGCCCAAATTGCGCTGATAACAGGACCAGATCACCGCCATCGGATCGCGCTGAACGTGAACGATTGCGGCGGACGGGAAGAGCATCGTGATCAATCCGAGGTAGCGGTAATTACTCGGCATTTTATCGACGACCAGCAAGCTTTCCGGCCCGGTTTTACGCAGCAACTCGAGGTATTCATCCGTGGCATGTTCGATCGGTTGCCGGTCTAAGTAAGACATCCACCGGGGATAAATCTCACCCCCCGAACGACGAAGCCGGTCCAGCGCCAGGTGTTCGATAGCAGTGAGTTCGCCACGCGCGCTCGCCTCCGGATGTGCCGCGATGATGCTCTCGATCAGCGTCGTTCCCGAGCGCTGCATACCGATGACGAAAACCGGCCTAAAATCACATGTACCATTGTTTTGCAGCCGATGGATCGAATCCGCAGTAAACGCCTCCTTGACCTCACTAAGCAAGCGGCTTTCGGCTGCGAAATCGAAGCGGGTCCGCGGATCGGTGGTGGAATACTTGTAGTCGTTCGCCAGCTTGAACTCGGCAAAAGCGGCGTCATATTCGCCGCGCGAATGGAATACATAGGCCAGTGAGAAATGCAGCATGGATTTTCGGATGGCGGCATAGTCTCTCCGCGAACGCAAAGCGTTCAATGCCGAAAATTCGGTCTCGCTCAACTCGTACTGTCCATCCAGCTCCAGGGCGCACAAACCATGCCAAAACAAAGGCTCGGCCGGCTCACTGGCAAGCGCTGCCTTGAAACAGCGTACGGCGGCTTCTACATCGCCCAACTCGGAATAAGCGCTCCCCAGCATAGCGTCGATTTGCGGCACATCCGGAAAGCGTTGCTGCGCCTCGAGGAGGATGGTAAGGCCGCGTTCCACCAGGCCCGTCCGCCGGCAGCTCAGGCTGTAGTCCATCATCAGTTGCAGATCTGAGAAACCGGCGCTATGAAGCTCAAAGTAATATCCCGCCGCCTCAAAATAGTAACCAAGCCCGTAGCATACCTTAGCCAGTCGGCGCTTGAGTTCAAGATCTCTTGGATTATAACGGCATGCCTGACGCAACCTTTCCGCTTGGTCGTAATAACTAAGCAGTGCCGTTTGTCCAATATTTTTCGATGCGTCATTCATGTGTCGGTCTAGACGATTAGAGTATGATCAAGAAATTCACGGCACAAGCGATAGGCTTCGCAATCTTCTATCACTTGATCTAGCCAACTCCTTGCCATTTTACGAACCTGTTTCTGTGATCTTGCCAATTCCAATAATTCTTTCCAGCGGCGCTGCGGATCGAATCCCATATCCTGTTTCTTGGCATAAGACCGGCGAATCGTGTCTAT
The DNA here is from genome assembly GCA_039794245.1 of Candidatus Jinrbaksania sp. Classification (GTDB taxonomy): domain Bacteria; phylum Pseudomonadota; class Gammaproteobacteria; order Xanthomonadales; family Wenzhouxiangellaceae; genus DAITQM01. The sequence continues at coordinate 48,293 of JBDIVS010000002.1, forward strand.
GTCATCGGGGAGTGGGAAGCCGAGAAATGCGGCGCTACGGTGCGACTCTTCGATCGTATTTTCCATCAGTCCGGCAAAATCGACAAGCTGCACCCTTTCCGGTGTGTGCGACGCGGCATTTAACATAGGCTGTAGATTCACCAGCCATGAAAGTGCAATTATCTGCAACGGATCGAGTTCATGGAGCGCGAAATGAGATCCTCCTGACAACCGATCGTATTCCTTAAATCTCGCGACAAGATGGCCGTTTAAATCAAGCATCAAGCTCGGATCCCGCGTCATAGCGGCAAAATACAGATCGAATGTCGCGTATATGCCAATTATCTTATCGTGAGGGCGGGCGACGAGAACCGAATCGATCAGGTTGGTGCAGATACTCGTTGCCTTGACCAGCACAGTCTGTCCGGAACGGTAAGGCCTCGAGAGAACAGCGTAAACTCTTGAGAGGATAGATTCCCATTTGGTCCGGTCCCAGACGCTCCATGGCTTATCGGTTTCGATCCCAACTGCAGAAAGTGTTCTAAGAACTAACGGTTCGCGAACCGGTAAAACGCGATCTGTTCCGGCCAGAATCCTGGAAAGCAACGTCGATCCGACATGCCCGCAATGAAAAATATGAGCGAGATATTCCTGTTTCAATACTGCTTGGTGAATGACCGATAATGGCGTTTTGAGTTTTTGCTGCGCCTCCGGCAATATTCGTTGATCGAGAAAACTGGCATGGCGCAGAATCGATTCGTTCAGCTTCAACCACAAGCATTCGTCACGGGGCGCAACAATGTCGTATAGCAGCCAACCGGGATCGATTAGCCTACTACCCATTACTTGATGGCTTCCCACCGGAACCTCCCGGCCTTTTGTCTGCGCTTTAGTCTCAAGCATGAGCTGCAATGATGAATCAGGGTGATGGGCGCGAGAGTACCGATCCTGTTGAGCCATACGATCATAGCGCACACCACCGGCCGCAAAGGCTGATCTCTCAATGCAGCTTGCCGCGCGATTTCTGACGCGTTGGGGGTTCGTCTTCGACGACCAGGTCGCGGCGGGCCAGGCGGCCGATCAGTTTGCAGCACAGCATGAAATCCTCCTCGGCGTCGAGCCGGAGGCGGTCGAGCATGACGCCGACGTCGCCTTGTTCGGGCGGGAAGCTGAGGCGGTAAACGCCGTAGGCGATCTGCTCGCCGACGGCCAATTCGATGGCGTATTCCGAGGTCCACCACTTGCCGCGGCCGAGCGGGTTGTCTTCCTCCCATTCGGCGTAGATCAGCCGGCAGCGGCCGGTCTGCGATACGACTTCCAGGCTGTCGACGATGTATTCCTCCTGCACCGCCGAGGCTTGCAGTACCTCGAACTGGCCGGCGTTGGGCATGAAGAGCTGGCCGAGTGTTTCGCCGTCGAACATGAAAACGAAGGGCTGTTCGGTGCGGGTTTCAGTCATGGCGTGTCGGTTCCTTGTTGGGTCCGGAGTGAAGCGGGCGCACCGGCCACAGGCCGCCCATGCTCATCGCCCGCCAGCCGAAAGCGAGCCAACGGACGAGCAGTAAAGCCAGCCACAGCGACCAGCCGAGCATGGCCAGCCGGTAGGCCCACAGCGGCGCGCTGAACACGGTGGCCGCCGGCAAGCCGCCCGAGCTGCGATCGGCGAACCAGGCGAGCGCCGGATCGTACCGGTTCCGCCAGCCGGCGATGTGCATGTCGGGCGCGGCGAGCAGGCCGTCTTCGATGGCGATGAATAACACGCCGAGGGCGACGAGCGTCAACAGCGCAAGAGCGCTTTGCACCAGCGCCCTTTGCCAATAGCCGGCAGAAGATGCCGGCGACCAGCGCGCCCGCCAGCCGAGCGCGATCAGCCAGGCGGCGACGATCCAGAAGCCGAAACCGCCGACTGCGGTGAACCCGAGGCCGAGGATCAGCCAGTGGTGGAAACCGAGCGGCGCCAGTTTGCTTTTGGCGAGCAGCAAGGCGATCAGCACCACGCCGAGCAACAGCGACCAGAAGCGGACCGCCGGGCCGAGTTGTGGACCCGAGGCCCACAAGATCCACCGTGGCCGGCCTTCGTGGGCGATCTCAAGGCCGATATTCGCCGCCGGGGCATGCAAGTCCACCGCCGGCGTACTGACCTGCCAGGAGCGAGTCGCGCTCTGCCGCCAGGCGAGGCGCAGGTGCTGGGCACCGCCGGCGTCGTTCCCGCCGGCCTGCATCGGCACCTCGAGCACGCCGTCCTCGAGCGCCAGATCGAGCGGCCGGTCATTGTACCGGACTTCCAGAAGCTCGGCGCCGGAGCCGAGGGTCAGCGGATACAGCCCGCTCAACGTCGGGCGCGGTGCGGCATCGAGTTCGTAGAGATTCCAGCGGCCCTGGTGGTGCGTGACCAGATCGACCCGGTCGTAAGCCAGCGGCGCGCCGGGGACCGCCGCGGGCCTTGCGAGCGTGATCGTCAACGTCTCGCCGGGCAGCGGCACGAAGCTGTAATGCGGTGGAAAACGATCATCGAAACGATCGTCGTCGATGACGAGCGGCGGGCCGTCGAATGTCATGTGCCACAGGCCGCCGGCACCGACCGTCCATTGCTCGATCCAACGGTCATAACTGGGCGCGCTCAGCATGAGCTTGCTTACCGGCGGCAGACGCCCTTGCCAATAGGCATAAACCGCCCCCGGCGGAAACGTCACTTCAACTTGCCCGTCGACGATTTTCGGCGGTGGATCGGTCGTCACCTGTTCGCCCTCGAGCAGCGGGATGCGCACGCTGAACGCGCCGCTGGCCGGCGCCAGCCGGTGGATCTGAGTGCGCACAGTGAACTCCGCGCCGAGCGCGAGCTGGCGCTCGACCCGGACGAAAGGCGGGATTTCAGCGCCGCTGGCCAGCGCCGTATCGGCGCCGCCCTCGCGGTACAACACCAGCGTGCCGCTTGTCAAGCGCTCGTCATCCACGCCTTCGGCGGTCCACCCGGTAAGCTCGAGTGCGATCCGGTGCGGCTTTTCGGGAAAGTCGAGCGCGATCTCGTTGCGGCCTTCGAGCCGTGCTGCAAGTTCGATCCGATGGACACCGGGCTCGATGGCCAGCAGGGCCTGAAGTTTCCGCTCGCCGGCGCGCAGCAGGGCCGGCCGGCCGTCAAGCCGGGCAGCGTGGATGCGCCAATTTTCGCCGCCGAGCGGCAGCGCAACGACGGTGCCGGCCGCGGCATGAACTTCGAGGGCCAACAATGCCTCCTTCGCTCCAGCCGCCAGCCGGGCACTGGGGATGGTGACACAATCCGGCGCGCATGGTGGGGCGCGATGCAGCTTTTGCGACAACTCCTGCAACAGTTCGGGCGGTGGAAACCCGGCTGCAGCGACCAAGCCGCCGGGCGCGGCGGCGCCGAACAGTATCAGTGCCAAGGCCGCCATGGGCGGCACGGCAAACCGCGGCACACGGAGGCTGAGACGGCGGGCGAACTCGGCCAGCATCAGGACGGCGAGAACGACCAACAAAAACCGCCAACCCCGAACCAGCCAGGGCGGCGCGATCCACAGCGCCCAGGTTTCGTCCTGGGCGATTGGGCCGTGGCGGCTAAGCGTATGGCGCTGCCAGGCCCACGACGGATCGCCGGCGCCGGCCTGGACGATGGCGTCTTCGTCGTAGGGTTCGAGCATGTCGAGGGCAGAGTACCGTGAACCGGTAACGATCTGCCGCTGTAATGTAGCCCCATCGATCGGCGGCGCAGGTTCCGGGGCCGGGGTCTGGGCCATGCCCCTGACCTCCTCCTGCGTCTGCATCATTGCCAGCTCTTTCCTCGCGGTGGGCAGTTGCTCTGAATTCCGCGCTTCAAGCTGCGGATACAACGCCGCCTCGATGACCGGCAGCGAAAAAGCGATCATCTGCACGGCCAAAAGGGCGAGCAGGCCCTGCTCCGCCCGGTGTATCCAGGCCCGAAGCCGCGGTGTACCCTGATGCGCATAACCGGCGAGCAGCATCACCAGCAGCAGGGCCAGCAACAACCCCGCCCCGGCGTAGGGCTCGTGCCGGGCCAACGCCACCCACAAACCGGCCGGCACGGCCAGGGTGTAACGGCCGATCCGCCAGGCGAGCACCATGGCCAGGATCCAGGTAAACACGTCGCCGAGATTCCAGGCCCCGAGCCAGTCGCCGGTCACCCGATCGAAACCGGCGGCGGCGATGAGGCGGGTCGCCGGCGGCAGGTTCAATGTCACATCCAGCCGGTCGAGCGGCATATCCCAGGCGCCGAGCGGCTGCCCTCGCACCCCATACCACGATACCGGTGCTCTGGCCTGGGCTTCGACGGCGAGATCGGACTGGCGCACCTCGGCACCTTCGGCGCCGTTTTCCGGGTTTTGTGTCACCAGATACGGCTTGGATACCCATTCGGCGCCAAGAAATTCCCTCATCGCGGTCAGGCGGTACGGCGGCTGGATCTCCACGCGTTGGGTGGTCAAAAGCTCGCCACTCAACTGATCATGCAACGTCATCCCGCCGCCGGCGAAATCGAACCAGACTTCCCGCTGGACGGCGATCTCATCGCGCAACTGACGAGCGCCGCGGCTCACTTCCTCGAACGACAGCCGGCCATCGGCCGGCAAGGCATAGAGCACCGCTTCTTCGGACATCGCTTTCGGCAGTGCCTGGTATCCCGGCGAGACCTGGGCCGCGCCGCCCAACCGGACGGTGCGCAGTTCGGTGTGCGGGCGGAACGACCAGAACTCGGTTTCCGGCCAGGGATCGGAAAACGCCGGGCGCACCAGTTCCGCCACCGGCCCTAGCGCCCGGGCGGCGATTTTCACCGGCCAATTGCCGGCGCGCAATTGAATCGTCAGCATGCCTGAGGCATCGAGCCGGGCCGGCAGTTCGCTTTCCAGCGCCGTCGGGACAAAGCCCGCCGGCAGCAGCAGGCCGAAGTTGATCTCCCGCGGCCGACCGGCGACTTTGAGATCGAAGTGGGTTTCGAGTATCAGCGGCAGCGTATCGTCGATCACCCGGCCGGCGACGATCTCGAGGGTGTCGCGCTCGGCTTCGCCGGCGGCGCCTTCGCCGAGACGGATCGCGCCCTGCTGCCATTGCAGCCGGCTGACCGGTTGGCCGTTGACGGCCAGACTGACCAGCGCCGCGGTAGGCGGCACAGCCAGCGCCGGCGGCATGGAGGGCCAGCGGATTTCGCCCTGCAATTGCCACTCGCCGGCGGCCAGCGTCACGGCCGGCGTGCCCTTGGTGGTGGTAGCGACCGGCAACGGCCGGCCACCGGCACTGACCGCGCTGACGAAATACCTCGGATCGCCGGGCAGCGGGACCAAGCTTTCCCGATAGACCTTCCAGCTTTGCCGGAAACGGGCACCCGTAGCGCCGGCCTCGATCTCGAGCACGCCGGGGAAGGCGCAGAACGCCGCCTCGCCGGCGCCATAGGTCCGCGGGCAGCCGGCCTCGAGGTCCTGCTCGATCACCCACTGCCGCCACGGTTCCAGTTCCGGCGGCACGTAGGGCGCGGCAGACAGGGCGGGCCGCAGGGCCCCGCCGGCGATCAACAGGCAACCCAAGGCGGCAAGGATCGGGATGTTGGGTCGATGGCGGGATCTCATGCCTACCCCCTTTTCGTCGGATACAATCGGACGGCATCCACTATACGACATCCACCCGATCGCCGACATGCACCGAGGCGCGGTTCCAAATCAGGCACGGCACTATTACCGCGCGAGCCGCTGGCGGGCCGCGCGGGAAGCGTTCCGCACGCTACCTGCGGCAGCCCCGGTTCTGTCCCGGATGACTCATTGATCAGCCAGGCGGGGCAATGAAATTCAACACCGAAGCGCTCTACATCGAAGACGCTTACCTACAAAGCTGCACCGCCGAGGTGCTCTACGTCGTGCCGCGCGGCGTGGTCCTCGATCGCACGGTGTTTTACTCGCGAGGCGGCGGCCAGCCGGGCGATTCGGGCACGCTGACCCGCGACGGCGGCGAGGCGGTGACCGTCATCGATACCTGCCGCTCGCCGGACGGCGGCATCTTGCATGTGATCGAGGAGGGGCACACGCTGCAGACCGGCGACGAGGTCGTCGCGACGCTCGACTGGGCGCGGCGTTACGCCCACATGCGCATGCACACTGCGCTGCATGTCCTCAGCGCCCTGATCCGCCACGGCGTGTACGGCGGCAGAATAACGGCCAACAAGAGCTGGCTCGATTTCGATATGCCGGACTACCCCGACCTCGAGGAACTGACGGCGCGGCTGAACGAGGAAGTCGAAGCCGACCGGCCGGTCACCTGCCGGTGGATCACGCGCGATGAACTCGATGCCCAACCCGAGTTGGTGCGGACCATGAATGTCGAGCCGCCGCCTTTGCTGTTCCGCATCCGGCTCCTGGAGATCGAAGGACTGGATTTACAGCCGTGCGGCGGCACGCACGTCAAATCGACAGCCGAGATCGGCCATCTGGCGGTCCTCAAGATCGTCAACAAAGGCAAGCGCAACCGGCGGATTTATCTCGTCTTCGAGGAGGACTACCCGGCGATGGCCGCCGAAGCTGAACTAAAATCGCAGGAAAAGCTGGCCCGACGGGAGGAAAGATCGGCGCAGTTGACCGCCGAACTGCTGGAAGAACTAGAGAAGTTGAAAGACAGCGAAGCCGCCGCGCCCGAACAAGACGAAGCAGCAGAGGATGAGGGAAACGGCGAGGACAACCCAGGCGCCGCCGGGCGCTCCGCCGCTCCAGGCGCCGCACAAAACACCGATGGAAACCGTGAACGCGAAGCGGAGTGACGAGAAGGGAGCTTACCGCAAACGACGGTACTCCGGTTGAGTTTGATCGTCTAAAGTAACTGGCGCCGTTCGATCATGTTTCTCACAGAGGCACTGAGACACGGAGAAATCATGAGAGGTTACCGTTGATGGTACGAGTAATGCCTTCTTTCATCAGTGCTTCTCCAAAGTTCAACAGATACCCCAGTTGCAAACCGGATGGAGCTTGACTGCGCAGTCCACGAGCACAGTACCGATATCATTCTCATCCATCTCCGTGTCTCCGTGCCTCCATGAGAGACCTCTTCGTGAGAGACCTCATCGGTGATCGAACTACGGCGCTTATGCAAACACTGGCTCAAGCGGTGCCGGGCGCGATCTGTACCGCCAGGCGCAACAATCTTGTATCGGCCGACAGCAATCGCGAACCGGTGCGCAATGCCAGCACCACGTACAACAGGTCGTAAACCGGGTGCTCATACCGTACCGCAAGCGACAGGGCTTCGGCTGCGAGTCGCTCGTCGGGTTCGTAGTCATCCACCAGGGCACGGGCCTCGTCGAGGCGAACCATCGCCGCGGCCAGATCGATTGCACCGGCGCGGTGATATTTCCACAGCGTGTTCGCAACTTCCGAATTGAACAAAGACGGCGCAAACACGACCGAGCTTGCTGCCAACCGGGCGATGAACTCTCCCACCCTGGCGCTGCGCATGACGATGTGCACCGCAGCCGAGGCATCGAGTACGGTTCGCATGCACTCAGCGCCCCCGATCCTCGCGGATCAGCGTTTCCGGAGGCGGATCGAGATCGGGCGTATCGGCTTTCCGACTGCGCTTGATGGCCTCGAGGATGTCCCGCCGTCCGACCCCGGTTGTACCCGTCAGATGGTCACGCAGTTCCACCAGGGCCTGCTGTGCCAGACTGCGATGGGCCTTCTTGGCCCGCCAGGCCAGTGCTTCGTAAACATCATCCGGCAGGTTGCGGATTTGCAGAGAGGGCATGGTGGTGACGGTCCGGTTGCATCAAACTGCATGCAGTATGGTGCAATTCGGCGTCAGATTCAACCCGGACATGAATCATCCGGGTTCAAGGGTTATCGCGCTCACACCTGATCGCCGTAAGGGATCCAGATGTTCTTGACCTCGACGGCCCGGTTCAGCAGGTCTTCGCCGGCGGTCTGTTCGGGGTCGAACCAGTCAAAGGCCAAGCCACCACTCGTCCACGTGCGTTTCATGTTGTCGGCCGCTTCGCGCTCGATCGCGGCGCACTCTTCGGCCGGGCCGTGGTACCACAGCGCCTCGACAGCGGCGTGACGGGCCAGAACGAGCCCGAGTTCGGCGCGCTGCCCGGTGACGATATTGAGCGCCCCGGCCGGCAGATCCGAGGTTTCGATCACCTGGTAAAAATCAGTGGCCGGCAGGGGACAACGCTCGCTCGGCACAACAACCAGGCGGTTGCCCAGCGCCAGCGCCGCGGCGCACAGGGTGATGAAGGCCAGAAGCGGCGCTTCGTCAGGGCAGACGATGCCGAGGATCCCGACCGGCTCGTTCATCGCCAGCGTCACGCCCCGCAGCGGCGGGCTGTGGACGCGGCCGTCGAATTTGTCCGCCCAGCCGGCGAAACGGAACAGCCGCTCGAGTGCGGCGTCCACCTCGCGCTCGCCGCCGGCTGTATCGCGAGCAGTCAGGCGGGCGAGACGGGCAGCGAATTCGGTACGCCGGGCATCCAGATTTTCCGCCAGAAAATAGAGCACCTGCGCCCGCTGGTGGGCGCTCGACCGGCGCCATCCTGTGGCAGCGGCGGCGGCTTCGACGGCGTTGCGGATGTCTTTGTAGTTGCCCAGGGCGACTTCGCCGGCGAGCCGTCCGGCCCGATCGCGGATCGTCAGGCTGTTGCCGCCGTCGGGCCGTACCTGGCGGCCGGCGATGTAGTGTTTCGCGGTTCGGTCGATGGCGACGATGCCGGCCGCCGCGGGCCCGGCGCCCCCGGCTTCATGCGGCGGCGGAGACGGCGGCGCGGGTCGCAGCCGCGCCTGCCACGCCGGCTTGAGGTAGGCGAGCATGCCTTCGCGGCCGCCCTCGCGGCCGAAACCCGATTCGCGGTAACCGCCAAAGCCGGCGGCGGCATCGAACAGGTTCGTCGAATTGAGCCACACGACGCCGGCCTGCAACGCCGGCGCCACTTCCAGGGCACGGTTGAGGTCTTCCGACCAGACGCTGGCCGCCAGGCCGTAGGGCGTGTTGTTGGCCAGTTCGATCGCCTCGTGCACGGTGCGGAACGTCATCGCCACCAGCACCGGACCGAAAATCTCCTCGCGCACGACAGTGTGCGCCGGGCTGACCTCGGTCAGCAGCGTCGGCGGATAGAATTCGCCGGCCGCCGGTAGAGCGCAGTCCGGCTGCCACAGTGTCGCCCCCTCGGCCACACCCCGGGCGACCAGATCGGCGATGCGCCGGGTCTGCACCGGATCGACGATGGCGCCGATGTCGATGCATTTATCGAGCGGCTCGCCGACCCGCAGTTTGCCCATCCGCGCCTTGACCTTGGCGATCAGCCGCTCGGCGATGCCTTCGTGCATCAACAGCCGGGAGCCGGCGCAGCACACCTGCCCCTGGTTGAACCAGATCGCATCGACCAGCCCCTCGACGGCGCCGTCCAGATCGGCGTCGTCGAACACGATGAATGGCGATTTGCCGCCGAGTTCGAGCGTCAGGCCCTTGCCCGAACCGGCGAGCCGGCGGCGGATCCGTTTGCCGACTTCGGTCGAACCGGTGAACGCGATCTTGGCGATCCGCGGGTGATCGACGATGAGCTCGCCGGTCTGGCCGTCGCCGGTGACCAGATTCAACACCCCCGGCGGCAGCCCAGCCTGGCCGGCCAGTTCGGCAAACAGCAAGGCGCTGAGCGAGGTGTATTCGGCCGGTTTTAACACCACCGTGTTGCCGGCGGCGAGCGCCGGCGCGATCTTCCAGGCGAGCATCAGAAGCGGAAAATTCCACGGGATGATCTGGCCGCAGACACCCCACGGCACCCGGCCCGGGAAGCACTCGCCGCACAGCCCGGCCCAGCCGGCGTGATGATAGAAATGGCGGGCGACGAGCGGCACGTCGATATCGCGCGTCTCGCGGATCGGCTTGCCGTTGTCGAGCGTCTCGACCACCGCCAGAAGCCGCGAATGTTTCTGCACCAGGCGGGCTAGAGCATAAAGGTGCCGCGCCCGGCCGTGCCCGCCGAGCGCCTGCCAGGCGGGCAGCGCCTCATCGGCGGCCGATACCGCCTGTTCGACATCGGCCGCATCCCCGGCGGCGATCTCGGCGAGCGGCGTGCGGTGCGCCGGATTGTAGCTGGTGAACCACGCGCCGCCGGCCGGCGGCACGAAGCGGCCGGCGATGTAATGTCCGAAACGGCGCTCATGCCGGTCGAGCCAGGCTTCGGCCGCGGCCGTGCTCTCCGGAGCCGGGCCATAATCCATGCGGCGGTATCGCTCGACCAGATCGCTCATCGGTTCGGCCATTTCGTTACCCCAGCGGCTGGCGGTAGGCGGCCGCATAGCGGCCGGTCAGGTGGTATTCGAGCTGCCGTTCGAGGTCGGCGATGAGCGACGAGGCGCCGATTCTGAACAGCGCCGCGTCCAGCCATTGGTTGCCGAGTTCCTCTTTCATCAGCAGCAGATAAAGCAATGCCTGTTTCGCGGTCTTGATGCCGCCGGCCGGCTTGAAGCCAACGCAAAAGCCGGTGCGCTCGTGATAATCGCGAATGGCGCGGACCATCGCCAGCGCCGCCGGCAAGGTGGCGTTGACCGTTTCCATGCCGGTCGAAGTCTTGACGAAATCGGCACCGGCCATCATGCAGACCAGGGCGGCGCGAGCGATGTTGTTGAGGCTCGCCAACTGGCCGCTGGCGATGATGGCCTTGAGGTGGGCCGCACCGCACGCTTCGCGGCAGCGGCTAACTTCGTCGTACAGCGCCGCCCAGTGGCCGGTCAGCACGTGGCCGCGGGTGATGACGATATCGATCTCGCCGGCCCCGGCGGCGACCGAAGCGCGGATCTCGGCGAGCCTTGAAGCAAAGGGCGAAAGCCCGGCGGGAAAGCCGGCGGCCACCGCCGCAACCGGAATCCCGGAGCCGGCGAGCGCCCGGACCGCCACCGGCACCATTTCGTGATAGACGCAGACCGCAGCGCAGGTCAGGTGCAAGGACTCCACGCCCAGGGCGGCGACGATCTCGGAACGCAACGGGCGGCGCGCCTTGGCGCACAGGCGCTCGACCCGGCCGGGCGTCTCGTCACCGGCGAGCGTCGTCAGGTCGATGCACGAGACGGCGCGCAACAGCCACGCCACCTGCCACTGTTTTTTCAGCGAGCGGCGCGGGGCGAGCGTCGCTGAGCGGCGCTCTACGGCGCTCAGATTGACCCGCACTTCGTCGAGCCAACCCGGCTCGAAACCCGTTCCCGGGTTGCGCCCTGCATCCGCCGCCGGCGGCGCGGCAGTCACGCAAACCGGTTTCATCGAAAAGCTCCCGTCATCGGCGCATGATAACGCAGGAGCGCGATCTGACCGCTACCGGCAGAAGTCGTCAGCCGCGGTTACTCTTGCATGATGGCGTCGCGAATCCGGCGATCGGGTGCTTCGGGGGTGAGCTGAACCCGGTTGCCTTCGATCTCGACACCGAGGCGCTCGAACGCATCGAGGGCGGGCGGGAAATTGCGGTCGCGGATCTGCTCTTCGTACAACTCGCTGAAGACCGTGGTATCGGTGATCCGATCGAGTTGGCTCGCCATTTCGCGCGCCGACCACAAGCGGCCGGGATCCATACAGCACTCGGCGAGACCGGTCAGCGCCCGATCGACGCTCAGGCGGCCGGCGCTTTGCCGGCGCAACTCGATATCGGCGAGCAGCCAGTACGCCGCCCCGCCCCAATAGACGCGCATCGTGTTGCGCCGCCAATCGCCGGCACCGGCCTCATCGGCCAGCGTATAGCGGCCGCTGGTGGCGCGGATGCCGCGCATGAAGCCCTTGTACAGATTGCGCCAGGCGACCGCGGCGCTGAGCCGCCCGTCGCGGGCGCGCAATACGTTCTGGTAATACGACGCCAGTCCTTCCGACATCCAGGCATCGGAACGCCGGACGTAGGGCAGGAGCAGGTGGCTGAATTCGTGGGTCGCGGTCCAGTCGGCACGGTATTCGGCGAGCGGCCGGGCCGGATCGACGAAAAATTGCAGCGCCACCCCGCCGCCGCGCACCACGCGGGCGAACGGCACCGCCTCGCCACCGCCGCCGGTCGGCACCAGCAGGACCTGCGGATCGGGTTGCGGGAAGGTGTCGCGCACGGCCAGCACCGCGGCCGCCGCTTCGCGGACCCAGACGCGTGCCTCGTTACGGTCGAGCGGCGGGTTACTGTCGAGCAGCGCGACGCGCAAGGTGACATCGCCGACCGGGATGCGCTCGATTGCAAAGCGCCCGAACGCCACCTGCATGCCCCAGTCGGGCGGGGTCAGGGCCAGGCGGAATGCCTGGCCATTGCCGGCCGGCAACTCCGGCCACGGCGCCGAGATCGAAATGCCCGGCGGCAGGTCGAAACGGAGCTCGTGCGCCGTGGCCCGCTCGACACCGGGCGGCAGCAGCAGCCAGTCGCCGGCTTCGGTCAAAAGGTCGCGGCCGACCCAACGCGCCAAGCGCCAGCGGCTGGTGCCGGACGACGCATCGAGCCGGACGCGGTAGGACAAACATCGGGCGCCCTCCGGCACCGACAATAGGTCGCCATGCCAGCGCGGTTGGCTCTCTCGCCCATCAAAGCTCAGAGTCTTCAGCTTGCGGCGCAAGGTTCCTTCGGCATAGAAGCGCCGCGGCAATCCTGCCGCGGCGCAGATATCCAGTGCGATAAAACGCAGGCCGGGCGACGGTTTGGCGGCGTAGCGGACGATGCCGGCACCGGGCACCGCCGCCGCCTGCCCGGCGGCCAGCAGCAAACAGAGCAGCGACAATAACGGCCCAAAGACCGGCAGGCGGCGCAATGTGGTGGGAATGGCGGCACAATCCATCATGCCTGACAATAGAACCGCGCAAGCGGCAAAAGGTTGCAAAATGCCCGCCGCCCGGCGGCGAGCACATACTTTTGATGAACAGAGAACACCCGCGATCTTGCCCGAATTACGGAGATCTCGGCCCTGGAGGTGCTTGGCCGGACACTGGCGAGCGTCCGGGCCAGCAGTTGGGTTTACTCGAACCTGGGCAGCAGCCGCGAATCGTATCGAACCCGGCCGCGGTTTACCGGAAGGCGCGCCGGATCAGGAGCAGGGCCGAGACGGCGAGGCCGCCGCTCAACCAATCGATCCAGACGAGACCACCGGCGGTACCGGCGAACAGCAACACGGCTGATGCCAGCAACACGGCGGCCAGCAGCGCACTGTTCTGCCTGGCGTCGCTCGCCCGGCGCTGCCGTTCGAGGGCGGCGAGCGATACCGGATCCAGCGTCGCCTGAATCTTTCCTGCCGCCAGGCGCTGCAGGGCGCCGCGGATCAGCTCCGGGATTTCCGGGCTGTGTTCGATGAGGCCGGGGAGACGGCGGCCGAGGGCGCGGGCGGTCGAGCGCACGCCGTGGCGCGTGCGCAAGATGCGTTCGAGTTCCGGCTTGGCAACCGCCCAGATGTCGAGTTCCGGGTCGAGCTGGCGGCCGAGGCCTTCGACGTTGAGCAGGGTTTTTTGCAGCAGGATCAATTGCGGCTGCAGGTTGAGCCGGAAGCGGCGCGCCACCTGGAACAGTTTGGCAAGCAGTTCGCCGAATGAGATTTCGGCGAGCGGCCGCGAGAAATTGGCTTCGCAGACGGTGCGCACCGCCGCCTCCATCTCGTCGATCCGGGTGTCGGCCGGCAGCCAGCCGGCTTCGACGTGCAATTCGGCGATGCGCCGGTACTCGCGGTTGAACATGGCCATGAAGTTGTCGCCGAGATAGGCGAGATCGTGCGGCGACAGGGAACCGACGATGCCGAAATCGAGGGCGATGAACGTCGGATCCTCGGGGTGGTCGGGGGCGACCAGCAGGTTGCCCGGATGCAGGTCGGCGTGAAACAGATTGTCGCGGAAGACCTGGGTGTAGAGCAGCCTGACACCGCGCGATGCGAGTTTTTTGAGATCGAACCCGCGGCGCCGCAAATCATCGGGATCGCGCAACGGCAGGCCGAAGACGCGCTCCATCGTCAGCACGCGATCCTTGCAGTATTCCCAATAGATCTCGGGAATGTAAATCTCGCCGCCGGGATTGAGATTGCGGCGCAACTGGCTGGCGTTGGCCGCTTCGCGCTGCATGTCGAGTTCGCCATGCAGGACCTGGGCGAACTCGGCGACGATCGCCGCCGGCCGGATGCGCTCGCCCTCGTCCCAGTAACGTTCGGCCAAGGCGGCTATGGCGGCAAGCAGGTCGAGGTCACGGTCGATCTTGCGCTCGATGCCCGGCCTTACGACCTTGACGACGACCTCGCGACCGTTTTTGAGCCGCGCGGCATGGACCTGGGCGATCGACGCCGAGGCCAGAGGTTCGGGATCGAAGGCGGCGAACAATTCGCCGATCGGGGCGCCGAGTTCTGCTTCGACGATGCGTTGCGCCTGGCTGCCGGGAAACGGCGGCACCTGGTCTTGCAGCAACGCCAGTTCGTCGGCGATATCGGCCGGCAACAGATCGCGGCGGGTGGACAGCACTTGGCCGAACTTGACATGGATCGGCCCGAGTTCGATCAGCGCCCGGCGCAGGCGCTCGCCGCGCGGCATCGCCGCCGGACAGCGGCCGGGCACCAGCCACAGCACCCAACCGAGCGCCCGTTTGAGATGCGTTGCCGAAAGTACGGCGTCCAGCCGGTAGCGGGCCAGGGTCAGGCTGAGCGCGGTGAGCCTGAGCAGGCGGGTTGCGGTATTCATTGCTGCCCAGGCCCGGCGGCGCGCCGCACCGCCGGGGATAGTCCGGCGACCGCGCAACGGGCGGCAAGCCGCGCGGCAAGTCGCGCCACATCGTCGCGCAGCCGGTCCACGTCGTTATAAAAGGCTTCCAACTCGCCGGCGGTGGGCAGCACGCGGGCTTCCTCGGTGAGGTATTCGGCTGCCATCGCCGCGCCATCGGCCGCCCGGAGCCGCGTCCCGGCCGCCAGGTCGCGCAGCGCCGTCGCCAGTTGATAGCCGGCGACATCGCCCAGGGCACGGCACAGGGCTTCTTCGAAGTCCGGGGCCAGTGCCGTAAACCACGCCTGCCAGGCCTGCGCCAGTTCGGCGTCGCCGCGCACCGTGACCTTGCCGGTCCGGGCGCCGGTGGCGAGGGCCAGACCGGCCAGTGCCGGGGCGCTGCCGCGGATCACCGCTGCCGACTCGCTGGCCGCGCGGCCGGCGGCGACACACACTCGATCTCGCTCCGCCGTGAAGACCAGAGCCAGTGCAAGTTCCGGCAATTCGGCGGCAAACCCGCCAGCGGGCAGCGCTGCCAGCCGGCGGCGCGCCGCTTCGTCGAAGCGTAACGCGCCGTTGATCGCGCCCTCGATGGTGCGCGCCAAAAGGCGCGGCAGCGGTGTGCGCCACGCCGGACTCAAGGCTTGCAACCCCGGTGGATCGCGACGATACCGGCGTGCAAATTGCGCCAGCCGGTGTCGACAAAACCGGCGGCCTCGAGCATCGCGGCCAACTCCGGCTGCGGCGGGTGGCGGCGGATGCTCTCGGCAAGGTAGCGGTAACTGGCTGCGTCGCCCGCGACCCGGGCACCGAGCCAGGGCAGCACGCGAAACGAATGCAGGTCGTAAAGCCGGCTGAACAACCCTTCGTGGACACGCGAGAATTCGAGAATCAACGCCTGCCCGCCGGGGCGCAGCACACGCTGCATCTCGCTTAGCGCCTTTGGCTGATCGGTGACATTGCGCAGCCCGAAAGCGATGGTCACCGCGTCGAAACGGTTTTCGGGGAAAGGCAGGCGCTCGGCATCGACGATCAGATATTCGACGTGCCCGGCAAGCCCGAGATTATCCAACCGCCGCCGCCCGACCTCGACCATCCGGGCATTGATATCGGCGAGATACACCTTGCCCGCTGCCCCGACCCGGCGGGCGACAAGGCGGGCGATGTCGCCGGTACCTCCGGCCAGGTCGAGTACCGCAGCTCCGGGCCGGATGCCGGAAGTGGCGATGAACTCCCGCTTCCATAAACGGTGCAGACCACCCGACATCAGATCGTTCATCAGGTCGTAACGGCCGGCGACCGAATCGAACACCCCGCGGACGAGCCGTTTTTTTTCATCGCGGCCGACGGTGCGGTAACCGAAATGGGTTGTTTCCTGAGTCACGAATGCCTCGTTCGAAGCCGGCACCGCGGGCGCGGGCGGCGGGATATACAAGAATAACCGATTGCGCTACGCAGAAATCGTGGATGAACCCCAACTGTTGGGTATCGGCGCGCCATCCTGGCGCGCACCCCTGCGCTGTCGTTTGCGGCGCGTCCACATTCGCTCCAAGCGAATTTGTCCCGCTGCAGCCTTGCCCTCAACCTCCCTCGGGGGCGGGAATGACAAGAAGAAAAGGAACCAAATTCATCCCCCACGAGCACGGTAAGGTAACCTTGGCAGTTTCTAGTTTCTAGTTTCTAGTTTGGCCAAGCTTACAGAATATAGCGGCTGAGATCCTGATCGGCGACGATGTCGCCGAGCTGGCGATCGACATAGGCGGCGTCGATGACCAGCTCGGGCGACGGCTGATCGGGTGCCTGGAAGGACAACTCGTCGAGCAGGCGCTCGAGCACGGTGTGCAGGCGGCGGGCGCCGATGTTCTCGGTCCGTTCATTCACTTCCCAGGCGATCTCGGCGAGGCGCCGGATGGCATCCGGGGCGAATTGCAGCCGCAGGTTTTCGGTGGCGAGCAGGGCGCTGTATTGTTCGCACAGCGCCGCTTCGGGCTCGGTCAGGATCTTCTCGAAATCGTCGATCGTCAGCGACTCCAGCTCCACCCGGATCGGCAGCCGGCCCTGCAGTTCGGGAATCAGGTCCGACGGTTTTGACACGTGGAAGGCGCCGGAGGCGATGAACAGGATATGGTCGGTGCGTACCGGGCCGTGGCGGGTACTGACCGTACTGCCCTCGACGAGCGGCAACAGATCGCGCTGCACCCCTTCGCGCGATACATCGGCCCCGCTGTATTCGCCGCGCTTGGCGACCTTGTCGATCTCGTCGATGAAGACGATGCCGGTCTCCTCGACGGCGGCCAGCGCCTGTTGTTTGACTTCCTCCTCGTTGATCAGCCGCCCGGCTTCCTCCTCGGTCGCCAGGCGCAGCGCTTCGCGGATTTTCAGCCGCCGCCTCTGATGCCGCTCGCCGGCCATCTGGCGGAACATCTTCTGCAACTGCGAGGTCATCTCCTCCATGCCGGGCGGCGCCATGATCTCGACACCGACCTGGGTCGCGATATCGATTTCGACTTCCCGCTCGTCAAGCTCGCCGGCGAGGAGTTTACGCCTGAGCTTGGCGCGCGACGCCTCCGTGCTGCCGTCGCCATCGCCGACCGGCGGCAACAGCGCCGCGAGCACGCGCTCGACGGCCGCGTCCTGGGCCCGCGGCTCGACGGCTTGCACCGCCTGTTCGCGGACCATTTTCATGCCCACTTCCATCAGATCCCGGATGATCGCCTCGACGTCTTTGCCGACGTAGCCGACCTCGGTAAAGCGCGTCGCCTCGACCTTGATGAACGGCGCGTTGGCGAGCGCCGCCAGCCTTCTGGCGATCTCGGTCTTGCCAACCCCGGTCGGCCCGATCATCAAGATGTTCTTGGGCGTGATCTCCGAGCGCAGCGGCTCGGCGATCTGCTGTCGCCGCCAGCGGTTGCGCAGGGCGATCGCCACGGCCCGTTTGGCGGCTTTCTGGCCGATGATATGGCGGTCCAGTTCCTGGACGATCTCACGGGGAGTCATTTGGGACATGGGGTCAAGCCGGCGTGAGGGTTTCGATGGTCAATTGGTGATTGGTATAGATGCAGATATCGGCGGCGATGTTCAGCGCCTCGCGGACGATGACTTCCGGCTCCAGGGCGGTATGGTTCAACAACGCGCTCGCCGCGGCGCGGGCGTAATCGCCACCGGAACCGATCGCCACCAGGCCGTGCTCCGGTTCGAGCACATCGCCGGTGCCGCTCAGGATCAGGGTCGTTTCACAGTCGGCGACGACGAGCATCGCTTCGAGGCGGCGCAGGATGCGGTCGGTGCGCCAATCCTTGGCCAGTTCGACCGCGGCGCGCAGCAGGTGTCCGGAATGCTTTTCGAGCTTGCCTTCGAAGCGCTCGAACAGCGTGAAGGCATCGGCCGTGGCGCCGGCGAAGCCGGCCAGCACCCGATCCTTGTACAGGCGGCGCACCTTGCGGGCGTTGGCCTTGATCACCGAAGTGCCGAGCGTCACCTGGCCGTCGCCGCCCATTGCCACTGCGTCGCCGCGGCGAACCGCTACGATCGTCGTCCCGTGAAAACCGGTCATCTCCGTTCCCGAGGCGGGTGAACCGTATAACTGGGGGCCGGCGGCAATGCTTGCAAGGCAGGGGGCAGCGATGACCCGGATTATTCGCGCCGGCGCCGGGCGCGCGGGTGGGCCTGGTCGTAAACCTTGACCAGGTGCTGAAAATCGAGATGGGTGTAAATCTGTGTCGTCGCCAGACTGGTGTGGCCGAGAAATTCCTGCACGGCACGCAGATCGCCGCTCGATTCGAGCAGATGGCTGGCGGCGCTATGCCGCAGAAGGTGCGGGTGGATCCGTCGATCCAGGCCCAGCACCCGGCCCCAGTGGGCCAGGCGCAACTGGATGGCGCGGCCGCCGAGCGGCCGGCCATGACGGCCGACGAACACCGCCCCGACGCCGGCACCGGCAAGTTGTTCGTGGTCGGCACGCCAGGCGTCGAGCGCGGCAAGGGCGTGGCGGCCGACCGGCACGATCCTCGTCTTCTGCCCCTTGCCGAGGATCCGAACGAGCGCGTTGTCGCGATCGATATCGCACCATTGCAAGCCGGCCAGTTCGGCCAGCCTGAGCGCCGAGGAATAAAACAGTTCGACCATCGCCCGATCGCGGCGCGCCAATGGACTATGCCCGGGAATGGCCATCAGGCGGCCGGCCTCGTCGGTATCGAGCGTCCCAGGCAGGCGGCGCGGGGCGCGCGGGGCGCGCAATTGCGCCGCCGGGTTGGCCACGATCAGGCCGCGTTTTTGCAGGTGCTGATAAAAACCACGGACCGCGGACAGCCAGCGTTGCAGTGAACGGCCGCCGAGCCCGGCACGGTGCAGTCCGGCCAGCACCCGGCGCAGGTCCTGGGTGCCGGCGGCAGCCGGCTCGGCGATCCCCGCCGCAGCCAGGTGAGTCAACAAGCGCTCGATATCCCGGCGGTAGGCAACGAGCGTCCGCGGCGACAGGCGGCGGCTGTGGGCGAGCGAGGCCAGCCAGTCATCGAGATCAGTTCGGGGGGGGTCGTGGGGAGTGATCACGCCCGCTCATCACCCGGCGGCAGTCCCCGTGGCAGGGGCGAGCGGTAGGCGGCGGGCCAGTGTCAGGCCCAGGAGTTTGAGCAGCAGGGTATCGGCCTCGGGCGTGAAACGCGCCGGATCGCGGCTGCCGAGGGCCAGCAGGCCGCCGTGCGGCAACGGGGCCAGCGCCGCCGAGGCGATTTCTGCAGCGCCGAACAGCGCCTGGCGCTTGGCCGCGGTCAGGCGGCCGCAATGCGGCCGGGGCGCGGCGAGCAAAGCGTCGAGCAGCGGCTCGCCGCCCGGCCGTTTGAGCCGCGGATGCTGCACGCCACCGAGCGTCTCGTTGCCGGCCAACACACACCAGGCATCGATCGCGAAATCGGCGCACAGCGCGCCATCGAGCTTGTCGAGCAACTCAAGGCCGGCGCAACTGCCCAGATCGAGGTGCACCTGGTGCAGGCGCAGCAGCAGGGATTCATTGGCGCGGGCGATGTCGATCAGGTTTTTGAGCCGCGCCTCCAACTCGCCGAGGCGTTTTCTCGCCCGCCGCAACTGATATTCGACGAGCGACACGGCGGCGGCCTCGCCGCCCGGCGGCTCGAGGTGGTCGAGCAGTTCCGGATGGCGGCGCAGAAGGTCCGGATGGTCGTGCAGGAATTCAATGACCTGGCGTTCCCGGTCATCGGGCTCAGCGACCGGTCGTTCAGCGGAAGCATTGCTCACAAAGTTCACCTTGAAAGACATATGCCGCAGGGCCGCGCTGCACCAGCGTTAGCCCATCTACGCTCCAATCTATCACAAGCGCGCCACCGGGTTGCTGCACGGTCCACGGCCCAAGATGCGCCGTTTGCGCCCGGGCGGCGGCGGCCGCCGCTGCTGCGCCGCTGCCGCAGGCCCGGGTCGGCCCGCTGCCGCGTTCAAACACCGCAAGTTCCATCTCACCGCTGCCGGTCAGGTGGGCGAATCCGGCATTGACACCATCAGGAAACGAAGGATGAACCGAAACGGCGCGGCCGAAGCGGGCACGCGCTTCCCGCGGCTCGTGGCCGAAGGCGATGGCGTGCGGGTTGCCGGCATCGACCAGCCAGACCGCAAAACGCCTGCCCGCCACCTCGATCTCGCGCGCTTTGGGCTCGACCAGGCGCGGCGGCGGGATCGACAGCTCGATGCTCGCGCCGTGCACCCGGGCGCCGACCACACAGCCGGCGGGTGCCGCGATCCGCCATTCGGGCCGCCCGGGCGTGGTATCGGCCAGATAGCGCGCGATACAGCGCATGCCGTTCAGGCACTGTTCGGCGACGCTGCCGTCGAGGTTGTAGATGCGGCAGCCAACATCGGCTTCACCACTGCCGGCCGCGTCGAGAATCAGCAATTGGTCGAAACCGACACCTTCGTGGCGATCGGCGAGTGCCGCGATCGTTGCAGCATCGGGCGTCCACGGTTGCCGGCGGGCATCGACCAGCATGAAATCGTTGCCCAGGCCGTGCAGTTTGTGAAAGCTGAGCGTCACGCCGGCCGTATCCCCTGCGCCAGCCAGTGCCGGTCGCTGACCCGGCGGACTTCGAGCCAGTCGATCCCGGCGGCGGCGAGCTGCGCTGCCACTTCGCCGGGCCGATAAGCGGCGAGCAGCGAATGATAGAAATCGTCACGCAGCACCGCCGGCGCATCGCCAGCATAATGCTCGACCAGTGCCTTGGCGGCGGCGATATCCGGCGGCCGTTCGAGATCCATCACCTGCACCGCGGCCCCCGGCGCGGCGAGGTGCAGCACCGCCTGCCATAGCACCCCGGGCTCAGGCAGATGGTGCAACAGCGAGTTGCTGACCACCGCCCCGGCCGCGCCGCGCGGCAGGCTGGGATCCGGCAGGTGACTGAGTCGGAATGTGATGCGCCCGGTGAGGGCAGCCGCATCCGGCTGACCGCGCAAGGCGTGCCCGGCCGCCGCCAGCATGTTGGGACCGGCATCGAGACCGACCATCTGCCAGCCGGGCAACTGCCGCGCCAAGCGCAGCGTGATATCGGCCGGCCCGCAGCCGAGATCATAGAGCACGCCTGGCACCGGCAAAGCCGGGCGCAGGGCGGCGAAATGCTCGGCAAACAGCGTGTTGGCTTCGGCAAAATCCGCCGCGGCATACGCCGCGGTCTGCGCCGGGGAATCCATCAACTCCGGTTCGGGCCGGCGGTCCATCACTCAGCGGCGGCCGGGATGGGCAATGCTGCCGCCGTTACCGTTTTCATCGCCGGTCTGGCCGTCGCTTTGCTCCCCGTCTTCATCCTGCGCCGGGGCGGTGGCCGGAGCCGGCGTGACTGGCACCGCCTCGGGCGGCGGCAGGAACAGCGGTCCTTTCTGGCCGCAGGCGGCGATCAGGCCGGCGGTCAGGGCAACGATGAGTGGAATGCGGCGCATAAGTCGAAACCGGTAAACTGGCCAGGATGAACCGCAACCATGATAACGCACCGGCGCTGGAGGTCATCGAACTGAAGACCGCCGACCGGCCGGCCTACGGCATCGTCTGGCTGCACGGGCTCGGCGCCGACGGCCATGATTTCGTGCCTCTCGCCCAGGCGATGCCGCGTCTGGCGGCACGCGGCGTACTCTACCGTTTCCCGCATGCCCCATACCGGCCGGTGACGATCAACAACGGCATGATCATGCGCGCCTGGTACGACATCACCGGCATGGAACTGAATCGCGGACACGACGGTGCCGGGATCGCCGCCTCGGTCAACGCAGTACGGGCCTTGATCGCCGGCGAGCAGACCTTGCCCGCCGCCCGGCTTTTCTTAGCCGGATTCTCGCAAGGGGGGGTGATTGCGCTGGCCACGGGCCTCGGGATCGAGACCCCGCCGGCCGGCATCGTGGCGTTGAGCTGCTACCTGCCCGGCGCCGGCCTGCCCGCCCCCTGGCCGCATCCCGCGGCGCGGCAAGTACCGGTCTTCATGGCCCACGGCCGGCACGATCCGCTGATCCCGCCGGCCCTGGGTGAAGCCTGCCGGCGGGCGCTGCAAGCGGCAGGGATCTCCGTCGATTGGCACACCTACCCGATGCAGCATCAAGTCTGCGCCGAGGAAATCGCCGATCTCGAGACCTGGTTGCTCGCCCGTGTCGCGCAAATTGACGGTGGAGAGGCAAAATGAACGACCGGACCGTGCCGGTCTTCTGCCGCTGGCCGGTGCTGTTCGCGGCGCTGACGATCGCCGAACTCGGGGCCTTGTTGCCGCTGCTCGATCCGCTGCGTCCGTGGAGTTTCGCGACCTTCGGCCTGGCCTCGCTGTTCGCGGTCTGGATGGCGCTGATCGCACTCGCTGTGCTGTGTCTTCTGGGGCACCTGCTCGAACGTCTCGGCCGTAGCGGCTGGCTTCTCGCCTGGCTTTTGGTCATCGCCGTGGCGCTGGCGATGGGCACGGTCACAACCTGGTTCGACCGCACCTTGCAATGGCAGATGACCGGCACGGCACCGGCGGTACAGGTGATCGTGCGGATCGGCCTGATCGCCGCGCTGCTCGGCGGTGCATTGTTGCGTTACCTGGTGCTCGACGAGCGCTGGCGCCACGGCCGGCTGGCCGCCGAACGCGCCCGTTTCGACGCCTTGCAGGCCCGTATCCGGCCGCATTTCCTGTTCAACGCATTGAACACCGTCGCGGCGCTGATTCCCGAACGGCCGCGTGATGCAACAGCGACGCTGGAGCAACTGGCCGCCTTGCTGCGCGGCGCCCTCGGCGATCCCGATAGATTGGTTCCGCTCAGTGAGGAGTTGCAGCTTTGCCGCGACTATCTCGCCTTGCAGCAATTGCGCTTCGGCGCGCGGCTCGAAGTCCACTGGGCGCTGCCGGACAGACTGCCGGAGATCCCGGTGCCACCGCTCACCTTGCAACCGCTGGTGGAAAACGCCGTGCTGCACGGCATCGCACCCTTGCCGGCCGGCGGGACCATCGCGATTCGTGCCGAAATCGCCGACCGCCGTATCGAATTCGAAATCGACAATCCCGTCGCGGTGGGCCACAACCACGGCAGGGTGTCCGGCCTGCCCGGCTCGGACGATCGATCCGGAAACACCCAGGCGCCCACCGCCGCGGCCCAGGCCGCCGGCCACAGCGGTGGCCTGGCGCTGGCCAACCTGGGCGCCCGTCTGGCCCTGCATTTCGGACCGGAAGCGCAACTGATGGCCAGGGCCGAGGCAGATCGATTTATCGTCCGGCTCAGACTGCCGGTCGCGGCCACCACCGGGGAGGGCACGGCGTGAATCTGCTTTTGGTCGATGACGAGCCGCTGTCCCGGAAGCGGCTGCGCGATCTCATCGCCGAGTGGCCCGACTGTCGGGTCTGCGGCGAAGCGGAAAACGGCGACCAGGCCGCTGTGCTGTTGGCCGAGACCGCGGCCGATGTCGTCCTGCTCGATTACGAGATGCCCGGCATGAACGGCATGGCCTTCGCGGCTCTGGCCCAAAAGCGCTGGCCGCATCTGGTGATCGTGTTCATCACCGCTTACGACCAGCACGCCCTCGCCGCCTACGAACACGGCGCGATCGACTACCTGCTCAAGCCGGTCGCGCGCCGGCGGCTGCGCGCCGCGCTCGACCGCGCCGCCCGCTGGCACGCGGCGCAGGAGATCGGCCTGTATCTCACCATCCGCTGCGGCCAGCACCTCGATCGCCTGCCGCTGGAGCAGGTTCTGTGCTGCCTGGCCGAGGACAAATATGTCACGCTCCACCACCTTGACGGGGCCGCCGTGACCGAACTGTCGCTGGCCGAGCTGGAACGGCGGGCGGGCGATTTTTTTCTGCGCATCCACCGCCGGACCCTGATCGCCCGCCGCCGGCTGCGCCGCCTCGAAAAAACCGGCGCTGCCTGTTACGTGCAACTCGAAGGTTATCCGCAGCGCCTCCTGGTGTCGCGCCGTCACCTGCCGGCAGTCCGGGCGGCGTTGGCCGCACCGGCTCATGCCGCAGGCTTGAACTCATGACCCCCTCTCCCGCCCGGATCACGATTGCCACCCGGCAGAGCCTGCTGGCGCTGTGGCAGAGCCGCCACGTGCAAGCCCTGCTGACCCGGCGCTACCCCGAACTTCGGGTCGAACTGCTGCCGCTGACCACCCGCGGCGACCGCATCCTCGATCGCCCGCTGGCGGCGATCGGCGGCAAGGGATTGTTCCTGAAGGAGCTGGAACAGGCGCTGCTCGCCGGGCGAGCCGACCTGGCAGTGCATTCCATGAAAGACATTCCGGTCGAGATGGACCCGCGGCTGACCATCGCCGCGGTACTCGAACGCGCCGACCCGGCCGACGCGCTGGTCTGCCCGCGCTATCCATCGCTGGCGGCACTGCCGGCGGGGGCAAGTGTCGGTACCTCTAGCGCCCGCCGTCGTGTCCAACTCCGCGCGGCGCGGCCCGATCTCGAAATCCTCGACCTGCGCGGCAATGTCGATACCCGGCTCAAACGCCTGGACCAGGGCGATTTCGACGCCATCGTGCTGGCCGCCGCCGGGCTCGAACGGCTCGGCTTCGCCGGGCGCATCACCCAGCGCCTGGCGCTGCCCGCCTGGCTGCCAGCCCCGGCCCAGGGCGCGATCGCGATCCAGTGCCGGGCAGATCATCAGATCATCCAGGAACGGCTGGCGGCCTTCGACCACGCGCCGACCCGTACCGCAGTCGAGTTGGAACGCCGTCTGGCCGCCGCCCTCGGCGCCGACTGTCACACCGCCTTCGGTGCCTACGCCGGCGAGGTGGCCGGCGAGATGCGCCTGTCCGGTTTCATCACCGACGACCAGGGCCGGCTACGGCGGGCCGACGTGCCGGTCAGGCCGGTGCCGGTCGGGGACGAACCGGCCGGGCGCGAACAAGACCCCGTTAGGATATTGGCTGCGCGCCTGTCGGTCTGACCCCCCACAAACCACCGCCAGCCGCGGGCCTGAAATCCCTGCTCAGAGCGCGTTCGTACCGTGGCGTGAATATGGATACTTGCGTAGTAGAACTGCACGATTATGATTTTTTTTCGTCAATTCTGGGAGCTTCGCTGTGAAAAATGCAATATCAATCCTCATCCTCGGCGTTACACTGGCGGCATGCGCCGACAGGACGCAAAAGCAGAACCCGAGTGCCAGCTAGTCAAGAGGACCGGCAACCGTAACGGTATCCGGGTCTGTAAGTAATGTACATGCCATCTGTCTTATTCGAGGAATGCACATGAACCGTTCAACCACGATGAAATACACAATCTCTGTCCTCAGCCTCGCCGTGATCTTGCCCCTCTCGGCGGCGGCGCAGAAAGTCACGCATGTCGAACATGCCTCTGATATCGCCTTGAGCAATGGCGTAAGAGCGATGATCGCCAAGGACGGCAAGCTCAGACTGGACGACGAGCGGGTTTACTGCACCCGGGAACAAGCCACCGGGCGGCGCCTGGTGAAAGTGTATTGTCAAACGGTCGCGGAAAAAGAAATCGAAACCCGCCGCCACCAGCACGGGCTCAGCGAATACGTCCGCAAGAAATAAGGTGCAGACACTGATCGTCTCCACGCGCCAGCCCGGGGACGATGCGCTTTTGACTTGCGCTCTCGACTGCCCGGCGGTCGAGATCGTCAATCCCGGGCTGTGGCGTATCGTTTACGAAACCCCGCCGGCCGGCGGGCCGGACGTGAAGCCCCAGCCGGGCGATTGGTGGATCGTCCCGAGCCGCCATGCGGTGCCGTATATCGCCGCCTTGCCCGCGCCGGAACGCCGGAAGATGCGGGCCATCTGCCTTGGACTTGGCACCGGGCGGCAATTAGCGGCAGCGGGTGTCGGTACGATCCGGATGCCGGCCGCAGGGCACGACAGCGAAGCGCTGCTGGCGATGCCCGAGATGCAGGATGTCGCCACCCGCACGATCATGCTGCTGACCGCACCCGGCGGCCGTGAGCTGATCACCTCGACGCTGCGCCGGCGCGGCGCCGAAGTCCGTATCATGTACGTTTACCGGCGCGAACCGTCGGCCCCGGATGCGGCGGTGCTGGCGCGCCTCGCCGCTCACCGCGGCCGTTTGATCACCCTGGCGACCAGCGCCGGCGGCCTTATGGCACTGCACGAGGCGCTTTCCCCGGCGCTCCGGCGGCAACTGCTCACCCAGCCGGTGATCGTCATTTCCCGGCGGCTTGCGGCAGTGGCCGCCGAACTCGGCTTCACACAGATCGTTTCGAGCCCGGACCCCGGCACCGAATCGCTCGCCGCGTGCTGCCGGGTATTGTTGTCGCAGCCGGCATAAACCCACCGCCGTTCGATTTTTGCCGCCGGCCTGCGCCGAGCGGGCTGAAACTGTCGTTCAACCCGCTGAGGTATCCTTATTGCATCTGCCGGGCCGCCGAAATCGATTCACCGGAGCGTCATGACCAGTCAACCTGCAGCGGAAAAGCCCGCACCCAAACGCCATTCGGCTGCCCAGACCGAACCTGGAAAGTCGGCGGCGGCCGCCACCGGTGCCGCCATCGCCGGCGAGGTTGAGCCGGCAGCCGAACCGAAAAGCCGCCCCCGGCGGGCCATCTCGTGGGGGCTTTATGCCCTCCTGGTGTCGGTGGCGGCCGGAGGGGCGGTGTATTACCTGCTGGACATGAGGTTCGAACGGCGCGCCCAGGCGTTCAACGCGCAACTGGCGGCGCTCGAACGCGATCTGGGCCGGGCGCAGGATGCCGCCGCACAGAACACCGGTTTCGAGGCGCATCTGGCCGGCCTCGACGAGCGGTTGTCGGCGCTCGAATCCCGAGCCGACCCCGCAGCCGAACTGGCCGGCCTGATCGCCGCGCACGAAACCCGGTTGACGGCGCTCGCCGCCGAGTCGGCGAGCCTGATGCAACAGGCCGATCGGGCCAGGGCCGCGGCCGCCGAGCTGCAACGGCGGATCGCTGCGCTCGAGGCCGAACGCCGCCCCAGCGCCGCCTTCCGGTATGAGCTCGCCGCAGCGTGGCTCGGCGGCGCGAAGATCGCGCTGGCCGTGCACAACGACGGGCGCCGTGCTGTCCTGGCGCTTGATGCACTCAGCGATTTGTTCGCCACGGATGGCGCAGGCGATGCACCGCAATGGCGCGCGGCGGCAACCGAGCTCCGCCAACGAATCAGTGAAACCGGCGCCGCCCGCGAACGTTTGCGCGCCGAACTGCAGCACCACGCCGCAACGACGGTCGCCTGGGATCCTGCTGCCGCGCCCAAGGCCGCCCCCGCCCCCGAGGCCAACCGCTGGCAGCGGTTCAAAACGGCGCTCGCCCGGCTGTTCGTGCTCCGCCGGGTCACGCCGCGCGATGAGGTGATCGCCAATCTGTCCTTCTGGCGCCTCGAAACGGAACGGCGCTGGCACGATCTGGCGCAGGCGATCGACTTCGGCGATCCGGATCGGGTACGCCGGCAGGCGGCGGCCCTGGCCGAACGCCTGGCTGCTGCCGATACCGGCAGTGACTTATCCGCTGCCCGGAACTGGCTCGAAGCGCTGGCCGCAGCGGGTCTGCCCGAGTGGCCGAGCCTGGACGCCCTGCACACGGCACTTGCCCCCCTCGCGCCTGCGGATCCGGATTCGTGAAGCGCACTTTGTGGGTCGTCGCGGCACTGGCGCTCGGCATCGCCGCCGCCTGGCTCGTGCCGGAACTGGCCGCCGATCCCGGCCTGCTCCGCATCGACGCCTTCGGCTGGGTGCTGGAAACCACGGTGCCCGCGCTGGTCGCCGCCTTGTTGCTCGCCGCCGGTCTCGTTTATCTCCTGGCTCAACTCTGGCACCTGCCGCGCCGCGCCCGCCGGCGCGCCGCCCGACACGGTCTGGAACGGGGCCTGCTGGCCCTGGCCGAGGGCGATGACCGGCGCGCCGAACAGATCTTGCGGCGCACCGCCCGGCGCCTGCAAAGCCCGGCGGCATGGCTCGCCGCGGCGAGCGCCGTCCGCGGCGCCAATGCCGACGAGCGGCGGGCCCGCTATCTCGACGCCGCCAACGACGGCCGCCGCCGGACCCGCCTGCTGATCGCCCTGACCCGGGCGCGGCTGATGCTCGGCGACGACCGGCCACGCGCCGCGCTCGAACTGCTGGAGGGGTTGCGAACCGAACATCCGCGCCATCCCGAGGTGCTGCGCCTGCTGCGCACGGCAGCCGGGGAAGCGAACGAATGGCGCGCACTGCTGCCGGTGTTGTCCGATCTCGAGTGCCAGAAACTGGTGGCGCACGACTCGCTGCCCCAGATTGCCGCGGCGGCGCTGCGCCAAGCCGGCGGCGGGGACGAAACGGATCAAGTCTGGCATGCGTTGCCGGCCGCGCTGCGGCGCCAGCCGGCGGTACTGGCGGCGCTGGCCGAGACGGCCGCCTCCGGACCGGCCGGCGACGAAGCGACGGCGGCGCGGCGGCGCAAAATCCGGCAGCGGCTCGAGGCGGCGCTCGGCCGGGCCTGGCAGCCGGCATTACTGGCCCCGTGGGAGCGGCTGGCCCGCACCGAACCGACAGCCGCGCTCAAAAAAGGCAGCCGCTGGCTGCGCCATCATCCTTCCGATCCCGATCTTCTGGCGGCGATGGCGCGCCTGTGCCGGGCGCTCGATCTGCGCGGCAAGGCCGGCGAGTATTACCGGCAGGCACTGGCGGTCCGGGAAGATCCGGCGCTGGAGCAGGAATACCGCGCCGCAGAACAGGAAACTCAGTTACGCAGGGCAGCGCCAGTCGTGCCGGCTTCGTCGCCGCCCGCCGCCGTCTCCCCGCCACCGGCGGCCGCCACGGTGTCGGCCGAAAAATCGAACGAGTCGTAGAACAAGCGCTCCTCCGGGTGGCCGGCGACCTGAAGACGGTGGCGGGCAGCGTCGATCATCGCCGGCGGGCCGCTCATGTAGATATCGAAACCGGCCGGGTCGGGGTAATCGGCGAGCAGTGCCTCATGGACCCAGCCGCGCCGCCCGCTCCAGCGATCGCCCGGTTCCGGGTCCGAGAGTACCGGGGTATATTCAAAATCGGCCCGTTCGGCGGCCCAGCGCCTGGGCAATGCATCGAGGTACAGCTCGGCGCGGTTGCGAACCCCCCAGTAAAGATGAATCGGGCGGCGCTCGCCGCGGTGCATCAATTGTTCGATCATCGCTTTCAGCGGCGCGAAGCCGGTGCCGCCGCCGAGCATCAGGATCGGTCGCGCGCCGTCATCGCGAACGAAAAATGTGCCGAGCGGGCCCTGAAAGCGCAGGAGGTCCCGTTCGGCGAGGCGGTGAAACACATATTCGGTAAAATCGCCGCCGCTGATGTGGCGGATGTGCAGTTCCAGAAAGGCCTCCTCGTGCGGCGGCGAAGCCAGGGAGAAGGCCCGGCGCCGGCCCTCACCGGTCTTGATGTCCCTGGTCAGGATGTCGATATACTGGCCGGCGAGAAATTGCAGGCGCATACCTTTCGGCAAGTTGAGCTTCAATTGCACCACGGTCGGCGATAAAAACCGCTTCTCGCTGACCCGCGCTGGCAGGGTGCGGATCGGGATGTCCCTGACCGCCTCGATTTCATGCGCCTCGATGACGACCTCGCCGCTGGCCACCGCCTGGCACAGCAGGATCCGGCCGCGGCCGATCTCGGCAGCATCGAGCGCCGCCGGCGGCTGGTAGGGATATTCGACGGCGCCGTGCAGCAGCGTCGCGTGGCAACTGGCACAGGTGCCGTTGCGGCACGAATAGGGCAGCATGATGCCCTGGCGTAACGCCGCCGCGAGGATGGTCTCACCGGCGCGGGTGCTGAAGGTCTTGCCGCTGCCGGCCAGTTTGACAATCGAGGAGGCGTCCACAGCCGTGCATCGTACAGGAAAGCAGCATCCGGATCATCGTCACCGTATGGCTGACTGGCAGCAGGTTTATGTCGCCGATCATCCGTTCGCCGCGGCGGCAGTGGCCGGCGCTTTGCGCGCCGCCGGCATCGAAGCTCGGGTCAGCGGCACCGAATTTTGGAGTGTGGCCGTAGAGATGCTCTACAGCAAAGGCGCAGCGCCGGCTGTCTGGGTACCTGCCGAATACGCCCCCCAGGCCGCGGAATGGGTGGCGCGTCACGAGCGGGCTGCGCTGGACAGCGCGGCGGACGACGAGTGGTTGTGCGCCCGATGCCGGGCGGCAGTGCCATCCACCTTTGATATTTGCTGGCGCTGCGGCGCCCCACCGGCGGAATGCAGCGGATGAACACTGTCGAGCGCACCCCGGCCGGCGGCCGCCGGGTCATCAACCGTTCAGGCCCGGAAAGTGCCTGGCACCGCTCGCTGCGCCGCCTCCGGCGCCTGCCGTGGCTCGCCATGCACCTGCTGCTCGGCCTGCCGCTGGCGGTGCTGGCGCAGACGCCCGGCCTGCGCGATCGGCGTCTGAATGGGCGAACAATCGAAGATCATCTGGCGCGCTGGTGGTGCCGGATACTGCTCAGGGTTTTCGGCATCCGGTTGACGGTCACCGGCGACCTGCCGCCCGCCGTGCTGGTCGCCGCCAATCACCAGACCTGGCTCGACATTTTCGTGCTGCTCGCCGCCGGCCTGATGCGTTTTGTCGCCAAAGCCGAAATCCGGCGCTGGCCGCTCGCCGGCTGGATCGTGGCCCGCTCGCGGGCGCTCTTTCTGCAACGCGGCAAAAGCAGTTCGACCGCCGAGGTGCTGGCGGCGATGCACGGCATGCTCGCCCACGGCGAGCGCCTGGCGATTTTCCCCGAGGGCGGCGTGCCGCACACCCCCGGTGTCCACCATTTTCACAGCCGGCTGTTCGCGCCGGCAGCCAGCGGGCGGTGCCCGGCGGTACCCGCCGCGATCCGCTTCAGCCGTGACGGTGCAGTCAGCGAAACGACCCGTTTCCGCCCGGGCGAACACTTCGTCGGCAATGCCTGGCGCCTGTTGGGCGAGGCTGGGCTCGAGGTCGAGGTCCGCTTTCTGCCCGCCCTGCCGGGCGGCACCGATCGCCGCTCCATGGCCCGCGCCGCCCAGGCGGTGGTCAGCGCCGCGTACGCGGCGGCAGCGTGACTAACGCCGGATGATCGCCCCGTTCAAGCCGGCCCGCGGCCTGGCCAACCGCCACGTGCAATCCATCCTGACAAGCAGCGCGCTGCGGCGCATCGCTGTCCGCCGCCGGGCCGGCGACCTCATCGCGGCGTCGCGCAGCGAAATCGTCACCACCCCGCAAGGCGTGCGCCTGACCGGCTGGCGGACCCCGGCCCACGGGACAGCCGTGGGCCTGACGATCCTGCTGCACGGCTGGGAGGGCAGCGCCTCGTCGAATTACCTGCTGTCGGCGGCCAACGCCCTGTGGCAGGTAGGCTTCGAGGTGTTCCGGCTCAACTTCCGCGACCACGGGGACAGCCACCATCTGAACCGGGAGTTGTTTCATTCCTGCCGCCTCGAAGAGGTCGTCGAGGCCGTCGCTTTGCTGGCGCAGCCGGCGGCCGGGCCGGTGACCCTTACCGGTTTTTCGCTGGGCGGCAATTTCGCCTTGCGCGTCGCACTCGCCGCTCCCGGCCGCGGCATCCCGCTGGCCCGGGTGATCGCCGTCTGCCCGGTGATCCGGCCGGGTGGCGTGCTCGACGCGCTGGAGCGCGGCCTGCCTTTTTACGAGCGCTACTTCGAGCGCAAATGGCGCCGCTCGCTCGACCGCAAACAAGCGTCGTTCCCGGCCGACTACGATTTCAGCGAGTGGTTTACAATGCGCGGGTTGCGCGCCAAGACGCGGTACCTGATCGAACGGCACACCGATTTTTCGACCCTCGACGATTACCTCGACGGTTACACCCTGAGTGGCGATCGCCTGGCGGCGCTGCGCGTTCCGGCGACGATCGTCGCCGCCGCCGACGATCCGGTGGTGCCGGCCGACGATTTCACCGCACTGACCCGGCCGCCGGCGATGCAGCTTCACCTTGAAGCGCACGGCGGGCACTGCGGCTTTCTTGCCAACTGGCGGCTGGAAAGCTGGATCGACGGAGTGATCGCCCGCACCGCCGCCCGCCGGCAGCCGGCGGCCGGCTGATAAAACTGCCCCACCAATACCGGTTTGCGCATGATCGAACAAGCACTCGAACACTACGAAAAAGGCGAATACGACAAGGCCCACGCGCTTTACCGGCAGATGCTCGACGACGAGCCGGACAACCACCAGGTGCTGTACATGCTGGCCCTGTGCGAACAGCGCACCGGGCAGTTCGCCGCGGCCCGCGAGCGGCTGGCGGCCTGCGTCCGGCTGGCGCCTGCCGTCGCGCCTTACCACTATGCCTTGGGCGGCCTCGAAATGCGCCTCGGCAACCCGGCCGAAGCGCTCGCCAGCTACCGCCGGGCGGCTGAGACCAACCCCAACCACGCCGCGGCGCACATGGGCACCGGTTACGTGTTGCTGAGCATGAAGCGCTACGACGAAGCGATCGACGCCCTGCGCACCGCACTCCGTGCCGACCCCGATCTTGATCCGGCTTACGCCCATCTCGGCGTCGCCCTGCTCGATTCGGGCCGGACCGAGGAAGCCGCCCGTCATTTACAGGAGGCGGTCAATCGCAAACCCGACGATCCGTATCCCCAGATCCATCTCGGCCGGGCCTTTCTTGCCATGGGCCGCCACGCTTTCGCGGCACAGTGCCTGCGCAATGCCTTGCAACACTACTCCGATCAATATCCGTTGTGGATCTGGCTCGGCCAGGCTCTGCTCGGTACCGGCGAGCCGCGCGAGGCGCTGGCGGCATTCAGCAGGAGCCTGGAACTCGGCCCGGAGACGGCCGAAGCACTCGACGGCATCGCCACCGCCAACCTCGAGTTGGGCGACAACGAGGCGGCATTGGTGGCGTTGTCCCGGCTGCGCCAGAAGCAACCGGGCGTGCCGGAGCATAGGCTGCGGGCGGCGGCCGCGGCGCGCCGTCTCGGCCGTTATTCCGAAGCGCTCGCCGAGTTGGCGCCGCTCGGCGAATTGCCCGAAGCAATCCGGTCAAGAGCGGCGGTCCTGCTCGATCAACAGCGCCCCGAAGCGGCGCTGGCGGCAATGGACCACTGGCCCGCGGGCCTCGCCGATGCCGAGATCGAGGCGCTGCGGCTCGACGCTCACCTGCGTTGCGGCGATGCCCCCGCCGCCCGGTTGGCGCTGGCGGCATTCGAGGCAGCCGGCGGTCCACCGGTCATGGTCGTTTTATTCCGCGCCCGGCTGGCGCTGGCCGAAAACGACCCGGCCGGCGCCGCAGATCTGCTCGACTCGGACAACAACACGCTTCCGCCGGCGCTGCGCAAACTATGGCATCGCTACCACTGGCAGGCGTTGAATCGTGCCGGCCGCGCCGCGGCAGCGGCCGCCCTGCTGGAACAAAATCCAGCGGGCGACCTGCCGCTCAGCATGGCCTCGGTGATCACCGAACGGCACCCGGATTCGGGCGAGGATCCGGCGACCGCCCTCGACCGGGATGTGATCTGGTCCTGGCCGCCGGGCGGTCCGAACGACGGCCTCGCCGATCCGATCTTGGTGCACGGCTGGCCGGGCAGCGGCCGGACCGCACTGCTGTTCGCCCTGGCCCAGGATCCATCGTGCAGCGTGATCCACGACGCGATCGGCGACCAGAACGAACGGCGAGAAGCGTTGTGCTGGCCGCGTGGCAGTGCGGCGTTGACGGCACTCGACGAGAGCGCCATACGGCTGGCCCGGCAGCGCTATGCGCGGGCGGCGCGCCGCCGCCTGCTGGCCTCGGAACTCGACCGGCCAGTGGTGGATGGCCTGTGGTTCACGGCATACGCCCTGCCGACCATCTACCGGCTGTTTCCCGGCGCGCGGATCATCGTTGTCGAGCGCGACCTCGAAGCCCTCGAGATCGAATGGCGGCTGGCGGGCTTTGCCGATGGCGACCGCCTGCCGGACCTCTGGCGAAACGAACAGGCTTTTTTGCAGCAGGCGCGCCAGCACATTCCGTTGCAGTACATCGATCTGCCCTACCCGGCATGGCGCGCCGCCCCGGCGGCGGCGCTCGCCCCACTCGCCGCCCTGCTCCCCGCCCTCGATATCGCCTCGCTCGCCGAACGCCTGACCCGAATCGCCGGCCACCTGCTCAGCGCCGACCAGCGGCAATAGACCGGGATCGGGTTTATTTGCCGCGGATTTTAGGCGGTGGGTCGCGGCGCGGCGGCCAGGGGTCCGGCGGGGCGATCCGCCAGGTACGTCCGGCCACAGCGTCCCCCTGGGTGATCCGCAGCGTGTAGACGCCCGGGACCGGGTAGAGGGGATAACCGTATTCGATGGCCTGAGCATAGGCGCTGCGCCTTGCGGCCGGCGCGCTGTCCGCGCTCTCGGTTGTCTTGCCGCCGGCCCCGGTTTCAGCGGCGCGCACCATGTCAACAGCCAATTGCAAATTCCATTCGAGCCGGTTGATGCCGCGCGTGAGCGGCAGCGTAAAGCGCTGCAGCACCCGCGCTTCGTCGTCTTCGATCGCCGCCTCGGCCTGGCCGTCACTGGCCGCCCACACATGGGCGATCAGCCGCGGCTCACTGTCTTGGTCGTGCAGCCAGCGCGACGGGCGACTTTGCCATTCGCGCCCGGCTTGCAGATCGTCGATATGGAAGACGTGCAGCGGCCGGGCGCGTACTTCGCTGGTCAGTTCCTCGATCGGCAGCACATCGACCACCCAGGCGCTGCGCCCGTGCGTGCCGGCGACCAATTCGCGCTGGCGCGGGTGAACAACGAGATCGTGGACCGGCACGTGCGGCAGGTTGTTGTCGAGCGCCTGCCAGCTTGCGCCGCGGTCGAACGAGACGTAAACGCTGCGGTCGGTGCCGACATACAGGACGTCGGGGTTGAACGGATCCTCGCGGACAACATTAATCGCCTCGGCCGGCAGGCCGCCGGCGATCGAATGCCAGCGGTGGCCAAGGTCATCGCTGCGATAAAGGTAAGCGGTGATATCGTCGTCGCGGTAGCCGTTGAGGCTGACATAGGCCCGGTCGCGATCGTGCGCCGAAGCGACGACGCGGCTGACCCAGCGCCCGGCGGGCAGCCGGCCGGCGACGTTCTGCCAGCGGTGGCCGGCGGTTTCGCTGACCCAGACTTCACCGTCGTCGGTCCCGGCCCAGATCAGGCCGATCTGGCGCGGCGATTCGGCGATCGTCGTGATCGTCGCGAAAGGCACGTCGCCGCGTTCGGTCGAACGGCTGAGATCGCCGCTGATCGCCGTCCAGTTCCGGCCCCGGTCGATGCTGCGGAAAAGCCGCTCGCTGCCGAAATAGACGATCTCTGGGGTGTGCGGTGAAAGCACCACCGGCGAGTTCCAATTGAAGCGCAACGGCGTCTCGCCGAGCGCAACGTGGGGCCGGATCGAGGCCCGTTTGCCCGAATCGAGACGGACGTAGTTGCCGAACTGGAACCCGGTGTACACCACGCCGCTGTCGCGCGGATCGACCGCAACGTGCATCCCGTCGCCGCCGTTGATCTGCGTCCAGCGCTCGCCTTTTTCCCAGCGTGTCCGGCTCGATCCTTTCATCGTGCCGTTGTCTTGCAGGCCGCCGTACACGTTGTAGGGGTCTTCCATATCGACAGCGATGCTGTAGAACTGGCCGACTGGTTGCGCGTCGAGCCGGCGCCAGGTCTGCCCGCCGTCGTGGCTGATGTCCAGCCCGCCGTCGTTGCCGACGATCATCCGCCTCGGATTTTCGGGGTCGATCCAGTGGGCGTGGTAATCGACGTGTACGTCCTGCTGCTGGAGGCTGTGGAACGACCGGCCGCCGTCGGCGGAGGTGATCTGTGGCACGCCCTGGACATAGATGCGCTCGGGATCGTCGGGGGCAACGCGGATCGTGCCGAAATAGTAACCGTAGGTGTAGCTCACTTCGCGCAGCGGCTCGTCGTGGGTCCGGCGCCAGTTATCGCCGCCGTCGTCGCTGCGCCAGATTTCAAGACCGCGGATTTCGGCTTCGAACAGGTTGCGATTGGCGTTGGCCAGCGCCCGGCGCAAGGTGTCCATCGTCACCGTGCCATCGTTAAGTGCGGCGATGATTTTTTCGGCATCCCACACAGGATCGATGTCGTAGGCGCGCAGGAACCATTCGATCTCATCTAGGCCGGCGGCGATGAAGGTCTCTTTGTCCATCTCGCGCAGGCGGCGGGCGCTGAGCGGCCGGTCACCGGCCTCCCTTTGGTCTTCGGGAAGCGGGCCCTGGTGGTCGAGCGCGGCATACAACGTGGCCGGCCGGGAGGCGGCGAGCGCCAGACCGATACGGCCAACCTCGGCGCCCGCCGGCAGGCCGCCGGCGAGCCGGCGCCAGGTTCGGCCGCCGTCGGCACTGCGCCAGATGCCGCTGCCCGCTCCGCCCTCGGTGAAATCCCACGGCCGGCGGCGGCGTTCCCAGGTTGCGGCATAGACGATAGAGGGCGTGGCCGGATTCATGACCAGATCGACGGCACCGGTCCACTCGTCGCCCGGCAACGTCCGCTCCCAGTGCCCGCCACCGTCCTCGCTGAGATAAACACCGCGGCCGCCGCCTTGGGTATAGAGTTTGCCGAGGGCGGCGACCAGAATCCGCCGGGGATCTTTGGGGTCGATCACGATCCGGGCGATGCGGTCGGTGTCTTCTAGGCCGCGGTGCTCGAACGTCGCGCCGCCGTCCCGGCTGCGATAAATGCCGTGTCCCCCGTAAGACGAGCGCGAGGAATTGGCCTCACCGGTCCCCACCCACAATGTGGCGTCGGGATCGGCGGCCACGGCGAGCGCACCGATCGCGGTGACGGGCATCCGATCGAACAGCGGCGTGAACGTCGTGCCGTCGTTTGTCGTTTTCCATACACCGCCGCTTGCATAAGCGACATAAAAGCTGTGCGGCGCGCCGGGAATGCCGGCGATATCGACCACCCGGCCGCCCTGGTCCACCGGGCCGATGCTCCGCCATTGAAGGCCGTGGAGCAGCGATTCGCCGGCCATCTTGCGGTGCGTCTCCCAGGCCTGCTGCCGCGCTTCAGGCGTCGCCGCCGCCGCCGCTGCGGGCCGTTTCGCCCCGGCGCTGCCGGCGGGCAACAAGAAAAGGGCGCCAAAAAACAGCGAGAAAATAGCAGACCGCGGCGCGTGCTTACTCATTGGACGTTATTCACGTTGTTTTTCGTCGTGCCATCCTACCCGATATCCGCCGCCGGCGGGCGGCCGGGTGCCGCCCCGCTCTGCCCCAGGCGCGACAGTCGATAAGCGATCATCGGTGCGAAACGGTGCAGCAAAATCACCTGCTCGGCGGCAAAGGCATTCGCTTCGCGGGCGGCAAGGATCATCAAAAGGCGTGGCCCTCCCGGCTCGCCGAGGGGAACAAGCACTGCCGAGCGGAATCCGGCTTTATAGATCCGGCGCAGCAGACGGTCGCCGGCCCGCGCCACCGTGTGGCGCAGTAAATCGGGGAAATACTGCGGGCGGGCCGATTCCAGCGCCCGTTCAACCGCTTCCTCGCCGCCGTTCGCCACCGGTTCGGCAGCGAAATCGATGTTCGCCTCGCCGTGCATCGCGATCGTCTCGATGCGCGGCAAAGCACAATCGGCCAGCGCGAACCATTCCACCGGCAAGGTGGCGCGTGTTTCCTCCCACAGCACGTTCGCCGCTGCGGCAAAATCGAGGTCTTCGCGCAGCCGGTCGAGCAGCGAAAGCACCAGGCGGGCGCGCGTCGACAGACTATTGAACGCCGCCGCCAGTTCGCCGAGTTCATCGTTGCTGTCGACCGGGATCTGATAGCCGAAATCGCCCTGCGCCGCCCGCCGGCAGCCTTTCAGCGTGGTTCTGAGGCGGCGGGTCACACCGAAATAAAACCACGCAACGCCAAGCGCTGCAAAAATCACGCCGATACCGTAGCCGGCGCGCGTCAGCAGGCGGACGACGGCCCGGTCGCGGTTGATCACACGCAAAAAGTGAGTGTTGACCTCGCCGAGCGCGGCGGCCAGTTCGTCGTAGCGGGCGGCGATAAATTCGGCGCCCCATTCGAGCCGCGGCTCGTTGCGGTCGGGGCCGAGTTTGTCTTCCAGGCCGGCGCGAAACTCGCGCCAGGTATCGCCCAGTGTCCCGACCGCCTGTTCCAGTTGCGAATCACCGCCGCCGGCCAGCAGCCCAAAGAACCCGCGGTTCGTCAGACCGCGATAATCCGCGCCCAGGTTGCCCACGCCGCGTTCGAGAATATCGAGGTCGCGCTGGGTCTGGCGGTGGAATATCTCGACGTCGCGGTGATAGCTCTCGTAATCGCGCGGCGCGACGGCCTTGTAACGGGTTGCGCCCTGGCCGAGGTTTTGCAGCGTCAATTCCATCTGCCCGAGACGCTGCAACGTGAAATAATGGCTGGTGCTGCGCTGGAACGCCCAGGCGCTGTAAGCCAGTATCGCGACGAAAAAAACGAAAAACAGGCCGAGGCCGCCGAGCACCTTGGTCTGCAAGCTGAGAGTGGATTTTGTCATAGGTCCTCGCTTCGGCGGCAACTTGCGCCGCGGACCCCGGATCGAACTCCCGCCATCCGTGGCCGAGCTGCCGTCATGCACCGGCTTGGCCGGTCGTTGTCGTCATCCTACAAACGGACTTCAGCGCCCGTTCGCCCCTTGCACCGGCCCCGCCGCAGGCTCTTTCCGTACAACACGGTTCTCGCATCCGGCCGGCGTGGAGCGGGAGACGGGAATCGAACCCGCATCATCAGCTTGGGAAGCTGAGGTTCTGCCATTGAACTACTCCCGCGCCGGCAGGACTGTAACCGGCAGACGGGGTCGTTGGCAAGCCCCCCCCGGCGCGCCACGAGGCGGCCACGACGAAGGGCTCGGGGGATCGTTCAGTGCAGCGCGAGCTATTTACCGCC
Source organism: Candidatus Jinrbaksania sp. (assembly GCA_039794245.1). Taxonomy (GTDB): domain Bacteria; phylum Pseudomonadota; class Gammaproteobacteria; order Xanthomonadales; family Wenzhouxiangellaceae; genus DAITQM01. The sequence goes on from JBDIVS010000002.1 coordinate 87,211, forward strand.
GGCCGGCAACTCGACGGCATGCGGCAGATGATCGGCGATCCAGCGGTCGAGCACGGCCTGCTTGAGTTGGCCGATGTGCCGATCGACGATCATGCCGTCCGGGGCGACCAGGACGCTGTACGGCAACACGCCATCGACATTGCCGAGCGCCAGATTGGTCAGTTCGATATCCTCGCCGCCGATCGCCACGGCAAAACCGATCTTGAACTGCTCGACGAAGCGGCGGACCGCGTCCGGATCGTCCATTGCCGGGGCGATGACCATCAGGCCGTCGTCCTGGTGGCGGTCCCACAGGCGCTGCAGGAGCGGCAGCTCGCTGCGGCACGGATCGCACCAGGTGGCCCAGAAATTGACCAGCAGCAACCGGCCTTGATAATGCGACGACTCGAGATAGCTGCCGTCGAGCGCCGCCAGGCGGAAATCGGGCAGGCGGTCGCCGATGCCGCGGGGCTGGATGGTGCGGAGCGGCGTGGCTGAGTCCGCGGTTCCCGCCGGCACCGCCGCTACCTCGGGGCGCCAGGCGGCGATCTCGGCCAGGATCGAGTGGCGGCCGAAATACAGCGTGCCGCCCAGTACCATGCCGGCGGCGATCGCCAAAGTCAGAATCATTCGTTCAGGTTTCACGCAGCAAGCGCTCCAGGTGATCGGCGAACTCATTCTCGTTCATGAAGCCAATGACCCGGAAAGCCCGCATTTCCTTACCATTGCGGTCGAAAAAAAGGATCGCCGGCGGGCCGATCAGAGCGAAGCGGCGGAGCAGCGCCTGGTCGATCTCGTCGTTGGCGGTGACGTCGGCCTGCAACAGGCGCAGGGTGCCGAGCCTGGGGGCGACATCCGCCTTCGGGAAGGTATATTTCTCCATCCGTTTGCACTCGACGCACCAGTCGGCGTAAAAATCGAGCATCACGACCTGGCCGTGGGCCAGCTCGCGGTCGAGATCGTCCACCGAACGGATGCGGGTGAACTCGACCGCCGCCGGTGCCGCCGCACCGCCCCGGCCGAGCCGCTCCAGCGGCTGCATCCAATCGTCGCCGCCGAGCCCGAAACCGATGATTTCGAGGCTGCCGAACAACAGCAATGCAAATCCGAAACTCTGGCGCAACCGGGCCCAACCGCCGGCTTCGGCCGCTTGGCGGGCGAGCGCCCCGAGATAAACGCCGCTGGCGATCAGCAACAGGCCCCAGCCGAGCATGATCCACTCGCCCGGCACGATACGCTCCAGCATCCACAGCGCCAAACCGAGCAGGGTGATCCCGAAAAACGCCTTGACCCCGTCCATCCAGGCGCCGGCGCGCGGCAGCCAGTGGCCCATACCGACACCGATCGCGAGCAGCGGCAGCCCCATGCCGATACTGAGCGCGAACAGCACGCTGCCGCCGAGCACCGTATCGCCGGTCTGGGCGATGAAGATCAGAATGCCGATCAACGGCGCGGTGACGCACGGCCCGACGATCAGGGCCGAGAAAAAACCCATGATCGCCGCTCCGGCGAGTTGGCCGCCGCCTTGCCGGTTGCTGGCGGCGGTCAGTTTCGCCTGCCAGCTCGCCGGCAATTGCAGATTGTAAAAACCGAACATCGCTAGGGCGAGCAGCACGAAAACCACCGCAAACGCGGCCAGCACCCAGGGATTTTGAAAGGCCGCCTGCAGGTTGTAGCCGAGCTTGGCGGCAATCACGCCGACTGCGGTATAGGTCAGGGCCATCGCCAGCACATAGGCCAAAGACAGCGCGAAGGCTTTGCCCCGCGTCACGCCGTCGCCTTCGCCGGCGATGATCCCCGAGAGGATCGGGATCATCGGAAAAACGCACGGCGTGAATGCCAGGCCGACGCCGAGGACGACAAACAGCAGCATACTGAGCCACAGCGGCTCATCGGCCAAAAGCCGCGCCAGGCGGTCCTGCTCGGCGAGCGGCGGGCCGGCGGCAGCGGCCGCCATTGCCGCCGCATTAACCGGCGCCGCCGCGCCGGCCGGTGTGCCGGTTGCCGCTCCCGGGGGGGGAGCGGCCGGTATCGGTTCGGCTGCCGGCAGCGCGATGGCGAGTTGCCGCTTCATCGGCGGATAGCAGATGCCCTGTTCCTTGCAGCCCTGCAAGGCCACCTCCAGGTCGAACGCCGCCGCCCCGCCCGCGGAGCGGGCCAGCGCGACGGGCACTTCGATCTGGGTGCGGTAGATCTCGACCTCGCCGAAAAACTCGTCGCTGTGCTGCTCGCCCGGCGGCAGATCGGCAGCGGCGACCGCGATCGCCGGATCGGGGCTGGCGAAGGCGATCTTGTCGCGGTACAGGTAATAGCCCGGCGCCGGCGTCAGGCGGGCGAGCAGGCGCCGGCCGTCGAGCGCGATCGCCTCGACCTGGAACGCCTGTTCCTCGGGCAACGCCTCGCCGTCCACCGCGCCGGCGATGCCGCCGGCCGGCGGTCCGCCCAACATCGCAAGCGCCGCCCCGATCCCGCCGGTGGCCGGCGGCGCATTCGCCGCCGCGGCCGGCAAGGCCAGCGATACACTCTGGCGGTGCGGCGGATAACAGACACCGAGATCAGCGCACCCTTGCGATTCGGCGCTCAGTTCCAGGCGCACCACGCCCGGGCCGGCAACCAGTGGCACCTTGACACTGACCGTGCCGCGATAGGTCACGACATCACCGAAAAATTCGTCGTGGTAGTCCTTGCCGGGCGGCATTTCGGGGGCGCCGAGCGTCACGCCCGGCGTGGCGCTCGAAAACCGGATGCGGTGCTGGTACAGGTAATAGCCGGGCGCCACCTGCCAGGTCACGATCAATTGCTCGCGGCTCGGTGCCGCCGCGTCGATCGCGAAGGCGACGTCCGGATCGAGCAGGTCGTCGGGATCGACCGCCGCGCCGGCCGGCAACCCCGGCCCGAATCCAGCCAGCAGCAGTGCGGCCAGTGCCAATCGCCGTATCGATAACAGATTTTTCAAGCGTTTCATTCCGTTCCGCAGCCGCCCGTGGCGGCCGATATCCAGGCCAGATAATCCCGCTCGACGGCCGCCGCCTCGACAGCGACGATCTCCGGAGTCTCGTAAGGGTGCAGTTCGCGGATCGCCGCCGCCAACTGGGTCCACAGCGCCGGCGACGATTTGATGAGCAAAAGACACTCGTCGTGTTCCTCGATCGCGCCCTGCCAGCGATACACCGAGTTCAGGGCCGGCAGCACATTGACACACGCCGCGAGCCGGCGTTCCACCAGCGTGCGGGCCAGGCGGCCAGCGGCCGCCGTGTCCGGGCAGGTGCAGAACACCACATACAGACCGCCTTGCCGCTCGGTGGCCACCGGGTCGGATGACATGACCGGAACTCCGATAATTCGCTCACAACAGTGTAGCGCCCTTGAAAACGCCGGCCCGAGCGCCCACATCGTGAGAGGCTGCCGGGCACTTTGCGGTGCGCGGCCCAGATTCAGGCACCCCGGTTTCGACAACCGGCCGGCTCGGGTTCACTAACCAGGCCGGCGAGCCCAGCCGTTCGATGGCCCGACAGGGATATCGACACCGCGGGCGGCGCGACTCATCTCGAGCCAGCGCTCCCCGCCACGGCAAAAAACTCGCCGCCCCGCGCCGCCGACCGTCGCCGGGCACCCCTGTTTTGGTTGCGTTTCAAATATATCGATCCAGGAGAATGCTCATGAAATTGCGTCCTTTGCACGATCGCGTCATCGTCAAACGTATGGAGGAAGAACGCACTTCCCCGGGGGGGATCGTGATCCCCGATTCCGCCAAGGAAAAACCGATCCGCGGCGAGGTCATCGCCGTCGGCACCGGCAAGATCAAGGACAACGGCGAAGTCCGGCCGCTGGCCGTCAAGGCCGGCGACAAGATCCTGTTCGGCAAGTATTCCGGAACCGAAGTCAAGATCGCCGACAAAGAACTGCTTGTCCTGCGCGAGGACGACATCATGGCCGTGATCGAATCCTGATCCGCCGACGATCCACCGAATTTTTCAGAGGAATGCAAAGATGAGTGCGAAAGAAATTCGTTTTTCCGAAGACGCCCGCAAGAAAATGCTCGCCGGCGTCAATGTTCTGGCCGATGCGGTCAAGGTCACGCTCGGCCCGAAAGGCCGTAACGTGGTGCTCGACAAGAGCTTCGGCCCGCCGACCGTCACCAAAGACGGCGTCTCGGTGGCCAAGGAGATCGAACTGGCCGACAAGATGATGAACATGGGTGCCCAGATGGTCAAGGAAGTCGCTTCCAAGACCTCGGACGCCGCCGGCGACGGCACGACCACCGCCACGGTGCTCGCCCAGGCAATGCTGCGTGAGGGCCACAAGGCGGTCACCGCCGGCATGAACCCGATGGACCTCAAGCGCGGCATCGACAAGGCGGTGCGCGCCGCGGTCGAGGAGCTGAAAAAGCTCTCCAAGCCGTGCAAGGACGACAAGGCCATCGCCCAGGTCGGCACCATCTCGGCCAACGCCGACGAGGAAATCGGCCGCATCATTGCCGATGCGATGAACAAGGTCGGCAAGGAAGGCGTGATCACCGTCGAGGAAGGCTCCGGTCTGAATAACGACCTCGATATCGTCGAAGGCATGCAGTTCGACCGCGGCTACCTGTCGCCGTACTTCGTCACCGACCAGCAGGCAATGGCCGTCGAACTCGAAAACCCGTACATCCTGCTGTTCGACAAAAAAATCTCCAGCGTCCGCGATCTGATCCCGGTGCTCGAGCAGGTTGCCAAATCCGGCCGCTCGCTGCTGATCGTCGCCGAAGACGTCGAAGGCGAGGCGCTGGCCACACTGGTCGTCAACAACCTGCGCGGCATCGTCAAAGTCGCCGCCGTCAAGGCGCCGGGTTTCGGCGACCGGCGCAAAGCCATGCTCGAGGACATCGCGGTGTTGACCGATGGCACGGTGATCGCCGAGGAAGTCGGGCTGACGCTCGAAAAAGCGACACTGCACGAACTGGGTTCGGCGAAGAAAATCCGGATCACCAAGGAGAACACCACGATCATCGACGGCGCCGGTTCAAGCGACGCCATCCAGGCCCGGATCAAGCAGATCCGCGCCCAGATCGAGGAGGCAACCTCCGACTACGACAAGGAGAAGCTCCAGGAGCGGGTCGCCAAACTGGCCGGCGGCGTGGCGGTGATCAAGGTCGGCGCCGCGACCGAACTCGAAATGAAGGAAAAGAAGGCACGCGTCGAGGATGCGCTGCACGCCACCCGCGCCGCGGTCGAGGAAGGCGTGGTCCCCGGCGGTGGCGTGGCGCTGATCCGCGCCCTGCAGGCGATCAAGAATCTGAAAGGCGATAACGACGAACAGAGCCACGGTATCCAGATCGCCAAGCGGGCGATGGAAGAGCCGCTGCGCCAGATCGCCGCCAACGCCGGCGACGAGCCCTCGGTGATCCTGAACAAGGTTGCCGACGGCAAAGGCAATTACGGCTACAACGCCGCCAACGGCGACTTCGTCGATATGATCGAGGCCGGCATCATCGACCCGACCAAGGTGACCCGCACGGCGCTGCAAAACGCCGCCTCGGTCGCCGGGCTGATGATCACCACCGAGGCCATGGTCGCCGAACTGCCGAAGAAGGAAGCCAGAGTCGGCAACCCCGATATGCCGACGGGCGACGACTTCTGAGTTGACGCTTAATGTAATAAAATAAACCTCCGGACAAGCCATCCTGGCTTGCCGGAGCACGCAAAGTCCGGCACAGGTCCGGACTTTGCTCCGCCGAAGCGAGCCTCCGGGCTCGCTTCGCGATCGGGCCATCCCTGGCCCGTTTGAAAACCTCCGGACAAGCCATCCTGGCTTGCCGGAGCACGCAAAGTCCGGCACAGGTCCGGACTTTGCTCCGCCGAAGCGAGCCTCCGGGCTCGCTTCGCGATCGGGCCATCCCTGGCCCGTTTGAAAACCTCCGGACAAGCCATCCTGGCTTGCCGGAGCACGCAAAGTCCGGCACAGGTCCGGACTTTGCTGCCCGCTTCCAGCCCCGCTCAGGCGGGGATTTTTTTATTGTGGGGGGTTCAAGCGTATTGACTTGAATCAATTTTGCTGCCCCCGATTTGACTTATTCTGCCCGCTTTGCGCACCGCCAGGGCGTTTTCAAAAACGTGGCAATTCACCATGTCCGAGATCCTTTTTCAGAACGAAACGCACTTCTGCGTCGTTTTCCGCAACCTGGTCGGCGGGAGAGCCGTTCAGGCCAACCAGTTTCTGATCATCGACGGTGCACATTCGGCGCTGCTCGACCCGGGTGGAGATTTGACCTACAACCAGCTTTATCTCGCGTTGGGGAAATACACTTCGGTCAAGAGCCTCGATTACGTCATCGCCTCGCATCAGGATCCCGATATCGTCGCCTCGATCAACCGCTGGCTGACCGGTACCGAGTGCAAGGTCATCGTGCCGGCGATCTGGGAACGCTTCATACCCCATTTCATCCGCTCCGGAAAGGATTCTGCCGAGCGCATACTGACCATTCCCGACGAGGGCATGCGCTTAAAAATCGGTGATGGCGAACTCTATGCGCTAGCGGCGCATTTTCTGCATTCCGAAGGCAACTTCCAGTTTTACGATCCGCAGTCCGGTATCCTCTTTTCCGGAGATCTGGGCGCCAACCTCTGTCCAGCCGCTGATCTGAATAAACCGGTTACCCGCCTGACGCAAGTATTGCCCTACATGACCGCTTTCCATCAGCGCTACATGAACGGTAACCGCGTCTGCCGCTTATGGGCGAACATGGTACGAGGACTCGATATCGCCAAGATCGTGCCGCAGCACGGCCGCGGGTTCGAAGGCCGGGCGATCATCGAACTGATCGACTGGATCGAAAATCTTCAATGCGGCACCGACCTGATGACCCAGGACCACTACCGCATCCCCGAGGCGGCCTGAATGCCGGATGATCCGGGGCGCTGATCCAACGCCGGCGAAGCCACTCCCGGAACGAAACCGCAAATTATTGACCACTAATGGGATCTGCCGAGCCGGCCCTTCGTGCGCTGCGTGGTGAAATCCGCTCTGTTTCCCGCCGTTACGGACCATTCCATCTTGGCGCTATTTTTGGCTTTGGCTTTTCGTACCATCACTCGCCCTGCCGGCGAGCAGCACCAGCAAGGCGCCGCCGAGGGCCATCAGCGTGTCTTTCTGGGCGTCGAATTCGTCGCCCTGCGTGCCGAGATAGGCGGCGCCGAGTTCGGGGCTGACGATCAGCGCGGCGACCGCTTCGAGCGCTTCGAAAAAGCCGCTGAACGAGAGCACGGCGACGACGGCCAGCGGCGACCGCCAGGCGGAAACGACGCCGGCGGCGCGGCTCAACACTTCGCGCAGCGGCAGCACGCACAACGCCCCGAAGGCAAAGTGCACAAAACGGTCGTAATGGTTGCGCTCCAGCCCAAGCCAGTCACGCACCCAGAAGCCGGGCGGTGTCTCGGCATAGGTGTAGTGCGCGCCGATCAGATGCAGTGTCGCGAATATCGCGAGCAGCGCATTGGCCCGGGTGCTGAACCTGAAGTGCCGGCGGCCGGCGATCAGCACCGCGACGCTGACAAAAACCAGAAGATTTTCCAGCAGCCAGTCCTCGCGATAGCGCGGCGCGATCGCGGTGACCACCCAGACCGCGGCCACCCAGCCGAACAGCAGGCGATCGAAAAACAAATGATTGTGGCTCGAATCCGGCATAAAACAAAATCTCCGGTAAACTTACTTTATCGTATCGGATTATCATGCCCGCTATGATCGACCCACAACCCCATTGGATCGGCGGCCGCGAGGTGGCCGGCGAGGCCACCGAAACGATTCCGGTATTCAATCCGGCAACCGGCGAAGTGCTGGCCATGACGCCGCTCGGCGGCGCGGCCGAGGTCGAGCAGGCGGTGGCCGCGGCGCACGCGGCGTTTCCGGCGTGGCGCGCGACGCCGGTCGGCGACCGCATCCAACCGCTTTTCCGGCTTAAGGCGCTGCTCGAAACGCATTTCGAGGACCTGGCTCGGCAGGTGACCTGCGAGCACGGCAAAACGCTGGCCGAGGCCCGCGGCAGTGTGCGGCGCGGTATCCAGATGGTCGAAAGCGCCTGCGCCATGCCCGTTCTGATGCAGGGTCTGGCCAGCGAGGACATTGCTTCGGGCATCGATTGCCAGACGATCCGCCGGCCCCTCGGGGTGTGCGCTGCGATCGCCCCGTTCAATTTCCCGGCGATGGTCCCGATGTGGTTCTGGCCGTTCGCGCTGGCCGCCGGCAACACCTTCGTGCTCAAACCCAGCGAGCGCGTGCCGCTGACCGCAATGCGCATCGCCGAACTTCTGGCCGAAGCCGGCCTGCCGCCGGGGGTGTTCAACATTGTCCACGGCGGAAAGGCGGCGGCCGATGCGCTGCTCGTCCACCCGGACATCCGCGCCGTATCGTTCGTCGGTTCGACGCCGGTTGCCTCGCATGTCTATACCACCGCGGCGGCGGCCGGCAAGCGGGTCCAGGCCCTCGGCGGCGCCAAGAACTTTATGGTCGTGCTGCCCGACGCGGCGCTCGAACAGGCGGCATCAGTCGCCCTCGAATCGATCATCGGCTGCGCCGGCGAACGCTGCCTGGCCGGCTCGCTGGTGGTCTCGGTCGGCGACCGGACGGCCGCCGAGATACGGCGGATGATGACCGAGCGCGCCCGCCGTGTGCGGGTCGGCAACGGCCTCGACCCGGCGACGGACATGGGGCCGCTGATTTCGCCGGCGGCACGGCGCCGGGTCGAAAATCTGATCGCCGGCGCCCTCGAACAAGGCGCCGAATTGGTGCTCGACGGGCGCTACCCGGCGGCGCCGATGGATTCCTGTTTTCTCGCCCCCACCGTGCTGGCCGGGATCACCGCGGAAATGACCATCGCCCAGGAAGAGGTCTTCGGCCCGGTCGTGCTGCTCGCCCAGGCGCAAACCCTGGACGAGGCGATCGCCTGGATCAACCGCTGCCCGCTGGCCAATACGACAACGCTGTTCACCTCCCACGGCGCCGCCGCCCGGCGGTTCTGCCATGAGGTCGCACCAACGATGATCGGCATCAACATCGGTGTCCCGGCGCCGCTGTCGTATTACTCGTTCGGCGGCAGCCGGCGCTCGTTTTTCGGCGACCTGCGCGCTCACGGTCGGGAAGGAGCGATGTTCTACACCGAATCGGTCGTGACCATTACCCGTTGGCTAAAAAGTGGCAGCATCTGGTGAATCACGGCCAATTCAAACGAAACCACCGACAACACCGAAAGCACCGAAAAAAATGGCAGGTTTCCCGCCAAGCTTGCCAGGATTGAATGGCTATACCCAACTGTCCGGCCGCGCGGCCAGCAACCTGTCGCGGACCCTGCGCCACATGGAGCGTCACGGCCTGGTCAAGCTGCACCGCAGCCCGGACACCCGCGCCGTGCGCCCGGAGGCGCTGGCCACCGAATTTCTCGTGGTGCTGGACTGACCCGCGCTGCGCCACGTAAGAAACGGGGAACAACAGGAACGACCCATGGCCCAGGATAAAAACAAGCGCAAAGACAAGAACAACGGCGGCAACCTCGGCTTCGAGGCCGAACTCTTCAAGGCCGCAGACAAGCTGCGCGGCAACATGGAGCCCAGCGACTACAAGCATGTCGCGCTGGGACTGATCTTCCTCAAGTACATCTCCGACGCCTTCGAAGCCAAGCACGCCGCGCTGCTGGCCGAGGACCCGCAAGCGGCCGAAGACAAGGACGAATACCTCGCCGACAACATCTTCTGGGTGCCGAAGGACGCCCGCTGGGCGCATCTCAAGGCCAACGCCAAACGGCCCGAGATCGGCACCCTCATCGATGACGCCATGCGCGCCATCGAGAAGGACAACGCGTCGCTCAAGGGCGTGCTGCCCAAGGACTACGCCCGACCCGCGCTCAACAAAGTGATGCTGGGCGAGCTGATCGACCTCATCTCCGGCATTGCGTTGGGCGAAGGCGGCAAATCCACGGATGTGCTCGGCCGCGTCTACGAATATTTCCTCGCCCAGTTCGCAGGCTCGGAGGGCAAGCGCGGCGGCGAGTTCTACACCCCGCGCTCCGTGGTGCGCGTGCTGGTGGAAATGCTGGAGCCTTACTCGGGCCGCGTGTACGACCCCTGCTGCGGCTCCGGCGGGATGTTCGTGCAGAGCGAGAAATTCGTACTGGAACACGGCGGGCGCATCGGCGACATCGCCATCTATGGCCAGGAGAGCAACTACACCACCTGGCGGCTGGCCAAGATGAACCTCGCCGTGCGCGGCATCGACGCCGACATCCGCTGGAACAACGAAGGCAGCTTCCACAAGGACGAACTGCGCGACCTGCGCTTCGACCACATCCTCGCCAATCCGCCCTTCAACATCTCCGACTGGGGCGGCGACCGCCTGCGCGAAGACCCGCGCTGGCAGTTCGGCGTGCCACCCGTGGGCAACGCCAACTACGCCTGGCTGCAACACATCTACTGGCACCTCGCCCCCTTCGGCACCGCCGGCGTGGTGCTGGCCAACGGCTCCATGAGCTCCAACCAGAGCGGCGAAGGCGAGATCCGCAAGGCCATGGTCGAGGCCGGCGCCGTGGACTGCATGGTCGCCCTGCCCGGCCAGCTCTTCTACTCCACCCAGATCCCCGCCTGCCTGTGGATTCTCGCCAAGGACCGCAGCAACGGCCTGGCCCGCAAAACCCGCCTGCGCGACCGGCGCGGCGAGGTGCTGTTCATCGACGCCCGCAACCTGGGCGTAATGGTGGACCGCACCCGGCGCGAACTCAGCGAGGCCGACATCCAGAAAATCGCCGACACCTACCATGCCTGGCGCGGCGAAACTCCGGCCCGTCATTCCCGCGAAGGCGGGAACCCAGTGACTTACGAAGACATCCCCGGCTTCTGCAAGTCCGCGACGCTGGAAGACATCCGCAAACACGGCCACGTCCTCACCCCCGGCCGCTATGTCGGCGCCGAAGCCGCCGAAGACGACGGCGAACCGTTCGAGGACAAGATGCGGCGCTTAAGCTGCCAGTGGCGCAAGCAGCAGCAGGAAGCGGCGCGGCTGGATGCGGTGATCGAGGCCAACCTGAGGGAGCTTGGGTATGGGGGGTGAGTGGACGACTAGCGAACTCGGCGATCTCACGATCAATTTCGACGGCAAGCGAAAGCCGGTTAAGGAATCCGAACGTCGCCCCGGCCCCTATCCCTACTATGGTGCCTCTGGCGTCGTGGACCATGTGGACGGCTATCTCTTTGATGGCGACTACCTGCTCATTGCAGAGGATGGGGAGAACCTTCGAACTCGACAAACACCAATCGCGTTCATTGCCGGAGGAAAGTTCTGGGTCAATAACCACGCTCACATCGTCACAGGCAACGAAAAGGCCGATACACGGTTCCTGATGTATGCGCTTCAGAACGCCGATCTCAATGGATATCTGACAGGCGCTGTGATGCCAAAGCTCACACAAGGCAATCTCAATCGAATCGAGATTTCGCATCCACGCCTCCCCGAACAACGCGCCATCGCCCATATCCTCGGCACGCTGGACGACAAGATCGAACTCAACCGCCGCCGCAACCAGACCCTGGAGGCCATGGCCCGCGCCCTGTTCAAGGACTGGTTCGTCGACTTCGGCCCGGTTCGCGCCAAGATGGGTCTCCCCTCTCCCCGTGGGAGAGGGGCCGGGGGTGAGGGTGGCTTGCATAGCAAGCCCTACCTCCCCGCCGACCTCTGGCAACTCTTCCCCGACCGCCTCGATGACGAGGGCAAGCCGGAGGGGTGGGTACAGCAGCGCGTGGGGGATATTGGCGCAATTATCTGCGGCAAAACGCCGCCCACAAAAAATGCAGAATATTACGGCGACGACGTCCCTTTCATCACTATTCCAGAGATGCACGGAAATATTTTCGCAACTGATGTAAAAAAGCGTCTATCGCATCATGGCGCCCAGTCTCAACAAAAGAAAACGCTCCCACCTGGATCAATTTGCGTGAGCTGCATCGCAACACTTGGTCTGGTCGTCATAACGACGGAGCCATCTCAAACCAATCAGCAGATTAATAGCGTCATACCTCATCAAGAGGACGAAACCTATTTCTGGTACTGGTCCTTGAAAAACCTTGGAGAGGAGATCAAGGCTGGAGGAAGCGGCGGGTCTGTACTGGGCAATCTTAGTACTGGCAGATTCTCTGAGCTACGAGTTAACGCTAGCTCAGGGCCGCTTCGTTTAGCTTACAACGCAAGAGTCGAGAATCTGTTCTCACAGATTCTGGCAAACGAGCTTGAGTCACAAACCCTCGCCCAACTCCGCGACACCCTGCTGCCCAAGCTGATTTCCGGCGAGCTGCGCATCAAGGACGCCAAGAAGTTCATGGAGTCTGTGGCATGACGCTCGTCACCAAGATCACCCGCCTTCGCCATCCGGGAGTCTTGCGTGACTTCAGCTGGCCTGCCGACTTACTCACCTTTGGCCGTTACAACTTGATCTATGGTTGGAACGGCAGTGGCAAGACCACACTCAGCAACCTTTTTCGCGCTCTGGAGCTGAGGAAGCCTCCCGAGGGTGAGGTAACACTGGCCACGCCTACTACCACGATTACGGGGAACGACTTCTCCCAAGCGACGCTGCCGGTCCGGGTGTTCAATCGTGACTTCGTGGCCGCCAACGTGTTTCCGCTAGGCGGTGGCGAACTGCCGCCCATCTTCGTTCTTGGCGAGGAAAGTGCCGAGAAGCAGGCACAGGTCGAGCAGTTGAAAGGCGAAAAAACCACAGCACAGAACGCGCTCGACGCTGCGAAGCAGGAGAAGGGCAAGGCCGAAAGAGCGCTCGACAAGCATTGCGTGGATCGCGCCACGGTGATTCGTGAGACCTTGAGGTCGTCGGGCAATAACCCTTACAACAACTACGACAAGGCGCGTTACAAGCAGCGCGTTGAGACGATGCGGAGCGCAGGTGACAAGGCAAGCCACCTGCTCGCAGATGATGAACGGGAGCGCTTGCTCGCCCAAAGCAAGGCAACGCCAAAGGCTCCTGTCAACGAAGTGACACTTGAACTGCCCGATCTCTCGCAACTAACCGAAGCTACACGCCAGTTGCTGCAGAAGTCGGTGGTTTCTTCCGCCATTGCCACGCTCAAGGCTGACCCGCAGTTGTCTTCATGGGTCCACGACGGCCTCGGGCTGCATCTCCAGCGGGAAGCAGATCGTTGTCTGTTCTGTGAGCAATCCCTTCCCGACGGCCGCATCGCCGCGCTGGAAACCCACTTCAGCACCGAATACGAACAACTATTGCGCCAGCTGGACGTGCAGATAGCCGAGCTTGATGCGGCCTCGCACTCGGCCAGTCAGGCTTCACTGCCCAATCGGGCCGAGCTCTACGAAGACCTGGTTGTCGATTTCGATCAGGCGAAAGCCGCATACGACACGACGATCACAACCTTAGCTGATTACTTGGCAGCACTGGTCAAAGCCCTGGAAAGCAAGAAGCAGAAGATCTTCGAGACGCAGTCGCTGAATGTCAGCGTTCCTGACCTCAAGCAGTCAGTCATTAGCGACATCAACGCCATCATTAAGCGCCACAACCAGACCTGCACAGACTTTGCAACACATGTCAGCACGGCCAGAGCAAGACTGGAAGCAGATTCAGTCGGCAGTTCGCTGGATGAATATCAGAGCCTGGCCAAGGCATTGCAGGAGCAGGAGACAGCGATCAGCCAGGCGAACACCACGATTCAGAACCTGACCAGCCAGATCACGCTGCTCGAACGGGAGATCATCGAGCATCGCCAGCCAGCTGAGGAACTGAATCAGGACCTGCATAGTTACCTCGGCCATGCCGAACTTCAGCTTGAAGTAAAGGACACTGGCTACACCATTTCGCGTAGTGGTACACCCGCCCGCTCCTTAAGTGAGGGAGAGATGACTGCCATCGCGCTGCTCTATTTCCTCAAGACGTTGAAGGATCGCCGGTTTGAGATGGGCAAAGGACTGGTTGTTCTGGACGACCCGGTATCCAGCCTCGATGCGAATGCTTTGTTTCTCGCTGTTGCTTTTATCCAGCGCTGCGTGGATGACGCAGCCCAGATAGTTATCTTGACGCACAACTTTGCCATGTTTCGCCAAGTGCGGAATTGGTTTCATCACCTCAAGGATCAGAACAAGAATGACATCACCAAACATCCGGCTCGGTTCTACATGATGGACTGTTCGTTGACTGACAAAGGCCGACGCGCGCGCATTGCCCCCCTCGACCCACTGCTTGAGCGGTTCGAGTCGGAGTATCACTATCTGTTTGCTCGCGTTTACCGAAGGTCAAAAGAAGATGCACAGGGCGGGTTGGAGAAGAACTATATCTTCCCGAACATGGCGCGCCGGTTGCTCGAAGCCTTTCTTGCATTCCGTCGCCCACAGCACGCCGGCGAACTGCGACAGAAATTGCAGGGCATCAACTTCGACGAAACCAAGAAACTGCGGATTCTGCGCTTTCTGCATACGCATTCACATGCTGATGCGATCGTCGACCCGGAGCACGATCCGTCTGCACTTGGCGAGGCAAAGGCCGTGCTGACAGATCTACTGGCACTTATCAAGCATGAGGACGCCGCTCATTATAACGCGATGGTGGCCCTGATTGATCCGCTAGCTGAGGAAGTGCAATGACCCGCATCCCCGTCAACCCCGAGCTGCTGACCTGGGCACGCGAACGCGCCGGGTTGGAGTCGCTCGCGCTGGCGGGGAAATTGAATTCACGCACAACAACACCGTGGGAGGGAACCCATGAGTAACATCGTGATTTTCGAGTCCGGCGACCAGCCGGTACAGGTGCGGCTGGAGGGTGAAACCGTCTGGCTGAACCTTCAGCAGCTGTCCGAGTTGTTTGAGCGTGACAAATCAGTGATCTCTCGCCATCTAAAAAATATATTTGATACCAATGAGTTGGAGCGCGTTTCAGTTGTTGCAAAAAATGCAACAACTGCCGCCGACGGGAAGATTTATCAGGTCGAATTCTACAACCTCGACGCCATCATCTCCGTCGGCTACCGGGTCAACTCCAGCCGCGCCACCCGCTTCCGCCAGTGGGCCACCGGCGTGTTGCGCCAGCATCTGGTCGAGGGCTACAGCCTTAACCAGCAGCGGTTGAGGGAGCGCGGCATCGCGTTCGAGCAGGCGCTCGATCTGCTCTCGCGCACCCTGGCGAATCAGCAATTGGTTAACGCCGACGGTGCCGCCGTAGTACAGGTGATCGCCGACTACGCCCGCAGTTGGAGCCTGCTGCAAGGGTATGACGAACATAGCCTGACCGGACAGACCGGCAAGCAACAGGACATGCGCTCGCTGCAACTGGATGACGTGCTCACCGCCATTGCCCAGCTCAAGGCGGAACTGATCGCCAAGGGCGAGGCCACGGAGCTGTTCGGCCAGTTGCGCGGCGACGGACTGGCATCGGCCATCGCCACCATCGAGCAGGGTTTTGGTGATGAGCTGTTCTACCCCAATGTAGCAAGCCGGGCGGCGCACCTGCTGTACTTCGTCATCAAGAACCACCCGCTGGCCGATGGCAACAAGCGCACTGGCTCTTTCCTGTTTCTGTGGTATCTGAGCCTGAACCAGCACTTGCTGGCGCGACCGGTGGAGCGGCTGATCAACGACAACACCCTGGTGGCGCTGGCACTGCTGGTGGCGGAGAGCAAGCCGGAGCAGAAGGCGTTGATGGTGAAGCTGGTGGAACATTTTGTGCTGCTGAAAACAGATCCGGCGACCGAGGACAGCTGATGGCTTTTCTCTCCGAAGCCCAATTGGAAACCGCGCTGCTCACGCAGCTGGCCGGGCTGGGCTACACCTGCGCTTCGGATGAACTCATCGGCCCCGACGGCAGGCAGCCGGAGCGCGAGGCCTACGACGAGGTGGTGCTGAAAGGCCGACTCACCGCCGCCGTGGCCCGCCTGAACCCGGCACTGCCGCCCGAGGCGCAGCTTGAGGCCATTCGCCGCCTGACGCAGTCGGAACTGCCCAAGCTGCTGGAGGAGAACCGCCGCATCCACCGGCTGCTGACCGAAGGCGCGGATGTGGAGTACTACGCCGAGGACGGCACGCTGACGGCGGGCAAGGTGCGGCTGATCGACTTCGAACGCCCTGCTCACAACGACTGGCTGGCGGTGCAACAGTTCACGGTGATCGCCGGGCAGATCAAGCGCCGGCCGGATGTGGTGGTGTTCGTCAACGGCCTGCCGCTGGCGGTGATCGAACTCAAGGCCCCCGGCGGCGAGAACGCGACGCTGGCCGGCGCCTTCAATCAACTCCAGACCTACAAGCAGCAGATTCCGGCGCTGTTTCACAGCAATGCGCTGCTGGTGACCTCGGATGGCTTGCAGGCGCGGGTGGGCTCGTTGTCGGCGGATCAGGAGCGCTTCATGCCCTGGCGCACCACGGACGGCCGCGTGATCTCCCCCAAGGGCACGCCCGAGCTGGCCACGCTGATCGAGGGGGTGTTCGAGCGTGGGCGCATTCTGGAGCTGCTGCGCCATTTCACAGTGTTCGCGCAGCAGGGCAACGGCCTGGTCAAGATCATCGCGGGCTACCATCAGTTCCATGCCGTGCGCAAGGCGGTCGCATCAACACTGCGTGCCAGCCGGCTGGGCGTGGCCGAGGACCCCGCCGAGTACGGCCTACCGAGCGTGGAGAGCCAACCGCCCGGCGACCGCAAGGCTGGGGTGATCTGGCATACGCAGGGCTCGGGCAAGAGCCTACTGATGGCCTTCTATGCGGGGCTGCTCATCCAGCATCCGGCCATGGCCAACCCGACGCTGGTCGTCATCACCGACCGCAACGACCTGGACGACCAGCTCTTCAGCACCTTCGCGCAGTGCTCCGACCTGCTCCGGCAGACGCCGGTGCAGGCGCAGGACCGCGCGCATCTGCGGACCCTGCTCAACCGGGCTTCCGGTGGCGTGATCTTCACCACCTTGCAGAAGTTCTCACCCGCCGAGGGTGAGACCGATTTTCCCCGCCTCACCGAACGCCGCAACGTCGTCGTGATCGCCGACGAGGCGCACCGCAGCCAGTACGGCTTCAAGGCCAAGGTCGCCGCCGGCAGCGGCGAGGTCTCCTACGGGTTTGCCAAGTATCTGCGCGACGCTTTGCCGAAGGCCTCTTTCATCGGCTTTACCGGCACGCCCATCGAAAAGGATGATGTCAACACGCCCGCCGTGTTCGGCCACTACATCGACATCTATGACATCAGCCGCGCGGTGGAAGATGGCGCCACGGTGCCCATTTACTACGAATCGCGGCTGGCGCGCATCGAGCTGGATGAGGACGAGCGGCCGAAGATCGATACGGAAATCGAGGCGCTGTTGGAGGACGAGGATGAAACCAGCGCCGAGCGCGCCAAGCAGAAGTGGGCCACCATCGAGGCCCTGGTGGGCAGCGACAAGCGCTTGAGTCTCATTGCCCAGGATCTGGTGCGGCATTTCGAGGACCGGGTGGCCGCGCTCGAAGGCAAGGCCATGGTGGTGTGCATGAGCCGCCGCATCTGCGTGAAGCTCTTTGAGGCGATCGTGAAGCTGCGCCCCGATTGGCACAGCGATGACGACCACACTGGCCGCATCAAGATTGTGATGACGGGGGCCGCCTCCGACCCACCCGAATGGCAACCGCATATTGGCGGCTCGACCAATCCTGGGGCCCGCCGCGACCTGCTGGCCAAGCGGGCGCGCGACCCAAACGACCCTTTGCGGCTGGTGATCGTGCGCGACATGTGGCTGACCGGCTTCGACGCGCCCTGCATGCATACGATGTACATCGACAAGCCCATGCGCGGCCACGGCCTGATGCAGGCCATCGCCCGCGTCAACCGGGTGTTCCGCGACAAGCCGGCGGGCCTGATCGTGGATTACATCGGCATCGCCCAGAACCTGAAGACTGCTCTCGCGCAATATTCCAAGCCGGACCAAGACAAGACCGGCATCGACGAGAGTGAAGCGGTCGCGGTGATGCTGGAGAAGGTCGAAATCGTCCGCGACATGTTCCATGGGTTCAAGTATCGCTCGGCGCTGTCGGGAACACCGCAAGAGCGCCTGGCCATGATGGCAGGCAGCCTGGAATGGATACTCGACAAGCAGCAGCAATCGGCGGCGGCGGAGACCACACCGGAGGGCAAGAAACAGGCGCACCGCCGCTTTGCAGATGCCGTGCTAGCGCTTTCCAAGGCCTTCGCGCTCGCCGCCAGCAGCGACGAGGCGCGGGACATCCGTGAGGAGGTTGGATTCTTCCAGGCCATCCGCGCCGCCCTGGTGAAGACCGGAGCGGCGGCGGGTCTTGGCCGGCAGGACCGAGAGCTGGCCATCCAGCAGATCGTCAGCCGCGCCGTGGTGTCCACCGAGATTGTCGACATCCTGGCTGCCGCAGGCATGAAAACGCCGGACATCTCCATCCTCTCCGACGAGTTCCTGCTCGAAGTGCAGCAGATGGAACGCAAGAACCTGGCGCTGGAGGCGTTGCGCAAGCTGCTCTCCGACAGCATCCGCTCGCGCACCCGCACCAACGTGGTGGAAAGCCGGGCCTTCTCAGAGCGCCTGGAGGACGCCATCGCCCGTTACCATGCCAACGCCATCACCACGGCGGAGGTGATCCAGGAGCTGATCCAGCTCGCCCGCGACATCCGCGCCGCCAGGGCACGGGGCGAGGAACAGGGGCTGTCGGACGAGGAGATCGCCTTCTATGACGCCCTGGCGGAGAACGAATCTGCAGTAGAAGTCATGGGCGACGACAAACTGCGCGTCATCGCCCATGAACTGCTGGTGAGCCTGCGTGACAATGTCTCGGTGGACTGGGCCCACCGCGAATCGGCGCGAGCGCGACTGCGGGTACTGGTCAAGCGCATCCTGCGCAAGTATGGCTACCCGCCGGATTTGCAGGACGCGGCGGTACAGACGGTGCTGCAGCAGGCCGAGGTGCTGTCCGCCTCATGGCAGCCGGGGCATTCACGCGCATGAGGGCCTCCAGTTATTCGACGTTGTTGTACTCACCAGCTTGACCGAGAATTCCGGGAATTTATGCAACAGTTGGGTAAATCAGCGTTGATGGTCGTGCTGCTCATGCCATGCAGTTTCAAGGCGCGGAGGTGTTTGCGGTGCGCCCGGCAAATCGTTTTTGCTCGAATGGGGTCATGGTAAACTCCTTGGCAGGCCCGCCCCGATTGGGCGCCGGTCAAGGGTTACACGAAATGAAGCGGGTTTTCTGCTGCGTAGCGGCTTCGTTGAACAAATGCCTTCTCCCCAACGCCGGTAAATGCGGTGACCGGCAATGCTGGCCATGGCATCGGGCGGCGTGGGTTAAGGCGGTCGATGAGGGCCACAGAATTGCGACTCTGGTCATTGAATCCGAAATATCTGGATCCGCATGGTTTAGTTGCACTGTGGCGGGAAGCGCTTCTGGCACAAGCGGTGCTGCGTGGAGAAACGCGCGGTTATCGCAACCATCCGCAACTGGATAGATTCAAGAACCATAAATCGCCTTTCGCCGCCATCTCGCTGTACTTGAAGGGCATATATTCTGAGGCAAAGATCCGTGACTATTCCTTTGACAGGTCCAAAATCAAGCCAGTAAGGAAGGCGGTTACACTCACCGTCACGTCAGGACAACTGGAATATGAATGGGCGCACCTTATGTCCAAGCTAAAAGCGCGGAATCCCGCGCTTTGTCGGAAGTGGCGGGCAATCGAAGTGCCAGAGACACATCCTTTGTTTACAGTGCGGTTTGGTGAAGTTGAAGCATGGGAGCGTCAGTGAGTATCGCGCCCAACTATTCGCTGCAGGCCGTCGCCCCTGACGATGAACGGCCTGATCTAAAGGGAGATTCAAGAACACTCATGACTATCGCCCCATCAGTACACAAGATGGTGATTTCGCCGGCCGGTTATGGTTATCAACTGGCTTAGAGTGAAGAACGAAGAACGAGGAACGAGGGCCGTCCCGCAGGGCGTCAGGCGGTGATTATTTTGTTTCGGTCAGTCCGGCGAGTATTTTGACGAGGGGATCGGACGGTTCGCGGCTTTGCTGCAATGCCTGGATGTGTTGGCGTTCGACTGTCGCTTCGATCCCGGATTGCGGGGCGTGGGCCAGGCGGCAGGCGGCTAGGGCGCCGCGGGCGGCGAGCATGTCGGGGTGGCTTGCGGCGAGGCGGGTTTTGAGGATCAAGTTGGCCTGTGCCAGTTGCGACAGCGCCAATTCGGGCTCGGCCCAGACGCAATTGGCGATACCCCACCACAACAACGTTTGCGCCAGCGCCGAATGCGCTTCGCCCAATGTCCGGCGGCGCAGCTCGTATGCTTCCCGGAACAGGCCCCGCGCCTGATCGGGTTCGCCCTGGTAAAAAAACACGCGGCCGATATTGGTCAGCGCGAAACCGCGTGCCGGATGGTCGGCATCGAGGATGCGTTCCTGGATCTTCAATGATTCGCGGTAATAACGCAGCGCCTGTTCGAAATCGCCGCGGGCTTCGGCGACGAGCCCCAGGTTGTTCAAATTACCGGCAACATTGAGATGGTCGCGGCCCAGGGCCGCCTGGTGGATGTCCAAGGCTCTTTGGAACATCCGCGCCGCTTCGTCCGGATCGTTACGGCGCAGGCGCACCAGGCCGAGGTTGTTAAGCGTTTTGGCGATCGTCGGGTTGCCGGCGTCGAGGTTCCGGTCGTAGATGGCCAGCGCTTCGCGCAGTGCGGATTCGGCCTTAAGGTCGTTCCCCATATCGTAGAGGAGGGCACCCAGGTTGCTCAGGCTGTCGGCGGTGAAGCGGTGGCGATCGCCCAGCACCTTGCGGCGCAAGGCGATGGTGTCGTTGAATTCTGCGGCGGCCTCCGGGTAGCGGCCCAGCGCATACAGCGCCGAGGCGTGGGCGTCAAGAACCCGCGCCAGTTCGGGCAAATTGCGGTTCGGCAGGCGGCGGTGGGCGTCGATCGCCCGGGCATATTGATTTTCCGCTTGTTGCAGGTCGCCGTTGGACCAGTGCTAGGAGCCGGAGCGCAGCAATACTTCGGCTTGCAACGCCGGGTCGGGCGGAAGGGTCTCGGCGGCAAACTGCTCGGCGGCGGCAAATGCCGCTCCGGCACCAGCCAGATCGCCGAGGTGCTGCAAGGTGGTGCCGTAAGCCAGGTGGACGCGCGCCGCAAGACTCGGCGGGATCGCGGCGGTCAGCAGTTCGAGGGTTTGGCCAAGTTGCTCGCGCGACGCTTTGAGGTCGGCATTGAGGAACAACGTTTTGCCGAGGCGCAGGCGGGCTTCGATCACCTCATCGGCATCGCCCACCGCGGCCGCCAGTTCCAGCGCTTCCTCTGCCAGTTCCAAGGCGTTTTGGTATTCGCCGAGATTGCTGTACACCTCGGCCAGTGCGGCGACCAGCGGGTATCGTCCTTCGGAACCGAGGGTGTCGTTATTGGCCAGTTGCGCCCGCCCCTGGTCGAGCAGTTCGCGCGCCGATGGGGTGTGTCCGGCGCTGCGGGTACGGTCGGCGCCGGCGAACAATCCGGACAGAAATTCCGCCGTGGTTTCGGCGCGCTGTAAATGGCGTTCGCTGGCGGCGAGCGCAATCGCGGTCCGCCGGGCTTCCAGAGCGAGCAGGATGCCGAGGGTGAGTATCACGAGCGTAATCATGCCGCCGGCAGTGAGCCAACGCCAATTGCGGCGCGTGAATTTTCGCATTAGGTAAACGGCGGTCGGCGGCCTGGCATGGACCGGGCGATGGCTGCCGAGGGCGCGCAGGTCGCGCTCCAGGCGATCGACATTGAGGTACCGCTCTTCCGCTTCGTAACGCAGACAGCGGGCGACGATCCAGTTGATTTCTGGCGGCAGGCGCCGGCCCGTGAGCGCCTGTAGTTTAGGCGGACCCTTACGGATCGCTTCGAGATAGCCGGCGAGCGAATCCGAACGTGTGTCCGGCGTGTTGTTGGCGGACGGTGGCGCCTGGCCGGCGGCCCGCCCGAAAGGCAGCCTGCCGCTCAGCATCTCGAAGAGCATCACCCCGAGCGCGAAAATATCGCTGCCGATTCCCACCGGCCGCCCTTCGATCTGTTCGGGGCTGGCGTAACCCGGTGTGTACGCGCGGGCGGGCGGCGCATCATTGCTCTGCCGCTGTTCGGAAAGCAGCCGGGCGATGCCGAAGTCCAGCAGCTTTGGTTGCAGCGCGCCGCTCTGCAGGTCCGGTTGCAGCACGATATTGGCCGGTTTGAGATCGCCGTGGACCACTAGTTTGCGATGGGCATAGGCCACCGCGTCGCAGATGCCGAGAAACAGGCGAAGACATCCTTGCAAGTCCGGCCGGTTGGCATGGCAATGGCTCGACAGCGGCAGGCCGGAGACATGCTCCATCACCAGGTAAAGCCATCCTTCAGGGCTGTGGCCGGCATCGAGCAGGCGGGCGATGCCGGGATGGTCGAGGCCGGCGAGGATGCGCTGTTCGCGGGCGAAGCCAGCGGCGTATATTCCCCCGGCGATCAGCGGATCGAGTATTTTGATCGCCACCCGGCGTTCGAAAGCGCCGTCGCAGCGTTCGGCGAGATAGACCATCCCGCTGCCACCGGCGCCGAGCGGGTGCAGCACCCGCCACGGGCCGATCCGTGCCCCCGGCGCCGGTCCGCCCGCGCCGGGCAGCGGCGGCCGATCCAGCGGAGTATCCTGCCGGGCATGAGCGTCCAGCAGCGCGGCGAGTTCGGCGCGGGCTTCGGGCGTCAAATCATGCTGCGCCGCCAGCCAGTCTCCCCGTAGGTCGGCGGGCAGACCAGCCGCTTCATGGAACAAGGTCCAGAGCTGTTGCCACGCCTCGGGGATCACGTGAATGTCCGGAGTTTTGCGGAGTTTTGAGACTATCAGCCGGGATTATGGCATGATGCAGACAAGAATCGATTCCAGATCACGGGGGTGGCTTTGGGATGGTGACTTTGGCCGGCCAGGAGAGCAACGCCCGCCCTGCGGAAAAGGAGCGCGGCCGGCCGCCCGGCGGCAGATCGCCACAAGATCGGTTATCCGACGGTGTGTACCGCGAATTGCAGGTTCTGGCCCGTCATTGCCTGGCGCGGGAACACGGCCCGTGCACATTGTCGCCGGCGACACTGGTCCACGAAGCGTATTTGCGGCTGAACGGCAGTGTGGCACTGGCCGTGGCCGACCGCCGGCATTTTTTCGCTCTCGCCGCCATCGCCATGCGCCGGATCCTGGTCGATCATGCCCGCGCCAAACGCGCCGGCAAGCGGATCCCGGTGCAGTACCTGTGCACGTATTACGACGAACAGCACGGCTTTAAGGAGCAGGCGCTCGCCGCCGAGCAATTGCTGGTCCTCGACCAGGCGCTCGACCGGTTGGGCAGGATCGATCCGCAAATGGTCAAGGTCGTCGAATTGCGCTATTTTGCGGGGCTGGGCGTCGATGAAACCGCCGAGACAATGGATTGTTCGCCGCGCACCGTCAACCGCCTGTGGACCGCGGCCCGCGCCTGGCTGGCGCGGGAGCTTGCCTGATTGGATCGATCGGGTGTCCGTTCCGATCGGGCCTCCGGTCGTCTCGATATCTTCGGATAGGAAGCGCATCCTGCCGAGAGGAGCGGCGACCACGGTTCCAGGTACCAGAAAGAGGCGTTTGTCCCGGGGCGTCAGGGCCGATTCAACATCAAATCCTGCCAGCAGGAGCGCCGGCTTCATTGTGGCGCCGCGCCTTCTCACAGCCCGGATTGTGCATGGCCCAATCGTGGCGCAGGCGGGAATCCCCCCCTCTTTGGCCATTCATCCAGTAAAGCTATTTTTCACCACGCAGGACTCGAAGGGTCACGAACGATGGAATCTGCCGAAGCGAGACCTTCATGCTCTTCGGTGGTGGAAGCCATTGTGTGGCCGGTGTTTGCCTACCATTCGATCCATGATAAGCCAGATCGGAATGCCGTCCGCGTGTGGCTTTGTAATTCCTGGCGGTCTTGGCAAGAGGCATCTTTTTTCTGGATATATGCCCGCCGTCCTGGCGCGCACCCCTGCCCGGTCGCCTGCGGCGCGTCCAAATTCGTTCCCGACGAATTTGTCCGGATCGCGCCCGCTGCCGCGGGCACGTCCGGAATGACATAAAAAGGGGACGCGGTTGCGTCCGGAATGACAAGTTAGGAGGTGGCGGTCGCGCCCCGGAATGACGATAGAGAGGGCGTTGGCGCATCCTGGACAAAAACGGATGAGCGCGTCCAGCGGCGCTGAAGGAAGCCCTCGGAAGTGAAGCCGTCAGTGCCCGCAGGCCGATACTTGGCGCGAATTCCCGTTCTTTACGCATTGTGCGGGTAGGGAAACAACGCGCAGGTTAAAACGGTGAACGATTATCCAATGATGCCTGGACGGGCGGCGAAGTCCGTACCACGGATGCCGGTTCTTGCACCGGTTCTTCTTTTGTCCTCGATTCTGTCTGCCAGCGCCCTGGCGCAGACCGTGTACACGGCCCTGATCGGCGATCCCGCCGTTTTCAATCATTATCCCGGACCGAATGGCCTGGTCGGTGACGGCGACGATGTGCTGAGCGGCGAGGTGACCACGATCATCGGCTCCGATCCGAATTACCTCGCCGCCTACAGCCTCGCCGCGGCGCGATCGCCGGCGGCGGCCACCGATCCGGCGATTCCGGCGGGTTTCGATACGATCGCCTTTATACAAGGAACGGTGACCACCGACGATGCGGTCGCCGCCGCCGGCGGCGGCTCGTTGTTTCAGGCACTCGACATCCGGATCACTCAGCCGGTACAAGGGGCGCCGCTGCCGGGTGGTGCAACCGGCGCGGCGATTGCCGCCGTCAACGGCGGCAGCTATAACCCGGCGACCGGCGCCGTCACCACCGATCTGGGCATCCAGATCACCGTCCCGGTGTTTCCGGTCCCGGTTCCCGTGACCTCGATGGCGGCCGCCGGGACGGCGTTCGTGGTTCCGGCGGCGGATTTCGGCATGGGGGCGCCAACCGGCAACCCCTATGTCGATACCGTGCTGGTACCGAAAGCGGCGGTGTTGAACGCTTCATCTTTGCTGTTTGTCGATGTACAGGGCACCGAGCCGGTGACCGGCGTCGCCTATCGCGTGGTGTTGGCCGGCGTCGCCGGCGTGCCGGGCGCCGAACAGGCCGACCTGGCGCTGACCAAAGCGAGTTCGGTTCCCGGCCCCGTGGCGCCCGGCAGCACGCTGGATTTCATCCTGACGGCCGACAACTTCGGCCCGGCCGATGCCACAGGTGTCACCGTCATCGACCGCCTGCCGCAAGGCGTCGTCTGGCAAAGCGACGATTGCGGCGCCGGCCCGCCCGACGGCAGCGGCACGCTGACCTGGAATCCGGGCGCGCTGGCTGCGGCGGCGGCACCGGCGGTGTGCAATGTCACCGTCCAGATCGCCGGTGGCGTGTTGTTCGACCGCCGCAACGGCGCCGCGGTGTACGGCTTGCAGCTCGATCCCGATGCGGCCAATAACATCGCCGATATGCAGGCTATGGTGCAGACTGCGGCCGAGAACGGCATCCAGCAGTCCACCGACCCGGCGCCGCCGACCTTGTTGCCGTCCGATGCCGATTGCGACAATTGTACCGGTGGCGATCAGGCCATCGCCGATAATTTCCACATGTTCACCGCCGGCACGTTGAGCCGGATCCGCTTTTTCGGCTTATATTTCGATCCGGGAAGCGGCTCGACCGCGGCCTTCCCCGATCAGTTCACCGTTCAGATCCACGCCAACGAACGGACTTCCGGAGCGCCGGATGTCGAAGGGGTTCCCGGTACCCTGGTCGCGACCGTGAGCGATCCGGTCAACCGTGAACTGACCGGCAACAGCATCTTCGGCATCCCGGAATACCGCTACACGATCGATACCGCGCTGAACCTGCCGCGCGGCGAATACTGGCTGGTGGTGTTCAACAATTCGACCGCAGCCGGCGGGGCGCTGGATTGGTTCTGGGCGCTCGGTGATCCCGATGCCGGTGGCCGCACGAGCGCCGGCATCGCCGGCTCGACGTCGGCGCCGCCGGCCGGTTTCTGGTCGCCCAACTCCGGGTTCGAGATGGCTTTTGAACTGGGCGGCACGGGTCTTGTCCCCCCCGTCGAAGTGCCGGCCTACGGCAGGCCCGGCCTGCTGCTCCTGATCCTGGTGTTTGGGGCGGCGGCCTGGAGCCGGTTCAGACGCGTGTGGGGTGCAACATGACAGCGGCCGTCTCGCCAATGACTGCCTTTTTCCAGGCAACGCCGCTGCGCCGGATGACCTACCGCAAAATCCGCGATTCGTTCGATGAAGCCGCGGCGTATTCGCGGACCCGCTTCGCGCAGTTCACGCAGCGCTTTGCCGAGCCTTTGGCCGGCGATATCGAGCGGGCGTTGCGGTTTCCGAAACTCGACAACATGACCCGCGACGGCGCGGCTTCCAGAATCCTTGCCGCCGCCTCTGTCGATCTCGAACCGGACAAAGAACTGTTGCTCGAGCTTGGCTACATCATGCAGTTGGGCAACGCCCACATGCTGCTGATCGATGAGATCGTCGATAACAAGTTCGATTGCGATCCCGGCCGCGCCGATCTGCTGCCGGTGGCCGACACGTTCTATCTCGAATTCATCCTCGAGATGCAGCGCCTGGTGGGCCCCGATCCGGAACTGGGCGAAAGACTCGGCGATCTTTACCGGGATGCCTACCAGGCCATCGCCTGGGAAGAGCACCGTCACGTCGCCCGGCTTGGCGAATACGGCGCGGAGGACTTTGAAAAGATCCAACAGAAATGTGCCCCGCTCAAGCTGGTTTTTTATCCGGTTCTGCGGGCCAAAGGACGCCTCGATCTGGAAGAGGCCATCGGCCGGACGATCGACGCCTTCGTGCTCTCCTGCCTGCTGCTCGACGATTTGCAGGACTGGCGGGAAGACCTGTATAACCGCCGTTATACCTGGCCGCTGACATTGGGGCTGGCCCGCATAGGCATCCACGAAGTCAGCGCGCTACCGCCGCTGACCGCAACGTTCGTGCAGCGCCTGGAGAGGGCCATGGTCGCTTCCGAAGTGCCGCTCGAAGTCTATCGCCGTTCGCTGGCCGCCCTGGAGACGGCGCACGCCCAAGCCGCAGTCGTATTGCCGACCACGGCGCTGTTGATCGCCGAGCGCCTCGGTGAACTGCGGCAAGGTTTGCGCCGGCTGATCCAGGCCCAGCACCGGATGCTGGCTGCATAACCCAACTACAACTTGGAGCATTGCGATGGAAGAATTGTTTGCCGAACTTGGAATCGATATGACGCGGCATCTGGCGCTACTGCACGAGATCGATCTCGATCGACTTGCTGCGGAAACGATTCAGGTCATGAAAGATCTGGCACCACTGGCCGGAGGTGAGTCATGGGAGATATGACGATGACGCGCGTTTGGATTGCCGCGGCGCTTGCCGTCACCGTGTTTACCGGCACCGCCGCCGGCGGCGACTTGAACCCCGGTTGGGTCGGTTTGGACACCGTTTCAGACAACCTGGCACTGGAACTGAAACTGGGTTACCGGGCCGGGAGCAACGAGCTCCTGTATGCCGGCTTATGGAACAGCGGGCAGAACAACAACGTGCTCGAAGTCAAAAACCTTCAGACGAGTCTCACCGGCGTGACCGTCGGTACGAGTGTGAACAATGCCGACAGCGGTGCGCTGTTTGCGCTGGGCGACTGGTGCATCGGCCCGACGTATGCGGTGCTGCCCTATATAAAGGATTTCAATGTCAATGTTCTGCGTTACAACTTTGGTAACGGGACGGTGGCGACAGTGCAGATCCCGGCTTCGACAACGGATCAATATACTTCGACCGACTGTTTTACGCTGAACGGCGGCAGCGAATTCGTCATCGGCACCAATAACTTCGATCAAAAGCGGCTCGATTATTTCCGCAGCCTCGACGCAGGCCAGTCCTGGATTATCGGTGTCACTTACAAACCGCCCGGCGATGACATCATCGACGCCTTCGCCGGCGGTTTTCGCGACACCCACGGTGCGATCGGCGACCAGTTGATCGGCAGTACGTATCAGCGCGGCAAGGGCGCTCTGGAATCGGTGGCCCTCGACTGGAGCGGGAATGTGGCAGGACTGACGCCGATGGGCGATCATTCGGCTTTTGTCGGTAACGGTTTTCTCAAGGAAACCGACGGCCTCCAGTACGATAATCACGCTATCGGCGTGGCCAACGGCGGTACCGCCATCGCCGCGGGATTGATCGACCTGAATGGCGGGGCATTCGATTTCACGATTACCAACAGTGTCGGTGGCGGAGCGGTGTTCCCGTTCCAGGGCGTGACGCTCTCGGCCTTCGACAACAAGGGCAATACCGAATTTCACTATTTCACGAACCGCCATGTCCGGGTTTCTAACAACGGCGTCCTCGGCGTGCCGGAACCGATCGGCGGTTATCCGTTTCAGGATAACGGCGGCCCGGTGGACAGCGCTGCAAGCTCGGAGCTGGCCCGGATATTTGTCGCCGGGATCTATCAGGGCGGTAACCGTGGCGTCGGCGGCCCGGTGACGGCAGTGGCGACCCTCGATCCGGCCGCCGTTGTCGCCGGCGGCAGCGGGGGCAGCCCGGCCGCCGTCCCGGCGCTCGATCCGCGTATGTTGGTGGTGCTTGGTGTTATGTTCATGGTGGCCGGCGGTGTCGCACTGCGGCGCCGGGCAAGAGCGGCTCTTAGACCGTGAGAATGCGCCGGTTTTCACCGGGGCGGACAATGAATGGGTGGGTAGGCAGGTTCACCTAACTGTTGCATAAATTCCCGGGATTCACGGCCAAGCAGGTGAGTGCCCGGCCTGAATGCCTGGGGCCTCGGCCTGCTGAGCCTGCTGCTCGGCTGGTTCGGCTGGCGGCGTCGCAAGGCGTTGCGCGCCGACTGAGCCTGCCCGTCAGACGCAGCGGCCTTGTGGGAGCGACGCTTGTGTCGCTCCCACAAAAGCCATTTCGTCGCCCCCACATAAAACCGTCTTGCCACGCGCTGCCTCGGCGGTTAAACTACCAGCCTTGGCGCTGGCGATCACACTTTTTGATTGACTGCATGATTTGCCGGAATCCTCGGAGTTAGCCGCGGCGCAGCAGCGAGCCGCTGCGCCGCATCGGGGCCACACTTTAGCTACCTTGTGAGGAGATCTTGATATGTCAAAGTCCCCGTTGTCGATCACATCGTCTAGCCGAGTGGCGGCGTCCCCAGGGGTCCTGGCGCAGCGCCCGTTGGCCTTGATGGTCTCGGCGCTGCTGCTCGGCGGCGCGATCAGCACTGCCGCCAAGGCGCAGGCGTTTCCGCCGGTGATTGCACTGGGCAGTCTGAACGGCAGCGATGGCTTCCGCCTCGATGGCGCGGCGGCGAATGACTTCTCCGGCTTCTCGGTCAGCGCCGCCGGAGATATCAATGGCGATGGGATCGGCGATCTGATCGTCGGGGCTGTCGGCGCCGACCCGAATGGCAACAGTTTCGCCGGCAGCAGCTATGTGGTGTTCGGCAAGAGCAGCCCGTTTGCGGCGACGCTGGCGCTGTCGGCGTTGAACGGCAGCGATGGTTTCCGCCTCGATGGCGTGGCGGCGTATGACCGCTCCGGCCGCTCGGTCAGCGCCGCCGGGGATATCAATGGCGATGGCATCGGCGATCTGATCGTCGGGGCGTACCTCGCCGACCCGAATGGCACCAATTCCGGCAGCAGCTATGTGGTGTTCGGCAAGACCACCTTTGGGCCGACGCTGGCGCTTTCCAGCTTAAGCGGCAGCGATGGCTTCCGCCTCGATGGCGCGGCGGCGGCTGACCTCTCCGGCTTCTCGGTCAGCGCCGCCGGGGATATCAATGGCGATGGCATCGGCGACCTGATCGTTGGGGCCGCCGACGCCGACCCGAATGGCAACAGTTTCGCCGGCAGCAGCTATGTGGTGTTCGGCAAGACCAGCCCGTTTGCGGCGACGCTGGCGCTGTCGGCGTTGAACGGCAGCGATGGCTTCCGCCTCGATGGCGCGGCGGCGGGTGACCTCTCCGGCTACTCGGTCAGCGCCGCCGGGGATATCAATGGCGATGGCATCGGCGATCTGATCGTCGGGGCGTTCCGCGCCGACCCGAATGGCACCGATTCCGGCAGCAGCTATGTGGTGTTCGGCAAGACCACCGGGTTTGGGCCGACGCTGGCGCTTTCCAGCTTAAGCGGCAGCGATGGCTTCCGCCTCGATGGCGTGGCGGCGGATGACTTCTCCGGCTTCTCGGTCAGCGCCGCCGGAGATATCAATGGCGATGGCATCGGCGATCTGATCGTCGGGGCCATCGGTGCCGACCCGAATGGCAGCTATTCCGGCAGCAGCTATGTGGTGTTCGGCAAGAGCAGTCCATTTGCCGCCACGCTGGCGCTTTCCAGCCTGACGGGTACGGATGGCTTCCGCCTCGATGGCGCGGCGGCGTATGACTTCTCCGGCAACTCGGTCAGTGCCGCCGGGGATATCAATGGCGATGGCATCGGCGACCTGATCGTTGGGGCCGCCGACGCCGACCCGAATGGCAACAGTTTCGCCGGCAGCAGCTACGTGGTGTTCGGCAAGACCAGCCCGTTTGCGCCGACGCTGGCGCTTTCCAGCTTAAGCGGCAGCGATGGCTTCCGCCTTGATGGCGCGGCGGCGAATGACCGCTCCGGCAACTCGGTCAGTGCCGCCGGGGATATCAATGGCGATGGCATCGGCGATCTGATCGTCGGGGCTAACCAAGCCGACCCGAATGGCAACAGTACTGCCGGCAGCAGCTATGTGGTGTTTGGCCGCAGCACCGTGGCCATCCCCCCGGTCGCGGTGCCCGGCCTGAATGCCTGGGGCCTCGGCCTGCTGAGCCTGCTGCTCGGCTGGCTCGGCTGGTTCGGCTGGCGGCGTCGCGAGGCGTTGCGCGCCGACTGAGCCTGCCCGTCAGACGCAGCGGCCTTGTGGGAGCGACGCTTGCGTCGCTCCCACAACCAAAGGGATACAATCCTCTGGTCGCTATCCAAATGGCGCTCTCTGGTCAACTCGATATCCAATCGGGTGAGTAGTTACAATCCGAGCATAATTTATGCAACTGTTGGGTATAGGGAAATGACGGAAAGTAATCAATCTCTTGGCGCTCCGCCCGCGCCCCCACACCCTCCGCCGCTCGCGGGGGGCTGGGGTGGGGGCGGATTTTCGCGTTTACTAGGTAAGGCTCGAAAAGATGCAGGGAGGGAAAATTTTATGTATGCAGCGGTGTCTCATTTTGTTTAGGAGGTACCCCATGCGAATGCGATTGTTGTCTTTGTCTTTCTTGCTGGCCGCGGCCCAGGCGGCCGGGGAAGTGCCGTTCGCCAGCGATTTCAGTTCGCCCGCCCGCTATAACCGGGCGAGCGCCCGGGTCGCGACCTCCAGCGCCCCCGCGCCGCAACACTTCACCGCGCTGGCCGATCAAGGGTTTACCACCGTGATCGACCTGCGTCTGGAACAGGAAGGCACCGCCGACGAGGCCGAAGCCGCGGTGGCAGCCGGCCTCGACTACCACTCATTGCCGGTCGGCCGCACCTTGCCCGACGAGGCGACGCTCGCCGAATTCAGCCGCCTGCTCGCCGCCGATCCACAAGCCCAGGTTCTGGTCTATTGCGCCAGCGGCAATCGCGCCGGAACGCTGTGGGCCATGCACCGGATCGACTCAGGCTTATCCGTCGCGGCGGCGATCGACGAGGGGCGGGCCGCCGGCATGGCCGCCGAGCGGGCGGCCTGGCTCGAAGCCTGGGCGGCTGAGCGGCACGAGGAATGAACCGGCAAACCACCTGGCCGAAGCACCCCCGCCGGTTATTTGGCACCGGGGTGAAGATCGGCCGGGTTCAAAGAAACTCGCGCGTCATGCTATAACGGCTGCGCCTGAGGAGGAATCACTATGACTACCCGTCTTGTATTCATTTCCCTGTTCACGGTGCTTTTCTCGCTCGCCGGCCTGCCCCAGGCGGTGGCGCAAACCCCTCGCGGCGTGCTCTTTTCGCCCGACAACCCGTGTCACCTGGCTCAGGGTCAGACGAAGTGTACGGTAACGATCCGCAGTCATAAAAGCGATACCCCGTGGGCCTGCATCTGGGTTCCCGGTGACTTCAAGGTTTTCCGCTGTTTCAGTGGCTCGAACGACAGGGCGGATTGGCCACACGCCAACGACCAGTGCTGTCTGCTGTCGTTGCGGGCTCATCAGGTCAACCCCTTCACAGACCCGCGCTGGGACGGTGCCGGCAATCCCGGCGCCCAGGCGATCTTCAACGAGGCCACGGAGCTGGCAACGCTCCAAGTCTCAGGCTCGCCGTCTGCCGGCGACCGGTTTTTCAATCCGTTCCCGAAAACCGGCACCTGGACGACGGCCGGCGAGGGTTCGGCCCGTTTCGTGATCGAGATCCAAAACGGCGTGCTGCGCGGAGTTTATTTCGGCGCCGACCAGAACGGCGATGATGTCTGGTTGAGCTTCGGCGGCGAGCTGTTTCCGAGTTTTTTTGAACAGACCGAGTTTCAGTTTGGCTGGACCCTGGATAGCCCGCTGATCCGGACGACCGGCGGCGGCTGTATCCTGGACTGCCTGCCGGGCAATCCGGCGCCGGCAGCAGAAACGGAAGAAGTGGGCCGTATCGTATTCGACTTTTTGGAGCGCAGCAAAGCCACGTTCCGTATTGACGGTGGCGAGGCGATAGCGATCGCTCCCCAGACCTGGGGCGTCGAAGCGCCGGCGTTCGATCCCAATCAGCCGCTCGAACAATTGCCGGATCTGGCGGGCACCTGGGTCGCCGCCGAACTCGATGGCGGGCCGAGCATCAGCGATGGGATTGCCGGAGTGGTCGCGATCGGCGAACGGCGCGTGACGGAAATCGAGTCGGGCCAGGAACCGGGTACCCGGTTCCTTGAAGTGAGCTTCCCGGCTGCGCTAACGAGGACGGACACCGGACTGCCGTTTCCGGAAACGTTCGAATTCACGTGCCGGTTCCAGTTGGGTGAGAACAGCGCCGGTCTGCCGACAAGCTGTTTTCTCTCCCCACTTTTGTTCAATCCTTTTACGATTCAGTTTTACTCGATCACCGATCACAGGTTCACGGTGACGGTGGTACTCGGCACCGACCCGCCGGGCCCTGAGAAACGCTTTGATTTCTTCCGCCTGAACTACAACTGAGCACCGCAGGAAGGCGACCCGGCGGCGGTTCGCCGCCGGGCTTCCGATCGTTCGCGCGGGGCTATGGCAGAAAGAACCGGGTCAGTCGTATTGTTTGCCACGGTGTTCGACCCAGCCGACGGCGGTCTCGGTCTCGCCAAGGCGGCCTGTGGTCACCGTGCCGCCCGAGGCGTTGAATTCGTAGCGGCCGCGGAAAGTGACTTTGTCGCCTTCCTTGACCGGCACCCGCCCGGCTTCGCCGACGCGGTGCGCCACAAGCAGGCGCAGCTCGGAATCGATTTCGACATTGAACCTCTGGTGGGTCCGGCCGTCCTGCGTTTCGTCGCCGAGTATCTGGGTCACGGTGCCGCGGCCGGTCACCCATACGCCAACGTCGCCGTTGCGGAAGGCTTGCAACAGCCGGCTGTTATCCGGCGCGGAATCGCCCTGACACGAAGCCGCCGCCAAGGCGATCAGCACCGTCAGCGTAATTCCGTAGAGCCGACGCACTGGGTAGAACACCGAACGCCATCCAGGGTAGCGTCAATGTAACACAACCGTCACGTCACTGCTGGGCATGATCGGAACTTTATTCCCGGCAGGTCACCGGACGCTCCATTTCCAAAGCAGCGCAAACCCGAACAGCATGCCGCCGAGGTGGGCGAAATGGGCGACCTGCGGCATCGTCCCGGTGACCCCCATCAAAAGTTCGAGCCCGCCAATGACCAGAACGAACCATTTCGCTTTCATCGGAATCGGCGGAAAGATCAGCATGACCATCCGGTTCGGGAACATCAGCCCGAAGGCGAGCAACAGCCCGAAGATCGCCCCGGAGGCGCCGACCGTCGGATAATATTGGCCGCTCGCGGTGGCAACGACCAACTGTATAAGCCCGGCGCCGGCGGCGCACACCAGGTAATACATCAAAAACCGCCGGCGCCCGAAAGCGTATTCGATCGCCGGGCCGAACATGTAAAGCGCCCACATATTGAACGCCAGATGGGTGAGCGATCCGTGCAGAAAACCGTAGCTCAGAAGCTGCCAGGGGGCGAACGAGCCGGCCCACGGCACAGCATCGCCGGCGCCGGCCGGGCCGAAGCCGATGGGCGGCCACAGCGCGAACCACGCGAACATCGGCCGCGGCATCAACCATTGCAGCGCGAACACCGCGCCGTTGATCCAGATCAGCCGAATACTGAGCACGCCACACCTGCCGGGCTTGTTACAATCATTGTTTTTCATCTTAACCTGAAGGGACCATGCCGATCCGCCGCGTAACGGTCTACGCTGCGTCCAGCCAGGGGCTAGCGGCGCACTTCTACGCCGCCGCAAGCGCCTTGGGCACGGTGCTCGCCGAGCACGGCCTGGACATCGTTTACGGCGGTGGCCGACACGGCCTGATGGGGGCGATGGCCGACGCGGCACTGGCCCGCGGGGCGCACGTCGAGGGCGTGATCCCCGATTTTCTGCAGGAGATGGAGGCCGGCCATACGGGTCTGAGCCGGCTGACCGTGGTCGCTGACCTGCACACCAGAAAGCGCCTGATGCTCGACGGCTCGGACGCGGTGGTCTGCCTGCCCGGCGGCTGCGGCACGTTCGAGGAACTGTTCGAGGCGATGACGCTCAAGCGGCTCGGGCTTTTTTCCGGCCCGATTGTGCTCGTCAACACCGCCGGTTACTATGATCGCTGTTTGGAGCTATTGCGCTACAGTATCGCCGAGCGCTTCATGAACGAGGCGCATGGTGCCCTGTGGCAAGTCGTACTGACACCCGAAGAGGTGCCGGAAGCGCTGCTGGGCGCTCCGGAGTGGAGCGAGGATGCCCGTCGATTCTGCGCCGTGACCTGCGATCCGGCGCCGGATTGACGTTCGGGGGCACGCTTTACAGCGGGGCGGCGCGAACCGGGCGGCGGCGATGGCCGTTCCGGGATACGCCCCGGGTAGCGGGAGTGCCCTGTCGTTTTCGCCGATCCGGCGCAGCGGCCCGTCCGCCCCGCCGGTACTGTCGAGGGGTGCGATGAAAGAGCAAGGCGGCTTCTGGTCCCGGCCGTGGTTCGATTATCTCAGACTGCTCCAGGCGTTGACCTCGGACTTTCATGTCACCTGGCTGGTGATGATGTTCGCCGGGCTGGTCGCGGCCTGGTGGATTTACGTGCCGCTGCACGAGCTGATGCACGCCTGGGGCTGCCTGCTGGCCGGCGGCGAAGTCAGCCGGCTCGAAATCAGCCCGGAATACGGCGCCGCCTGGCTGCAGGATTATTTCCCCTACGTCGTGGTCGGTTCCGAGTATGCCGGGCAACTGGTCGATTTCGACACCCGCGGCAGCGACTGGATCTATGTCGCGACGGTCTATGCCCCGTACCTGCTGACCATCTACCCGGGCATCCCGCTGTTCCACGCGATGCTGAACCGGCCCTGGCCATCGGCGATGCAGCACCTCGGCATCGGGCTGGCGCTGCCTTTGGTCATCGCGCCTTTCGTATCCCTGCTCGGCGATTTTTACGAACTCGGTTCGATCGCCGCCTCGCAGCTCGGTCAGGCTTTCTTTCTGGGTCACGATACGCTGCGCTGGCGCAGCGACGATCTTTTGCTGCTGGTCGGCGAAATCACCCCCACCGCCAACTGGCGCGACTGGGCCGGCATCGCCCTCGGTTTTCTGTTCGGTATCGTCTTCGCCTGGGCGACCTATGCGCTGGGGGTCTTTTTCCGGCCGCGGCCGAAGGCCAAGACCTTCGGGCGGGGATAAGCGGCGTCGCGGGATAAGCGGTCTGCAAACCAGGGATGGTTTGCCGGCGAGGGGACTACAAAATAAAAAAACCCCGGGAGTAGGGGGACTCCCGGGGTCAAAATGGGATTCGGCGTTGGGGGGACTGACCGAATCCGGTTCGGGTCTGTCTAGGGAGGGGAACAGACCCATGCCGACTGGCGTCGGCATGATATATGACCGGGGTACCCGGCAAAAGTTCACACCGCCGGCTGACTTTTTGCCGGCGGCGGGCCCAGAATCGTCCCGCTCCCGCAAGCCCGGGCTGGCTTGCCCGCGAATCGAGCGCCTAAGTGCTTGATTAGCAAAGCATAATCCGGGGTCCGGGCCGGACTTTGCAGGGTCTGACAAGCCCCCGGCAGGCTTGCTCAGGACTGATCTTCATCGCTCAATGCGCCGCTTCCCAGTCGGCGCCGTCACCGGCATCGACATCGAGCGGCACGGCAAGCTCGGCGGCGCCGCGCATCAGGGCGGCGACCCGGTCGCGGACCGTGGGCAGGTCCGGGACGCCGACTTCTAGCACCAGCTCGTCGTGCACCTGCAAGACCAGCGCCGCGTCGGCCCCGGATTCGGCCAGCCAGTCGGCGGTGGTGATCATCGCCCGTTTGATGATGTCCGCGGCGGTGCCCTGCATCGGGGCGTTGACGGCGGCGCGCTCGGCCGCCTGGCGGCGCGCCGGGTTGCGCGAGGCGATGTCGCTCAGCCACAACCGGCGGCCGAACAGGGTTTCGACGTAGCCCTGCTCGCGCGCCTGGCGGCGGATCTGCTCCATGAAGCGCCGGACACCAGGGTAGCGCTCGAAATAGGTCGCCATCCAGGTTTTCGCGGCGTCCTGTTCGATCCCAAGCTGGCGCGCCAGGCCAAATGCCGACATGCCGTACATCAGGCCGAAATTGATCGCCTTGGCCGCCCGCCGCTGCTCGCCGCTGACTTTGTCCTGGGGCACACCGAAGACTTCCGCCGCGGTCGCACGGTGGATATCGGCGCCGTTGTGGAACGCCGCGAGCAGCCCCTCGTCGCCGGACAGGTGGGCCATGATGCGCAGCTCGATCTGGGAATAATCGAGGGCCAGTAGCCGCTTGCCGGGCGGGGCGATGAACGCTTTGCGAATGCGGCGGCCTTCCTCGGTGCGCGCCGGAATATTCTGCAGATTGGGCTGCGATGACGACAGCCGGCCGGTGGCGGCGACCGCCTGGTGGAACGAGGTGTGGACCCGCCCGGTTACGGGGTGAATCTCGTCGACCAGGCGGTCGGTGTAGGTGTTTTTGAGCTTGGCCAGGGCGCGGTGTTCGAGCAAAAGGCCGGGCAGCGGATGGCGGCCGGCCAGTTCCTGCAGCACCTCTTCGCCGGTGGCCGGCTGGCCGCCCGGGGTTTTGGCGATCACCTCGAGCTTGAGGCGCTCGAACAGCACCTCGCCGAGTTGCTTCGGCGAACCGAGGTTGAACGGCGCGCCGGCCACCTCGTAAGCTTTCTGTTCCAGCGCATAGAGCCGCTTTTCCAGTTCCCGGGAATAAGCCGTAAGGCGGTCGCGATCGACCAGCACACCAGAGCGTTCCATCGCCGCCAGCACGGGCACAAGCGGCATCTCGATCTCGCGGTAAACCCGCGCCGGGCCGGGCAGAGCCGCCAGCCGGGGCGCCAGGTACCGGTGCAGCGCGTAGGTCACCTCGGCGTCTTCGGCGGCGTATTCGGTGGCCCGCTCGACCGCGACCTGGGCGAACGGGATCTGCCGCGCCCCCTTGCCAGCGACCTCCTCGTAGGTGATCGTCCGGCGGTGCAGGTAATGGCGGGCCAGGGCGTCCATGTCGTGGCGCGTTATGGTGCTGTTCAGCACATACGATTCGAGCATCGTGTCGTCGGCGATGCCGGCCAGCCGGATGCCGGCGCGGTGCAGCACGTTGAGGTCGTATTTCAGATTCTGGCCGATCTTGGCCGGCTTGGCGCTTTCGAAAAGCGGTTTCAGGCGAGCGAGCACCTCGTCCCGGTCGAGTTGCGGCGCGGCACCCGGCCCCTCGTGGGCGAGCGGAATGTAGATGCCGCTGTCCGGCTCCAAGGCCAGCGCGATGCCGACGATCTCGGCGTCGAGGACGTTCAGGCTGGTGGTCTCGAGATCGAAGACGAACGCCTCCTGCCGGGCAAGTTCGGCGAGCAGCGTCTCGAACGCCCGGCGGTCGCGGATCGCGCGATAGTGCGGGGTGCCGACTTCGACCGCGGTGCGACCGGCCGCCGGCGCCGCGGCGCCTTGCCCACCGACTTCGTCCAGCCACTGCCTGAACTCGAACCTTTCGAGTAGGGCGCGAAGCTCGGCGCTCTTTGCCGGCTGCCGTTTGAGATCAGCGGGCGCGACATCGAGTTCAAGGTCGTCGCGCAGGCGGACCAACTGCCGGCTGAGCGGCAGGTGTTGGGCGGCCTCGAATCTGGCCGCCAGTTTGTCGCCGAGCGCGTCACGCGAGGCTAAAAGCTGGTCGAGGTCATGGTATTTTTCGAGCAGCTTGGCGGCGGTTTTCGGGCCGATGCCGGGAACGCCGGGGATGTTGTCGCTGCTGTCGCCGACCAGTGCCAGGTAGTCGCCGATCTGGCCCGGTTCGACGCCGAAACGCCGGCGCACGCCGGCGGCATCGTAACGCCGGTTGCTCATCGTGTCGATGAGCACGACGCGGTCATCGACCAGTTGCGCCAGATCCTTGTCGCTGGCCGAGATCACGCACCGCCAACCGGCCTCCCCGGCCTTTTTGGCGAGCGTCGCGATGACGTCGTCGGCTTCGACATCGGGAATCTGCAACAGCGGGATGCCAAGCGCTTCGAGCAGTTCGGTCAGCGGTTTGAACTGGGCCGCCAACTCGGCAGGCAGCGGCGGGCGGTTGGCCTTGTAGGCCGGGTACAAACGGTGGCGGAAATTCTTGCCGCGGGCGTCGAAGACCACGGCGAGATACTCGGGGTGCGACTCGTTGAGCAGCCGGCGCACCATGTTGGCAACGCCGAGCAGCGCGCCGGTCGGCTCGCCGGCCCGCGTGGTGAGCGGCGGCAGGGCGTGGTAGGCTCGATGGAAATATGACGAACCGTCGATCAGATAAAGCGTCGGATGTTCGGGTTCGTTCATCGTGAATTTGCTATCCTAGGCGGCAGGCCGCATGTTTGTGATCGCATCATAGCGAATGTGCCAGCAGTCAGGGAACCGACCGGTCTGAAGGATGAAGCCCATGAACGCCAAACACCCGACATTGCCCACCGCGACACTCCATGCCGCCGCCGCGGTCCTGCTCGCCGTTTTGTGGGGCGCCCCGGCCCTCGCACAAACACAGCGCCCGCGCGCCCCGGAAGCGCCGCCGCCGCCGCCGCTGCCCGCCACCGAAACCCCCACCATCGAAGGCGCTCCGCCGCTGCCGCCCAAGGTCCAGGAAGAGGAATTGCAGCCGTCGGTGCGCATCCGCAAGGAGCAGGGCCAGACGATCGAGGAGTACTCGCTCGAAGGCCGGGTTTACATGATCAAGGTGATCCCCGAAAAGGGGCCGCCGTATTACTTGTTTGATACCGACGGCGACGGCCAGGTGCAAAGCCGCGCCGACAAGGAGCGCGACGGCCCGATCCGGCCGGTGATGTGGAAACTGAAGGAATGGTGAGCGCCGCCGGGCACGGCTCACCGGTCGTTCGGCGGTGTCACAGGAGCTGAAGGCGCCTCGCCCAGCCTTCGTGCCGGCCCTCGAACGGCTGGGCACCGGGCTCGGACACCTGGCGGCGGGATTGCTCCTGGCCGCCGCCGCGTTGGTGTTCACCGTCGTCGTATTGCGTTATTTGTTCAGCCGCGGCGGCATCGCACTGCAAGAAAGCGGCGTGTGGCTCAACGCCGCGGCTTTCCTCCTCGCCACCGGCTGGACCCTCGGCCGCGACGAACACGTCCGGGTCGATGTGTTCTACCAGAAATTCGGCGAGCGGGGCCGCGCCGCGGTCAATCTCGCCGGCACCTTGTTGTTTCTGCTGCCGCTGTGTTTCTGGCTGCTGTATGCCGGCTGGGGTTACGCCGGCGCCGCCTGGGCGGTGCGCGAATCCTCGCCGGAAGCCGGCGGCCTGCCCGGCTTGTATCTGCTCAAATCGTTGATCCCGCTGACCGCCCTGCTCCTGGCGATCCAAGGCGCGGCCGAAATCGCCAAGGCACTGAGCGCCTTCTTTCCCCGCTTTCGGCCCAACTGAGTCGTTCTTCGTTCTTCGTTCTTTGTCATTCCCGCCTGCCTGTGCCGGCACGGCAGACAGGCGAAAGAGGCAAACCATCCCCTTTCGTCATTCCCGCCCCCGATCGGGGTCGAGGGCAGGCTGCCGCGGGCGCGTCCGGAATGACAAAAAATAGAGAGAGGGTGGGCGCGTCTGGAAGGGAAAAAATCAGAGGTGAATAGCGGAAGTCAGGCTAAGCCCGGCGAGCACCGGCCGGGGGTCCGGCCGCCGGCCGCTCCACAGCCTGAACGCCGCAGCGGCCTGTTCGACCAGCATTCCCAGGCCGTCGCTCGCCGCGATGCCCCGTTCGCCGGCCCAGTGCACGAACGGCCGGGCGGCGGCGCCGTAACTCAAGTCATAGGCCAGTTCACACCCGGGCAATGCCGAGCTGACGGCGGGGGAGGCGAGCAGCGCCGGCAGGGTTCCGTCGTGGCCGGCTGATGTCGCGTTGATCAGCAGACTTGGGACAAACGGTTTACCGCCGGTTTCGGGATAGACCTCACCGGCGGCGATCGCCCAGACCCGGCCGGCGAAGCGGGCGGCAAGTTCGGCGGCCCGCGGTGCGGTCCGGTTGACGATAGCGAGCGGCCCGGCACCGGCGGCGAGCAGGGCAGGAACGATGCCGGCGGCGGCGCCGCCGGCCCCGAGCACGAGCACCCGGCGGCCGCGCAGACCGCCGGGCAGCAGGCGGCGAAGGTCGCGGCACAAGCCCAGGCCGTCGGTATTGGCGCCGCTCCAGCCCGCCGGGCCGCGGACCAGGGTGTTGACGACGCCGGCCGCCCGTCCCGAGGCCAGTAACCGCCGGCAGGCGCCGACCGCCGCCTGTTTGTGCGGCAAGGTCAGATTGGCGCCGTGGCCAGCGGCGACGTAAAAATCGGCCAGCGCCGCGGCCAGGTCGACGGCGGCGACGCGGATCAGCCGGTAGTGGACTTCGATCCCCAGCGCCGCGCCGAACGCCTGGTGGATACGCGGCGACAGGCTGTGTTCGACCGGATCTCCGAACAGCGCGAGGTCGAGGCGGGCCGGGCGCCGCGTCACCCGGGGGCCGTTTCTCTCAGCCACCGGGCAGCATCAAGGGCATAGTAGGTGAGGATCGCATCGGCGCCGGCACGGCGCATCGCGAGCAGCGCTTCGCACACGGTTTTGCGTTCGTCGAGCCAGCCGTTCGCCGCGGCAGCCTTGAGCATGGCGTATTCGCCGCTGACCTGATAGACCGCGGTCGGCATCCCGAACTGCCGTTTGACGCGCCAGACGATATCGAGATAAGGCAGCCCGGGTTTGACCATCACGAAATCGGCGCCTTCGGCGATATCGAGCGCGACCTCGCGCAACGCTTCGTCGCCGTTGGCCGGGTCCATCTGGTAGGTTTCCTTGCCGGCGCCGCCAAGCTGCGCCGCCGAACCCACTGCGTCGCGGAACGGGCCGTAAAAGGCCGAGGCATATTTGGCGGCATAGGCCAGGATCAGCGTCTGGTGAAACCCGTCCGCTTCGAGCGCCCGGCGGATCGCCCCGATGCGCCCGTCCATCATGTCCGACGGGGCGACGACATCGGCGCCGGCGGCGGCCTGAACCTTGGCCTGGCGCACCAGGGCCTCGACCGTGACATCGTTCAAGATGGTGCCGGTGCGCTCGTCGAGGATGCCGTCCTGGCCGTGGCTGGTATAGGGATCGAGCGCCACGTCGCAGATCACGCCGAGACCGGGATGCGCCGTTTTCAGCGCCTTGACCGCCCGCGGCACCAGGCCCTTCTCGTCCCACGCGGCGCGCCCGTCCGCCGTCTTGTCGGCGGCGTTGATCACCGGAAACAGCGCGATCGCCGGGATGCCGAGGTCCACCGCCTCACCTGATGCGGCAACCAGCAAGTCGATGCTGAGCCGTTCGACGCCCGGCATCGACGCTACGGCCTGCCTTTGTTTCTCGCCGGGGCAGACGAACACCGGCCAGATCAGGTCAGAGGCGGCGAGGTGTGCTTCGCGCTGCAGCGCACGGGCAAACGGCGTGGCGCGCAGGCGGCGCATCCGTGTGGCGGGGTAATGCTGGCCGGGGAAGGCGAGTGTCATGGTCTTTAATCCGAGCGGCGGGGCTTAGCAAATATTCATTTTATCGCGCCGGGCAGATCGAGCCAGCCTTCGAGGGTCGCGACCAGGGTTTCCAGGCCGCGCCCGGTGGCGGCCGAAAACAACGCAACCGCAGCTTCCGGCGCCCGCTTCTGCGCCGCGGCCAGCGCCGCCTGCGCCGCGTTGTTCGACAATTTATCGCATTTGTTCAGCAGAATCAGCGTCGGCCGGCCGGCGGCGGCGCAAAAGGCCAGCATCTCGAGATCGAGGGCGGTGAACGGGTGGCGCGCATCCATCACGACGACGATGCCGGCAAGGCACCGGCGGGTCGTCAGATAGCGCTCGATGACGCGCCCCCATCGGGCGCGCACCGCCTCCGGCACGCGGGCGTAGCCGTAACCCGGCAGATCGACAAGGCGCCGCGCCGCGTCGAGTTCGAAGACCACGATCTGCTGCGTCCGGCCCGGTGTCCGGCTGGTTCTGGCCAGTGCCCGGCGCCCGGTCAGGCGGTTGATGACACTCGACTTGCCGGCGTTCGAGCGCCCGGCGAACGCGACTTCCAAGCCGCGCTCGGGCGGCAATTGATCGAGACTCGCTGCCGCGGTCACAAAGCGGGCGGCGGCAAACGGCGCGAGCCGGGCGGCGGCGATGCGATTGGGGTTGGATAAGGCGTGGCGGGAAGGCACGGTGGCTGCTCGTC
Source organism: Candidatus Jinrbaksania sp. (assembly GCA_039794245.1). Taxonomy (GTDB): domain Bacteria; phylum Pseudomonadota; class Gammaproteobacteria; order Xanthomonadales; family Wenzhouxiangellaceae; genus DAITQM01. The sequence goes on from JBDIVS010000002.1 coordinate 130,002, forward strand.
GGCTGGCATCCGGGTCGCAAGGCGGGGATAATACGCACTTTTCGAGCCGGCGGAGTGACCGCACTATGAAAGCCTTTGTCCGATTGATCTTCAGTTCGACCTTGCTGTCGCTCGCCTTACAGGCCTCGGGTGCCGAACCGGCGACCGCCCCCGGCGATCCCCAGGCCGGCCGCGAAAAAGCCGCGGTCTGCGCCGCCTGCCACGGCATCGACGGCAACAGCATCGTCGCCCAGTGGCCCAAACTCGCCGGTCTGTCCGCCGACTACATCGCCCGCCAGACCAGGCTGATCCGCGACGAACGGCGGCAGGTCGTCGAGATGCTCGGTATCGTGATCGGCCTCAGCGATCAGGATATTGCCGATATCGCGGCCTGGTACGCTGCGCAGACGCGCCAGCCGGGCACCACCGACCCGAACCTGGTGGATACGGGGAGCCGGGTCTATCACTTCGGCCGGCCCGAAGCCGGCGTTCCGGCCTGCGCCGGCTGCCACGGCCCTTACGGCGGCGGCAACCCGCCGGCCGGCTACCCGGCGTTGGCCGGGCAGCACGCGGCCTACCTGCAATCTCGCCTCGAGCGCTACCGTTCCGGCCAGGTCAACGGCGGCGGCGACCCGCACAGCCTGCAGATGGCGCTCGCCGCAAAGTCCCTGGACAACCGCGATATCGCCGCCGTGGCGAGCTACCTGCAAGGGCTGCACGCCGTCGAATCAGCGGCCCGCTGAACCGATGCGAGCCCGAACGGTCTGATACGGTCTTGAACCTGAAACGGGCGGGCTTACGGGCCCGCCCAATCGATCTCCAGCGGAGGAACGGCATGCTGTCATCCGGTTTACGTTTGTTTTTTTTGCTCGCCCTGCTCGCCCCAGCCCCGGCGCTGTGGGCCCAGGACTGGCACGAGGGCAGCCATTACTACACGATCCCCGGCGCCGACGAAGAGACCGGCGACAAAATCAGCGTCAATGAAATCTTCAGCTACGCCTGCCCACACTGCAATGCCTTCCAGCCCTTTATCACCCCCTGGCACGAGGCACTGCCGGCCGATGTCGAGTTCAAGCGCACGCCGGCGGTGTTCAACCGCAGTTGGGAACCTTTCGCCCGCGCCTACCTGACGCTCGAAGCGATGGGCAAGTCCGAAGCGGTCCACGGGGCGATTTTCAAGGCCCTGCACGACGAACATCGGCCGCTCGGCACAATCGAGGCTATTGCCGGATTTGTCGCCGAACACGGCATCGACCAGGACCGGTTCCTGTCCACGGCCAAATCGTTCACCGTCGAAACCCGGCTCCGGCAGAGCCAGCAGCAGGTAGCGCGCTGGGGGATCACCGGCACACCGAGCCTGGTCGTCGCCGGCCGCTACCGGATCGCCGCCGGCGGCGCGCTGACCACCTACAACGACATGTTGCGCATCGCCGATTGGCTGATCGCCCGTGAACGCGACCGCCGGGGGCTCGCCGCAGCCCCGGCCGAATGAAGACCGCCAATTTCACTGCACCGGCCGCCGACCACTGGCCGCCCGCGCCGGCCGCGACGCCTTCCATACCGGTCGTGCCGGCCATGGCACCTGAGGCTGCGGCCTCCCTGGCACCGGCCGTCTGGAAGGTGCTCAGTTACAACATCCAGGCGGCGACCCCGACGCGCAACTACCGGCAGTACGTGACCCACAGTTGGCGCCAGGTGATGCCCGTCGGCTCGCGGGTCAGCGCCCTCGAAACCATTGCCCGCCGCATCGCCGGCTACGATCTGGTCGCCTTGCAGGAGGCCGACGGCGGCAGCCTGCGCTCCGGCTACCTGAACCAGACCCGCTTCCTCGCCCGGCACGGCGGCTTCGCCCACTGGCACCAACAGACCAACCGCAAGGTCAGCGGCCTGGCGCGGGTCGGCAACGGCCTGCTCAGCCATGTGCCGCCGGTGGCCATCGAGGAACACCGCCTGCCAGGTGCAATTCCGGGCCGCGGGGCGCTGGCCGTGCGCCTCAAGCTCGGCGCCGGGGCCTTGCCGGCCGAAGAATTGCTGGTCGTCAACGTCCATCTGGCGCTCGGCCGCCGGGCCCGTGGCTTGCAGCTCGCCTATCTCGCCGAGATCGTCGCCGGCAGCCGGCACGTGCTGCTGATGGGCGACTTCAACTGCGATCTCGACAGCCGGGAAATGTCGGCATTCCAGGCCGCGTCCGGGCTCCTGGCACCGTCCCACCGGCTGCACACCTTCCCGAGCTGGCGGCCGAAACGGGCGCTCGACCATATCCTCACGTCACCGACGATCCATGTCCGGCGCGCCGCGGTCCTCGATCTGCCGTGCTCCGACCATTGCCCGCTGACCGCCGAAATCGAACTGCCGGCCCTGCCGGCGCCGGGATCAGATGTTCCCGAACCAGTGACACTCTGCGCCTGAGCCGCCTACCACGCAAACTTCACCGCGACGGCCAGCAAAAATCCGGCAAAGACCAGCGCCACCTGCCTGCCTGGCAGATGGTGCGCCAATCGCACCCCCCAGGGCGCGGTGACGATGGTGGCCAGCGCGACCAGCAGCAGGCCGGGCCAGTACACATAACCGAGGTGCGGCACCGGCGCCTCGAAACCCCGCCCGCCGGCGAGATACCCCACGCTCCCGGTCAGCGCCAGCGGATAACCCAGCGCCGAGCCGGCCGCCACCGCCCGGGCCATCGCCAGGCCGCGGTGGTGCAGCCAGGGGACCGTCATCGAGCCGCCGCCGATGCCGAGCATCGCCGACAAGGTGCCGATGCCGAAACTGATCGCCGCCGCCACCGGACCCGGCAGTGACGGTGCAAATTCCCGAGCCGTGCCGCCGCGCCACAGACGCCAGGCCATGGTCAGGGCAAACACGGCGAACAGCCGGCGCAGCACCTCGCCGCCGAGCCAGGCGGCCAGCAGGCTGCCGGCCAGCGCACCGGCGGCGATCCACGGCGCGAGGCGCCGGACAAGCCGCCAATCGACCGCGCCGCGCCTTTGGTGGGCGGCGATGGCGCTCGCCGCGGTCAGCGGCATGGTGGCCAATGCCGTGGCCACCGCCATCACCATCGCCGGCGCCGCATCGACACCGGCGGCGATCAGTACCCAATGCAACAACGGCACCAGGATCAAGCCGCCGCCGATGCCGAGCAGGCCGGCGGCGACCCCGGCCAGCGCGCCGCCAAAGAGCAAGAAAACCGCGGCCGAAAGGATCATCGTTAAAACCGGTGACGGAGTGGTATGGTCATTTTCGCAGGTTGCACAGGATCGATCGCTTGTCTATCTTAGCCGTCATGCGCCCAGTCGTTCTGCTGAACCGGTTCTGCCGCCTGATGGTGTTGTCGGGCTTTCTGGTTCCCGGCGCCGCTGACGCAGCGGCCCCGGTGCAGACCGACAACACACGCCTCGCACAGCGCGAGTTGTTCCGGGCTGCATGGCACGCCGCGGCGCGCCGCGACTGGACGGCCGTTGCCGAGGCCGAGGACGGGCTCGGCGATTACCCCCTGCGGCCGTGGCTCGAAGCCGAACGCCGGCGCCAGACGCCGCTGTTGGTGCCGGCCGATGAAATGGCCGCCTGGCTCGATCGTTATTCCGGCTGGCCGTTCCACCGGCGGCTGCAACGGCAATGGCTGCGGGCGCTCGCCGCCGCTGGCGACGACGCCGCGCTGCTCCGTTACGGCACCGCCGAAACCGACCCGGAAGTGCAATGCGCCGTCCTTATGGCCAAAACCCGCCTCCCCGGCGCGCCGCAAGATCTCGCCGACCGGGCCCGGGCCTTGTGGCGCCGCGGTGCGCCGCACCCGGCGGCGTGCGATCCGTTGTGGAACTGGCTGCGCCAGGGGCCGGGGATCGATGACGAGCTGCTCTGGACACGCTTTTTGCTCGCCCTCGACGGCGGCCACCCGGCGCTCGCCGCGCAACTGGCGCGCGACCTGGATGACAGCCACCGGCCGTGGGCCGAGCGCCGGCTGGCGGTGGCCCTTCGGCCGCAGGAAGGATTGCGCCAAAGCGGCAAATGGCCCGCTGCTCCACAAGCCTTAGAGATCGTCGAATGGGGCCTGGCGCGGCTGATCCGCGACGATGTCGACCAGGCGCTCGCCCTGTGGCCAGCGCTCGCCGCCGGCCCACACCTTGATCCTGCCGCGCAGGCGAGACTCCAGCAGAATCTGGCGCTCTACCGCGCCTTGCGCCTCGCCCCGGATGCCATCGATCGCCTCGACCGGGCGCTCGCTGCCGCGGCGGGATCGGCCCCCGACACCTCGCTGCTCGTCTGGCGGGCCCGGGTGATGTTGGCTGAGCGGAACTGGGCCGAAGTGATTGCGACCATCGACCGCCTGCCGGGCGACGAGCGATCGAGCCCCAGATGGCGCTATTTCCGGGCCCGCGCGCTGGCCGAAATCGATGCCGCGGCCGGCCTCCCGGCGCTGGCCGAACTGGCCGCCGAGCCGCACTATTACGGCTTTCTGGCCGCCGACCGGAGCGCTGCCCCTTACACTCTGTGCGAAGACGTGACCGACGTTTCGCCGGCGCTGGCGCGCGCCGTCGCCGCCAACCCGATGCTCCAGATCGCCCTCGAACTGTTTCATGTCGGGCTGCTCGACGACGCCCGGGCCGCCTGGCGCAGTGCGTTGCGCGGCGCAGCCGAGCCGGCCAGGATCGCCGCCGCAGCGCTCGCCCACCGCCACGGCTGGCACGAAAGCGCCATCGGCACGCTGAGTGCGACGAACAGCGGTCGGCGGTTTTACACCTGGCGCTTTCCCCTCGCTCATCGTGCCGATGTCGTCCGCGAGGCGACGTTTCGCCTCATCGATCCGGCGCTGGTCTTTGGCTTGATCCGGGCCGAAAGCGCCTTCGCCGCCGAGGCCCGCTCGCGCGCCGGGGCGTTGGGTCTGATGCAGCTCCTGCCGGCCACCGCCCGCCTCGTCGCGGCGCGCGAAAACTGGGCGGCGCCCGAAGCACCGGCGCTGTACGAGCCGGCAACCAACATCCGCCTCGGCACCGCCTATCTCGAGGAACTGGCGACCCATGTTGAAGCCGGCCTGCCCTGGCTCCTCGCCGCCTACAACGCCGGTCCGGACATCGTAGAAGAATGGCGCCGCAATCGTCGCGAACTGCCCGGCGACATTGCCATCGAAACCCTGCCGTTTGTCGAAACCCGCGACTATGTCGCCAATGTGCTGGCCTACGCCACAGTCTATGACTGGCGCCTCAACGGCGATACCTTGCCGCTCAGCGCCCGGCTCGGCCTGGCTGGTTCAAAGACACCCCGCCGCCAAGCGGCTTGCCCACCGGAAAACACCGCGGTCGCCGCTGCGATTACGGCACAATAAACACAAGATCCCGCTCCATCCCGGTTTCGACCAAGCGACTGCCTATCCCGATTCTCGACCATGAATTTGCCCCGCAAACCCATCGTGATCCTGGGCGGCACCGGTTTTGTCGGCCGCCACCTCGCCACCCGCCTGGCGAACGACGGCCAGCGCGTGATGGTGCTGAGCCGCAACGCCGCCGCGCACCGCGATATGCAGGTCCAGCCCAACATCGAGGTTCACACCTATCGCCCCGCCGACCCCGCCGCGCTCACCGCTGCCTTCGCCGGGGCCGGAGCTGTCATCAACCTGGTCGGCATTCTCAACGAACGCGGTTTCGGCGGCCGCGGCTTTTACCGCGCCCACGTCGCGCTGACCGAACACGTGCTCGCCGCCTGCCGTGGCGCGGGCGTCAAACGCTATCTGCACATGAGCGCCCTGAACGCCGGGCAGGGCCAGAGCCATTACCTGATCACCCGTGGCCTGGCCGAAGCGCGCGTGCGCAATGCCGAAAGCAGCGGCGATATCCAGGCGACGATGTTCCGGCCGTCGGTGATCTTTGGCGACGGCGACAGCTTCTTCAATCGTTTTGCCGCACTGCTCAAACTGGCGCCCGTTCTACCATTGGCCGGCGCCGAAGCCCGCTTCCAGCCCGTCTGGGTCGGCGATGTCGCCGCTGCCTTCGCCCACGCCCTCGCCGATCCGAACACCATCGGCCAGTGCTATCCCCTGGTCGGCCCCAAGGTTTATACGCTGCGCCAGCTCGTGACCTATACCCGCGATCTCATCGGTCTAAAACGCAAGATCGTCGGCCTGCCCGATCCGCTCGCCCGCCTGCAGGCGCTGGTGATGAATTTTGTGCCCGGCAAACCGTTTTCGACCGACAACTACCTGTCGCTCAAGATCGACAGCATCAGCGCCCGCGACGGGCTGGCCGAACTCGGTATCTCGGCTCGTGCCGTCGAAATGGAAGTGCCGCTTTATCTGGGAACGAGATCGCGGCAAAGCCGGCTCGACCGCTTCCGGCGCGGTGCCGGACGCGGATGAACATCTACCTGGTCGGCGGCGCGCTGCGCGATCGTCTGCTCGGCCTGGAAGTCAAGGACCGCGATTTCGTCGTCACCGGCGTGACGCCGGACGAATTATTGAAACTGGGCTACAAACGGGTCGGCCGCGACTTCCCGGTGTTTCTTCATCCCGTAAGTGGCGAGGAATACGCCCTGGCCCGCACCGAACGCAAACACGGCTCGGGGCATACCGGATTTGTCACGCGCTACGATCAGGCCGTGACGCTGGAAGACGACCTGGCCCGCCGCGATCTGACGATCAACGCCATCGCCGAAGACGAACACGGCCGGCTGATCGATCCTTACGGCGGTCTTGCCGACCTCGAAAGCCGCGTGCTGCGCCATGTGACGCCGGCCTTCAGCGAAGACCCGCTGCGCGTGCTGCGCGTTGCGCGCTTCGCGGCGCGCTTTGCAAACCTCGGTTTCACCGTCGCGCCCGAGACGCTGGCGCTGATGAGCACCATCGCCGCCTGCGGCGAGCTGCACACCTTGACCGCCGAACGGGTGATGCAGGAACTCCTTGCTGCCCTGATGACGGCGCGGCCATCGGTATTTTTCCAGGTGCTGCGCGAATGCGGCGCGCTCACCGTCCTGCTGCCCGAAGTCGATGCTCTGTTCGGCGTGCCGCAGCGCGCCCTGCACCATCCGGAAATCGATACCGGCCGCCACGTCATGATCGCGCTCGATCTCGCGGCACGCGAAAAGGCCTCGCTCGCCGTGCGCTACGCCGTGCTGCTGCATGACCTTGGTAAAGCCCTCACCCCGAAATCAGAATGGCCGGCCCATATCGGCCACGAGCGCACCGGCATGCCGCTGGTCGAAGCCGTTTCCGAGCGCTGGCGCGCGCCGCGGGCGCTCGGCGACCTCGCCCGGCTTACCTGCCGCTGGCATCTGATCTTGCACCAAGGTCCACGTCTTCGGCCAACATCGCTGCTCAAGGTATTCGATGCCTGCGACGCCTGGCGTCGGCCGCAGCGCTTCGCCGAACTCCTCGCCGCCGCCGAATACGACGCCCGCGGCCGGCAGGGGCGCGAACCCGCGCCCTACCCGCAGCGCGCCTTCTGGCTCAAGGCCCTCGCAACCGCCGCCGCCGTCAAGCCCGAACCGGCTGAAACCGGCGACGCCAGCGGCGCCGAAATCGGCGCACGACTGCGCCGCATGCGCACCGCCGCCCTTGCCGCCTGGAAGCGCGACCTCGCCCATCCTGAACCCGACCCCGGCCCGCGGCCCGCCCCGCCGCCTTGACACCCACCGCCGGCAAAGCGACAATATTCAACCCCTCACGGCTACGTAGCTCAGCTGGTTAGAGCGCGGCACTCATAATGCTGAGGTCGGTGGTTCAAGTCCACCCGTAGCCACCATCACCCCTTCCGCCTTTGTCCGCCACGATCAGAATGCGATCCGGCACTGGCCGTATGTTGCGCCCATGCCGCAACCTTCGCGTTACCGTTGCCTGGTGGAAGCGTTCATGCTGATTTCCACAGGGCTGTCACCGGTAGGGCCCACAGATTGTCGGCAAAAAGCAGGCATTGCTCGCCGAGATAAAGTACGACACCGCGTATAATTTTTTCCCCGCTGCCTCTGACAGCGCACGCAAGCCCCTGAAATCGTTTTGTCCGACGTTTTGTTTGCCTTCTTTCACTGCCCGCCATTACTTGCCCGCGCGAGCTCATACCGGGATGTCCGTCCACCCTGCGGCAGATGGGCTTCTGAAAGGATGTGAAGAGCATCGTGATCGGACCGTTTCCACGGCTGATGGCCGGGCCACGACATTGTCCAAAGTGCCCTTGGCAACGGCTCTGAGTCCGGCGGCGTGCAGTGCGGACCGCACGTTACACTGCTTCGATGCCAATGTCGTCCGATTGGAAGAGCTTTCTCGGCGCCAGCCGTTTTGCGGCGCGCACGCTGGATTGGTGGCCCGCCGAGGCCGAGGCGATTTTGCGGGCCGGTGGTTTTGCCGCGCCCGAGGCGGCGGCGATCGATCAGGTGCTGGCCGATTTCCCGCCGGCCGATGCCGCCCGGGGCTTGCGCCGGCACCGGCAACTACATGCCTTGAGGATCGCCTGGCGCGATGTCGAAGGTTTACAGGAGACGGCCCAGACGGGTGAGGCGCTTGCCGCACTGGCTGCGGAAAATATCCGCCAGGCACTGGATCTGGCCCGTCAGGACATCGCCGCCCGGTGGGCGGCGCCGGTCGATGCCAACGGTCATCCCTGCCGTTTCGCGGTGCTTGCCCTCGGCAAACTCGGCGGTCTGGATCTCAATTTTTCGTCCGATGTCGATCTGTTGTTCATCGCCTCGGGCGAGGGTGTCTGCCCCGGGCCGCGCGCTCTGTCGGCCGCCGAATATCACCTGAAGCTGGCGCAGCGCCTGATCGCACTCCTCGATACGGTGACCGCGCACGGCCATGTGTGGCGCGTCGATACCCGGCTTCGGCCGCACGGCAGCGCCGGCCCCCTGGTCTGGTCGCTGGGCGCCGCCGAGCAGTATTACCAGAACTCGGGCCGTGAATGGGAACGCTACGCGCTGATCAAGGCGCGCCCGATCGCCGGCGATGTGGCGCTCGGCACGGCGTTCATCGCGATGGCCCGGCCGTTCGTCTATCGCCGTTATCTCGATTACGGCCTGCTCGAAGGGGTTAGGAACATCCATGCCGACATCCTTGCCGCAGCCCGCCGCCGCGGCCATCTGGACGATCTCAAGCGCGGGCCCGGCGGCATCCGCGAAATCGAGTTTCTGGTGCAAAGCCAGCAGCTTTTACGCGGCGGCCAGGATGCCGAACTGCAAACACCCCAGACACTGACTGCGCTCGACGTGCTGCAACGGCGGAACCTGGTATCCGCGGAAGATGCCACCGCGCTCGGTACCGCTTACCGCGTGCTGCGCACGGCCGAAAACCGCGTGCAGATGCTCGACGACCGGCAGGTGCACCGGCTGCCCGGCAGCGCTGGCGAGCGAGCCCGCTTCGCCGCCCTGCTGGGCCGCCCCTGGCCGGCGATCGAAAGCGAACTGGACACCTGCCGCCGGGCGGTCGGAACGCTGTTCGGACAGCACTTCAAAAGTCCGCACGAACCCGACCGAAGATGGCGCGACCTGTTGCAGCGGGCACGGCAGGCGGGCGACCCGGAAAGCGATGCGGCGGGACGCAGCGCGATGCAGGCCCTGGGCTTTACCGAAGGCGGCGAGCACGACGCCTGGCGCGACCTTCGCCAGGCGCTGGCCGAACTCGATGCCGCGCCGCTCGGCACCCAGGCCCGCCGGCGCCTCGATCGCCTGTTGCCACTGCTGTTGCAAAAGACGGCGGCGGTGCCGGGCGGCGAAGTCGCACTGGCCCGCGGCCTCGATCTGATCGGCAACGTTGCCCGGCGCAGCGCCTATCTGTCGTTGTTGATCGAAAAGCCCGAAGCCCTCGAACGCCTGCTCCGGCTGCTGGCCGAAAGCGGCACACTCAGCACCTGGGTCTGCCGCCAACCGGCCCTGCTCGACGATCTGATCGACCCGGTGCTCGGCCGCGAACTGCCGGATCGCGCCGCCTTGGATGAACAACTCCAGATCCGCCTGGCCGCCGCCGGCGGCGAACCGGAGCGCCAGCACGCGGCCCTGACCGCCGTGCGCGACAGCCTTCGTTTCAAGGCTGCCGCCGGCTTTCTGAGCGGCGCGTTGACGGCCGGCGAGGTGATGCACTCCCTGACGCTCGCCGCCGAGAGTATCCTCGATGCAATCCTGCGCCTGTTGCTTGACGAGACGCCCGCAAACGGCAAACCGGACGCCTGTGGTTTGACCATCATCGGCTACGGCGCCCTCGGCGCCGGCGAGATGCACTTTCATTCCGATCTCGACCTGATTTTTCTGTACGACCCGGCGCGTCTCGGCGAGGCTGCCGCGACCCGCCTGGTGCGGCGCTTTTTGCACTGGCTGACGCTCGACGGCCCGGCCGGCAAGCTCTACCCGATCGACACTCGGCTTAGACCCAACGGCCAAAGCGGGCCATTGGTCAGCAGCGGCGAAGCCTTCGCCGAATACCAAAAAACCAAGGCCTGGACCTGGGAAATACAGGCCCTGGCGCGGGCCCGGCCGGTGGCCGGCGACCAGGAAATCGCCGCTGCGTTTACCGCCGTCCGCCGCCAAATCCTGGCCCGGCCGCGGCCGGCTGCGGCGCTCAGCCTGGAAATGGGAGCGATGCGCGAGAAGCTGCGCGCCGCCCATCGCGGCACCGAGCCCCTGAAGCACGGCCAAGGCGCCCTGCTCGATATCCAGTTTATCGCGCAGTTTCACCAGCTTTTCCTGGCTGCGCAGCACACGGCATTGTGCGGGCTGACACACACCGGCGAATTGCTCGGATACTTGTCCAGCGCCGCCCCCGAACTGGCCGCCGACACTGCGACCCTGCTCGCGGCCTGGCAGGAACTGCAAAATGCCCGTTACTATCTGGAACTGACCGGCCAGGACCCGACACCCCACGAAAATACCCTCGCTCGAGTCAAAGGCATCCTGGAATGCACACTGGGCGTGACGGGTTAACCCAACTGTTGCATCAATTCCCTCAGGGATTAAGACCAATCTTTAATCCACAGCCTGAACTCGGCTAGATTGATAATGGGTGTCTGGGTGAAATGGTCCTTGAGATCGAGCAAATCCTTATCACCCGATACCAGAACATCAGCCTGGCCTGCGACTGCCAAGCTCAAAAACATCCGATCTGCCGGGTCCTGGATGCTGGGCAAATCAGGCAGAGTGGACGTCACAGCGATCGTTACCGCATAGGGTAGGAAATCGGCCAACAGCAGCTCTTGTTCGGCGGCACTGAGCTGAAACCGTGGATATGTCAATACCCTGATTAACTCGCCTGTGGTCGCCTTACTGGCCAATGGAAAAAAAGCCGATGCCGGCCAGCCGTGGCGCAACCAAGCCAGATTGTCACGGGAAATAATAAGCGCCGAAACCAAGCACTTGGTATCCAGCACGATCCGGGGAGGCACGCCTTGCGGCATCAGGATTGGTTTCTGGCCCAACGGACAGCGTCTGCCACATCCTGCTCACTGATGCCGAGCTGCATCAGTTTCTCCCGGGCCGCGTCCGCCTTCTGGATACGCACCGGAGTTAGAACAATGCGCCCATTGTCAACTTCGACGTCGTAATAATCGGCCTTGCCGACGGTATTGACGACCGACTTGGGCAATGTGAGCTGGTTTTTGCGAGTCAATTTGGCCAGCATTTCGACAGCCTCAAATGGCAAGGAAACAAGGAATCATTACTGCACACTAGGCTCTGATCAAACCCTCTTGGGTGGCATACGGAAAAGCAGCAAATAGACATCACCTGATGGTTTGAACTTCGGCTGCTCGGCCACACCGACGGAGAATTCAGCGGTTATTTGATAAAGACCGGTTTTGCGACTTCGACAGCTTCGGCGAGATGGAACGCCGTCTGCCTGCCGAGAACGATGAACACTGCCCCCATTACGCGGTATCATCGGTGGGCGGCGTGGATGATTGAGATACCTTGCAATTCAAAAGGAAATCCTTTAATTTGCAAGGATAATTCATCGCCGTATTACCTGCACCGTCCACGATGCCCTGCGCCGTCAGGCCGCCGTCGCCCTGATCGGCCCGCGCCAGGTCGGCAAAACGACTCTGGCACATGAAATCGCCGAAGAAACCGATGCGCTCTATCTCGATCTGGAAGCGAAAGCAGACCGCGACAAACTGGCCGACCCGGCACTGTTCCTCAAAGCCTACGAGCATCGTCTCGTTATCCTTGCTGAAATTCACCGCGTACCGGAGCTGTTCCAGGAACTGCGCGGGCTGATCGATCAGGGGCGGCGGCGGGGAGTGCGAGCGGGTCGCTTCCTGGTCCTCGGCTCGGCATCGATGGACCTGCTCAGGCAGTCGGGTGAAAGCCTTGTGGGGCGGATCGAACCGGAATTTCATTCGCACCTATCTGGAGCGCGATGTACCGCAGTTTGGCTACCGCATTCCGGCCGAAACGCTAGAGCGGCTCTGGACCATGCTCGCCCACGACCAGGGCGCCCTGCTCAATGCCTCAAAGCTCGCCTCCGGCCTGGCAATCAGCGCCCCGACCGTAAACGGCTATATCGACCTGCTGGTCGATCTGCTTCTGGTGCGCCGGCTCAAGCCGTTCCACGCAAACGTCAAAAAACGCTTGGTGAAATCGCCCAAGATCTATGGGCGCGACTGCGGGCTGGTCCATGCCCTGCTCGGCATCAAGGACTACAACGACCTCGCCGGCCATCCCGTCGTCGGCGCAAGCTGGGAAGGATTCGTCATCGAAAACCTGCTTGCCGCCGCTCCGCCCCGTACCATGGCAAGCTTCTACCGCACCGCCGCCGGCGCTGAGATCGACCTGGTCCTCGAACTCCCCGGCAGGCGCGGACTGTGGGCCGTCGAAATCAAGAGCGGCCTGTCAGCGACGCCCGGCAAGGGTTTCCATAACGCCTGCAATGACCTGAAGCCGCAACGCTCCTTTGTCGTCAACTCGGGCGAGGAACGTTACCCGATCACCAGGGATATCGAAGCGATCGGTGTCAGGGAGATGGCGTCGCTCCTGGCAAAGGGGTAGGAACAAAGCGTCTAGCGACGGGCGCTTCCGGAGCAGGATCGTACGCCCCGTAGGTGAGCCTTTGTCATCGCGGATCGCTTGATTGGTGGTAACGGTTTGTGATTTCGGCGATAACGCCGGCCATCATTTCCGGCACCGGTGTCGCGACAGCCGCACTGCCATCTACCAGTCCGCCGATCCAGCCCGCCTCACGCATGTCGCCGATAAAACGCCGTTGCCGGCGGCGGCGGGCGTCGCCGACGATCCTGACCGGCCGGCCAGTGGCGAGCGCTTCGCTGATCATATTGACGCTGTCGGCCGTGACCCAGATCTCGCTGGCATAGGCAAGCAATCCCGGGTAGGAATTTTGCCCGGCGTCGTGAAAGCATCCCCGCCGTTCTCCGATCAACCCGGCCAGTATTTTCACCGTCCGCGGTCTGGTGCGCCGCGATGCGGCGCACAGCAAACTGCCGCCGGCCTGTAAACGGCGATCCAGCGCTGTGGTCAACGCCTTTTGGAGATCGCGCGACAGCGGCATGCCGCCCCACAGCACCACAATTCTCGGCACGGGGTAAGCCGCCAATATCGACCATTGACGCCGCGCCGATGTCAGCCAATCGCCGCTCACCGGATGCAAACTGCCGGTGATCTGAACGACGTTCGGCCCGGACAGGGCGTCGTGTGCCGGGGCGATGATGAGATCGAACTCGCCGCGGGCCGAACGCGGATCGAGGATTTGCACCGTGAACACCCGCCGGCCGTAGCGGTGTTTGAGCCAGCGGTTGGCAAGCGCGGCGCGCCGGCCGCAACCGACGATCAGTGTCCGCACCGCCGGTTCTGGCCACTCCCGGCACAGCCGATCGAGGCCCGGCAACCGATGCGGTGCGGCCCAACGCCACGGCAGCGGCCAGGCCACCGCCAAAACGACTTCTCCGCCGCCGAGCTGCGCGGCGAGTGCCGCTGCCTGGCGGTCGTGTCCGGCACGGCCATCGCTGAGCCGCCATATCGGGATTGGCGGCGGTGCATTGCCGCCTCGGCGATCTTCCACCATCTCCATGCCGCTACAATAACCGGACATTCGACCGCCCGACCCGGACCCCGTTATGACCACCGTCACCGACGCCGATCGCCCAGAACTCGTTCAAGCCAATACCCAGCAGCGCTACGAAGTGACGCGCGTCGATCTGCCGCTCAGTTGCCCGACGCCGGCGATGCGTCTGTGGAACGCCCACCCGCGCGTCTATCTGCCGATCGAAAAAACCGGCGAAGCGCGTTGCCCCTACTGCAGCGCGCTGTTCGTGTTGAAAGATTAACCCAACAGTTGCATAAATTTTGCTCGAATTTCTATATTTCTTCATTAAATCAATAAGTTATGAGAATATTAGTCAAAGCATCGAATTCACCTGGCGTGACGCGCCCGGTTTCTCGCCCGCTTGACCGAGAATTCCGGGAATTTATGCAACAGTTGGGTTAACCGGCCGCCGCCGCTTAGACCCGGCCGGCGGCCTGCAAAATCATGGGCGATCCGCGCTTTCATATCGTCTATTGCCTTGCCTCTCTCGATTTTGGCGGCTCGGAGCTGGCGACGATCGAGCTGGCCGAGGGACTTACGGCGCGCGGCCACCAGGTGACCCTGATCGCCGCCCCCGGGCCGCTCGCACCGCGCGCCGCGGCGGCCGGAATTTCGCACCTGCCCTGGCCGATCGGCCGCAAGCGCGGGCGGACCTTGCTTATCGTGCCGCACTTGCGAGCGTGGCTCGCCCGCACCCGGCCGGATATCGTGCATATCCAGGCGCGGCTGCCCGGCTGGATCGCGTATCTTGCCTGGCGCGGTCTGCCGGCCGGCCGCCGGCCGCACCTGGTCAGCACCGTGCACGGCCAGTATTCGATCGGCCCCTACAGCCGGGTGATGACCCGCGGCGAGCGGGTGATCGCCGTTTCCGCCAGCATCGAGGAGTATCTCGGCCGGCTCGATCCCGGATGCCTGGGGCGCGTCGAGGTGATTCCCGGCGGCATCGACCCTGGGCATTACCGCCACGGCTGGCGGCCGCCGGCCGAGTGGCTCGGGTCGTTCCGCGCCACGCTTGGCGTCGCGCCGGAAGAGCGGCTCGTGACCCTGGTGGCGCGCGGCACGCGGCTTAAAAACCATGCCGGCTTCATTGCGCTGATTGCAAGGTTGCGCGCGTCCGGTCTCCCGGTGCACGGCCTTATCGCCGGCGGCTTTCCGTCGCGCCGCCAGCATTACCTGGCCGAGCTGCAACGGCAGGCGGCCGACCTCGATGTCGCGTCCGCACTACACTGGCTCGGTGACCGCACCGACACCCGCGAAATCATCGCCGCCTCGAGCCTGGTCGTGAACCTGAGCATCAAGCCCGAAGCCTTTGGCCGGACGCTGCTCGAAGCGCTTGCCCTCGGCGTGCCGGCAGCCGGCTGGGCGATCGGCGGCAGCGGTGAAATCCTGGGCCGGATGTATCCGGCAGGTCTCGTCCCGTTCGGCAACGACGAAGCGCTGGCCGACACCGCGCACCGTCTGCTGACCGACCCCCCGCCGGTACCGGGGATACAGCCTTATTCTCTCGACCAAACCGTCGAACAAACGCTCGCGCTGTATCGCTCGCTCGCGTCATGAACCGCACGCCGCTCAGCGCTGTCGTCACCACCTTGAACAACGCTGCAACCATCGGCCGCTGTCTCGACAGCCTGCGCTTCGCCGACGAGATCGTCGTCGTCGATTCGGGCAGTACCGATGGGACCGGCGCGATCGCCAGGGCCGCCGGCGCCCGTCTTCTGCACCGCGTGTTCGACGGCTACGGCGCGCAGAAGCAATACGCCGTCGAACAGGCGGCGCATGACTGGGTGCTGCTGCTCGATGCCGACGAGGCGCTCACGCCGGAACTGGGCAGCGAAATCGTCTCGCTGCTGCAAACCCCCCCGCTGTATCCGGCCTGGCGCATCCGCCGCCGCGAACAGCTTTTCTGGCGCTGGCAGCGGCCGGGCACCCGGCTGAGCGATGCCCTCCGGTTGTTCGACCGGCGCCGCGCCCGGCTCGACACCCAGCCGGTTCACGCCGCGGTGGCGACTTCCGAAAAAACCGGACGGCTGAAAGGCCTCATTCTCCATTACGGTGAAACCGACCTGCACGTCAAGGTCGCCAAAATCAACACCTACACCAGCGGCACCGTACGCGCCGCACCCGGCCGCCGCTTTCTTCGCCTGCGAATGTTGTTTTATCCCACCTTTGCCTTCTGGCGCGAATACCTGTTGCGCCGGCAGTGCATTAACGGCTGGGCCGGCTTCATCGCCGCCCGGAGCAGTGCCTTCCAGGCGTTCCTGAAAGACGCCAAACGCTACGACGACCGCCATCTGCGGCCGCCGGAACTGCTCGACAGCCGGCGGCGAAGCTATCACGAACCGCCGGTCTGATCACCTTGTTTGCCATGTTCCGCTGCGCCGTCCGGCAGCCGGCCGCTGCGGCGCCGCGCGAACTCGATCTGCGCGTACAGCGGCCGCAGATCGTTGTCGGCCCAGCGCTGCATCTCAGCGCATCACCCAGGCATCGAGGGGCAGGGGATAGGCTTTCTTACCAGGCTCCATGACTTATTGGTAGATGCAGCCGGAGTAGAACACCGCCTCGGCTGATCTTGGCCGGCCGGCCACACCGAGGTTCAGCACGATCAGCCACAACAGCGACAGTCAACCTCCCACCCCAGATGGATCCCCACCCATCGACTCCCAGGATTCCCTGTGGCAACGCCCTTGACAAGCCTGGGGGGGGGTAGAATTGAAATGCGTGATGGGTTTTTGTACCATCACGTCAGTAACCTGTCTGGGATGGGTCAATGTATCGTTAGTGCAAGGAGTAAATGATGAAACGTCTTTTTTTATTATCGGTAGTATTGGTGCCATTCGGCTATGCCGAACAGGCAGTCGCGTCCGGTGTTTCCGGTGACGAGTGTTACCAGTGCGATCAATGGCAATATGAAGCAAAAGCGGAACAGCTGGCGTTCGATGTGGTACCTTCAGGTAAAGTGTATGTTCTCGACCGTTTTAATAATGTATTGAAAAAATATCTTGTAACATCAGAACCGCAACCGAATGCTGATCCACAAGCGCAATCAAAAAATAAAGCGCTTGATCAGATGCTTGTCGCGGAAGGTATTACAGAAAAAGATATTATCGACCATATCGTCATAGAGCGCCGCTCTTTCCTAATCGATTTATGGGATATTCCTCCGAGTTCAGAGGAAATCGAGCTATTCAACAATTTCGATTATCTGGCTGAGAAAATTCTGGGTATCGGCGATCCAGGAAATAGTTCTGGCGTCAATGCAACTGTCGACGTTGATATACCCCTGGGTGCAATTCCAGATGTTGGAAGTGCGCATGATGTCATCGGGAATTTTGCGCTCGGTTTGCAGGTTGGAAGCTGGGTCATTGCTAATCATACCAACGCGATATTCTGGCGCGAAGTGGCCAAACAGGTTAGCAGTCTGTTTGCGATAAGGTATATCGCGCAGTACAAATATAATGTCCGGGTCCATTTTCCCGATGGCAGCTTGGGGATATGGGATGTGAATGAAGTCACGCAGTTTTTCGAGCCGCTGTTTGACACTTTCTTCGACTCGGAGTTGAATTCTATCCCCAACACATTAAACGATATTTCAGGAAGAACATTCCGATTTGACGGTGGCGCTGGCGAAAATCCCAATATCGGCAAAATGGCCGGCCGCATCGAGTTGATCGGCGGCAGCATTACCGGCGACACATCGGGCGGCTGCAGTGTGACTACATTCACTTGCGGCCCGGATAGTTGCAGAGTAACTTGCCGGATGGATTAGATTCCTGTCTTGCCCCGGGCGGTGCCATACACCGCCCGGGGACGTGCCTACGGCGTGTACCAGCCCTCCTCCCCAGCCGGCCGGGTCTTGAAGCGGCGGTGGACCCACCAATACTGGGCGGGGTCGTCGCGAATCGCACCCTCCAACTCACGGTTGAGATCTGCCAGGAGCGGACCGGGATCGTCACCGACCTCATGCGGCTTGCCGATCGTCACCCGGTACGAGCCGTCATCCAGGCGGCGGACCGCCATCGTCAGCACCCGGGCGCCGCTCGCCCGGGCCAGCGTCCAGGTCGCTTTCAAAGTTGCCGCAAGATGGCCGAAAAACGGCACAAACAGCGAGCGGCGCGGCCCGAAATCCTGATCGGGGGCGTACCACAGCACTTCGCCGGCGGTCAGCGCGCGGCGCGCCGTACGGAAGTCGTTTTTCGGAATCATCCGAACCGTGTAACGCCCGCGGCCGCGATTCTGCCACCATTCCAGCACCGGATCGCCGAGCGGCCGGTAAACGCCGCTCAAGCGCAATCGTTCGGACAGCAGCCGGCCGGCAATTTCGAGCGACGTGAAATGACCGGTGACGAGCAGTACGCCACGACCGGCCTGGCGCGCGGCGACCAGCCACTCGAAGCCCTCGATCTCGACCGCCGGCAGTCGTTCAACGACGGGCAACGACCAGGCCCAGGCGCTTTCGATCACAGTCCGCCCCAGATTGCCAAACAAGCGGCGCATGACGGCCCGCTGTGAGCGTTCGTCCAGTTCAGGGAAACAGCGGCCAAGATTGATCGCCGCGATCCGCCGGCGCCGCCGGAGCACGACATACAGCAGCCGACCGAGGCCGGCGCCCAGTGCCAGCCCGGCACGACGTGGCAGCCGCGCGGCCAAGACCAGCAGGCCGACAATCAGCCAGCCCGCCCAGTGGCGTGGAACGAAGGGCGAGGGCGCATGCATCGGCGTATTGTGACAGCCAAAAATCTCGGTGGCACGGCCAGGAGGATAAGAGGTCAAAATGGGATAAGGGGTCAGGTCTTGATTCTTGCATCTAGTGCAAAGATCAAGACCTGACCCTGCTATTTCTGACCCCACTATTTCCTCGATATTCCTAGCTTTGTGTCCTATCTTCGTGGTGGAATTCATGAGGCATCTGTCTGGATTCTTGCCTGCTGCAGGCAGGCCGGATCCCGCTCCGCTGCCGCGGACGCGTCCGGAATGACGATTGAAGGGAAGGCAGGCGCGACCGGAATGGCAAGATCTGCATTTGCCCGGCAAGCGATAATAGCGGCTCGCTCCCCGATCGGCCCGCAATGAACACGCATCGTCCGGCATCCGGCGAAACCCTGCGGCAACGGCTGCTCCACTGGCTGTACTCGGCGGCGGTCTATCTGGCCACGCCGCTGATCCTCGGTTATTTCACCTGGCGCGGGTTTACTGACCGCCGTTACTGGCGCGGCTGGAAAGAACGCTTCGGCCTGCCGGGCGCCCGGCCGCCGGCCGGCGGCATCGTGCTGCATGCCGTCTCGCTCGGCGAAGTCAACGGCGCCCTGCCCTTGATCGCCGCCCTCAAGGCACAGCGGCCCGACCTGCCGCTCACCGTGACGACCACCACGCCGAGCGGCATGGCCCGGGCCCGGGAATGCCTCACTTTGGAGGCGGCCACGCAGTTTCTGCCGCTCGATCTGCCGGGCGCGGTACGGCGTTTTCTTAACCGCCTCCGGCCGGCCTTGCTGATCGTCATGGAAACCGAGATCTGGCCGAACCTGTTCCGCGCCGCCGAACGCCGCGGCATCCCGATCGTGCTGGCCAACGCCCGGCTGACGGCGCGGTCGGCCTGCGGCTACCGCCGCCTGCTGCCGCAGGCCCGCCGGGCGCTGCAACGCACTGCGCTGGTGCTGGCGCAAAGCGCAACCGATGCGCAACGCCTGTGCAGGGCCGGGGCCCCCGCCGAACGGCTCGAGGTCACCGGCAATCTGAAATGCGATATCGAGTTACCGGCCGGGCTCGCCGATGAGGGTGAGGATCTTAGACGGCGGCTCGGCGGGCCGCGCCCGGTCTGGCTGGCGGCCAGCACCCACCCCGACGAGGAAAGCCGGCTGCTCGCCGTGCACCGGCGCCTTCAGGCCCGGTTCCCGGGACTCCTACTGATCCTGATCCCGCGCCATCCGGAGCGCGCCGGGCGGCTGGTCGCAACGATCGAAAACGGCGGCTTTCGCCTGTGCCGGCACAGCCGCCTGACCGGCGATGCGGCGGCAAACTGCGATGTGCTGCTGGTCGATGCGCTCGGCGTGCTGCTCGGCTATGCCGCGGCGGCCGATGTGGTGTTCGTCGGCGGTAGCCTGGTTTCGACGATCGGCGGCCACAATCTGCTCGAGCCGGCGGCGCTCGGCAAACCGGTGCTGATCGGTCCGCACCACGAAAACTTCGCGGCGCTGACCGCGCTCCTCGCCGATGCCGGCGGCGCGCAGGTGGTCGGCAATATCAGGGCGCTTGAGGAAAACTTGGCGGCGCTGCTCGCCGACCCGGAACAGCGGGCAGAACAGGGCAACGCGGCACGCGACACCGTGCACCGCGCCCGCGGCGCGGTGCAGCGGACGATTGCAGCTCTGGCACCGTTACTGAATCGAACACGCTGAACCACCGGCCGGCGTGATTGTGCATGGCTGAACAGGATTTTTTGGGTTTATTCCGCACAAATCGCACCGCCTGATGTTAACCCAACAGTTGGGTTAACCCGGCGCTCAACCGCTGCCGAGCAGGCGGTTGACATCAACCAGGTCGGCGCCTTTGAGCACACCCACCGCCTGCCGAAGACGCAGATGATCGAGAATAAAATCGTGGCGCGCCGTCGAGTAGTCGCGCTCGGCCTGGAAAAAGCTCTGCTCGCTGAGCAGCACATCGACGATGGTCCGCGTGCCGACCTCGAAGCCGGCCTGCGTCGCGTCCAGAGCACTTTGCGCCGAAACCAGCGCCTGGCGGCGGGCTTCGACTTCGCGGATGCCGGCGATCACGGCGCGGTAGGCGTTTTCGGTGTTGCGGATCGTCAACTGCTCCTGGGCCAGGAGATCCTTGTCGGCGGCCTGGAATTCGAGGCGCGCCTGGCGGGTGCGCGACCAGACCACGCCGCCCTGGAAAATCGGCCAGGTCAGTTGCAGGCTAATATTGCGGTCACGAACGGATCGGCTTGAAGCTCCGAGAATGTTACCCGGATTGTCGCGAATTTCGACAGCGTTATCAGTGAACCGATTGTAGTCAGCGACAAAATCTAACTGCGGATAAATCGCTGCGCGGCGCAGACGGATCTCCTGGCCGGCCACCTCACGCGACTGGCGGATGCTTTTGAGTTCCGGGTTGTTGACCAGCGCCACAGCCACCCATTCCTTGGCGTCGGCCGGGTCGGGCCGGTCGAGCGGGATATCCTGGCGCAGTTTGTCGAGATCGGTATAAAACTCGCTGGTGATCTCGCGCAGGGCCTCGAAGGCATCGTCCAGGTTGTTGCGGGCGATAATGGTATTGGCCCGCGCATTGTCGTAAGTGGCGCGCGCTTCGTGCACATCGGTGACCGCCGTCAAACCGACTTCGAAGCGCTGTTCGGCCTGCTCGAACTGGCGTTTCAGCGCCACTTCCTCGGCTTCGGCGAAACGCAGGCTGTCCTCGGCGGTCAGCACGCCGAAATAGCGCTCGGCGACGCGCAGCAGAAATGCCTGGTAGGCGGTCTCGTAATCGGCATCGGCCCGGGTGACCTGAAACCTCGACTGTTTCAGCGCGACGATATCATCGTAGCGGAAGATGTTCTGGCGGATTTCGATCGAATACGCTTCGGTTTCGTTCGTACTGCGCGTATCGATGGAGGGTGACAAAAAGGGGTCTCCATTGGCTGCCATTCCGCTGAATTCCGGCTGTAAGAAGCGGTTATTACCGAACGTCCGGTTCGCGGTACCGGACAGTGTCGGCAGAAAACCGCGGATCGCCTGTGTGTGCAGCTCGTGTCCGGCTTCGCGGCGGTATGCCGCGGCCTGCAACTGCGGATCGAACGCGAGTGCTGCGTCGTGGATGTCGAGCAAATCGACGGCCCGCGCCGGATTAGCCGTCAGGGCAGCCGGCAGCAGTGGCAAAATGGCCAGTAATCGTTTCATGGATCGTGCTCTCTCTCGTTCGGCCGGCCGGGCGCCGGCCGCATTTCAAAACTCGAAGACCGGCGGTTTTGTGCAGTTCAGCAGCGGTTTGAGATCGGTCTCGAACAAATCCTCGTACCCCACACGGCGTTCGTCATCTAACCGGTACAGCCGGGCGTACATCAACGGCGATTCGCCGACGATGATGAACAACCGCCCGCCAGGCTTCAGCCAGTCGAGGAAATGCTCCGGCAGAAACGGCGCCGAAGCAGTGACCGTGATGGCCTCGAATCGTTCCGCCGGCCGCCAATCCAGCATCACATCACCGGTGGCAAGTTCGACATTGCCGATCTTCAACTCGGCCAGCACCTCGCCGGCCCGGGCGGTAAAATCGGCGAAGCAATCGACGGTGGTCACCTGCGCCGCCCGCTGCGCCAGGCAGGCGGCGATAAACCCGCTGCCGGTGCCGATTTCGAGCACCCTCTCTCCGGGCTCGACGGCCAGCGCCTGCAGCATGCGCCCCTCGACCATCGGCCGCATCATCACCTGATCGTGGGCCAGCGGCAGCATCAGGTCGGCGAAGGCGAGGCGGGCGTAGCGCGGCGGCACGAACGCTTCGCGCGGCACAGCGCTCAGCGTCTCGAGGGTGACCGGATCGAGCACTTCCCAGGGTCTGACCTGCTGCTCGACCATATTGAAACGGGCTTGATCGATATTCATCTCGACGGTTTCCTGTGCCAGGCCCGCCGGCGGGCGTGGCGCCGGAGGGCAAAGTGCATTATTCAGCCGGTGCCGTAAAGCCCAAGTGCCGGAAGTCACAAATGCGCCCGGGATGCGGGCGGCGAACTGAATCGGCGGCGGGAAAAGTGGCCAGCGGGCCGTTTCGGCCGGACGATTATGATACTCTGATCCATCGCTCACCGGCCACACGATCACCGCCCGCGAATCCTGCCCCGGCCCCGTTTTCCTCCGCTCATGATGCCCCGATGACCGAACCTGACACCACCCGGATTCTCGAACCCGACCCCGAACTGACCACGCCGCTGCCCGGCTCGCGAAAAATCTATGTCGCCTGCCGTGACGGCGCCATCCGCGTGCCGCTGCGCGAAATCATCACCCGCGAAGCCCCGGCCCGCGGTCCGGGTCACACCGGGGTGTCGGCATTGATCGTCTATGACACCTCGGGGCCCTATACCGACCCCGAAGCCACGATCGACCTGGCTTCCGGCCTGCCGCCGCTGCGCGAAGCGTGGATCGCGGCACGCCGGGACAGCGAGGTGGCGAGCGCGGCTGGCGCCCGTGCCGCGCCCCGGCCATATGCCTTCCCCGCAGCACACCGGGTGCGGCGCGCCAGTAGCGGGCACTGTGTGACACAGATGCACTACGCCCGGCGCGGCATTGTCACCGCGGAAATGGAATATGCCGCAACGCGCGAAAACCTCAAGCGCGAAGCAGCGGACACCAGTGCGCCACGGCGCGGCGCCCCGCTCGGCGCCGCGATTCCCGATGTCGTCACGCCAAATTTCGTGCGCGATGAAATCGCCCGCGGCCGCGCCATCCTGCCGGCCAACATCAACCACCCCGAACTCGAACCGATGGTCATCGGCCGCAATTTTCTGACCAAGATCAACGCCAATATCGGCAACTCGGCGGTCACCTCGTCGATCGCCGAGGAAGTCGAGAAGCTAATCTGGGCGGTACGCTGGGGCGCCGATACCGTGATGGATCTGTCCACCGGCCGCCACATCCACGACACCCGCGAGTGGATCATCCGCTCGAGCCCGGTGCCGATCGGCACCGTGCCGATCTACCAGGCGCTGGAGAAAGTCGATGGCCGGGCCGAGGATCTGAACTGGGACGTGTTCCGCGACACGCTGATCGAACAGGCCGAGCAGGGGGTCGATTACTTCACGATCCACGCCGGCGTGCGCCTGCCGTTCATCCCACTGACCGCCCACCGGGTTACCGGCATCGTCTCGCGCGGCGGTTCGATCATCGCCAAATGGTGCCTGGCGCACCACCGCGAGAGCTTTCTCTACACCCATTTCGCCGAAATCTGCGACATCATGCGGGCCTACGATGTCAGCTTCTCGCTCGGCGACGGCCTGCGCCCTGGCTGCATCGCCGACGCCAACGACGAAGCGCAGATGGCCGAGCTGGCGACCCTCGGCGAGCTGACGCAGGTGGCCTGGGCGCACGACTGCCAGGTGATGATCGAAGGCCCAGGGCATGTCCCGATGCACCTGATCAAGCACAACATGGACGAGCAGCTTCGCCTGTGCCACGAAGCGCCGTTCTATACGCTCGGCCCGCTGACCACCGATATCGCTCCCGGTTACGACCACATCACCAGCGCCATCGGCGCGGCGTTGATCGGCTGGTACGGCACGGCGCTTTTGTGTTACGTCACGCCCAAGGAGCACCTCGGCCTACCCGACAAAAACGACGTGCGCGACGGCATCGTCGCCTACAAAATCGCCGCCCACGCCGCCGACCTGGCCAAGGGCCACCCGGCGGCGCAGGCCCGTGACGACGCGCTGTCACGCGCCCGTTTCGAATTCCGCTGGGAGGACCAGTTCAACCTGTCGCTCGACCCGCAAAAAGCCCGCGAATTTCACGACCAGACCCTGCCCAGGGAAGGCCACAAACTGGCCCATTTCTGTTCGATGTGCGGGCCGAAGTTCTGCTCGATGCAGATCAGCCAGGAAGTGCGCGACTACGCCGCCCGCCACGGCTATACCCCGGCCGACGCAGTCGAACGCGGCCTCGAAGAAAAAGCCGGCGAATTCATCGCCGCCGGCGGCGAAATCTACCGCCGTACCGGTTAGGCCGGTCGGGTTCGCCGGCCGGGCCCATTGTCTTTTGACGGCGGGCAGCACATGCTCCGGCCTAGGTCATCGGCCGGGAATGTGGAAAAGTGCCGTCCCAACACCGCATCCGCCTTTTTCGTAACGGCCGCATGGGCAGGGTCGTTGCGGCCGGGTTCATGCGCCTGACCCGCCGCCGGCGGTGTCTGCCGGCCGTTCATCTTCCGTCTCGATCCAGGTTTCGTGGACGTGCAGCCATTCGACGCCGTTCGGCGCCGCATCGTTACGGCGCAGCACGGCGCTCGATTGCCGCAGCCGATATTGCCCGGCGATCTCCTGATGCTCGCGATACCTTGCCAGATACAGCCCGCCGGGCAGCGCCTTGACCGTTTCGTCGGTGGTCCAGATGCGCGATGCCGGATCGGTTTTGGCCGTGGCGTGCGACAAGCGAACTGTTTCGATCAGTTCGGAGCGGGGGATTTCACGGCCGGCCGGTGAAATAAAGGTCATCTCCGCCGCCAGTACCTCGCTGAAGCGGCCGAATGCCGTGCCGTCATCCGGCAGCTCGCCGCGCAGCCAGCGCGCGAAAAAGCGATGCAATTCGCGGATCTCGGCGACCGCCCGGCGGCGGCCTGGCGCGGCCGGATCGCCACCGCCCGCCTCGTCCACCACATCCCAGACCTGTACCCGGTTGTCGTCCTCGCCTTCGCAGGCAACCCACAACCGGTCGCGGGCCGGCTCCAGCGCCATCACGATCGGAATTTCGCATACCGGCTGCCGCCTAACGACACGCAGGGCCGCCGCATCGATCACCGACACGTCGTGCGAGCGGGTGTTGTTGGCGAGCAGCCAGCGCCGGTCGTGGGTCGCGACCAGCGAAAACGGGCCATCGCCGATGCCTTCGGCGATCGCGCCCTGCGCTTGTCGCGTCTCGAGATCGAACAGCGCGATCTTGTTTTCGCCGCGCACCGCGACCGCGAGCCGGCGATCGTCATCAAACACCACCGCACCGCTCGGCCGCTCGCCGGCCGCCAGGCGGCCCACGGTCCGGCCTGTCGCCAGCTCGATGACAGCGACCGTGCCATCGTCGTATTCCGGAATATAGGCGGTATTGCGCAACGCCGAATACGCCGCCGGAAACGGCCGCCGGCCGGTCGCAAAACGGGCGGTCTCGCGCAGCGGATCGGCCGCCACGAGAGTCGCCCGGTCGGCTTTTTCGCTGACGACCAACCACCGGCCGCCGGGCAGCGCCGTCAACAGCGACGGCGCACCGCCGATGTCGAGCACCGATACCACATCGCCGCCCGGGAGCAGAACCTCGCTGACCGTACTGCCGTCGAAGCGGCTGACCACGAGCCGGTCCGCGGCCGACGGGGCAACCCCGAGCGGCACGCCCTCGACCGCCACCGGAGGTAGCACCCGCAGCGCCGCCGTATCCACGACACCGAGCCGTGCACTGCCCGCTGCCGCGATATACGCCCGCCGGCAGTCAGCCGAAAATGCGATCTGGTGCGGCGCCTTACCGACCTCAAATTCACCGGCCCAGTACAGCTCCAACGCACTGGCAGGGGCCGTCGCGAGCGCCGCGAGAAGCGGTACGATTGCTTTTCGGTTCATCCTCAATGCACCATGTTCGAGTGGGGAACGGCAGAGTCAACTGATCCCCGGTTCGACAAAATCGAAAGCTCTGCCATCATGGCTTTCAAGCGGGTCGATCAACGAGCTGATCGAGATCAGCGTGTAATAGTCGAGCAGCGCTTTTCCAAGCCGGCGGGCGTAGTCGGCGGCGACCTCCGGATCATACAGCACCGAATCCTGATTGCTGTACAGCTCGCTCAGCCTTTTCAGTGCAAACGGCGAGCCGGCCGCCGCCGACTCGCGATACAATGCCAGGGCACGGTCGAAATCCTTTGTACTGCCTAGGCCGTGCTCGTAACAATACGCCAGATTCGCCAGCGCGAACTTGTTGCCCGCCGCGGCCGCCTTTTCGAGCAGGCGCCGGCCTTTACGCTGTGAACTCTTCCCTGATTTGAGATAACGGACCGCCAGATTGTTGAGCGCCGGGGCGGAGCCCCGGTCGGCCGCAAAACGGTAGATTTCCTCGATTTGCTGCGCCGTTTCATTATCACCGGCGGCCGATCGATCGGCATCGATTTCAAGCGCCCGTGCCAGCCAGAATGCCGCCTGGGCATTACCATTGTTGGCCGCGTCTTCCAGGTAAATCCTGGCAAGTCCGATGTTATTGCCGAATTCAGGTTCGACGATCAGCATTTCGCCGAGCCTGATCTCGGCGTCGATATCGTCTTTCTCGATCGCCTTGAGATACCAGTTGAAAGCCGCTTCGATATTGCGCCCGACGACGGTGCCGCGCCGATAGAGGTGACCTAGGTTGCGCATGGCCAGAACGACTCCGTCGCTGGCCGCATCCTCGAGCCATTTGACGGCGCCGGCGGGATCTTTTTCCGTCCCCTTGCCATTCAGCATCAAAGCGGCGATATCGTTTTTCGCAGCAGTGACACCTTTATCTGCAGCTGCAAGATACCATTGATAGGCACGCCCCATATCGGTCTTTGTGCCGATACCGTATTCGTAGCGCTGAGCCAGTCTGTACATCGCCCGATCAACACCCGATTCGGCCGCGGCAGCGTAATGTCTGAAGGCCAGGGCGGCCTTTTCATCGTCGTTGTTCTCGCTAAGTTCGGCGTAATACTCGGCGAGCAGTAGATGGGCATGCGGATAACCCAGTTCCGCGGAGCGGACTATACTCTTGAGCGACCGGCGTGGTGCCTTGGTTGAGAATAGCGATTTGATCGCAACCGTTCCCGCATCGTGGATGTAATATGCCGGTGCGTAATCCGCCTTCATGGCCTTGACGAGCGCCTGCTCGGCCAGCCGCTTTTGGTCGCCTGACAGGTTGCGATATTTTCCATATATAGCTAATGCTGTCAATGCTTCAGGATCATCGCTTACTGCTCGGGTATAAATATTCTCCAATAATCGATCGTCGTCCACCAGCGGCGCAAAATGGCGGAAGCCGATGAGATGATAGTTGATCTTGGCCGCCACGCTGCCATCCATCGCCTGCAAATACCAATAACGGGCCTGCGTGATATCGCGTTCCACGCCGCGTCCGGTTTCATACAATATGGCAAGCTCGTTTTGCGCCTTCTGATCGCCCTGGTCGGCAGCGGCGCGCATCAAGCCGGCGGCTTCCTGCACGTCTTCGTCGTGCCCGACGCCAAGCAGGTGTCGCGCCAATGCCCTCTGCGCTGAGCTGTAGCCCTGCTCTGCCGACTGCCGTAACCAGTACACCGCGCGTTCGGTATTGACTGCCGCCACGCCATCCCGGCCGTAATACAACGCCACGCCGAGATTGTATTGTCCGACCTTCTGCCCCGCCGCGGCGGCTTGCGCCGCGTATTCGTAAGGCTGGCGGTAGTGTTTCTGGTGTGTCGGATGGCGCGCCAGGTAATAACCCATATCGACCGCCACTTCCATATCACCCGCTACGGCAAGTTCATGCAACAGCGCCAGTCCTGCCGCCGGGTCGGCATCTGTCCCGGTACCATTCAAATAAGCGATGGCGAGTTGCCATTGGCCGTCCCGGTGCCCCTGCGCGGCGGCTTGACGCAAATAATCAAACGCCCGCTCGACATTGTGCAATTTGCCCTTTTCGGCGGAATACAACTCGGCAATCCGGTATTCGAAACCACCGCCCGGACTTTTCCCGGCACAGCGCCGTCGCAGCGCTGTGAGATCGGGTATCCAGGACTTTCTGGCCAACCTGAGCTCGCCGACCTGGATCAGCGTGATCACAGCGTCGCAGTAATGGGCCGCGGCAGCGGACGCCAGTTTTTTGACCGCGTCTTTCTGCAGATCCACAAGCTCATGTCGAAACACGGTTCTGGCGAAACGTGTGGCGCCGATGGCGCTGCCGTTTTCCGCCGCCCACAGATAAGCCAGCAAGGCGCTTTTCAGGTTATTGCGGTTGCCAAGACCCTGAGTGGCGATGAGATCACCGAGGAAAACCGCCGCCCCAGGATCTTTGTTGGCCGCCAGCCACAGCAATGCCGTGCTCCCGCCATAAGCTTCTTCCCAGGCGATCTCGGCCAGTCGAAAACCGCTGGACTCGAGCCGCTGGTGCGCCTTCATGATACTGAAGACAATATCGTTGCCGTCGAAGTACCGCACCGCGTCCTGGCCGTCTGCGGTTTCGCTGTAAGCCAGGTAAAGAATCCGATCACCGGAACCGGCGATGCGGTACTCGGTGTCGATCACCCGCTCACCGCGGTATTCAAGATAATGGCGGGCATCCTGCACCGTCGCCGCCCACAACAGAGTGTTTTCACTACTGCCATCGCCGTCCTTGCTCATCACTTTGTGCCAGGCGTCGATATAGGTGCGGTGAATTTCGGCGCCGGCGGTATCGCCGCGCCGCAGGTGACAGCGGCGGGCGGCATCGTGCAACTGCGGGTACGGCGGATGCTCTATAAGCAGCCGTTCGATCTTGTCGAACTGCTCGGTGCAGGTTTGATCGTCCGGATCGGCTGGAATGTTGAATAACAGCTCCTGCCCTTCGCCGCTGATCGCCCAGGCATAGGCATCGCTGTCGAGGTAACGGCGCCAGAAGCCGGCGAGTTGCTCGCTGCTGCTGTCGGCGGCCGGATGGCCGGGCAGGTTTGCCGAGTGGCCGGCGGCGAGCAGCGGCAGGCTGGCGGCGAGCAGCAGCAAAGCGCTTTTGCATCTCATCTCGTTCTCCCCATCTGTCCACCAGCGCCGATTCACCCGTCGTCCTCTCAGGTTACGATCGTAACCTGCCGCTGAAAAGCCCAGTGTGATTTTTCCCGCTCTCCCGAGTCTAGGTACTAGTGCTGTGATGTGGTATTCACCCACCAAAAAATGGGCCGGCGGTGCTGGGTTCACTGTTGGGTCTATATTTTACGTGGTGGCGGCCGCCGGCGCTCCGGCGCCGGACGAGCTCGCTTCGCGAGTCGATGCGATCCGCCGCGCTCACGGCGTCAGTACGGCGGCGGTGCTTTTGGTCGAAGGCGATCGTGTCGTGCTGGAGCGGGCATTCGGCATCACCGACTGGGCGAGCGGCAGGCCGGTCGATGCCGAAAGCCGTTACAAGGTCGGCTCGATCTCCAAGGCGTTTACCGGCATCGCGCTCGTCAAGGCCGAAGCGCGCGGCCTGCTCAGGCTCGACCGGCCGCTGAACGAACTGCTCGCCACACCGCCGTATTCCAATCCATGGGAAAAGGACCGGCCACTGACAGCGGCGATGCTGCTCGAACACACCGCTGGCTGGTACGACATGAGCCGCGCCGAGTTCGATTCGCGCGATCCCAAGCCACTTTGCCTCGCCGAGGCGCTGGCCCTCAACCCCGCCTCGCGGCTGAGCCACTGGCCGCCCGGCATGCACTCGGAGTATTCCAATTCCGGGCCGGGGGTCGCCGGCTACGTGCTCGAGCAGGTCAGCGGCGAGCGTTTCGAGGCGTTCGTCGAGCGCGAGGTTTTCCAGCCGCTCGGTATGGCCGGTGCGAGTTTTCTGCTCGATGCCGAAACCCAGGCGCACCTGGTGCAGGGCTACGACCGCGACGGCAAAACGCCGATTCCGTACTGGCACATCGCTTACCGCCCGGCCGGCGGGCTCAATCTGCGGCCGCGCGATATGGCGCCGTTTTTGTCCATGCTGCTCGCCCGCGGCCGGCACGACGGCCGGGCTTACCTCAGCCCGGCCGAGGTCCGCCGGCTCGAAACCCCGACCACCACGCTGGCCGCAAAAAGCGGCCTCGACTTCGGCTACGGGCTCGGCATCTACGCCGTCCAGCACCGCGGCCATACGCTTTATACGCACGGCGGCGACGGCGATGGTTATCTGGCCCGCTTCGCTTACAGCCCGGCCGCCGGGCGCGGCTATTTCATCGTCATCACGGCGTTTAACCACGCGCCGCTGAATGAAATGACCCGCCTTGCCGCCGACTGGCTGGTGGCGCCCTTGCCGGCGGTGCCCGAGCCGCCGCCGGCCGTCCTTGCGCCGGCCGCGCTCGATTTCTGGCGCGGGCGTTACCGTCCGGCCAGCGTCCGTTTTCCGAGCCCCGGCTGGGACGCGCGGCGGCTCAAGATCGGCAGCGAAGACGGCGTGCTTTACACACAAGAAGAAAACGGCCGCCGGCGGCGGCTGATTCCGGTCACTTCCCACCACTTCCGCCGCGCCGGCCAGACCACCGCGACGATCGCATTGCTAGAGATCGAGGACGGCTCGCGGGTGCTGCAATCCCCGGACGGCAACTGGCTTGCGCCGCCCCATCGCTCAGGCGCTCTGACCCAGCGCACCGATCAGCGTAAAGACACCGATCGCGATAAAGCCGCTGCCGGCGACGATGGCGAGCAGACGCGGGTTGAGCCAGGCACCGAGCCAGCTTCCGGCGAGCACGCCGAGCGCCGCTGACAACACCAGCGCCGCCGCCGCCGCGGCGAATACCGTCCACGCCTGATCCTGCTGCCCGGCGGCGAACAGCAAAGTGGCGAGCTGGGTCTTGTCGCCGAGTTCGGCGATGAACACGGTGGCGAAAACGGTGGCGAGCAATTTGAGGTCCATGTCAGCCTTTCCACGGCGGCAGCAGAGGTTTGACCTTCCGGCCCTTGACCGTGACGTAATCGGGCAGGCCGTCGGGGGTATAGGGCGGATAGTCCTCGCCGGCGATCAGCGGCGCCAGATACCGCCGGCACGCCGGGGTGATGCCAAAGCCGTCGCGGCTGATGTACGAGGCCGGCAGCTTCTTTTCGCGGTTGGCGATGCGGCGAAGCGGCGCCGGTTCGACCTGCCAGCGATACGGCTCATCGGCCAGGCGCTTGATCACCGGCATCACCGCCGTCTGCCCGGCCAGAGCGTATTCCACCGCCGCTTCGCCGACGGCCCGGGCCTGTTCGACATCGACCCGGGAGGCGAGGTGGCGGGCCGAGCGCTGCAGATAATCGGCCACCGCCCAGTGGTACTTGTAGCCGAGCCGGTCCTTGATCAGCGAGGCGATGTGCGGCCCGACGCCGCCGAGCTGGGCATGGCCGAACGCATCGCGGCTGCCGGCCTCGGAAAGAAACCGGCCGTCGCGGTCCTTGACGCCTTCCGAAACGACGATCGTGCAATAATTGAAACGCTCGACCGAATCTTTGACTTTGGCCAGAAAACCCGCCTCGTCGAAGGCGATCTCGGGGAACAGAATGACG
Source organism: Candidatus Jinrbaksania sp. (assembly GCA_039794245.1). Classification (GTDB taxonomy): domain Bacteria; phylum Pseudomonadota; class Gammaproteobacteria; order Xanthomonadales; family Wenzhouxiangellaceae; genus DAITQM01. The sequence continues at coordinate 161,879 of JBDIVS010000002.1, forward strand.
TGCGGCGGGTCGCCGTCACGGCGCCGGGTCAGGCCGGCGGCGGCGGCGATCCAGCCGGCGTGGCGGCCCATCACCTCCAGCACGAACACCTTGGTCGAGGTCGAAGCCATCGACTTGACATCGAGGCTCGCCTCAAGCGTCGCGACTGCGACGTATTTGGCAACCGTCGGAAATCCGGGGCTGACGTCGGTGAGCGGCAGATCGTTGTCGATGGTTTTGGGCACGCCGATGCAACACAAGGGATAGCCGGCTTCAGCCGCGAAGGTTGCGATCTTGTCCACCGTATCAGTCGAATCGCCGCCGCCGTTGTACAGAAAATACGCGATCTCGTGCGCTGCGAAGACCGCGATCAGGCGTTCGTATTCGGCCGGCGCGGTGCGGAAATCCTTCAATTTATAGCGGCACGAGCCGAATGCACCGCCGGGGGTATGGTTGAGCGCGGCGACCGCTTTGTCGCTGAGCTGCGAGGTATCGACCAGTTCTTCGTGAAGTGCCCCGAGAATGCCGTTGGTCGCGGCATAGACTTTCCCGATGCGATCGGGGTGGCGCCGCGCAGTCTCGATCACCGCCCCGGCGGTGGCGTTGATGACCGGCGTCACGCCGCCGGACTGGGCGTAGAGCAGGTTGCCCTGAAGTCGCTTTTTCATACCGATTCTCTCCGCGCCGGGGACGGGGTTTGACTTGTCGTCCGGTAACAGGTAGCGTAGTCATCTTTGTTAGGTCGCGGAGAATTCTAACCGATGCGTATCGTCCTACTCGGTGCGCCGGGTTCGGGCAAGGGCACGCAGGCGGCGCTTTTGCGCCGGGCGCTGTCGCTGCCGCATATCTCGACTGGCGTCCTGCTGCGCGAGGCCGTCAGTGCCGGCACGGCGCACGGCCGCCAGGCCGAGGCGTTGATGAACCGCGGCGAACTGGTGCCCGACGACCTGATCCTGGAACTGCTCGCCGAACGCCTCGCCGCCGCCGACACCCGCTGCGGTTTTATCCTCGATGGCTACCCGCGCAACCTGGCCCAGGCCGAGGCCCTCGATGTCATGCTCGCCGGCCGCGGCACCCCGGTCGAGCATGCCTTGCAGATCGACGTCACCGACCAGCAGATCATCGAACGCCTCACCCACCGCGCCACCACCGAGGGGCGCAGCGACGACGATCCGGATGTCGTCCGCAAGCGGCTCGAAGTCTATGCCGCGCAGACCGCGCCGGTCGTCGATTACTATTCCCACCAGCACAAGCTCCAGCGCATCGACGGCAGCGGCGAGATCGGCGATATCCACCGGCGCATCATCGCGGCGCTGGGCGCCGGCACCCAATGCTGAGTCCGGTTCGGCCCTTATCGTGCCGCTTGGGCTTTTTCGATCACCAACTCGAACACACCGCCTGCGGCCCGCTCGGCCCGCAGACAGTGGCCGCTGCGCAGGCAATAAACTTCGAGGTCATAGGGCGCATGCGGATCGTCGGCATACACTTTGAGACATTCTCCCGGCGCCAGCCGGGCGATCCCCTGCCGGACCAGAAGCAGCGGCCGGGGACAGCGCAGGCCGCGGGCATCGATCGTCAATGCCGCCGCACCGCTGCCACGCTCCGCGGTCATCTCGGGCGGGCGGTGCGCGCGGCGCCGGACAGGCGTTCGCCGCACGTGGTCTGAACTGCGATGTCGAGCTGGTTTGCCAATGTGATCGGCCTTTGTCTGTTCCGGCGCGGTCCCGAGGATATGCCGGCGGCCCAAGGGGCGTTGATGATCGCCGCCGGCGCCTACATCGGGGTCACATTTTACGCCCTCGCCGGCGCGCTGCCAGCCGGGCAGGTGGTCCTCCCGGCCGCGTTGCAAGTCATGGTGCCGATCGCCGCGACTGCCCTGTTGCTCAACCTCACAGGCCATCGCGCCCGGATTATGCAAACGCTGACCGCGCTGTTTTCGACCGGGGTCGTCTTCGCGCTCGCCGGCCGCCTGCCGGGCCTGATCGCGCCTGAGCTTTCCCTGTACGAGATCGGCTTGAAAGCACCGCCGCCGGCCGTTGCGTGGTTTCTGCTCGGTCTCGGCCTGTGGTCGTTTCTGGTCGATGTGCGGATTTATCGCCGGGCCCTGGACCGTGGACCGGGCGCCGGGTTGCTCGCCGCGGTGGCCGTCTCATTGTTGCAGTTCGCCGCGCTCGCGCCGTGGGTCGCCCCGCGATGAAGCTGCACATTCTGGGCATCTGCGGCACGTTCATGGGCGGGCTGGCGGCGCTCGCCCGCGAGGCCGGGCACGAAGTCGAAGGCAGCGACGCGGGGGTCTATCCACCGATGAGCGAGCAACTTGCCGCGCTCGGCATCCCCCTGCACGAGGGGTACGACGCCGGAGTCTTCGACGCCGTGCCTGGGTGCGTCATCGTCGGCAACGCACTGGCGCGCGGCAACCCGGCGGTCGAAGCGCTGCTCGACCGCGGCCTGGATTACACCTCCGGGGCCCAGTGGCTTGCCGAAAACGTGCTCCGCGGCCGGACCGTGATCGCCGTCGCCGGCACCCACGGCAAGACGACAACGAGCGCGATGCTGGCCTGGATTCTCGACCGCGCCGGGCTCGAACCGGGCTTTCTGATCGGCGGCGTGCCACTCGATTTTCCGTGCTCGGCGCGCACCGGGCGCGGCCCGTTCGTCGTCGAAGCCGACGAGTACGACACCGCCTTTTTCGACAAACGCGCCAAGTTCGTCCATTACCGGCCCCAGATCGCGGTGCTGAACAATCTTGAGTTCGATCATGCCGATATCTACCCCGATCTTGCAGCGATCCAGACGCAATTCCACCATTTGATCCGCACCGTGCCGGCTTCCGGGGCGCTCCTGGTCCACGCCCCCGAGGCGGCGCTCGACGCGGTGCTGGCGCGCGGCGTATGGACCCCGGTCACGCGCTTCGGTGCGGCGCCGGAGTGCGAATGGCGCGTCGGCCTCGAAACACCCGACGGCCGGACGCTGACGTTCCACCACCACGCCATGGCGCTCGGCCGGCTCGAATGGCAGCACTGTGGCCGGCACAACGCCGAAAACGCACTCGCGGCACTGGCGGCGGCTGCGGCCCTCGGTGTCGATCCTAAGCGGGCGATCGCCGCGCTGGCTTCCTTTCGCGGCGTCAAACGCCGGCTGGAGCTGGTCGGCGAGGCGGACGGCATCCGGATTTACGACGATTTCGCCCACCATCCGACAGCGATCGCAGCAACGCTCGAGGCGCTAAGCCGTGCCACCGGCGGTGCCCGGATCATCGCCGTCGTCGAACTGGCGAGCCGGACGATGCGCTCAGGCACACACCGCGATCACCTGGCACCGGCGCTGGCCGCCGCCCGGAAGGTACTGTTTTACACCCCCCGGGCACTCGATTTCGACCCCGGCCCGGTCATCGAACGCCTGTCGCCGCGGGCGATGCTTTACACTGCACCGGATGCTTTGCTAGGCGCATTGATCGAGATGGTGACCAGCGGCGATCAGGTGGTCTTTCTCAGTAACGCCGGTGCCGGCGCCATCGCGGCCCGGCTCCGGGCGGCGCTTGCCGAACGCAATGCGCGGCAGGCCGTCTGACGGCATCAAACCCCGATGAACGAACTGCCGCTCTTTCCGCTGCGCACGGTGATGTTCCCGCGCGGCCAGTTGTCGCTGAAAGTCTTCGAGCAACGCTACCTCGACCTGGTGCGCGACTGCGTCCGCGACGACGGGCGCTTCGGCGTCTCCCTGGTCACCACCGAGGGTGACGGTCCGGTCGGCATGGCGGCCTGCGGCACCAGCGCTCGGATTTCGGACTGGTTCACGCGCGACGACGGCCTGCTCGGCATCGTCGCCACCGGCGAGCAGCGCTACCGCCTGGAACGCACCTGGACGCAACCGAACGGCCTGTTGTGCGCCAGGGTTGAATGGCTCGAGGAAACCCCGCGGCCGGTGCCGCCCGATTGCTCGGTGCTAGTGACGCTGCTCAGGCAGATCATCGACCAGATCGAAATCGAGATTCCCGGGATCGAGGAACGCGATTTCGACGACGCCTCGTTCGTCGCCCACCGCCTGGCCGAACTGTTGCCGCTGGAGTTGATGGAACGCCAGTCGGTACTAGAAATCGACGATCCCGAAAGCCGCCTGCGCGAAGTGTTCCTGTTGCTGCGCCAGGTTCAGGAGCGGCAACGCAGCGAAGAAAACGAATAATCCGCACCGCCCCGAATGCATGACCACCCTGTCCCTGCCTGCCCTCTGGTGGCTCACCGCGGCCACCCCGCAACCTGTTGTGCTGCCGGCGATCGAAGTCGGGATTCGCACACTCAACGCGGCCGAAGCCGGCGCCGCGTCGCTCGATTCGTCCCTGATCGCCCGCCGCGCGCCGCGCCACCCGCAGGAGTTGTTCAGTGACGTACCCGGTGTCTGGATCAGTCGCGGCAGCGGCCAGGAACACCTGACCGCGATCCGCTCGCCGGTCCTCACCGGGCCGGGCGCCTGCGGTGCGTTTTTGATCCTCGAAGACCATATCCCGATCCGCCCGGCGGGTTTTTGCAACGTCAACGAATTGTTCGAGGTCAACCTCGCGCAGGCTGAAAGGATCGACGTGCTGCGCGGTCCGGGGCTCGCCAGCCATGGCGCCAACGGCCTGCACGGCGTGATCGATGTCGCCTCGCCGGCGCCGGGCGCGACGACCCTCGCCGCTGAAGCCGGCAGCAACGATTTCGTCCGCGGCTCGGGAACCCTGGCAGGCAGCGCCTTCGGCCTGGCCGCAAGTTATACCGACAGCAACAGCTTCCGTGTGGACGAAGGCTACCAGCAGGGTTTCGCCAGCGCCCGATACCGGCGTGCCGGCGAGCGCCTCGCATTCACCGGAACGCTCGCCCTGGCCGACCTCGACCAGCAGACCGCCGGCTTCATCACCGGCTTCGACGCCTTTCGCGATACTGATCTCCGGCGCAGCAATTCCAACCCCGAGGCCTTCCGCAACGCCCACGCGGCGCGCGCCGCGGGCCATTTCGAGTGGCTCGACGACGGTGGCGGCGCCTGGCGCGTGAGCCCTTATCTTCGGCAAAGCGAAATGCGTTTTTTGCAGCATTTTTTGCCCGGCAAGCCGCTGGAACGCAACCGCCAGACGAGCGGTGGTGTGCAGATGGCGCTCAGCGGCGGCCGGCTCGGCGACGGCGTCACGCTGGGTCTCGACGCCGAAACCTTCCACGGCGAACTCGTCGAGTTCCAGGCGCACGAAGTCGAGGACGGCAGCGCCTTTCTGATCGCCACCCGGCCGCCCGGACTGCACTACGACTATGCCGTCAATGGCGTGATGTCGGCGCTGTGGGGACGGTACCTGTGGCAGGGTGAAAGCGGCCTGGAACTCGACATCGCCCTGCGCGGCGAATATCTGTTTTACAACTACAACAACCGCATGCTCGACGGCAACACGCGCGACGACGGCACGCCGTGCGACTTCGGCGGCTGCCTGTTCAGCCGCCCGGCCGATCGCCATGACGATTATTTCAATCTCGCGCCATCGCTGACACTCGCCGGCCCAGCGGCCGGCGCCGGCCGCTGGCAATTGCGCCTGGCGCGCGGTTTCCGGCCGCCGCAGGCCACCGAGCTGTATCGCCTGCAAAGCGGCCAGGACATCGCCGATCTGCAAAGCGAAAAGCTCGACAGCGTCTCGCTCGGCCTGACGCGCCGCGCACCCTCGTGGTTCTATGAGCTGACCGGCTTCTTTCAGGTCAAGCGCAATGTGATCTTGCGCGACGCCGGCGGTTTCAATATCAGCGACGGCAGAACCCGCCACCTCGGGCTCGAATGGGCGCTCGGCACCGAACTCGGCGCCGGCTTCGCGCTCAGCACCGCCGGTACTTACGCTCTACACCGTTACCGCTTCGACCACCTGGCCGGCGGCGGCGAAATCATCCGCCGCGGCAACGATGTCGATACCGCACCGCGGCGGCTGTTCAGCGCCGCGCTCACCTGGCGGCAGTACGGCATCGACAGCGCCCTGCGCCTCGAACACCTCGGCGATTATTTCCTCGACGCCGCCAACAGCGCGCGTTACGCCGGCCATACTTTGCTTCATCTCGAAGCGGCAGCCGAATTCGGCGGCGGCTGGCATGGCGGATTGAGGCTGCGTAACCTGTTCGGCGAACGCTTCGCCGAGCGCGCCGATTTCACCTTCGACGAATTCCGCTACTTCCCCGGCGCAGGCCGGACCTTCTTCGCCACCTTGGGCTGGCGCGCCGGCGGCTGAATGAAAACGGCCGAAATCGCCTAAAAAACAACCGTTGACGGTCGAGTGACTGCCCCGCGTTCTATTTTTTCAACAATTCCCCGGCGACCGCCGCGATCAGTTCGGCAATCTTGACGAGCAACGGTTCGAGCACCGAACCCTGGCGCCGGACCAGGGCGATCTGGCGGTGCGGCGGCGGCCGGGTAAAGTTGAGCAGGCTGAGCGACGGGTCCGCATGGTCGCCGGCGATGGCCAGCTCCGGTAACAGAGTCATGCCGCTGCCGGCGACGACCATCTGGCGCAGCGTTTCGAGACTCGTGGCGCGGAAATCCTCGTGCTCGGCGGCGCCGGCCAGTTCGCACACCTCGAGCGCGTGATCGCGCAGGCAATGCCCCTCCTCGAGCAGCAGCAGGCGTTCGCCGGCCAGCTCGCTGACCGCCACCCGGCGCCGCTGGGCCAGCCGATGGCCGGCCGGCACGGCGAGCCGGAAGGGCTCGGTGAACAGTGCCGTCGCACACAACCCCGGAACATTGACCGGCAGGGCGAGTAAACCGGCATCGAGCCGGCCGTCTTTCAACCGGGCGATGATCTCCGCGGTTTTCTCTTCGTAAAGCATCAGTTCCAGGTGCGGAAACTGGCGGTGCAACAGCGGCACGATGTGCGGCAACAGGTACGGGCCGAGCGTCGGAAACTGGCCGAGGCGCAGCATGCCGGCTTCCGGGTCGCCGCTGGCGCGGGCGATCCGCCGGATCTGCTCGACCTCATCGAGAATGTGCCGGGCCCGCTCGGCGATCGCCGCACCGGCGGCGGTGACCAAAAGCCGGCGCGGTCCGCGTTCGAACAGCACCACCCCGAGTTCGTCTTCCAGCTTTTTGATCTGCGCCGACAACGTCGGCTGGCTGACAAAGCAAACCCTGGCCGCGCGGCCGAAATGGCGGTGTTCGGCGAGCGCGGTGAGATAGCGCAGATCGCGAAGGTTCATCGGCAAGGCTCCAGTGTCAGGAAGGCGATAGAACTAGCCTATCGAATCCATAAAAACAATTCATTTTACAAACAACCCGGCAAAGCGCAATATCGTGTTCACATTCACCCATGGAGATCCACTCATGCTCACCGTCGGCCAACGTTTTCCCGCCTTCAAAGTCAAGGCCACCGTCGCCAACGATCTGGACCGCGCTTTTATCGAAATCGACAACGAGTCCCACCCCGGCCAATGGCGCATCTTTTTCTTCTATCCCAAGGATTTCACCTTCGTCTGCCCTACCGAAATCGCCGGCTTCGCCCGTCTCAACGGCGAATTCCAAAAACGCGGCGCGCAGATTCTCGGCGCCAGCATCGACAGTGAATTTGTCCACCTCGCCTGGCGGCGCGACCACGACGACCTGAAACACCTGCCGTTCCCGCTCATCGCCGACGTCAAGCGCGAGCTGTCGGCCTCGCTCGGCATCCTGGACCCCGAAGAAGGCGTCGCCCTGCGCGCCACGTTCATCGTCGATCCGGCCGGCGTCATCCGCTTCGTTTACGTCACTGACGGCAGCGTCGGGCGCCGCCCCGAGGAAGTGCTACGCGTCCTCGACGCGCTGCAATCCGGCGGCCTTTGCCCGTGCAACTGGCAGAGCGGCGAAGCCACGCTGCAAGCGGCTTGAGTGCAACACAACCGGTTTCCGACTTCACCCATCATCAGGAGACATTCCGATGCGCCAACATTCTTATATTCCAGTCCTCATCACCCTTATCGTGGCGGCCTCCGCCGTGCCTTCATTTGCCATCGCCCAAGTCAAGTCAAACCAGTTCTGGTGGCCGGACCAACTCGATCTGTCGCCGCTGCGCGATAACAATGCCGCATCCAATCCCTACGGGGCGGATTTCGACTACGCCAAGGCCTTCGCCGCACTCGATCTCGAGGCGGTCAAAGCCGACCTGAAAAATGTCATGACCACGTCGCAGGACTGGTGGCCGGCCGACTATGGCCATTACGGCCCGCTGTTCATACGCATGGCCTGGCACAGTGCCGGCACCTATCGCGTCACCGACGGCCGCGGCGGGGCCGGCGGCGGCCAGCAGCGTTTCGAACCCCTGAACAGTTGGCCTGACAATGCCAACCTCGACAAAGCACGCCGCCTGTTGTGGCCGGTCAAGCAGAAATACGGCCGCAGCCTTTCCTGGGCCGACCTGATAATCCTGGCCGGCAACGTCGCACTGGAGGACATGGGCTTCAAAACCTTCGGCTTTGCCGGCGGCCGGGCCGACGACTGGGAGCCCGAGCGGGTCGATTGGGGTCCGGAGAACACAATGCTCGGCCGCAATCGGCACGATGCGCAAGGCAACCTGAAAGGCGACGTCGCCGCGACCCAGATGGGTCTGATCTATGTCAACCCGGAAGGTCCCGGCGGCAACCCCGACCCGCGCGCTGCAGCGCAGCAGATCCGCCAGAGCTTCGGCCGGATGGCAATGAACGACGAAGAAACCGTGGCGCTGATTGCCGGCGGCCATACCTTCGGTAAGGTCCACGGCGCGGCCCGCCCCACCGATTGCGTCGGCCCCGAACCGGCGGCTGCTGGATTGGAGGAGCAGGGGTTGGGCTGGAAAAACCGCTGCGGCAAAGGCAAGGCCGAAGACACCATCACCAGCGGCCTGGAAGGCGCCTGGACCGCGGCACCGACACGTTTCACGATGATGTACCTGCAAAATCTTTTCAACTTCGAATGGGAAAAGACGCAAAGCCCGGCCGGCGCCGTCCAATGGGTGCCCAAGGGCAATCCGGCCGCCGCCATGACCCCCGATGCCCACGTCAAGGACAAGACCAACTCCGTCATCATGCTCACAACCGACCTGGCGCTGCGCGAAGATCCGGCCTACCGCAAGATTTCGCAACGCTTCTTGCACAACCCGAAGGAATTCGAGGCGGCGTTCGCCCGCGCCTGGTTCAAACTCACCCACCGCGACATGGGGCCGCGGGCACGCTACGTCGGCGCCGAAGTCCCCGGCGAAAAACTGCTCTGGCAGGATCCGCTGCCAGAGATCGACCATGCCCTGATCGACGCCGGCGATATCGAAAAACTCAAAGCCGACATTCTCGGCTCGGGGTTGACGGTATCCGAACTGGTCCGCACTGCCTGGGCTTCGGCGTCCACGTATCGCGGCACCGATATGCGCGGCGGCGCCAACGGCGCGCGCCTCAGGCTTGCGCCGCAAATGGACTGGGAAGTCAACAACCCCGCGGAACTGAAGCGCGTACTCGGCGTGCTGGAGACGGTCCAACAACGATTCAACAAAGCCCAAGCCGCCAAGAAGCGCATCTCGCTGGCCGACCTGATCGTCCTCGGCGGCGCCGCGGCGATCGAGAAAGCAGCACGCGCCGCCGGCTACGATATCGAAGTGCCGTTCGCCCCTGGACGCACCGACGCCACCTCGGCAATGACCGACGCCGAATCCTTCGCTGTGCTCGAACCGAAAGCCGATGGCTTCCGCAATTACTACAGCGGCCAAACCATGCGCTCGCCGGCCGAAGCGTTGATCGACAAGGCCGATCTTCTGACCTTGACGGTACCGGAAATGACAGTGCTGATCGGCGGCCTGCGCGCCCTCGATGCCAACACCGGCGGCGTCAAACACGGCGTATTCACCGGCCGCCCGGGCGTGCTCAGCAACGATTTTTTCGTCAACCTGCTCGACATGTCCACGGCCTGGTCGAAATCGGCGGACCACGAAGGCGTTTACGAAGGCCGCGACCGCACCGGCGGCCAACTCAAATGGACCGCCACCCCGGTCGATCTGGTCTTCGGCTCGAACTCCGAGCTACGCGCCGTAGCCGAAGTCTACGCCGCGGCCGACGGCGAACCGGAATTCATCGCCGACTTCATCGCCGCCTGGGTCAAAGTCATGCGCCTCGACCGCTTTGATCTAAAAAGTTAAGTCTCGATACGTCACGTAATTTCCTGACCCGGCGGCCTGCTTGATCGCAAGCAGGCCGCCGCGGCATAATCCACCCCGCGGCTGCAATCCGGGTTGCTTCCCCGGCAAAACATCAACCCAACAGTTGCATAAATTTTGCTCGAATTTATATATTTCTTCATTAAATCAATAAGTTACGAGAATTGTAGTTGACGTAGTGGCGACGCTCAAGGCCGTCGCTGCGGCAAGCTCGCAACTGGCGCAGTCGATATCGAGTTACCCGCGCTCGTCGCCGGGTTACTTCAGCGATGTCCAAAAGCGCGTGCAAAATCTGGTCGAATCCGGCCAGCTTGGTATTTTCACTAACGGTTACTGGGGTCATCCGGCTTACCGCCTGCCGCCCGAAGCCAACCTGATGGCCGTCGCCCATTACCTCGACGCCCTCGAATGGCAGCGCGAAGTCGCCAAACTGCACACCCTGTTCGGCGGCAAGAATCCGCATCCTAACTTCGTCGTCGGCGGCGCTCCGCTCGGCATCAGCGTCCACGCCGGCGCCGGCACCGGGGCCACCGCAGTCAACATGGTCGGCCTGCAACAGGTCAAGAACATCATCGCCGAGATGCAGACCTTCGTCGATCAGGTCTATCTGCCCGATACGCTGGCCATCACCTCGTTCTACAAGGATTGGTTCACGCCGGGCCACGGCGAGGGCACCGGCAATTTCATGACCTACGGCGATTTCCCGGGAAAAGGCATCGGCGGCATCGGCTCGCTGCTCGTGCCGCGCGGCGCGATCCTTGCCCGCGATCTGGCGCGCGTCCACGAAGTGGACCTCAACGCCGATGACCAGATCCAGGAATATATCGCTCATTCGTGGTACGACTACCAAGCCGGCCGCGACGCCGCTCTCCATCCCTACCGCGGCGAAACCGTGTTGAATTACACCGGCCCCGAGCCGCCATACGAGCATCTCGAAGGCCAGGTGCCCTATTCGTGGCTGAAATCACCGCGCTGGCGCGGCCGGCCGATGGAAGTCGGGCCGCTGGCCCGCGTCCTGATGCTCTACGCTTCGGGCCATGAGCCGACGCGCGAGCTGGCCACCCAAGCGTTATCCAAGCTCGAGCTGCCGGTCGAGGCGTTGTTCTCGACGCTCGGCCGTACCGCGGCGCGCACGCTGGAAACCAAGATCTTCGCCGACATCATGCCGGTGTGGTACGACAACCTGATGGCCAACATCAAAAACGGCGATGTCAGCACCTTCAACAACGCGCTGTGGGAGCCGCACACCTGGCCCCGGCACGCCAAGGGCGTCGGTTATACCGAAGCGCCGCGCGGCGCGCTGGCCCATTGGGTTGTCATCGACAACGGCAAGATCGCCAACTACCAGGCCGTCGTACCGAGTACCTGGAACGCCGGACCGCGCGACGCCGCCGGCAACCCCGGCCCCTACAAAGCGGCGCTCGCCGGGCATACCCTCCACGATCCCGAACAGCCCCTCGAAATCCTGCGCACGATCCACAGCTTCGATCCGTGCATCGCTTGCGCCGTGCACATCCTCGGCCCCGGGCGCGAGGAGCTGGTCAAAGTCAGGGTGGCTTAACCCAACAGTTGGGTAAACGAGATCACGCAACAGCAACAGGAGACACAAACTGATGAACACAGTTCAAGCGCTTGCAGCTCTGATCCTTGCCACCCTGCTGGCCGGCACGGCAACAGCGCACAACGGCCACGACACCGGTGCCTTATCGGGCATTCTCGCCGGTCTGCTGCACCCCTGGCTCGCCAACTGGCAACACCCGCTGGTCTCGCTGCTCGCCGGATTCGCCGGTGGCGTCGCCGCGCGCCGCAGCCCCGGCTGCCGCTGGCCCATTGCCATCGTTGCCGTCTATGCCCTGCTGCACACCGCCGTCGCCGGCAACACCGGCTTGACCTACGCCGCCGGCATCATGATCGGTTCCGCGCCGTTATTCATCGCCGCCTATGCCGCCGGGCATGCAACAGCCGGGAGAACCTCGCGCTCGCCGTAGCACCTACCGCGGCCGCTATTGGGTGCCGGACCCCTGGACCGGCAGCCTGCTCCTGACCGCACTGGGTTCGCTGGCCGCGGCCGCCCCTGCCGCGTGTTTTTTGACGAAGGATACTGGGTTAATGTATAATGATAATATTGATTTATTTAACGTGACCAACATGCCTTTACAAATTGCAAATCCTACTGTGGTCAGCAAGGTCGAGCGATTGGCCAAGGTGAAGGGTCTCACCAAGACTGCCGCGGTCGAACAAGCGGTGGACCGGTTACTGCGCGAAACCGAAGGCGCCGGCACACCCGGGCAGCGCATAGATGCCCTGCTGGCCCAACTTGACCGCGTCCCCGACCGGGCCGATGCCTTTGATCCGCTGGAGTGGGATGAAACGGGTTTACCGAAGTGATCGTCATAGATACTTCAGCGCTCGTGGCGATCGCATTTGCCGAGCCCGAGCGGCAAGACTTTCTCGGCGTCATACAACAGGCGCAGCGCGTGCTGGTCAGTGTGCCAACGTTGCTGGAAACGCGCATGGTCATGTACGGGCGCCGGGGACCACGCGCGGTGGTGTTGATGGAAGACCTGTTGCGTCAGCCAATCTTCGAGCCGGTACCGCCGGGCCAGGCGGAACTGGATGCAGCGTATGCCGCCTTCGTCGCCTACGGCAAGGGCAGCGGCCATCCCGCAAATCTGAACTTTGGCGATCTGTTCAGTTATGCGCTGGCCAAGGTGCGTGGTTTGCCGCTCTTGTTCAAGGGCGAAGATTTCTCGCAGACCGATATCGCTCCAGCTTTTCTGCTTGCAAAGAACACCCGAAGATAAATCAACGGGTCACGACTCACACCCAAGATCCCCTCTCCCCCGGACTCGATCCAAAACCCAGTCCAACAAGCACCGGCGAAGCCGGACACACTCCCCTAAAGCTACGGCAAACATTACAAAATACCCCGAACTTTGACCACCACGACGACATTTGTGCTAGCATTCTGGCCGGTCTGAAGGCAACATGAGCCGCAATCACGAGTTTGAGTGGCGCCAGCAGCAACTCATGGCCGATAAGGATAACGGAACGACGCAGCGATCCGGCAGCAAAGGCCGGTCGAACACAACCGGCAACGCAGTGGCAAAAATGAAAACCACTCGCGTGCCGTGCCGGGCGGCGCAGGGGAAAATCGGACTTGTCGTCACCGGCATGCCCCGCAGCGGTACCTCGGCCCTGGCCAGGGTGCTTAGCCTGTTTGGCGCGGACCTTCCCAAAAACCTCATGCCACTGGTACCGGGCAACAATCCGGAGGGTTTCTGGGAACCACTCGATCTTGTCAACCTGCATGACAAGATGCTTCGTGCCGCCGGTACGAGGTGGCACGACCCGGGCCTGATTCCGGCCTTATGGGAGAACCAGCAGTTTATCCGCCCCTATAAATGCGCATCGTAGAGACGCTTAAAAATATTTTTACTGGATATAGGCGCGCCATCCTAGGCGCGCACCCCTGCGGGGGCGCATGCGGCGCGTCCAGATTCGCCGGGTGAAAGCGGTGCTTTCACTTTTTCCGGTGCGCCCCAGCGAATTTGTCCCGCATCCGCAGAATGGCGAATGGAGAACGAGGAACGGGTTTGCGATATGATTCGCTCGAGGAGCACGTCCAGATGCTGAAGTACGTCCTGTTTATTGCGACAATTTTACTGCTTCACGCTCCGCTCGCCTTGCCGCAAGCGGTAGATCACAGCCGGCACCAGGCGGATCTCGGCGGCAAAATCAGGGTCACCGAGGCCGAGTACACCCCGCCCGACGTCAGCCTGACGGAGCGCAGCGGCCGGGTTATGACCATTGGCGAGGTGCTCGATACCGGCGATCCGTTGTTGCTGCAATTCATCTTCACCACCTGCCCGACCATCTGCCCGGTGCTCAGCGTCAGCTTTTCCGCATTGCAGAAACGATTGGAGCGTGAAGCCCTGCCTTACCGGCTGGTTTCGATCTCGATCGACCCGGAGTACGACACGCCGGCCGTCTTGGCCGCTTACGCCGAAAAATTCAAAGCCGGGGAAAACTGGCTGATGCTGACCGGGGATGTGGAGCGCATCCGGCTGGTGCAGAGCGCATTCGAAGCCTATTTCGGCGTTCGTAAAATGGATCATCAGCCGTTGACTTTCCTGCGCCCGACGCGTACTTCGCCGTGGCGGCGCATCGCCGGCCTGCCGAGTCCGGCCGAACTTTATGCGCAATACCTTGAGGCCGGCACGGAGAAATCGGCTGCGACCGGCCGCGATGAGGGTGAACAATGAACACCGGAAGTCAAAGTTGCCGGTTGCCGGTTGCCGTGCTGCTCGGTCTCATCGTTTCCGCTGCCTGGGGCGCCGATCCGCAAGCTGGGCGCCGGTTGTACCAGGAAGGGCGGCTGGCAAACGGCGAAATGCTGCAAGTGACCCTGGCCGGCGGTCTTGAGATCAGCGGCGAACAATACGCTTGTACCGCCTGCCACCGGCCGAGCGGCTTTGGCATGAGCGAGGGCGGCATTTATGCCCCGCCAATCATCGGCCGCCTGTTATACCGCGAGCGGGTGTTCGACCGGGCCGAGAACATGCACCTGCGTTACGGCGAGCGCCAGGGCCCGCTGTACGATGCCAAAATCAACAGCGCCCGGGCGCGGCCGGCGTTCGATGATGCCAGCCTCAAGCGCCTGATCCGCGAAGGCATCGACCCGGCCGGGCGCACCATCGACCCGGTGATGCCCCGTTACCCGCTGGGCGATGGCGATATGGCCAATCTTATCGCTTATCTCGAGACGCTGGGCCACGACGATCCCGGTGTCGATGAGACCACGATACGCTTCGCGTTCGTCGTCGCCGGCGATGTCGACAAGGCGCGGCTGGAAGCGGTCGCCCGGGTCGTCGAAGCCTTTGCTGCATGGCGCAACGAGGATATCGTCGGCTATCTTTCGCTGCCGCAGACCTCGCCGCTGCACCGCGACCTGATGTACCAGGCGAGCCGCCTGTGGGCGATCGATTTTTGGACTCTCAGCGGGCCGCCCGACACCTGGGGCGAACAGTTGAACCGCTACTACGACGCCTCTCCGGTGTTTGCGCTGCTCGGCGGTCTGGGTGAGCCGTGGCAGCCGGTTCACGATTTTTGCGAAACGCGAAAAGTCGCCTGCCTCTTCCCGCTGACCGCCGAGCCGGGCGATGGAACAAGTCGTGAATTCACCCTCTATTTCAACCGCGGCTTGAGGCTCGAGGCCGAGGTCATCGCCGCCCGTCTGGCGGCCCGTAAGGCCGCCGGCGAAACGCTGGCCGTGGCCCAGATCGCCGCCGCAGGGGACGGGCAGATGCAGGCGGCGGAACACCTGGCTTCGCGTTTGCTCCAGTACGGGATTGCCGCCGGCGATCCGGTCATGGTGCCGCGCGGCGAGCCGCTCGCGGCAATCGGGAACGAGGTCTTGGCCCGCCAGCCCGCGATCACCGATCTGGTCGTCTGGCCCGACTATGAAACGGCCGTGGTTTTCGCCGAGTTCACCCGTTCCACAGCGCGCGTCTATTTTCCATCGTACGTGTTGCCGGAAAACGGCCCGCGCGCCGCCGAACACGAGCTCGTCAACATCGTCTGGCCGTACCGGCCGCCGGCGAACCGGGAACCGCGCAGCTATTGGTTGCGCGGCTGGCTGCGCGCCAGGGGCGTCCCGGTGACGCACCCGCTGAGCCAGTTTCGGACCTATTTCACGTTGCAGGTGACGCGCATTGCACTCAATGTCATATTAAAAAATTACAACCGGCGGTATTTCATCGAGCGCATCGAACACTCGGCCGAAGGCGATCTGGACGTCGTGTTCGACAACCTGTCGCTCGGTCCCGGGCAACGTTACGCCGTGCGCGGCGCCCGCCTGGCAACCCCCGACCCGGAAGCCGAAGGCGGACTTAGAATGATCAGCGATTTTCTCGTGCCGGAATAAGGCGATTGGAAACAAACCCCGTCTCCCGGCGCGAGAAGTCCATCCCGGAATAGGGCTTTGCGGCCGCGCTGTGGTGCGCCGGGTGATGATCGCCGCCGGTGTGGTGCGCCCCGCCCAGACCGCCGAGCAGCAGCAGATTGGCGAGCGCCCCGGCGATCAGCAACCAGCCCGCCGCCTGGCGGCCGCGGGCCAAGTGGCGCCAAGCGCCGAGGCGTTGTGCCCCGGCGGCGGTGAGGCCCATCGCCGGTACGGTACCCAGACCGAAAGCGAGCATCAATGCCGCGCCGTGCCACGGATCGCCGCTGGCCCACGCCGCCGGCAACATGGCATAGACGAGCCCGCATGGCAGCCAACCCCACAATACGCCGAGCAGCAGCGCCTGGCCGGCGTGGCGTGGCGGCAGCAATCGCCCGGCGAGCGGCGCGATGCGGCGCCAGACGGCATTGCCGGCGGTGGACAGCCGGTCGAACAGGCGCCAGCCGGTGATCAGATGCAGACCGATCAGAAACAGCGCTGCGGCGAGCAGCCAGCGCAACGCCTGGCCGGCGTGGCGCCAGCCGCTGTGCTCGACCAGGCCGCCGACCAGCGCTGCGCCAAGACCGCCGATCAGCCCATAACCGAGCACCCGCCCGAGCTGGTAAAGCCAGACCATACGCTGCTTTGTACTATGCGCGCCAAGTGCGGCACTGATGCCGCCGCACATCGCCAAACAATGGACGCTGCCGGCCAGTCCGGCAAAAAAGGCGCCGCCGAGCACCAAAAGCCATGCGGGCAGCGCATTCATGACGCTGGCTGGGGGGGCAGGATCGCCGTCTCGATCAGCCACAGCGTGTAGCCGATCCAGACGGCGAACAGCAAAAATCCTTCGTAACGGTTGATCCGGCCCGGGCCGCGGAAACCGTAGCCGACAACGAACAGCGAAAAAGTCATCAACAACATCACCGTCAGATCGCGGCCGATGACCTCGGTGCTGACCGCCAGCGGATGCAGGGCGCCGGCGATGCCAAGGACGGCCAGGGTATTGAACAGATTCGAACCAAGCACGTTGCCGAGCGCGATGTCGTGTTCTTTTTTGCGCACCGCGACCAGCGACGAAGCGAGTTCGGGCAGCGACGTGCCGACGGCGATCACCGTCAGGCCGATGATCAGATCGCTGACGCCGAGCGCATGGGCGATGCTCACCGCGCCCCAGACCACCAGCCGCGACGAGAGGATCAACACGACCAGCCCGCCGAGCAGCCAGGCGGCGCCGCGCCCGGGCGGCATGGTCAGGGCCGTCATTTCGCCGGCGATTTCGTTGCCCAGGGTGTCGTCGCGGTGGCGGAGTCCCTGGCGGATGCTCCACAGCACCAGGCCGGTGAACACCGTGAGCAATACCGCCGCGTCACCGCGGCCGAGGTGGTGGTCGAGCAGCAGGACGATAGCGAGCAAGGTGACGGCGGCGAGCACCGGCAATTCTTTGCGCAGCACGCTCGAATGCACGGCGATCGGCGCGATCAGCGCGGTCAGCCCCAGGATCAGGCCGATATTGGCGATATTCGAGCCGAAAGCGTTGCCCAGGGCGACGCCGGGATTACCCTGCCAGGCGGCGACCGCCGAAACCACCATCTCCGGCGCCGAAGTGCCGAAACCGACGATCAGCATGCCGATCAAAAGCGGCGACATGCCGAAATGGCGGGCCAGAACCGAGGCCCCGACAACGAATCGCTCGGCGCTCCACAACAGCAGAATCAGACCGGCAAGGAGCGCAATTACGGTAGCGAGCATGGTGTGGGGGCTAGGTGGGGCTGACTTTTGGCCTATTGTAACGGCTCATCCGGCGCGGCAATCTGGGCGCCATCCCGGATCAGGAGAACGCCACGATGAAAAACACACCCGCCGCCCACGCCTGGCTGCCGCTGGCCGCCTGCCTGGTGCTGATTCCCGCCGCCTGGGCCGAGCAGGAAACCGCCGCCAATAACGATAAAGAGGCCAAAACCGAGCAGAGCGCAGAGCCGAAACAGGCCGTCACCCACCACCAGGTGCGGATCGCCGGCAAACCGGTGGCCTATAGCGCAACCGCCGGCTGGCTGATCCAGGAAAAAGACGGCAAACCGGTCGCCCGCTTCGGCTACACCGCCTACACGCTGGACGGCGCAGGCGCTGCATCGTCCCGGCCACTGACGTTTGCTTTCAACGGCGGGCCGGGTTCGTCTTCGATCTGGCTGCACCTCGGGATACTCGGCCCCGCGCGCGTCGCGATCACCGACGAAGGCTATACACCGCCGCCGGGCCGGCACGTGCCGAACGAATTTAGCATCATCGACGTCACCGACCTGGTGATGGTCGATCCGGTCGGCACCGGTTTCAGTAAACCGCTCGGCAAAGCCAAAGGCAAGGATTTCTGGGGTGTCGATCAGGACATCCGTTCGGTCGCCGCATTTATTAAGCAATATGTCAGCGAAAACCGCCGCTGGGCATCACCGAAATTCATTCTCGGCGAAAGTTACGGCGGGGTGCGCGGCGCCGGCCTGGCGCAGTACCTGCAAGCCACGCAGGGCATGAACCTGAACGGCCTGATCCTGGTCTCGCCGTTTCTCAGCATGGTTTCGGGCGCCGACGGTGCGGCCATCGACCTGCCCTATGCGCTCTACCTGCCGACCTTTGCCGCCACTGCCTGGTACCACGACAAACTCGCGCAAAAACCGGCTGAGCTTAAACCGTTTCTCGACGAGGTCGAGCGTTTTGCGCGTGATGAATACCTGCCGGCGCTGGTCGAGGGTTTTACACTCGCTCCGGAGCGCAAAAAAGCGGTCGCCGGCCAACTGGCCGCCTATACCGGCACGCGGCCCGATTACTGGCTGAAGGCCGATCTCAGGGTCAACCATCAGCAGTTTCTGCAGGAATTGCTGCGTGACGAGCGGCAGATCGCCGGGCGCATCGATTCGCGCTTCGTCGGCCCCTCCCTGAACCCGCTGGCCGAAAGCATGGACTACGACCCGTTCTTCCCGGCGGTCGGCCCGGCGTTTACCGCGGCGTTTCTGGATTATCTGCACAACGACCTGAACTTCGGCCACGACGAGGAATACCAGGTCTCGGCCTTCGACATCGAATGGGACTGGAAGCACCAGCCGCCGGGCGAGCGCTGGTGGATGCCGTACCCCAACCTGGTGCCCGACCTGGCGCAGGCGCTGGTGATGAATCCCGGGTTGCAGCTTCTGATCCAGCAGGGCTACTACGACCTCGCCACGCCATTTGCGGCGATGCACTTCGACCTCGCCCACCTCGACATACCGCCGGAAGTCCGCTCGCGTATCGCCGTCGAATATTACGAAGCCGGCCACATGATGTACCTGCATCCGCCGTCGCGGCAGAAATTCCGCGCCGATCTGGTGCGCTTTATCCAGGCGGCAACCCGCAGCGGGGGATGATCCGGCGCTGGTCCTTCACCGCCGGCGGCGGTGAAGCGGCATCATATGGTCGCTGGTGGATAACCCGTGATGGTGGAATGCAAGTCGTCGGACCGAGATGTGACCAGCGGTCTGCGCTATCTGCACGGCAAGTTCCCCGCCGCCGCAGCCTGGCAGCTCTCCGCCACGGGCCGCAAGGATTATCAGATGCCGGAAGGCATCCGCGTCGCTCCGGCCCTAAAGCTGCTGGCGCAGTGGGTGTGATTCCAGCGGCGATCACGCCCGCCGGGTGCTGAGCCGAGTCGCCGTGACGATGGCGAGCAGCGAAAAAACAATGCCGGGGACGATCTCGTAAAGGTCGAACCAGCCGCCGGCAAGGCGGTTCCAGACGAGCGCCGTGACGCCGCCGGTGATAATGCCGGCAAGCGCGCCGGCGCGGTTCATCCGCGGCCAGTAGAGCGACAACACGATCACCGGGGCGAATGTCGCGCCGAAGCCGGCCCACGCCCAGGCGACCAGGTCGAGCACCTTGCTTTCAGGATCGCGCGCCAGATACAACGCGACCAGCGCCACGGCGAGCACCGCGCCGCGCGCCGTCCACAGCAACTCGCGGCGGCCGGCGTTGCGGCGCCACAGGCCGCGGTAGAAATCCTCGGCAAACGCCGATGACGAAACCAGAAGCTGCGCCGAGGCGGTGCTCATCACCGCGGCGAGAATGCCGGAGAGTGCCACACCGGCGAGGATCGGCGGCAGAAAATCAACCGCCATATAAATGAACACCTTCTCACTGTCGGCGCCGGCGAGCGGCCGGCCCAGGGCGATGATACCGGTCAGCCCGACGATCACCGCCGCGGCCAGCACGACGCTGACCCAGACCATCGCGATGCGCCGCGCCTGGGTGAGACCGGCGGCGTCGCGGATCGCCATAAAGCGCGCCAGGATGTGCGGCTGGCCGGCATAACCCATGCCCCAGCCGAGCAGCGAGGCGATACCGATGAAACCGAGCGCCTGTCCCGTGCGGTCGGTGAACGGATCGAGCAGTTCGGCGTTGCCGGCCAGCAGTGACATTTCGATGCCGCCGGCGCCGCCGGCCAGGTGCCAGCCGAGCGCGGCGACGATGACCAGCGCCAGGAACATCAGCGAGCCTTGCAGCACATCGGCCCAGCTCACCGCCAAAAAACCGCCGATAAAGGTGTAAACGATGACCGACAAACCGCCGGCGACCAGCGCCAGGTGATACGGCATTCCGAACAGCGATTCGAACAGCTTGCCGGCGGCGACGAAGCCGGAGCTGGTGTAGAGCGTGAAAAACACCAGGATGAACACGCCCGAAAGCAGGCGCAGCAGATGCGAGGAGTCGGCAAAGCGCCGCTCGAAATAATCGGGCAGGGTCAGCGCGTCACCGAGTTTCTCGGTGGTGGTGCGCAGCTTTTCGGCCACCAGCTTCCAGTTGAGCCAGGTGCCGGCGAGCAGCCCGCCGACCAGCCACAGCGATTCGAGGCCGGCAGCGTAAGCCAGGCCGGGCAGGCCCATCAGCAACCAGCCGCTCATGTCCGAGGCTTGCGCCGCGAGGGCCGTGACAAAGCTGTTCAGCGACCGGCCGCCAAGGATAAAGTCGGATAGGTTGGCGGTTCTTTTCCAGGCAAAATAAGCCAGGGTCAGGACGACCAGCAGATAGGCCGCGAACGTCGCGATGATCAGATTCTGGTGGGGCATGGGCGGACGGCCGGTTTGTTTGTTTACGGGTTCGTGGAGCGCCCGCCGGCGCTGCGGCGGCGGCCTCGTGGGACATGATAACCTGCACCTTTCTTCGATTTGGAGTGCGAGATGAAAATCATGCCGTCATTCCACGGGCTCGGCCGTCCGGCATGGGTGCTACTCATTGCCGTCTTGCCGGCCATGGCCACTGCCGGCGATTACGTGCCGCCGCGCCACGAATGGGCCCGCCTGGCGCCCGCCGAAGCCGGCTTCGACGCCGAACGGCTGGCCGCCGCGGTGGCGTATGCGCGCCGCAAAGCTGCGGTCGAACCATCAGACCTCCGACAGGTGATCATGGATTCGTTCGCGCCGCGCGAACCCGATTTCAGAATCCTCGGCCCGACCGCGCCGCGCGCCGGCGACAGCGGCCTCATCGTCCGCCGCGGTCATATCGTCGCCGAGTGGGGCGATACCCGGCGGGTGGACATGACGTTCAGCGTCGCCAAAAGCTACCTTTCCACGATGGCCGCGCTGGCACTCGCCGACGGCCTGATCCGCGATGTCGATGACCGTGCCGCAGCCTATGTCGCCGACGGCACGTTCGGCGGCGAGCACAACGCCAAGATCACCTGGCGGCATCTTTTGCAACAGACCTCGGATTGGTCCGGTACGCTGTGGGACGTGCCGGACTGGGCCGATCGGCCGGAAGGCGATGATCGGAGTCTGTGGCCGAAACGCGCGCTGCACGAACCGGGAACCTATTTCAAATACAACGATGTCCGGGTCAACCTGCTGGCCTACGCGCTGTTGCAGGTCCACCGCCGGCCGCTGCCGGCGGTGCTGCGCGAGCGCCTCATGGAACCGATCGGCGCCTCGAACACCTGGCGTTGGGAAGGCTACGACAATTCCTGGGTCACGCTCGACGGCCTGAGGATGCAATCGGTGTCCGGCGGCGGCCATTTCGGCGGCGGACTTTTCATCAGCACCGAGGACCACGCCCGTTTCGGGCTGTTGTTCCTGCGCCGCGGCCGTTGGGGCGAGCGCCAACTGATCCCCGCATCGTGGATCGACGAGCTGCGCCGGCCGGCGGTGGCGCGTCCGGATTACGGCTACATGTGGTGGTTGAACACCGGACGGCAGGCCGTGTCGGCGGCGCCCGAAAATGCCTACTGGGCGGCCGGTTTCGGCGGCAATTACATCTATATCGACGAACAACACGATCTGCTGATCGTGCTGCGCTGG
The DNA here is from genome assembly GCA_039794245.1 of Candidatus Jinrbaksania sp. Classification (GTDB taxonomy): domain Bacteria; phylum Pseudomonadota; class Gammaproteobacteria; order Xanthomonadales; family Wenzhouxiangellaceae; genus DAITQM01. The sequence continues at coordinate 184,254 of JBDIVS010000002.1, forward strand.
ATACCTGATCTCGCCGGCGTCGTCGAACGGGTGCTCGGCGCGCTTAAATGAGCATGGTGAGCGAACCGCGCGCCGCCGGTTATTTAGAAGATATAATCCAACTGGCGGCAAGGCACGAGTACTGGCGGGCGATCGATCTGGGCCGCACCGTGCTCGCCCGCCGCGCCGACGATCCGGCGCTGCATACCTTGCTCGGCCGCTGCCTGCTCGCCGCCGGTGACGGCCGGGCGGCGTATGCCCACCTGCAACGCGCCTTGACGTTGCATGCTGACGATGCTGAGGCACTGATCCTGTTCGGCGATTGCCTGGCCCGCGCCGGGCAATTGGCACGAGCGATTCAATCCTATGACGAGGCACTGCGGCTCGCGCCCGATACGGTCGCGGCGCTGACCGGCAAGGCGATGGCGCTGGTCGGATTACACCGCCTCGACGAAGCGGCATCACTCATCGAACGCGCCGAACGTCTGGCGCCGGGCGATGCCGAGACGGCGCGCGGCCGGCGTCTGGTGCACGCCCACCAGGTGCCGCGCTGGCATTTTCCGATGGTCAACGAGGAACGGCGCAACGCCGCTTTCGAAAAAGCGATCCGCGCCGCCGTCCGCCCCGGCGACCTGGTGCTCGACATCGGGGCCGGCAGCGGCTTGTTGTCGCTCCTTGCGGCACGCGCCGGCGCCGGGCGGGTCATCGCCTGCGAAGTGAACCGGCCGCTCGCCGAAATCGCCCGCGAGATCGTCGCCAAAAATGGTTTCAGTGAGATCATCGAAATCATCCCCAAAGCCTCGCAGCAACTCGATCCCAACGTCGATCTACCGCGCCGGGCAGACGTTCTGGTCGCCGAGGTGCTCGACAGCGCAGTCATCGGAGAGGGCGCGCTCGAGACCATCGAACACGCCCGGCATCATTTGCTCGCACCCGGGGCGCGCATCATTCCGGCGCGCGCCCGGATCCGGGCGGCGCTGGTCGAATCGTTGCCGCTCTGGCAGCAGGGCGGCGTCGAAAACGCGCTTGGCTTCGATCTGACGCCGCTCAATCGTTTCCAGCCGGAGTTGATCGGCATCGAAGACCGGCGCTATCCGCTCGCCCGCCTGAGCGCCGATCGGGAATTGATCGCCTTCGATTTCACCGGGGCCGAGCCGGTCCCATACGCGGCGCGATGCACGATCGAAGCCACCCGCGCCGGCACGGCGCACGCCCTGATCTACTGGATGACGGTCGATCTCGATGCCGCAACGGCGCTCGACAACCGCCCGGACCTTGGCGACGGTGGGCGACAAGAACCATTCGAGCACTGGGGCGCCTTCGCCCGGATACTCAACCCGCCGCGCCCGGTGGCCCCCGGCGACACGTTCCCCATCGCCGTCCATCACAACCGGCAGTTTCTGGAAGTGTTGATAAGCTGAACCGGTGGCCGGCATTTGGCTTGTTTACCCATGTAAAATCCCAGTGTTGATCGACTGAGGTAAGGCAATATGCGGCGCTGGTTCATTACGTTGTATTTGTTGTTTCTGGCAGGGCTGACTGTCGCGGCGGTGGTGTTGTTTTTTGCTGAGATACATCCCTGGTCGGCGGCCGGGTTGCTGATCGCCGCCGGCTCGGTGCTGGCGTTTTTCGTTTGGCTCCTCACCGTCAAGCCGCCGCGGACCTCCGCCCATCCGCTGCCGGTGACGTTCGGCGCGGCAAGCGGTGCGGCCTTGGCGATGGTCGCCGATTGGCGTTACGGGACCGATGTTGTCTGGCTGATTCCCGCGACTTTTGTCGTGCTCGTGGGCTGGATCGCCTATCTCAAATGGTATTCGCGGTTGCCGGCGCCGGGCGCGGCGCCGAAGGCCGGAGACCGCTTACCGCTATTGACGCTCAGCGATCCGGCAGGCCGGGAGGTATCGAGTGCCGAACTGGCCGGGCGGCCGGCAGTGCTGCTGTTTTATCGTGGTAACTGGTGCCCGCTGTGCACGGCGCAGATCCGCGAGGTGGCCGGCCATTGGCAGAAGATCGCCGCCGCCGGCGGTGAGCTGTGGCTGATCAGCAGCCAGTCGGCGGACGAAACGCGGAAGATCGCCGAACGTTTTGCGATCCCGGCGCGCTTTTTGCGCGATGCCGGCAACCGCGCGGCGCACCTGCTCGGCATCGAAGCGAAAGGCGCAACCCCGGCCGGGATGGCGCTTTTGGGCCACACCAAAGACGCCGCGCTGCCGGCCGTGATCGTCGTCAACCGGCAGGGCGTGATCCGCTATATCGAAATTGCTGCCAACTATCGCCTGCGGCCAGAACCGGAATCATATCTTTGTATGCTAAACGATTAGCTCCGGGCATCAACGACGGAAAGTACAAACATCTACCTGCATGTATTGTTCAAATTCGTAATTGGTTCACCAGTAGAGTAAGCGAGGAACCTGACGGATGCCGGGCCCTCGCCCCTCGTCGCACCGGACGTGCGGATTTCCCGCATCCGGCGCTCCCGGTGGATTCGTCACAAGCATACACAGGGCAAGCCGCGCCGCGCTACAGATACACCAGACCCAGATCGGCCAGATGACGGTAGAGCGTGACCCCTTCGGGAGGACGAAAGGGGCGCTGGCTGCGACGCCGCAGGTGGCAGGCCAGCCGTCGGCGAGCATGATGGTTCAGGTGACGGTAACTCCGACGGGGATAACCCACACGGAAGTACGCCTGCCAGCCCACCAGATAGCGATTGATCCGCGCAATCAGATGGGGCAACGGCACAAAGCAGTACCGCGCCGCGGTCAGTTCCCGCAGGTGGTCCCGCGCCCGAGCCAGTGCCTTGGCCGACGGACCCACATACAGGTAGCGGTGAGAGCCACCATGCAGATCCCGGTCGTAACGGAACGTGTAGCCCAGAAAGTCCAGCGCGCTGCCGGACTGGCGAAGGTCCACGATCCGCGTCTTGTCCCGGTTCAGGGTCAGACCCAGCCGGGTTTCAATGACCGTGCTGTAACCCGCCTTGAGGTGATCGCTGACCGCTGCGATGGCATCGTGGGCCGAACTACCCGGACGAAACCCGTAGGAACAGTCGGCGAAATCCGCCTCGAAGATCGGTTCCAGCACCAGAAAGGCCGCCATCTGCGCCACCCGATCCACCACATTGAGGAGATCGTCCATGTAATTGGACGATCTCCTCTCAGATCGTTGGGTGGACCAGACTTCGCCTGGCACACCGAAGAGGCACAGACATTTTGAATTTTTCGCTCCCTCGTCAACCAGCAGGGCGCCGGTGCGTTGTGGTCTCCAGGCATGCCCAAAACCCGGATTATTCATGACCTCCTCTATTACAACGACCCCATGCCACGCATCTGTGACATTTCGCTCGGTCACGCATCCTCACCGTACTGTCAAGTACGTTTCCGCTGCGCCCTGCCGGCAGGCAGGTTGGCCGCGAAATGCCCCGGCTGCGAGACCTGGGCCCGTTTGGCGATCAGGAGGTCATGAATAATCCGGGTTACAGGCTGCCGGCTATTTCTTTTTCCCAAGTCCAATAGCAAAGGAGACAACGATGTTCAAGAAGATGTTATCGGCGTTTGGCTTTTCGCTGCTCGTCGCCGGCCCGGCCGCGGCGGCGCTGGATCTGCAAAAAAGTGTTTTGTTGAGCGATGCCTTCGGCGGTTCGCTGGCGATTGAAACCAGCGGCACGGTCGATATTCCCGGTGCCGAGACGACCGGCGTTGCAGTGTTCACCGCCTTCCATCCCGGCACCGAAGCGCGCTCGGTTGACGGTGAAGTCACCCGCAACCGGCAGCGCAACGCCGAAGAAGTGGTCAGCGTCTATAACGGCGAGCTGACCTTCAGCGGCCCCGGCGATGATGGTACCGGCCAGATCGTGACGATCGCCTTCGACAACCTGCAAGTCACGCGCGCCGGCAACGGCCCGGAATTTTCCGGAACCGTGATTTTGAACGGCGAAGTCATCGACGCCACAGAAATGCCCGAACGTGTCGCCCGCATCTTAGGCGCGGTGCTGCGCTTTTTCCATTACGCCTGAAACCCGGCGCTCTTCATCCGGCCGCCGCTCCGGAGCATACCGGGCGGCGACCGGAATGTCTTCGCCACTCGCATCCACGCATCTTGTACCGCATCCTGGGCCAGCGCCGTATCGTGGCCAAGGCTCAGGGCAAAGCACAGTAAATCGCGGTGGTGCAGGCGAACCAGCATTTGTCACGCCACCGGGCTGCCTTCCTGGGCTTCGATCACCAGCAAGTCATGTTCGGCCTGATTCATCGGCAATCACTATTGGGTTCACCCATACAACGGGCCGCCCCGAAAAAAGGTTCAGATCACCCGCAAATCCAAGGGCGGCAGCGGGACGCCGAGGGCGGCGGTGATGGCGCGCAGGAGTTCGACTTCGTTCAGGTTCGCTTCGCGGTCGTGGAAGACGGTGGCGAGCAGTCCTTCGACCAGGCGCTGTTTGTCGGCCGGGCGCAGGTGGCCGAGGGCCGCAAGGGCCCGGTCGATCGGTTCGGAATCGAGCGGCACTGTGCGGTACGGCGGCGGATCGCCCAGCTCCAGTTGCATCCAGCCGTGCCGGTAAGCGTGCTCCGGGGGATGCAAATTGTGTTCATAACCGGCGATCAGGGCCAACAGGCTTGCCGCCTCGTTCTTGAGTTCAGCCAGTCTGCGGCGGCCGCCGGGCGCCGTTGCGCCTTGCACCGTGGCAGCGAGGTGGGCGCCGAGCCAGCATTTTTGCAGAAACGGAAAAGTATCGCCGGCCGCTTGAACACGGGCCAGTGCCTCCCATAAGCGGAGCAGTTCGATAAGGTCGCTGCGTGGCCGGCGCTTGAGGGCCGGTAAGGCCAGTTCGAGAAGCGGCAGACGCTGCGCCGGGCGTGCCGTACCGGCCGTCTGGTGCAGGTTGCGGACCCGCTCCTCGAACGCGCCACCGGCAAGCCGGGCGATCTCGAGCAGTTGTTTATCCCTGAGGTCCGGATCGCCGGCCAGTTGCAGCCAGGTGGCCAGCGCCGGCGACCATTCGGTGCTGCGCGCCGCCTGCGCCAGGCGGCTCGGAATCGCCTGGGCGAGCACCGCGGCGTACAGCAACTGTTGCCAGTCGGGCTCGCCGATGTTGGCCATGATCGCCGCCGGATCGGTGATGGCGATACCCGGCGGCGCCGCTTTGGCGGCCCGCTCCGGCGCCGCCGCCACTTCGGCGCGGCGCTTGAGGTCGGCGGCGACGCGCTTGAGGTCGGCGGGTTGAAAGCCGGGCTCGATCGCCTGTATTCGCTCGATCAACGGCGGGTGGGTGTCGAACAGCCGGCTCGGGCGGCTGTCGGCGAACAGCATGTGGGCGATTTCCGTGCTCTCGGCCTCGAGACGGGCACCGGCGCCCAGCGCCGCGATTTTTTTCAGCGCCCCGGCGATGCCGGCCGGATGGCGCGTGAACTGCACTGCCGAGGCATCGGCCAGACTCTCGCGGCGCCGGGAAACCGCCGCCTGGATCAGGCGCGCCGCCAAAAGGCCGACCGAGCCGATCACCAAAAGCCCCAGCGCCACGAGCACAATGCCGCCGCCGCTTTTACGCCCGCCGCCCGAAAAGCGGAAATGGGTTAGGATTTTGCGGCCGAGCAGGGCGATCGCGGTGATCCCGAACAGCAAACCGATCAGCCGGATATTGAGTCGCATGTCGGCGTTCAGAATATGGCTGAACTCGTGGGCGATGACGCCCTGCAATTCGTCGCGGCTCAGTTTTTCCAGAGCGCCGCGCGTCACGGTCACCGCCGCGTCGGCCGGCTGGTGCCCGGCGGCGAAAGCGTTGATGCCTTCCTCGCGTTCGAGCACATAGATTTCGGGCACCGGCACGCCCGAGGCAATGGCGATTTCCTCGACGATGTTGCGCAGTCTCTGCAACGCAAGATCGCGGGTTTCGGAATGGACCCGCTCGGCGCCGATCTCGCGCGCCACCTGGCCGCCGCCCCCGGAGAGCGAAGCGATGCGGAACAGGCTGGCGCCGGCGATGATCAGCCCGGCGAACAGGGCGGTGATCACGAGTAAACCACTGTTGGCGGCGAGATTGGGAGCTGCGAACCAGCCGTAGGCCGCATCCTGCTCGCCGAAGACCGCATAAACCACCAGCGTGACAGCAGCGATCACAGCGATCACAGCCAGCGCAAAAAGCAGCACCAGCCGCCGGCTGGCGCCGCGCGCTTTTTCCTGCCGCTGAAAAAAATTATTCATCTGCGGCTAAGCCTGGACCAGGTTAGGTGAACGAAACTGCGGGCGCCTGGCGTTTGGCGGGATCCTCGATATCGAGCAGTTCGGCGGGCTTGAAGCCGAAGTTGCCGGCGATCAGATTGGCCGGGAAACTTTCGCGCGCCGTGTTGTACTGCATGACGCTGTCGTTGAACGCCTGGCGGGCGAAGGCCACCTTGTTCTCGGTGCTGGTCAGCTCCTCGCTGAGCTGCATCATATTCTGGTTGGCCTTGAGGTCCGGATAGGCTTCGGCCAGGGCGAACAGCCGGCCGAGTGCGCCGCTGAGTCCCTGTTCGGCGCTGGCCAGTTGCTGCATCGCCGCCGGGTTGCCGGGGTTGGCGCTCGCCTGTTTGAGGCCGCTGACCGCGGCGTTACGGGCACTGATCACCGCCTCGAGGGTCTCGCGTTCGTGCTTGAGATAACCTTTGGCGACCTCGACCAGGTTGGGAATCAGATCGTGCCGCCGCGTGAGCTGCACGTCGATCTGGGCAAAAGCGTTCTTATACTGGTTGCGCAGGGCCACCAGCCGGTTGTACAGCGCGATCAGATAGACCGCGATCGCGACCAGAAGACCCAGGAAAATCAAAAATCCCATGACCGTCTCCTCTTCTGCGGCGGAGCGGCAGCCGGCCCCGCTACGGCGGTGCCATCATAGCGCGATCGCCGCCGGGATGGGGGTGTTATTCGTTCCTCGATCTTCCTTCGGCATTCCCGCGACTGTGGGACAAATTCATCGCAGGACTCCGGTTCATGTGATCGGCTTGGCCACACCGGTTCCGGAATGACATGAGGGGTGTTTCCGGCACGACAAGGGCGCGGACGTGGGTGGAATGACACAAAAACGCGGGCGGGCGTATAACGCGCTGCTTTATGAATCCCCCTACTCCGTCCACACGCTGCGCCGAACCGGGCGCCACCGGACGTTGGCGCGGTGATCTGTTTGGTGGCCTGACGGCGGCGATCGTCGCCTTGCCGCTGGCCCTGGCCTTTGGCGTGGCTTCCGGCGCCGGCGCCGCAGCGGGACTTTACGGCGCGATTTTCACCGGCTTTTTCGCCACCGTTTTCGGCGGCACGCCGAGCCAGATCACCGGGCCGACCGGGCCGATGACCGTGGTGATGGCCGTGGTGCTCACCCGCTTTGCGGCCGATCCGTCTGTCGCATTCACCGTCGTGATGCTGGCCGGCCTGTTCCAGTAAGTAAAGTCCTCCACGGTCGTGTTTGCGGAATCGGTGACGGTTGTCAGGCGGTCGAGGTTGTCGTAGTCGTAGGTCCAGGTGCTGACACCCTCGGCAATGCCGGTGATATTGCCCACGGGATCGGTGGCATAGGTCCGGGCCAGCGGGCCGTTCAGGGCCGTGGGCCGGTAATCCAGATCGTAGGTCCGATCCTGGTCGGTGTAGCCGGAAAAATCCAGTTTGGCGACCGGGCCGAACGGCAGATACGCGACGGTCTGAACGAGGGTCTGTTCCATGATGCTGCTGGCCGGTTTCATGAAAACAGCTGTGATCCGATCGACCAAGTCATAACTATAGCGCAGTTGGGTGTTATCCGGGTAGGTGATTTTCCACAACCGGCCGCTGGTATCGTATTGGTACTGGACAGTCAACACAGTCGCCACCACGGTCTGGGTTTTGGCGATGATCCTGCCTTGCCGGTCATAGGCCCAGGAGGTGCTGCCGCTGCCGTCGGTCATGGCGGTCAGGCGGCCGATGCCGTTTTGTCCCTGTCGTAGGCAAATGTAACGTTCAGGCTCAAATCGCTGGGATAGGCGATATCGGTCAGCCTGTTCAGGGCGTGGTAGATAAATTCGGCGACCACGCCTCTGGCATCGGTCTGGGTTTTGCGGTTGCCGGCTTCGTCATATGTGTAAACGGTGGTGCCGGTATCGGGGCTTAAGAGTTCTTTTAGGTTATCCAATCTGTCGTAAGTGTACTGGGTGATATGCCCCAACGGATCAGTGACCTGAATCAGGTTATCCCGGCTGTCGTATTGATAGCCGGTTTCGTCCAGGGCAACGTCCACTGTATTGATCAGACGGTCAAGGGCATCGTAGGCATGGGTGGTGACCGGCCGCGGGAGAGGATCGTCCACCTGGGTGAGATTGCCGTTGGGATCGTAATCGAAATCGGTGACTTCGCCCGCCGCGGTCAGCAGTTGGTCCAGGCGCCCCAGGGTATCGTAGACGCGCGAGAGTTGGCGTTTGACTACCTGGCCGCCCAGGGCATTAGGGGCAAAGGTGTGTTCAGCCGTATGGTTGCCGGCCGCATCCAGCGTGTATTCGATGCGGTTACCCAGGCGATCTGCAATGGCTGTCAGGCGGTGGGCGTCGTCGTATTCGAAATCGATGAAACTACCGCTGGGCTGGGTGATGCGAGTCAGACTGCCGACATTGTCATAGCCGAACGAGGTGGTTTCGCCGGCCACGCTTTGCGACGACAGCCAGCCGCGCAGATGGTAGGCCAACGTGGTGATCACGCCGTTGGGATCCTTGATCTGCAACGGCCTTCCGGCACCATCGTAGGCCAGGTATTCGGTGACATGTCCCAGGCCATCAGTGGTGCGGAGCAATCCGGCGATTTCCGGCGGGGTGTCGTAGTAGCTGTTGGTCCATGTCCGGCTTGCACCGGTGGCGGGATCGGTTTCGCTTCGGGTTTCCAACAATCCCTGCGGCGTATAGCTGAAGGTGGTTCTTTTGCCGGGTTCGCGGCGCTCCGCAAACCGGTTAAGGTGGATCGGATCCCAGTCCTGCTCGATGATTCGTTCGTCTGATGTGCCGGCGGCTTCGGTCCTGCTTATTTAGCGGCCGAGTGTATCGTAATCATAATCGGTACGGAAGCCATTGCGGTCCGTGGCAACATCGATCCGATTTTGGGCGGTGTAGGTAAAACTTAGCTGACCCGCGGAATCGCTCAACGACTCAGGCTTACGGAATGCCCCGCCGGTCACGCAGTACTCCACGATCTCGCCCAAGCTTTGCGTTACTTCGGTAAAATTCCAATTCCCGGGCTCCGCAGGATCATCCACATAGCGTAACTCAACGCGATTCGCACCGCCTACGTGCTCGCTGACAATCGCACGCACCCGGTCGTCATAAGCATAAGTGGCTGTCAGTGCCCCATTTTCATCGACAATGCCTGTCAGCAGATGGCGAAAATGGGGCGTGCCGTCCGGATTCTGATCTTCGTAACGGTATTCGCGGACCGTCCCATCCTGGTGTATCACGCGAACCAGATTAAACCCAACTGTTGCATAAATTCCCGGAATTTATGCAACAGTTGGGTGGATTGTGAAGTGAGATGGCTCCGATGACTACCGTAGAATTGAAAGTCTCGCTACCTGACGATCTTGCCAAAGAAGCACAAGCAGCTGGTCTTCTCGCACCGGAAGCGGTGGAATCGATGCTGCGCGAGCGAATGAAACAACGGCGCATTGACCGTTTGTTTGAAACAATGGACAAATTATCCAAGATCATGCCCCCCTATCACTGAGGCGGAAATTGCCGCCGAAATCGAAGCCGCCCGTGCCGAAAGCCGCGAACGGAATGCGAATCGTCATTGATACAAACGTCGCAGCATCCGGCTTTCTTTGGGGCGGTAATCCGAAAAGACTTCTAGTAGCTGCTCGGCATCACGGAATTGTACTCCTTACCAGCCCTATGCTTATTGCAGAATTGGAAACGATTCTAAAACTCGTCCCAAATTTGCTACACGTCTCAGCCAAGCGGGCAGCTCAGCCAATGAAATGGTCAGCGACTACATCGCTCTTGTAAGGATTGTTTATCCCGTGAAAACACCACAGGTCATTGCCCGCGATCCCGATGACGATCACGTGCTTGCTTGCGCGCTCGCAGCACAGGCCGATCTCATCGTCTCCGGTGACAGAGATCTGCTGGACCTTGGCGAGTATCAGGGAATCCGGATAGTGAAGCTGGCTCGTGCAGTACAACTGATGGAGGTCACTGCCGGCAAATAGACCATTACCCTTGTAGACGTGCGCGGCAAGGAATGGTTGGTGATCTTGTTGTGGTGGGTGTGGTAGCGACTGGGAAAATGGATTCTGGGCGGCATGATGCCCTGATTCCTGCGCAAAAGGGTATCGCTCGCAACAGTGTACGTTACAAGGACCAACGCAAACCTTGAGGCGGTGGTTGCGCCGGGCAGGGTGCCGGCGCTTTATTCGGTCACTTCGACGCCGTGCCAGAAGGCGACGCGGCCTTCGATCGCTTTGGCGGCGTCGCTGGTTTTGGGGTAGTACCAGGCAGCGTTGTGGTTGACCTGCTCGCCGACGACGATGTCGTAGTAATGTGCCACGCCTTTCCACGGGCAACGGCTGGTGGTATCGCTGGGTCTGAAGTGGCTCATGTTCAGCGCCGCGGCGGGGAAATAATGGTTGCCTTCGACGATGACGGTGTCGTTGCTGGCGGCGAGTGTTGCGCCCTGCCATACAGCTTTCATGTCTCGCTCCTTTCGGTAATCCCGGATTATTCATGACCCAGTCGTCACGAGACGGTTCCAGGCCCTATAGCTGCGGCATTCCGCGACCGAGCGCACCGGAGCCGTACTTGACTGTACGGTGAGTATGCGCGCCCGAGCGAAATGCCGCAAATGCGAGGCATGGGGCCGTCGCAGTAGATAGGGTCATGAATAATCCGGGCTAATGGGTTGATCAGAAATTGATGATGATATCGGCGCGCCATTCGCCGTTTTGACGCTGCAGCCAGCCCTGGCGGCGGATCTGTTCGACAACCGCGGCGGCGGCGGGCTGATCGAGCGGCTGGCGGAAATGATACAGCCGGACTGCGGCTTCGAGGATTTCGCCGTCGCCGCCACCATGAGTCTGGGCGCTGAGCCCGCCGGGACGCGGCGCCAGGCGGCCGTCGAGCATGAATCGCCGCTCGCCGGCGGAGGCGGCCAGGCGGTCGATGGTCAAGACCGGCCGGCTGGCCAGAAGCGGCAAAAAGTGTAACGAGAGATTCCCGGCGCCGGCCGGCAGCGCGGCAAATGTTTCGCCAAGCGCCTCGGGATCGAGCGGGGCGATGGCGGTGCCGAGGGCAAGCGTATCGAGCGCACTCCCGCCGCCGGCGAGTTGGTCAAGTTCGACGTTCGCCGCCAATTCCTTAAGTCCGGGTTGCCAATCGATTGTCAGTTTGCCGCTCTCGGCCGTGGCGGCCGGAGGCGCGGGCGTGCCGGACACCGGCCCGGCGGGGATGAGGGCCACATTAGAAACATCGCCCAACAGGTACCACGGCTGGTCGGCCGCCGGCGGCCAGGCGGCGTCGAGAGCAAGGTGGTCGAAGGCGATGGCGAGATCGTCGCGCCGCCAGTGCAGGGCTTGGCCTTCGATTGCGAGCCGGGCCGGGGTGCTGAACAGGCTGCCTTCGAGGGCCATCGTCACGGCCCCGAAAGCCAGCGCCGGGGCCAACGACTCGGGGGGTTCCTCCCATAACACCGTGAGCGAAAAACGGCCGCCGAGTCCAAGCGCGCCCCGAACCGTTGCGACTTGGCCGCGACGGTCGCGTAATTCGCCGCCGGCGGCGAGCCAACCCCAGGCGCTGCCCGGCGTCGCACCGCCGGTGTACGGTCCGTGATAAAGCCGCAGATCGACGATCAGATCGGGTTCACCGGGCAGCGGAAACACCGCCCGGCTGCTCAGCCAACCCGGAACGATGACGATGTGTTCGCCCTCCACCCCACGCTCGGCCAGCGCCGCATCGAGTGCGTGGCGTGCCAGGTAGCCGTCGAGGGCCGGCAACGCCGCCCCGGCGGCCAGCAAGGCCACCACGAGCAGGCGCCAACGTGTGCCCTTGTTTTGTGCGCGTGCCATATCCCGTATGCTGTGTCTCATTCCACATTGTTTTGTCTTCGATGCCCATCATACCGGACGCCGGCACTTCGCCCGCCGAGCTCATCGCCGCCGGCCTCGGCCGAATGAACCTCGAACTCGATGCCGATCGGCAGGCCCGGCTTCTGGCCTACCTCGAGCTGCTCGGCCAGTGGAACCGGGCCTACAATCTGGTCGCCCAGGCGCCGCCGGCCGTCTGGGTGGCGCGCCATCTGTTCGATTCACTGGCCGTTCTGCCTTATCTGGCCGCCACGAGGTGCGCCGACCTCGGCACCGGGGCCGGGTTGCCGGGGATTCCGCTGGCGATCGCCGATCCCACCCGGCGCTGGTATCTGGTGGACAGCAACGCCAAAAAGCAGCGTTTTGTCCGTGAGGCGATCCGTGTTCTGGCGCTCGACGAGGTGCGCGCGATACACTGCCGGATCGAGGACTGGGTTCCCGCTGTGCCGCCCGCCGCCGCGATCGCCCGGGCGGTGGCGCCGCCAGTGAGGATCCTGTCCGCGGCCCGTGCCCTGTTGGCCAGGGGGGTGACGCTGTATCTGATGCTCGGCCCCGGCGGCCGGCTGGGATTGTACGATCTGCCCGCCGGGTGCCGGCTGCGCCGGGTGCACACCCTGGATGTGCCGTTCCTCGACGCCCAGCGCTATCTGGCCATTATTGAACACGAAGAGAAATGACGACACCCGCACCGTGCATCCTCGCCATCGCCAACCAGAAAGGCGGCGTCGGCAAAACCACGACGAGCATCAATCTCGCCGCCGGTCTGGCGCGGATGAAGATGCGGGTGCTGCTCGTCGATCTCGACCCGCAGGGCAACAGCACCGTCGGCCTGGGCGTCGCCGGGCAGGAACTGGAAAAAACCGCCTGCGAGGTGATGCTCGGCGAGTGCCGGCTGGCTGACGCCATCTTGCACCTCGAGAACGCCGGTTTCGATCTTCTGACGGCGAACATCGACCTGACGGCGGCCGAAGTGCAGTTGATGCAGCGCATCGGCCGCGAGGGCGTGCTGCGCCAGGCGCTGGCCGAGGATGCCACGGCTTACCGTTACGTCATCATCGACTGCCCGCCGGCGCTCAATCTTCTGACCGTCAATGCCCTGACCGCGGCGCACCGCGTCCTGATTCCGATGCAGTGCGAATACTATGCGCTCGAAGGGTTGACGGCGCTGCTCGACACCATCTCGCAGATCCGCCAGACGGTCAACCCCGGCCTCGAAATCGAAGGACTCGTCCGAACCATGTTCGATATCCGCAACAACCTTTCCACCGAAGTCTCGCGCCAGTTGATCGAGCATTTCGGCGACCAGGTGTACCGCACCGTCGTACCGCGCAATGTCCGGGTCGCCGAGGCGCCGAGCCACGGCGTTCCGGTGATGGACTATGACGCCGAATCGCGCGGTGCGATCGCCTATCTCGGCCTGGCCGGCGAATTTCTGCGCCGCGAGGAGCAGCGCCGCACCGCCGCCGGGACGGCCGGAGTACACGCCCGATGAGCCGCAAAAAACCACCGCTCGGCCGCGGCCTCGGCGCGATGCTCGGCCGGTCACTCGACGATGCCCGCAGCACCGAGGGCACCGAACTGCGCGATCTGCCGGTAGATGTGCTGCAACCCGGACGCTACCAGCCGCGCTCGGTGATCGACCCCGAGCGGCTCAACGAGCTGGCGGCCTCGATCAAGGCCCAGGGCGTCGTCCAGCCCATCGTCGCCCGGCCGCTGGCCGCCGGCGGCTACGAAATCATCGCCGGCGAACGCCGCTGGCGCGCCGCGCAGCTCGCCGGCCTGAAAACGATCCCGGTGGTGATCCGTGAGGTGCCGGATGAAATCACCGTGGCGATGGCGCTGATCGAGAACATCCAGCGCGAGGATCTGAACCCGCTGGAGGAGGCGACGGCGCTCAAGCGGCTGATCGAGGAATTTGCGATGACCCACCAGGCCGCGGCCGACGCCGTCGGCCGCTCGCGCGCCGCGGTCAGCAACCTGCTGCGCCTGCTCGAGCTGCCGGCCCAGGTCCGGCAGATGATCGACCGGCGGCAGATCGACATGGGCCACGCCCGCGCCCTGCTCGCCCTGCCGCGCGACAAGCTCCTTGCCGCGGCGCACAAGGTCAGCCAACGCCAGCTCTCGGTCCGGGCCACCGAAAGCCTGGTCCAGCACCTGCTCGCGAAGACCGGCGCCGCGCCGCGCAAGGCAGGGCCGCGCCGCGATCCCGATATCGCCCGTCTCGAAACCACCCTCGGCGAAAAACTCGGCACCCGCGTCGGGATCGAGCACCGCACGCGGGGCGGCGGAAAACTGGTGATCCACTATCACGACAGCGACCATCTGCAAGGGCTTTTGCAACGGCTGAAGCTCAGCACCGGTTGATCCCACGGCTGCACCAGCTCGGCACATTGTGCTTCACGATTGCACTATAATGGTGCAACCGTGGCGGATCATCGGCACGCCGTCCCTTTCGATACCGGCGCGATGTGCCGCAGAAACGGCCGTTGTCTGGCGGCGGGTGTTTTGGTCCGGATGTTGCAGCACCCCCTCCGGTTTCCTATTCACACTACCCGGAGTGACGCTACATGCCCACCGACGCCCTCACCGCCGAAAAAATCCTGAGACGAATCGACGAGGAAGACATCGCCTTCGTCGATCTGCGCTTCGCCGATCTGCTCGGCAAGGAACATCATCTGACCCTGCCCGCCGCCGCCGCCGACGCCGAGCTGTTCGACGAGGGCAAAATGTTCGACGGTTCGTCGATCAGCGGCTGGAAAGGCATCAACGAATCGGACATGGTGCTGATGCCCGAGCCGGCGACCGCGGTACTCGATCCCTTCGCCGCCGAACCGACGATCATCGTCCGCTGCGACGTGCTCGAACCGGCGACGATGACCCCGTACATCCGCTGCCCGCGGTCGCTGGCCAAGCGCGCCGAAGCGCAGCTGATCGCCTCGGGCATCGCCGATCAGGCCTTTTTCGGCCCCGAGCCGGAGTTTTTCGTCTTCAACGACGTCCGCTGGCGTACCGAGATGGGCGAATGCAGCTACCGGATCGATTCCGAAGAGGCGGCGTGGAATTCGCCGCGCGATTACACCGAGGGCAATACCGGCCACCGGCCGGGCGTCAAGGGCGGCTATTTTCCGGTACCGCCGGTCGATTCGCTTTCCGACCTGCGCGGCAAGATGACGCAGCACCTTGCGGCGATGGGGGTCAGCGTCGAGGTCCACCATCACGAAGTCGGCACCGCCGGGCAGTGCGAGATCGGCACGCGGTTCAGCACCCTGACGCGCAAGGCCGACGAGCTTTTGATCCTCAAATACGTAGTCCGCAATACGGCCCACGAATATGGCTACACCGCAACCTTCATGCCCAAGCCGGTGGTCGGCGACAACGGCAGCGGCATGCACGTCCATCAATCGCTGGCCAAGGGCGGCCAGAACCTGTTCGCCGGAGAGGGCTATGCCGGGTTGTCGCCGGCGGCGTTGTACTACATCGGCGGCATTTTCAAACACGCCCGGGCGATCAACGCTTTTGCCAACTCGACGACCAACAGCTACAAGCGCCTGGTGCCCGGCTTTGAGGCGCCGGTGATCCTCGCCTATTCGGCGCGCAACCGTTCGGCCTCCTGCCGCGTGCCGTGGGTCGCAACTCCCAAGGGGCGGCGCATCGAGGTGCGCTTCGGCGACGGTGCCGGCAGCGGCTATCTGATTTTCGCGGCGATGATGCTCGCCGGCCTGGACGGCATCCGCAACAAAATCGATCCGGGCGAGCCGATGGACAAGGATCTGTACGACCTGCCGCCGGAGGTCGAGAAAGGTTTGCCGACGGTGGCCACCAGCCTCGATCAGGCACTGGCCGCGCTCGATGCCGACCGCGAGTTCCTCAAATTTGGCGACGTGTTCAGCGATGATCTGATCGACGGCTACATCGCGCTGAAAACCAAGGACGTGAACCGTTATCGGATGTCCACTCATCCGGTCGAGTTCGATATGTATTATTCGCTGTAGCCGAACGCCGGCCGGCGCGGGCGGTCGAATAGTATGATCGGCGGATGCCGCGGCCCGGCTGCGGCCAGCTCCCCGGCCAAGGAGGTATGACCATGCTACGGTTAATGTTCTTTGTGGCGCTCGCCGCCTTGCTGGCCCCCTTACCCGGCGCCGCGGAGATTTACAAAACTGTCGACGAAGACGGCAATGTCGTCTATACCGACCAGAAGCCGGCACCCGATGCCGTCCCTTACCAACCCGAACCCCTGAATATCGCCGAGGCGCATCGCCCGCTGCCGGCCGCCGAATCGCTGCAAAAAGGCGGCGGCGACAATCCGTGGGACGGCTTTCAGATCGTCTCGCCGGCGCCCGATGAAAATATCTGGGGGACCGGCAATGCACTCAATGTCCGGCTCAACTCGCCGGCCCCGCTGCGCCCCGGGATGACGGTGCAGCTCTACCTCGACGGCCAACCGCGCGGTGCCGCCACTGCGGGACTCAGCATTTCGTTGCCGGAGATCGAGCGCGGGACGCACTCCGTTTATGCCGAGTTGAGCGACGTGCACGGCGCGGTCTTGGCACGCAGTGCCCCGGTCACCTTTCACATGAAGCAGATGTCGCGCAACCTGCCCGGTTTCGAAGACCGCAACGCCGCCAACCGCGAAACCAACCGTAACGTGGATAAAAACGTCAACAAGAACGTGAACAAGAACGTCAACCGCAATGTCAACCGCAGCGGCGGCTGATTGCGAAGCACCAGCCGGCCGGCTCGTCGCCCATCTCGCCGCCGGTGTCCTGGTGGTCGATCAGCAACACGTCCTGCGTTTCGCCAACCCGGCAGCGTGCGAGATGCTGGCCTTGAAAGCCGCTGATATCGGCCGCCCGCTCGCCGCCGGGCGATTACCGCCGCCGCTTGCCGAGGTCATTGCCCGGACGTCCGACTGCGGCCGCGAACACTGGCTCGACGCCCTGCCGGTCGCCGCGCCGCCGGGGTTCGCCGCCGGGGTGCATGCGGCGTGCGACGGCGAGTGGGTCATCGTCGAGCTTTATCCCTCGACGGTCAGCGCCGAGGAACGGCAAAGCCGCGAGCGGTGGGCGCGACTCGAAGCCGATGCCCTGGTGTTTCAAGGTCTGTGCCACGACCTGCGCAACCCCCTCGGCAGCCTGCGCGGCGCCGCCCAGTTGCTCGAACACGAAGGCGACGAATACCGGCGCCGCGAATATCTCGAACTGATCTTCCAGCAGGCCGATCGGATCGCCGCCCTGATCGACCGTTTCGGCCAGCCGCAGGTCACCGGCAGCACGTTCAATTTTCATCTGCTGATCGACGAGGTCATCACCGAATGCCGGGCGGCGTGGGTGAGCGAAAACCAGCCGCCGCCGGAGATCCGGCGCGATTACGACCCCAGCCTGCCGGCGGTCAGCGGCGAGCGGCCGCTGATCGCCCAGTTGCTGACCCATCTACTGTCCAACGCACACGCCGCCGGCGCTGGGCAGATCACGATCACCACCCGCATCGCCCCCCAAAGCCGCCTGCCCGACAACGACGGGCAAAGCGCGCTGGTGCTGGAAATCGCCGATGACGGCGAAGGCGTGCCGCCGGCGCTGGCCGACAAGCTCTTTTTGCCACTGGTCAGCGGCCGGCAAAACGGCAGCGGGCTCGGCCTGGCGCTCAGCCAGCGCATCGCGCGGCGCCACCGCGGACTTCTGGAATATCTGCCGCGCCCGGCCGGGGCCTGTTTCCGGCTGCTGCTGCCGCTCGGTCAGGACCGGGAATGGGCCGAATTCTGATCGCCGACGACGACCCCGGTATCCGCCTGGTCATCGAACGGGCCTTGCAGCAAGGCGGCCACGAGGTCGTCTCGTGCCCGACGCTGGGCCTGGCCCGCGAGGCGCTCGGCCGAAAGCCGCCTCCCGAACTTTTGGTGCTCGATCTCAAGCTCGGTGACGGCAACGGCCTCAAGCTTCTCGCCGAAAGCCGCACCTTGCCCGTACCGCCGGCGGTGATCGTCGTGACCGCCTACAGCGACCTCGACAATGCGGTTGCCGCATACCGCGGCGGGGCGTTCGAGCTGATCGCCAAACCGTTCGACCTCAATCACCTCAAACAGACCGCCGACCGCGCCCTGCGCGATGCCAGCCGCCAGAGGCGGCCGCAACCCGAGGCACCGGACGACGAGCCGCTGCTCGGCACGTCACCGGTCATGCGCGAGCTGTTCCGGATGATCGGCCGGCTGTCCACGACCGATGTCAACGTGCTGTTGACCGGCGAAACCGGGACCGGCAAGGAGCGTGTCGCCCGCGCCCTGCACCGGCACAGCCCGCGCGCCGGCGGGCCGTTCGTGGCGATCAACACAGCGGCGATCCCTGCCGACCTGCTCGAATCGGAACTGTTCGGCCACGAACGCGGCGCCTTCACCGGCGCCACGGGGCGCCGCGACGGGCGCTTTGCGCAGGCCGCCGGCGGCACCTTGCTGCTCGATGAAATCGGCGACATGCCGCTGGCCATGCAGACCCGGCTGCTGCGCGTTTTGGCCGAAGGCGAATACTTCCGGGTCGGCGGCCACGAGTTGTGCCGGGTCGATGTCCGGATCATCGCCGCGACTCATCAGGATCTCGCCGCCCATGTCAGCGCCGGCCGTTTCCGGGCCGACTTGTACCACCGCCTGAACGTGATCCGCCTCGATGTCCCGCCGCTTGCCGCGCGCCGCGAGGATATCCCGCAACTGACCGACTACTTTCTGGCCGCCGCCGCCAGGCACCTCGATACCCTGCCCAAGCGTTTCAGCGACGAGGCCCTGGCCCAGCTCGCCCGCGCCCCGTGGCCGGGCAATGTCCGGGAGCTGAAAAACCTCTGCCAGCAGATGTCGGTGCTGGCCCCGGGCGAGATGATCCTGCCCGCCGATCTGCCCCCCGAATATCGCCTGGACATGGCGGCCGATACCCCGGCCGAACTGCCGCACCGGTGGCAGGAACCGTTGCGGCAGTGGGCGCTGGCCGCCGGCGCTACAGCCCGCCCGGGGTGTTACGCCCACGCCCTCGATGAGGCCGAACAGGTGCTGATCGATTGCGCCCTCAAGGCCAGCGGCGGCCACCGGCAAAAAGCCGCATCGCTGCTCGGCTGGGGGCGGAACACGCTGGCCAGGAGGATCAAAAGCAGGTCCGGATAAACCCAACAGTTGCATAAATTTTGCTTGAATATATATATTTCTTCATTAAATCAGTAAGTTATTAGAATATTATTTAAAGCATCGAATTCACCCAAGGTGACGCGCCCGGTTTCTCGCCCAAGCTGCCGGCGCATCTTGTCTGCTTCCCCTCGAACCGTAGAATTACTACGGCTCTTACTCGGGCAGTCTTGCTCTCGCCCTGTCCCAACGGGCCGGCCTGCGACCGTTCAAATTGCGTTCCCGACGGATTTGTCGGGGAATCGGACAAGCTGCACTCGCCCGCTTGACCGAGAATTCCGGGAATCTATGCAACTGTTGGGTTAACCAGGACTCAACAATGCAAAATAAACGTCGCCGGCCCGGCGTTGACCAGTTCGACCTGCATTTCCGCACCGAACCGGCCGCACAGGGTGGCCGGCCATAAGCGGCCCACTTCGTCGACCAGGGCGGCGAAAAGTCGCTCGCCGGCAGCCGGCGGGGCGGCCGGCGTGAAACTGGGCCTGAGGCCATGCGCCGTGTCGGCGAGCAAGGTAAATTGCGGAACGATGAGGATTTCGCCGCCGGCCTGGCGGACATCGTGGTTCATCTTGCCTGCCGCGTCGGCGAACACCCGGTAGGCGACCAGCCGCGCCGCGGCCCGCGGCAGGTTGTCCGCGGTATCGTCCCGGCCGAAACCGGCGAAAACCAGTAGGCCGCGGCCGATCTTAGCGATGATGTGGCCGTCGATCACAACCGCCGCCCGGGCGACTCTTTGCAGCAGGAGCACCATGGGCCGGCATGGTAGCATCCAGCCATGTCCCACCGGCCAGCGCTCCCGCCCGCGTTCGTTCGCTTCATGCTGGCCGGCGTTGCCGCACTGCCTGCCTGGTGCCGGGAATGGCTCGCGGTGCTGCTCGCCGCGTTGTTTTATCTCGTACCGAACCGCAGGCGGCGCACGGCGCGTGTCAATCTCGACGGCGCCCGCCTTGCGCCCGGGTCAACTACCGGCCGCGACCTACTCTACCCCCACCTGCATTACCGGGCACGGGCGTTGCTCGACGTCGGCCGCCTGTTACACGCCCCGCTTCACGTCTTGTTTGACGAAATCGACAAAATCGAAGGCCTGGAGCTGTTGACCTCCCATCCCGGCGACGGCCGCGGGGTGCTGATGATTGCCCCGCATCTCGGCCATTGGGAGTTGTTCAGCCTGTATCTCAGCGCCCGGGTCCAGGCGGCGATCCTCTACCGGCCGGCGGCCGAGCCGGCGGTCGAGGCGCTGATGCGCGCCTGGCGCGGCCGTGCCGGGGTGGAAATGCTGCCGGCCACCACCGCTGGCCTGCGCCAGGCGTTCAAGCGCCTGGCCGCCGGCGGCATCGTCGGGCTGCTGCCCGATCAGAGACCGGCGGCCGGTCAGGCCGTGACGGTGGATTTTCTCGGCCGGCCGACGGCCGTCTCGCCGCTCGCCGCACGTCTGGTGCAGCGGACGCGGTGCCGATTGCTGGCGGGTGCCTGTGTCAGCCGAAAAGCCGGTTACTGCCTGCATATCGACGAGATCACGCCAGGATATGGGCCCGGAGAAACAATCGACGCGACGATGGCCGCTCTGTTCGGGGCCATCGAGAAGCTCATCGCCCTGGCGCCGGAGCAATATCAATGGAGCTATCGGCTGTGGCCGTCACAACCGGCGGCTTCGGCCCTCGATCACAATATGCCGCCTGAGCCGCCGCCCGGCGGACTCCGTTTCTAGCTCGACAACCCGGTGCGTTCCGTAACGGGCGGGGCCACCGCTCCGGCGTACACGCCGCCTGATCTGCCAGGCGCTGAGGGCGGCAACCGCCCAGATCACCGCCGCGGCACCGAGGGCAGCCAGCGCCAATGCCGCGCCCAGCAACGCCAGAAGCCCGACACCCACCCCGATTACCACCACCACACCAACCACCTTCAGGCGTTCGGCAAACGTGCGTAAAACGAGTGGTGACGGCATCCGGGAGTGTACTTGTCGTTGCGGGGACATTAATTGGACGGCGGATGTCGCGGCCGGTTCAATCGAAGCTGCACCGGCGGATTGTCATTCCGGCGTAAACGGCGTAAGCTGATAGAGCGCGGGGATCAGTGATCCCGCTGACTGGAACCGGGTCCGCGGCCCCGACCACCCCTGGTGGAGGGCGGACTAGGTTCGAAATAAAAAAACGGGAGCAGACCATGTACCAGAACCGTATTGGTAGCCTGACTGCAGGTCTTATCGCACTGGCCTTGGCCGCTTGCCAGCAACAAGCCGAGACCCCCAAGGTCCAGCAGGCTGAGCCGGCGCCACCGGCAGCGCCGGCCTGTGCCATCGTCATGGGGTTCGACCCGTGGGAGCCCTACCATTTCACCGCCCCCGACGATACGGTGCGCGGCATCGACGTGGAAATCGTCAGCACCCTGGCCAAGGCGGTCGGGTGCACAATGACTTTCCGCCAGGGCCAGTGGCTGGAATTGCTCACCGCGCTGCGCGACGGGGACGTCACCGTCCTCGCCGGCGCCACGCCGGTGGCCGAGCGCGAGCACTACGCCTGGTTTTCGGCACCGTACCGCAACGAGCATTTCGAGCTGTTCGTCCCCACCGGCCGCGAGATCAAAACCGCCGATTTCCGCGGCCTGCTCGACAACGGCTTCCGGCTCGGCCTGACCGACGGTTACATCTACGGCGAACCGCTGGAAAGCCTGCAAGCCGAGCCCAGATACTCGGCGCAGTGGGCCTATGCCGCGGTCGCCGAATCGAACTTCGCGGCCCTCAACGAAGGGTTGATCGACGGCTTTCTCGAAGACCCCTACGTCGCCGCCGCGATCATCCGCCGCCACGGCTGGCAGGGCCAGATCACGAGCAGCGGGCTGTCCATCGGCGAGCGGCCGGTCAACCTGATGTTCAGCCGCAAAACGATCAACGCCGAACAAATCGCAGCCTTCAACGAGATTCTCGCCCGCCTCGCCGAAAGCGGTGACCTGCAGAAGATCTTCAGCCGCTACCTCGACACCAACTGATTGCAAACCGCGGCCCCCCGGGCCGCCCCGCAATCCTCCCCCCGGTCAGGTAAAATACGCCCCAAGCGCCCGTAGCTCAGCTGGATAGAGTACTGCCCTCCGAAGGCAGGGGTCAGAGGTTCGAATCCTCTCGGGCGCGCCAGATTTCTTCGAAGTCGATCATCTCCCGCCACTCCTGCATATCCGAATTCGGATTCGAACCTCTGACCAAACAATCACGGTTCGAATAATCCGGCAGGATGCCGGATTGA
>JBDIVS010000003.1:0-185269 GCA_039794245.1 Candidatus Jinrbaksania sp.
ATGCAGCCGAGGCCAGGCCCGAGACCTTACAGGCGCCCCTGGCACCGCTCGCCGGCCCGGCGCCGGACGACGCCTTGCCGTGCACTACCGGCGAGTACCTGACGCTGGCGGCGTGGACGGGCGAGCAAATCCGCAAGGAGGCGAAGCCAGAATCGGCCGAGGGAGAAAACAGCCCCGCTGACACCACCGCCGAGGACGTTGCTCGGCAAACCGCCCGGGTACTGCGCCGGGTGCATCTGAACGGCCGCCAGTGGCTGTGGCAGGTCAAAGGCGTCAACAGCCGCTACTGGCGGATGATCGGGCACCTGGAGACCCTGAAGATCAAAGCCGAGGAACTGAAGCAGCGCTGGCTGAAAGGCCTGGGCAGCGCCCGGCGCGTGGCGCTAATGCAGACCTAGCGGCCGGCGGCGGTCGCTTCAACAAAATTACCCCAAACAATGACCCAGGATAGCCCTGATCGGGCGGACGGGGCTACCTGTACCACGGCAAAGCGGTAATGGCAGGGCTACTTTCTCTCCGTCCACCCTTGTTTTCGCCCTGATTCGTGAGGAGAAACCGATAGATAACCAAGTCCGGCCAGCGAAATCGCTGGCTTGGTTATGGATAGGGCTTGACCATGACTGTCCTTGAATCTTCCTGACTGTCCTTGAATCTCCCCTTGAATCCCTGACTGTCCTTGAATCTCCCTTGAATCCCTGACTGTCCTTGAATCTCGTCCTTGAATCTCCCTTGAATCTCCCCTTGAATCTCTGACTGTCCTTGAATCTCCTGCCGTTTGACTTGCGGCACATGCGGTGCGTGACGTACCGGCATGACCCAGCCGGCCTGCGTAAACTGCGCGTCGACCTCGAGCGAGCCCTACTCTCGGATGCGGGGACTGAGTACCGATTCGTCGCCGAGGAAGGTCGCCCGTTCGAGTTTCGCGAGCGCCTTAGCGGCAAGAATCGGAACTTCTACCGATTCACCCTCGACCAACTCCATGTGGGTAGAGGCACCGTGAAGTGCGCGCTCATTGTTCACCGAGAATCTCTCGATGAGGGTAACGCCACCCTGAAACCTGACTATTGCTATGTCGAGATCGGAAAAACTGCTCGTATCCAGCCGACTCACTGGCAGCTCAGGCTAGACCGAACCGAAGACGCGCGAGCCTACTTCACAGTGTGCCGTGTCGAGGCATAACAACAGCATGCACCGGACGGCGCTGCGCGCCGCCGCTGATGCTGAGCGTTAGCCATCAGGGAGATGTATGGACCTCGTTAATCCCCCCGAACGCTTCTGGCACTACTCTGTCCGGATAACCGGTTCAAAAAGCATTTCAGTGGCAAATGATCTCACGTTCGACGAGTTGCACCGCACTGTCGTAGCTCCATGGCTTGCTGGCCGGCCCTTCGTCATTTCTGGAACTATCGTGCGGTCCTCCGATCAAGTGGCAGAGATAAGAATCGCGCACACAGATAGGCCAAAGGAGTACTACGCAGAGGCACACAATCAGAGCATGGAAGCCAGTGGTATCACCGACCTCGCTACGGATCGAAGGTTGCTACCGCTATCGAATGGCACTGACGTTACGTTAGAGCTTCTATTCTCAGGCGCAGAGTCCGCCGCACCTGAACCAGATGCGGCGCTAGTTGAGCAGTTGTGTCGCCGGCTTCCGCAAGCGGCGAGAATCCTCGGCACGCGGTCACGTAAAGGGAAGGCGCCCTACGAAATTAACGATGAATATGACGTGCAAGATCTATTGCACGCGATGATTCGTGGCTACCTCAAATATTCCGTCCAAGAAGACCCATTGCCGAAAGTTGCGGGGGCAAAGTCGGGAAGAGCGGACATCTCGGTAGAGGAGCTTGGCTGCCTAATCGAACTCAAGTACGCGCACGGCCCGGAAGACCAAAAGCGCTTATTTGAAGAGTACTCGCAAGACTTGGTCCTCTACACGCAGTGGGCACCCCTCAAGTCGTTAATTTATGTTGTCTATAACTCCGCAGACCTTCGTGATCCTGAGGCTTTCGATAAGCTGTCCTCAGAGCAAGAGATCAACGGAAAGCGGTTTGCGGTCAAAGTGGTGTTGGCATGATAGCTAACCATCGGTTCCACCCGACGTCCCTGCCGTCGCTTCGCGTCGTCAGGGCCGCGGGTGAACCGGGGCGTTAGGCTATTGGTGAACAATGCTTGAACACGCATTACTTTTCATCGCCGCATTTGCGGCTGCGGCCATCTCAGGTGCAGCGGGTTTTGGTGGCGCGCTATTGCTTCTTCCGCTTTTGGTAGCAACGGTGGGCGTGACACAAGCTGTCCCGTTGCTAACCATCGCACAACTTATCGGCAATCTCTCACGCGCCGGGTTCGGTTTCACCCAAATTCGCTGGAAACCTGTCGGCTTGTTCCTGCTCGGTGCAATTCCGCTGACCATATTGGGCGCCCTCTCTTTTGTTCAGTTGCCGAAGGAGCTGGTTACACGCGCAATCGGAGCGGCCATTTTGGTGTTCGTGGCGCTGAAATATTTCGGCCTTCTGAAAATTACTAGCAGGCGCGCTGTGCTCATCGGTGGCGGAGGCGTGGTTGGGTTTCTGTCCGGGCTAGTGGGCAGTGCCGGGCCGCTTGGAGCCGCCATTTTTCTTTCTCTCGGGTTGCCTCCTGTGGCCTATATCGCCAGTGAGGCCACTACCGCTCTCGCAATGCACGGTATAAAGACAGTGGTCTACCAGAACTACATCGTGCTTGGTCGTGACTTCTGGTTTCTGGCCGCACTGATGGGAGTAGCAATGGTTCTCGGAACATGGTCGGCCAAACGTGTCATCAAGCGCATGCCTCGTGAAACATTTAAGCGGTTTGTAGCCATCTTGTTGGTGGCAATCGCGGGTTACATGGTGGTCCATGGCTAGCAAATGGCGCGTCTGGCCTAACGAATAAGGTTAGATCGCGTGAGCGAAGCGAACCGCGATCTTAACCGGTAGTTGAACAAGCCCTACCTGCCGTAATGGCGGGGGGTTCTTTATATAAGCAAAAGGGATCGGACCATTAATTCGGACCAGATTTTAGTATTTTGTACAGGTAACTGACGGCATCAGGATCATCACGGTGATTGAACCGAAACTCCATTTCGCGCATGAACAGCGGAAAATTGCGCTTGAAGCCACCGTGATACATCTTCAGCCGTCGTTTGGCAAAACCCCAGAAGTTCTCAATTCCGTTGATATGAGCTTTGCCGCCACCAAATGTCGATTCATGGGCGATGCGAACATGGTGAAAGCCTTCCACATCGAGCCGGTCATAGGCCCTGAAGCTGTCCGAGTACACCCAGGACTGCGGCTTCACGTGGGTCTTGATCGCGCCCTGAAGCGTGGGCTTGTCCAGCCGCTCGGGAAACACCACCCGAACCTCACCGGCGCGCTTCAGCAGCCCAAATACAGGGATTTTGCCGCCTGCGCCACGTCCCCGCTTGCCTTTACGGACACCGCCGAAGTACGACTCATCGACCTCGATTTCACCACAGAGCTGTTCCAGCGACCGCTCGCTTTCCGCCGCGATGGCTTCCCTAAGCCGCGTGTAGTAACGCTGCACCGTCTTGCGGTTGAGCCCCAGGTCACGGGCGACCCGCTCGGCCGGGACCATCAGCCAGAACAAGCGCACGGTCTCCTTGATCATCTTCGCCTGGAGCCGGGCCTTGCGGGCCCGGGGCGTAAACCGATGGCGACACGCTTTGCAACGACGTCGCCCGTCGGCCAGCTGGTAACTCTGCCGCGCACCACACTGAGGACACTCGATATGATGGCGCAAAATCTGTGTCGTTTTTTGGGAGCCTGTTTTTCGACAGCGTTCAGGCCGCCGATACCCTGTGTTTTCCATAGTCGGACCATCTTAGCTCGGTCCGAATAACTGGTCTAATCCCAAGCAAAAAAATCGGCTCGTGTTTCACCCGGACGCCGATTGGGCCGGTGCGGTGTGTTTTTCCAGGACGAGCGCGGCCGTTGGCTTGTCGCCAAGCCAGCGGAATCAGGCCGGTTGTCGCATAGTCGTTCGGTATCCTCCGTGTCGGGTGGGCCTTTGTGAGAGAAATGTATTTGCAGTTGAAAACGTGGATTCCGGATCGCGCCCGCTGTCGCGGGCGCGTCCGGAATGACAATGAGTACCTCTCCTCACTCCGCCTTGCCGTTCGATTTATCGCGCTCGGCCAGCGCTTTTTGCCGGTCTTCTTCCACCTGCCGGTAGAGCCCGGCGCCGGCGGCGATGAAATCGCCGGCCGGCACCGGTTCGCGCCACAGGAACACCGGCGGCAGCAGCGCCCTGTCGGCATCGACGGTCGGCCGGGTAAACTCCTTCAACGCGTCCTGATACAACAGGTTGATGCTGACGAAAATCACGATCAACCCGAGGCTGGCCAGCGTCCGCCTTTTGAGCGACAGGTGAAAAGCAAGATATAAGATACTCCAGAAATAAAGCCACAGCACCAGATAGCCGTTGATCTGCTCCCAGACAGCGATAAAACGGTCGGCGCCGGACGCAGTGTTGAACCTGACGATATGGACCGCCAGAACGAGCGCCTCGGAGGCGAAAAACACCAGGATCAAAAGCCCGATGTGCGACAGGAAATTTCCGCCGCGGCGGAACAGCACCGAGAGCAGGTAAACTAACAGCGCCAGACCGATGTAACTCAAGGCGACCTGGAGATTGCTGCCTAATATCGCACTCCATTTGATTTCGCCAGTGGTGGTGTGATAGACCGTCAGGCCCTTCAGGGCGAAATAACCCACCACCAGCGTAAACAGCACCGGCAGGTGGCCGAGGGCGAGGAGAAACACCTCGCTTAACCGCACCTTGACGGTAGGCGGCAGCGGGTGGTTGCCGAACAGGATCCGGATCTTGTTGCGGCCGAGCAGAAACACGTCGCCGCTCTTGATCTGCTGGCGGGTGATGTGTTTGCGGCTGCGCGGCTTTTTGATGCCGTTCAGACTGTGATTGTCGCTCAACCACCAGCGCCCTTCATTGTCGCACGACAAAAAGGCGTGCAGCTTGTCGACGTGCTCGTCGGTCAGGATCAGGTCGTTGCTGTAGGCGCGGCCGATGCGGATGACGTTCTGGTTGAATTTCTGGCGATCCAGGATATTGTTGGTCGTCCCCAGTTGTTCGATGATCACTTCCATCGCACCGCTCCGATGAAGCATTCATGAAAGGCTTCCGCCTTGTCGCGTGGTACGCCGGCCAGCGTGTAGTGCAGGAAGACGCCCTCCGGCCGGTCGAGCAGGCTCTTGGCCGAGAACAGCACGTCGTACAAGCCGGCGTAATCGAGATATTCTCGGACGCACAACGTGGTCTTGAACGGCACGTCACCGAGATTGTCGTAGCGGACGATGTCTTCGCGGCAGCGGAAACGGGTCAGATCCTTTTTGCCGCCCTGATTGGCGGGGAAAAAACCGATATCTTCGAACATGCGGTAGAACTGGAAGCGGTTGTATCGATCGCTTTCGTACCAGCCGAAGTCGATTTCGATCATCCCGCTGTCCAATTGCCGCGACAGAAAGATACGATCGTTGACGCCGCAGTCGGAGGTGTGGGCGCGATAGCGGACTTCGTCGTCGTCCTCGGATGTGCCACCGCTGCAATCGACGTAGGGGCGGACGGCGGTCGGAATCATAAGCGGCCCGAACTCGCTGCCGCTCCAGTCGCCGGCCATGAGATCGTCGAGCAGGCCGCCTTGATGCGCCCTGAGATCGGCGACGATGCGCGCCTGCCATGCCGCGGGATCGGAGGGCGCGGGCTCGTCGCGAGGCCCGGCGAGCAGGGCTGCGAGGTATTCTACCGGGACCAGAAAACTGACCGAGTTGACGGTGCCGGCAACATTGACGCCGATCACTTCGCCTGAGGCGTTGACCGCCGGCCCGCCGCTCATCCCGGGATTCAACGCCCCGGTGAAATGGATGTGCCGGCGGTATTGTTTTTCGATCAGGCCGTTGTAGGTGCCCGGTACGATGCTGATACCGATGTCGTAGGGATTACCCATCGCCAGCACCGGGGCGCCCTGGGCCGGCTGCTTGGCGGCCAGCGTGAACTGCCAGGCGGCCGGCGGCAGCGCATGACTGTCGGTGGCACGGACCAGGGCTAGATCGTGGATCACGTCCAGTGCAATGATTTCCAGATCGCCACCGCCTTCATCGCCGGATTTGAAACGCAGCACGAAGCGCTCGGGATCCAGCACGTATTCGGAAACAACGTGATAATTGGTGGCGAACAGGCCCGCCCCGGCATCCACCACGAAGCCGCTGCCGATCACGTTTTTATTGCCGCTCGTCCGGTCGGCCACCTCGATCACGACCAGGCCCGATTTCTGGCGGGCGAACAAGGCACTGTTCTGGTCGCCGTTCTGCCCGGCCGCGGCGGCGGCGAGCGCGATGAACAGCAGCGCCGTTACGCCGTGGAGAATGCGATACATCATGATTCAGCGTTTCCTTGAAACTCGGCCGGGCGGCGCTCAGTGGGCGAAAATCCGTTCGTCATCCCGGAAAGCCTTGAATTCCAGCGCGTTGCCCGAAGGATCGAGGATAAAGCAGGTCGCTTGCTCACCCAACTCGCCGGCGAACCGGACGGTCGGTTCGATCAGCCATTCGACCGCGGCGCGGCTGAGGCGGGCCGCCAGGTCCTGCCAGTCGTCCCAGGCGAGGATCACGCCGAAATGGCGGGCCGGGACCGGCTGCCGATCGATGGTGTTGGTCGGCGCAGGTTCGGGGATGGCATCGACCAGGTGGGCCGAAATCTGGTGGCCGAAAAAGTCGAAATCGGCCCAGCGCTCGGCCCGCCGGCCGGGGGTGCAGCCGAGCACGCCAGTATAGAAAGTGTGCGCGGCCTCGAGGTCGTGCACCGGAAACGCGAGATGGAAAGGGCGCAATAGGGCGTTCGGGTTCATGGTCCGGTTATGGCGGAAGACGCCGGGCATTGTAACAGCCCGCTGCCGCCGCGGATGCCGTTGCTTGTCAGCCGCGACGGAATATGACAAGCTACCGGCAAGCGCTGGCAGGAGGCAGCGGCAGCGCCGAAATAACCTGTTTCTCGGGGAGATACCGGATGACGACCAAACCCTGGCTTAAACACTATCCCGACAACGTACCGCCCGAAATCGACCTCAAGCGGCATCCCTCGCTGGCCGCGTTCATCGAGCACAGTCTGAAGCGTTGGGCCGAGCGGCCGGCTTACGAAAACATGGGCCGCCGCCTGACCTATCGCGAAGTCGATCGCCAAAGCGCCGCATTCGGCGCCTGGCTCAGGGCCCAGGGGCTCGAACCCGGCGACCGGATCGCGCTGATGATGCCGAACCTGTTGCAATACCCGATCGCGATGTTCGGCGCGCTGCGCGCCGGGCTGGTCGTGGTCAACACCAACCCGCTGTACACGGCGCGTGAACTTAAGCACCAGTTGCACGATTCGGGGGCACGGGCGATCGTCATCCTCGAAAATTTCGCCCACGTGCTGGCCGAAGTGCTGCCCGAAACCGCGGTCGAGAAGGTGATCGTCACGGCCATCGGCGACCTTCTGCCCTTCCCCAAACGAGCGATCGTCAACCTGGTGGTCCGCCACGTCAAAAAAATGGTGCCGGCCTACCGTATTCCCGGCGCCTGCAGTTTCCGCCGGGTGCTCGACGAAGGCCGCCGCCTGCCGCTCGCTACCCCGCCGATCGGCCAGGAAGACATCGCGTTTTTGCAGTACACCGGCGGCACCACCGGCGTCGCCAAGGGGGCGATGCTGACCCACCGCAACCTGCTCGCCAATATCGAACAATCGTCGGTCTGGCTCGCGGCGGTCGGCTTCGACCGCGAAACGGTGATCACCGCCCTGCCCCTCTATCACGTCTTCGCCCTGACCGCCAACTGTTTCGTCTTTCTCAATATCGGCGGCTACAACCGGCTGATCACCAACCCGCGCGACATGAAAGGTTTCGTCGCCGAACTCGCCAGGGAGCCGTTCACGGCGATCACCGGCGTCAACACGCTGTTCAACGGCCTGCTGAACACGCCGGGCTTTGCCGATCTCGATTTTTCCAGGCTCAAGCTCACCCTGGGCGGCGGCATGGCGGTGCAGCGCAGCGTCGCCGAGCGTTGGAAACAGGTGACCGGCGTACCGTTGATCGAGGCCTATGGCCTGACCGAAACCTCGCCGGCGGCATGCGTCAACCCGATGACGCTCAAGGATTACAACGGCGCGATCGGCCTGCCCCTGCCGTCGACCGAATGCGCCGTGCTGCTCGAGGAAAGCGAGCGCTTCGGAGCGCCGGGCGAGGTCGGCGAATTGTGCGTGCGCGGCCCGCAGGTCATGAAGGGCTACTGGCAGCGGCCGGAAGAAACGGCGAAAGTGATGTACGGCGACGGCTGGCTGCGCACCGGCGACATCGCCCGGATGGACGACGACGGCTTCTTTTATATCGTCGATCGCAAAAAGGACATGATCCTGGTCTCCGGTTTCAACGTCTATCCCAACGAAATCGAGGACGTAATCGCGACGCATCCCGGCGTCCTCGAAGTCGGGGCGATCGGCGTGCCGGATGAAAAATCGGGCGAAGCGGTGAAAATCGTCGTGGTCCGCAAGGATCCGAACCTGACCGTCCATGCACTGCGCAAATTCTGCCGCGAACAGTTGACCGCCTACAAGAATCCGCGCTATATCGAATTCGTCGATGAACTGCCCAAGACCAACGTCGGCAAAATCCTGCGCCGCGAACTGCGCGACAAGTTCGGGCGGCCACAAAGTTCCTGAGCCCGGCGCGGGACGCGGCCGATGGCAGCGCAGAGCGTGAGGCGCAGCGATTTCCCCGTTCTCGACGCCCCCGGCGTGTATCTCAACCACGCCGCGATCGCCCCCTGGCCGCGCGTCGCCGCCGAAGCGGTCCAGGCGTTCGCCGCCGAAAACGCGGCGCTCGGCGCCCGCCATTACAGCGCCTGGATGGCCATCGAGGCGCGGGCACACCGCCGGCTCGCGGCGCTGCTCGGCGCCGAATGCGACGATATCGCAATCGTCAAGAACACCAGCGACGGGTTGTCGCTGGTTGCTGCCAGCCGGCAATGGCAACGCGGCGACGAGGTGGTGATCGGCGTCGAGGAGTTCCCCTCGAACCGCCTGCCCTGGCTGGCACTGCAAAAACGCGGCGTGGTCGTGCGCGAAGTCTCCGTCGCCGGCGCCGACCCGGAAGCCGACCTGCTCGCCGCCTGCACGGTGCAAACGAAACTGCTCAGCATCAGCGCCGTGCAATACCACAATGGCCTGCGTCTCGATCTTGAAGCCCTCGGCGCCGAACTCGAACGGCGCGATATCCGTTTCTGTGTCGATGCAATCCAGCAGCTCGGCGCCCTGGCCCTCGATGTCCGGCATATCCGCTGCGACTACCTCGCCGCCGACGCCCACAAATGGCTGCTCGGGCCGGAAGGCGTCGGCGTTTTCTACAGCAGCCGGCGCGGCCGCGCCGAACTCGAGCCCATCGCCCACGGCTGGCGCATGTATCCCGAGCCGTTCGATTTTTCGCGCCGCGATTTCACGCCGCCGGCCGGCGCCGTGCGCTACGAAGCCGGCAGCCCCAACATGGTGGGCATCGTCGCCCTCGACGCCAGCCTCGGTCTGCTGCTCGATACCGGGATCGGGGAAATCGAACGCCGCCTTATCGCCAACCGCGACCGCCTCGCTGCGCACCTCACCACCCTGCCCGGAATCGAGATCGTCTCGCCGCAGGCCGCCGCCCGGCGCAGCGGCATCGTCAGCTTCCGCCACCGGACGCTGGCCGCCGCCGACCTCCAGCGCGAACTTGCGCAGCGCGACGTCATCGCCGCCGCCCGCAACGGCGCCGTGCGCCTGTCGCCGCACTTCTACCAGCCGCCGGAAATGATGGACACCGCCGCCGGAATCATCGCCCGGGCGATTTCGTCTTTGTCATAGCATCCCCGGCTCGTTGTCCGTTCCTTGCACCCGGTCATTCCGGCGGACGCGCCGGGCCGTTACATCGTGTGGGTGCGGCGATCGGCGCGTTGCAGTTGGGCGGCGATGTGCGATTCGATCACGGTGCGGGCGTGGGTGCATTCGGGGGTGTCGGCAAACTGGATGCCGATGCCCGCCTTGCGGTTGCCCTGCGCCCCCTGCGGCGTGATCCACACCACTTTGCCGGGAATCGGCAACCGTTCTTCGATATCGGCGAGGGTCAAAAGGACGAAGACCTCGTCGCCGAGATTGAATTCACGATTCGAGGGTATGAACAGGCCGCAGCCCGTGACAAACGGCATATACGCCTGGTATAGGGCGTCTTTGTCGGGGACCGTGACCGACAAGATGTTGGGTTGAGCCATGACCGTCATCCACTGCTGGAATGCCCGCCCCATTGTAGCAGCCAATCCCAGATTTGCAGGTCGTGGCGCACCGGGGTGGATGCCAGGCGGAACTGCTGCACGGCGGCCTGGTACATGCGCAGCAGATGGCAAAGCGGCACCGCCCGCCAGATCCCTTCGGGTTCGGCGGCCGCCCGGCGGTGGAGCAGGTGGCCGATCGTCGCCCACAGCCTGTCCGCCGGCCATTGCGACCAGGCCGCCTGCACAGCGGTGAGATCGGCCTGGCCGGCGGCGAGACGATCGAGGTCGGCGGCCAGTTGCCGGGCTTGGTGGGGGACGTTGCCGGCAAGCAGGATTTTGGCCAGCAGCGGTGCCCCGCCGGCCAGGTCGAGGGCCAGCTCGCGCTCGCCGGGATCGCTGCCGGGACATTCGCCGGCCAGCCAGGCGCTTCCCTCGGCGGGCGGCGGCGGCGCCAGGTGGGTGCTCTGGCAGCGGCTCAGGATCGTTGCCGGCAAGCGGTCCAGGCGGTCGGCGAGCAGGATCAGGTGGCTGTCCGGACCCGGTTCCTCGAGAGTTTTGAGCAGGGCGTTGGCGGCGTTGCGGTTCATGCTGCCGGCCGGTTCGAGCAGCGCGACGCGCCGGCCGCCAAGGGCCGGGGCCAGCATCAGCGCCGCGCCGAGTTCCCGGATCTGCTCGACGAGGATCTGCTGCCGGTCTTCGCCCACTGTCACGTGCACGAGATCGGGATGCGCTCCTCCGGGGTGCGCCAGCGTGCACGACCGGCAATGGCCGCAGGCTTCGCCCGCCTTGACCTCAGAGCACAGCAGGCGGCGCACCAAGGCCCAGGCGAAACGGTATTTTCCGGTGCCGGCCGGCCCGTGCAGCAAGATCGCATGCGGCACGGTGCCGGCCGCACTGCGTTCGGCGAATCGGGCCCACGGCGCGCGCTGCCACGGCAGGATGCCGGCAATGGCCGAGGTATCGGCCGGCGCGCTGGGCGTTGCGGTCTTTGTCACAGGGGTCAGGTCCATGCTGCGATCACTGGTTGTCATGCTTTTGAACGCGCCGCGGCCAACGTCCAAGGTAACTGGCGCTGCGAAGCGGCGTCCAGTTCGCCGCCTTGTCGATCATGTTTCTCATAGAGGCACTAAGACACGGAGGATTTTCTTTATATAATTTTTCATTTTACTCCGTGCCTCCGTGAGGCACC
The DNA here is from genome assembly GCA_039794245.1 of Candidatus Jinrbaksania sp. Taxonomy (GTDB): domain Bacteria; phylum Pseudomonadota; class Gammaproteobacteria; order Xanthomonadales; family Wenzhouxiangellaceae; genus DAITQM01. Next base: position 11,503 of record JBDIVS010000003.1, read on the forward strand.
TTTTCGGTGATCGAACGTCGCCTGTACGGCTTGCCAGGCCTCCTCGATCACCTCGGCCGCCGGCCGCGCCGCGTCGATGACCCGGATGCGCGACGGGTATGCCTTGGCCCTGGCCAGGTAGGCGGCACGGACCTTTTCGTGAAAGTCGCCGTTCTCCCGCTCCATACGGTCGCCCGCGCCGCGCGCCACGCGGCGCTGGTGGGCGACGGCGACCGGGACATCGAGCAACAAGGTCAGGTCGGGTTCGATATCGTCGTGGACGAACGAGGCCAGCCACTCGACCGGGGCATCGCCAAGACCGCGGGCCGCGCCCTGGTAAACGTGGCTGGCGTCGGTGAAACGGTCGCTAAGGACGACGGCGCCGCGGGCCAGTGCCGGGCGGATCACCCGGGCCAGGTTTTCGGCGCGGGCCGCGAACATCAGCAACAGCTCGGTGACCGGCAACATTCCGCCGCCTTCGGGGGCGAGCAGCAATTCCCGGATGCGTTCGGCGAGCGGCGGACCGCCCGGTTCGCGGGTGGTCTCGACGGTGCAACCGCGCTCGGCCAGGCGGGCGGCGAGGGCGGCGATGACCGTGCTCTTACCGGCGCCCTCGCCGCCCTCGAAGGTGATCAGGTAGCCGCGGCGCGGCTGGGCGTGCTGCGGATCTGCGGATGGATCGTAAGCTGCGGTTTTCATCGGGACTGCCGTTCTTCGCCGTCGCCGCCGGCCGTTTGGGTCGTCTCGGCGGCCGGCCTCCGGCGCGCTAGATGGCGCAGGTAGCGGTCGACGTTGCGCTGATGTTCGGCAAGGCTGGAGGCAAACACATGGCCGCCGTCGCCGCTGGCGACGAAGTACAGGCTGTCGCCGGGCGCCGGGTGGGCCGCCGCCTCCAGCGCGCCGCGCCCGGGCAGCGCGATCGGGCCGGGCGGCAGGCCGCCACGGGTATAGGTGTTGTAAGGCTGGTCACGGCCGAGATCGGCACGCCTGAGGTCACCGTCGAAGCCGGCGCCCAGGCCGTAGATCACGGTCGGATCGGCCTGCAGGCGCATGCCGCGTGCCAGGCGGCGGACAAAAACGCCGGCGATCCGGTTGCGTTCTGCGGGCAAGGCACTTTCCTTTTCGACGATCGAGGCCATGATCAACAACGCCTCCGGCGTGGGGTAAGGTAGGTCCGGCGCGCGTCCAGCCCAGACCTCGGCCAGCGCCGCGGCCAGCGCCTGGTAGGCGCGGCGCAGGATCTCGAGGTCGCACGTGCCACGCCGATAATCATATGTGGCGGGCAGAAAACGGCCTTCGAGCGGCAGCCCCGGCGGATGATCGAGTGCATCGGCCAGCTGCGCCTCGTCCCACTCGGCGCTGCACGGCGCGATCGCCGGAGCCGCCGCCAGCGCCCGGCGGAGCTGATCTGCGGTCCAGCCTTCGACCACCGTGAAATGGCGGACCACAACCACGCCGCGCCGCACCCGGTCGAGCCATTGCCTAGGCGTCATCCCCGGCGCGATGAAATACTCGCCGCTCTGCACCACGGGCCGTTCGAGCCGGCCGTAAAGACGCCACGGCCAGGCCCGGGTGGTCAAGCCGGCGGCGGCGAGTTGGCGGACCATGCTGCCGTACGAGGTGCCCGGCGCGAGATCGAGCGTCCAGCCGGCATCGGGGACGGTAAGCGGCGTCTCGAGAAAAACCTGGTACTGGCGGACCGCAAGCCACAGTGCTCCGGCAGCGGTAACTGCCGCGGCCAGCACAAAACCGCCGATCCACAGCCGCAGTTTCATCCGCCGCCTCCGTTCAATACCGCCGCGAGCGCCTGTTTCAGATCCCCGGCCGCCTCCGGCTCGGCGAGGTGCCGGCCGCGATAGGCGACAACCGGGCGCACGCCGCGTACCGCGTTGACCACCGCCAGTGCCGTGATGCCATGGCGTTCCGGGGCACGCCAGATCGCCCGCTCAGTGGCGACGGGCTCGATTGCAACCCGGCCGCGGGCCAGCAGCCAGGCGCGGGCCACACCGGCGACACCGGCCTGCTCGACCGCCGGCGTCAGCCACTCGCCGTGCCGCCGGTAAATCACATTGCCGGCCACCGCCCCGACCAGCACCCCGCCGGCGGTAAACATCAATGCCTCGTCCCAGCCCATACGCTCGCATTCGCCGGCGGCCAGCACCTGTTCGAGGCGATTGAGATGCTTGAGACCGGCGAGCTGCGGCTGGACGGCGCAGGCGATACCGCTCTCGCCGACCGTGCCGAGCGCGGCGCCGCCCGCTTCCTCACCCGGCCACTCGTGCACCGTCCACAAGCGATGGACGGCGCTGCTGCCGGCGGGCCGATAGCCCCGGCCCGAACCGCCCGCCGCGGCCTTTCGGAACACCGTCAGGCGCAACACGGCGCGGCCTTGAGCCGGCGCCAGGCGCGCCGCTTCGCCGGCCAGCAGCGACGGTTCCGGCGGTTCAAGGCCGAGCCGCTGGCAGCCGCCGAGGAGGCGGGCGAGATGCCCCTGCCACAACGGCGCCCGGCCGCCGTTCCAGGCGATCGTCTCGAACAGGCCATCGCCATAGGCCATAGCCCGGTTCGACGGCGGCGGGCGGGCCGCAGGGTCGCCGTCGAACAGGATGGCCGCCGTTGCCCTATCCACGGTCGCCGGCCAGACCGAGTGCGGCAAGCAGGCCGCGGGCCTTGGCTTGTGTTTCGGCGAGCTCCGATTCGGGGAGCGAATCAGCGACGATGCCGGCGCCGGTCCGCCACTCGATATCGTTGCCGGTCACCAGCATGCTGCGGATCAGGATATTCAACTCCATGGTGCCGTTGCGGCCGAGATAGCCCATTGCCCCAGTGTAATAACCCCGGCCCACGCCTTCCAGTTCGGCAATGATTTCCATGCAGCGCACTTTCGGGCAGCCGGTGATCGTGCCGCCCGGGAAGACGGCACGGATGATCTGGCCCGGTGTTGCCGCCGGTTGCAGGCGGCCGCGCACCGCCGAGACCAGATGGTGGACGTGAGCATAACTCTCGACGGCGAGCAACTCGTCAACCCGGACGGAACCCGGCACGCAGACCCGGCCGAGGTCGTTGCGTTCGAGGTCGATCAACATGATGTGTTCGGCCCGTTCTTTCGGATGCCGGCGCAACGCCAGCAAGCGCGCCCGGTCGCCGGCAGGCTCGGGCACGCGGGCGTAAGTGCCGGCGATCGGCCGGGTTTCGACTTCACCGCCGCCGGCCCTGAGCAGACGCTCCGGCGATGAACTGAGCAGCCAGCTTGCACCGATCCGGCAACAACCGGCGAACGGCGCCGGATTGCTCCGCCGCAGGCGGCGGTAGACGACGTGCGGATCGACCGCCGCCCTGCCCTTGAGGCGCCAAATGCGCGACAGGTTGACCTGGAAAACATCGCCGGCGGCCAGATAATCGTGGATGCGCCCGACGCCGGCGAGGAAACGTTCGGCCGGCTCCGTCACCAGCGCGAAAGCCGGCAACTCGGCAAGCGGGCGCAGCCGGCGTTCCGCCGCGGCAAGCCCGGCCGCGGCTTCATCGAGGGCATCTCGATGTTCCCCGACCAGCCAGGCCTGCCCTAGCCGGTGATCGAGCACCAGCGCCGCCGGGCAGCGCCAGGCGGCAGCGAGAGGCAACCGGCCCGCGGCCCCTGCCGCGGCGGGCAACGCGAGGTCCGGCTCGATCGAACCGGCCAGTTCATAGCCCAGGTAAACGAACCAGCCACCGCAGAACGGCAGCGGCGAGGTGGCGCCCCCGGTGCCGGCCGCGGTTTCCGGCGGCGTACCGCCCGCATCAGCAAAAACCTGGTCGAGGGCAGCAAGGAACGGCGCGCCCGCCGTATCTTTGATATCCGGTTCGGCGGCCGGGCAAAAAAGCAGCAGCGAATGGCGCGCCAACGTCTCGGGGCCGCCGGCGCTGTCGAGCAGAAACGGGAACAGGTGAGGAACTTTGGCCTGGATCGCCGGCAGGTCGGGCCAGCCGGGCCATGGTCGTACAACCGGTTCCGGCCGGCAGTGGGTCATCGGGCCTGGGGTGAACCCAAAAGTTGGGCTAAGGCTCAAGCCGGCGAAAAATCAGCGAGCCGTTGGTACCGCCGAAACCGAAAGAATTGGACAGCGCCGCCCTGATCGAGCGCTGTTCGGCTTGATGGGGAACGAAGTTCAGGTCGCAGCCGTCGCTCGGGTGATCCAGGTTGATGGTCGGCGGCGCGACCTGGTCGCGCAGCGCCAGCACCGTGAACACCGCCTCGATGCCGCCGGCGGCGCCAAGCAGATGGCCGGTCATCGATTTCGTCGAGCTGACCGCCAGCCGGTAGGCGTGGTCGCCGAAGCAGGCCTTGACCGCATCGCATTCGGCGCGATCGCCGAGTAGTGTGGAGGTGCCGTGGGCGTTGATGTAATCGATCTCGTCGGGATTCATGCCGGCGTCGCTGAGGGCGTTTTCCATGCTGAGCCGCGCGCCGCGGCCACCTTCCGGCGGCTGGGTGATGTGGTAGGCGTCGCTGCTCATGCCGAAACCGGCCAGCTCGCAATAAATCCGGGCGCCGCGCGCCCTGGCATGCTCGTATTCCTCGAGCACGATGACCCCGGCGCCGTTGCCTAGCACGAAGCCGTCGCGGTCGCGGTCCCACGGGCGGCTGGCTTTTTCCGGCTCGTCGTTGCGGCCCGATACGGCCTTGGCCGAGCAGAATCCGCCGAGCGCGGTCGGCGCCGTGGCGTACTCGGCGCCACCGGCCAGCATCACGTCGGCGTCGCCGTAATGGATTATCCGCGCCGCGTCGCCGATGCAATGATTCGCCGACGTGCAGGCCGAGACGATGCTGTAGGTCGGACCCTGGAGGTTATAACGGATCGACAGCGCGCCGGGCACCATGTTGACGATGGTCGCCGGCACAAAAAACGGCGAGATCCGCCGCGGCCCGCTGTGCTGAAAGATCGCATGCGTCTGCTCGATCGTGGTAATGCCGCCGATGCCGGCACCGATCACGGCCCCGCAGCGCGGTGCGTCCCGCTCGTCGATCTCGAGCCCGCTGTCAACAAAAGCCTGCACCCCGGCGGCCACGCCGTAGTGGATGAAGAAATCGAACTTGCGGATCTCCTTCGGCGCGAAATAGTCCGCGGCGTCGAAACCGCGCACCTCGCCGGCGATCCGGCTGTGAAAGCCCGTGGCATCGAAACAGGTGATCGGCCCGATGCCGCTCCGCCCGGCGAGAATGTTCTCCCAGGCCGCCGCTACGGTATTGCCCACCGGCGAGACGATGCCGAGACCGGTGACAACGACGCGGCGCCCGCTCTTCATCGATTAGCCCCTTTGCCTATCAAATGCGAAACGGCCGGCCGCAGACATCATTCGCTGACGTGCGATTTCAGGTAATCGATCGCTTGTTGTACCGTGGTGATCTTCTCAGCTTCTTCGTCGGGAATCTCGCACTCGAACTCTTCTTCCAGGGCCATTACCAATTCCACGGTATCGAGCGAATCGGCGCCCAGGTCATCGACGAAGGACGCACTCGGCGTCACCGCATCCTCTTTGACGCCGAGCTGCTCGACGACAATTTTCTTCACTCGTTCTTCAATGCTGCTCATGTTTACGCTTCCTGTTGGGGCGTGGGAAAAACGCCGTCATTGTAAGAGAAACCCGCTAGGTGCGCCAGCCTTGGGACAAACCGGCGCGGGCCGCGGAACCCGTGGTTCAAAGCCACATAAAACGTATAAAATCAATGAATTGCACCATTCAGCATCATCAGGGCATGTACATGCCGCCGTTGACGTGCAGCGTTTCACCAGTGATGTAGGCCGCCTCGTCGGAGGCCAGGAAGGCGGCCGCGGCGGCGATCTCCCGGGCGCCGCCCAGGCGGCCGAGCGGGACATCGGCGAGTAGCGCACTGCGAACTTTTTCGTCGAGCGCCGCGGTCATGTCGGTCTCGATGAAACCCGGGGCGATCACATTGACCGTGATGCCGCGGCTGCCCACCTCGCGGGCCAGCGATTTCGAAAAGCCGATGATACCCGCCTTGGCCGCGGCGTAATTGGCCTGCCCGGCGTTGCCGGTCAGCCCGACGACCGAGGCGATGGAAACGATCCGCCCCCAGCGGGCCTTCATCATGCCGCGCAGGCACGCCTTGCTGAGCCGGAAGACCGAACGCAGGTTGGTGTCGATGACCGCCTGCCAGTCTTCCTCGCTCATCCTGAGCAGCAACTGGTCGCGCGTGATACCGGCGTTGTTGATCAGGATCGCCGGTGGTCCGCCGGCTGCAGCCAGCGCGGCGACGAGGCGCTCGACCGCCGCCCCATCGTTGACCTCGAGCCGGTGACCGCGGCCGGTGCCGAGGCGCGCGGCGATACCCGCCGCGCCCGCCTCGGAGGTTGCGGTGCCGTGGACCACGGCGCCGTGTTCGGCCAAAAGATCGGCGATCGCCGCGCCGATGCCGCGGCTGGCGCCGGTCACCAGCGCCACCTTGCCGTCGAGCCTGGTGCCGGGTGCCGCCGTCATTTCAACCGCTCGTTCGCCGCAGCGGACCGGAGTCCGGAGCGATCGAAATCATCGGGTGCTTCCAGGGCAGAAACTTCGGCATCGCGCAGTATCCGTTTTACCAGTCCGCTCAAGACCCGGCCCGGGCCGCACTCGACATAGCGGCGCACCCCGGTTGCGGCCAGGGCTTCGACCACCGCCGTCCACAGCACCGGCCGGTGCAATTGCGCAGCCAGCGCCTCGCGGACGGCTTCCGCCGTCTGCCGCGGCCGGGCATCGACATTGTGCCACACCGGTATTTCAGGGGGCGCGATCTCGGTCGCGGCGAGCGCTTCGCGCAGCGCTTCGGCCGCCGGCTGCATCAACCGGCAATGCGACGGGACGCTGACCGGCAACAGCAGCGCCCGGCGGGCGCCAAGCGCCCGGGCTTCGGCTACCGCCGCCTCGACGGCCGGTTTTTCACCGGCGATCACGACCTGCCCCGGCGCGTTGAAATTCGCCGGCGCGCAGTAACCGATTTTGGCGACCCGCTCGCAGGCCTCACCGACCGCCTCGTCGGCTAGGCCGAGGATCGCCGCCATCGCCCCGACCCCCGGCGGCGCCGCCTGTTGCATCAATTCGCCGCGGCGCGCCACGAGCCTGACCGCGTCGGCAAAACGCAGGCTGCCGGCGGCGACCAGCGCCGTGTATTCGCCGAGGCTGTGGCCGGCCAGCGCGGCGACCGTCTGTTGCGCGTGACGCTGGCGCCACAGGCGCCAGGCGGCAATGCCGGCGGTCAGCATCGCCGGCTGCGTTACCGCAGTTTGGTTCAGGCGTTCGGCCGGCCCGCTGCTGACGATCTGCCACAAGTCATCGCCCAGCACCTCGGAAGCCTCGTTGTAAGTCGCCCGCACGACCTCGCTAGCGGCCGCCAGTTCGGCCTGCATGCCGACCGACTGCGAACCTTGTCCGGGAAAAACGAATGCCAGCGACATGTCCAAGATCAATAACGAACCAGGGCCGCACCCCACGTAAAACCGCCGCCGAACACTTCGAGCAAAAGATGCTCGCCGCGCCGGATGCGGCCGGAGCGCACCGCCTCGTCGAGGGCCAGGGGCACCGAGGCGGCCGACGTATTGCCGTGACGATCGACGGTGATCACCACCCGCTCCTTCGGGATCTCGAGTTTCTTCGCCGTCGCCTCGATGATCCTGAGGTTGGCCTGGTGCGGGATCAGCCAATCGATCGCTTTGCGGTCGAGCCGGTTGGCGGCCAGCGTTTCCTCGACGATGCGGCCCAGCGTCCGGACCGCGACCTTGAACACCTCGTTGCCGCGCATCAAGACCCGTAAGCCGGCGTTCGGTTCGTTTTCGCGAAAGCCGCGCGAGACGCCGACATCGGTGTTCAGTAAATCGGCATAGGCGCCGTTGGCATGGAGGTGGGTAGACAGGATGCCGGGCTCATCGGCCGCCTCGAACACCGCGGCACCGGCGCCGTCGCCGAAAATCACGCAGGTCGCACGATCCCGCCAATCCAGCATGCGCGACAGCGTTTCGGCGCCGACGACGAGCACCCGGCGGGCCTGGCCGGTGCGGATGAACTGGTCGGCGATGCTCATGCCGTAGAGAAAACCCGAACACGCGGCGTTGACATCGAAGGCGCCGCACTCGTTGAGGCCGAGCCTTCGCTGCAGCAGGCAGGCAGTGCTCGGAAAAACCAAGTCGGGTGTCGTCGTACCAACCACCAAAAGATCGATGTCCGCCGGGGCGACGCCCGCCGCCTCGAGCGCCGCACGGGCGGCATGCTCGGCCAGGTCGCAGGTGGTTTCGCCGGGCGCCGCAATGCGGCGCTCGACGATGCCGGTCCGCTCGCGGATCCACTGATCGGTGGTATCGACCATGGTCTCGAGTTCGGCATTGGTCAGAACCCGCTCCGGAAGATGGCTTCCGGTGCCGGCCAGCCGGGCGTAAACGGCCACGCGCGAAACGGCCCGCCGCTTATTCTTCGCCGCCCTCTTCCGGCGGCGGTGCGGCGATCACGCGCCGCCCGCGGTAGTATCCGTTGCGCGTAATATGGTGCCGGCGGTGGACCTCGCCGCTGGCCGGATCGACCGACAGCGCCGGGCTGCGCAGCGCATCGTGCGAACGGCGCATATCGCGTTTTGATGGGGTTTTACGATTTTGTTGGACAGCCATTGTTCACTCCAAAAAAGATTCGCTCATCATCTCTTGCGACCGGCCGCGGCAAATGTTGCACCGCTCCGGACCCTTTCAAACCTTGTGCCGTATGTCGGCCAGCACCGCGAAAGGGCGATGCGTCAGGGCGTCCCCGGCTGCCGGCCGGCACCCGGCGGCGGCCGGGGGCGGCTCCCCGGCGCGCGGTACCAGCGGCAGGGCAAGCAGCACTTCCTCGCTCACCAGGGAGCGCAGATCGAGCATCTCACCTGGCGCCAGGTGCCACGGTTCGAGATCCGGGGCGAGGGCCGCCGCAGCCGCATCCGAAGCCACCAGCGCAACGCGGGAACGGCCGGCCAGCACCTGCGAGTACGGCTTGAGGCTCCGCTGGCAGATCAGCCATGCCGCACCTTCGATCGCGACCTCGACGACCACCGTCGAGGCCGCCTCCGGCATTGGTACGAACCGCACCCACCAGCGTACTTCCTCGGGTCGTTCGCCGGCCGGCAACGCCGCCAACCGGCCGGCCAATCCGGACAGCTCGCGCAACATGGCCGTACCAGACCATTGCGCCCCGCGCCGGGCGGCGGCGATCGGCTCGACCGGCGAAATGGGCCAACCGGACATAAGCGGGGTATTATAACGTATCGGGCTGTGCCGCCCGGCAGGGTTCTACCGGCGGGCGCGCCGGGCGGCGGGGCTCAGCGCCGGAGTTCGCGCAGGATTTCCTCGAGCTCCAGGCGCACCTGGTGGATCACCTGGCGGCAGGCGCTGTTGTCGTCGGCGGCCTTGCCGCCGTCGAGTTTGTGCCGGGCGCCGCCGATCGTGTAACCTTGTTCGTACAGCAGCGAGCGGATCTGGCGGATCAAAAGCACGTCGTGGCGCTGGTAATAACGGCGGTTGCCGCGCCGCTTGACCGGCTTCAGATGCTGGAATTCCTGCTCCCAATACCTGAGGACGTGCGGCTTGACGGCGCACAAATCGCTGACTTCGCCGATTGTGAAGTAACGCTTGGCCGGAATCGGCGGCAGTTCATTGTTGGTCCCGGGATCCAGCATACGCTTCCACTCTCGCTCTGAGCTTTTGCCCTGCCTTGAACGTCACGACGCGGCGTTCGGTGATCGGAATCTCTTCTCCGGTTTTGGGATTCCTTCCCGGTCGGCGGTTCTTGTCGCGCAGCAGAAAATTGCCGAACCCCGATATCCTGACTTCCTCGCCGGCGGCCAGCTTGTCACGGATCAACGCGAAAAACACGTCGATCAACTCCCTGGCCTCCCGTTTGTTCAAACCCACCTCGGCATGGAGCCGCTCGGCGAGTTCCGCTTTTGTTAGTGCCATCTGTTATTGCCCTCGCAATTCGACTCCCAGGCTTTCTTTGAGCCCCGCCAACAGCTTTGTAACAAGGGCGTCTGCAGCCAGATCTGTTAGAGTGCTGCATTCTTCCTGCAAAATCAAGCCTATAGAGACACTTTTGCAGTTTTTTTCGATGCCCGGTCCCTGGTACACGTCAAAAACGACCACCTCGCGGAGCAGCGGTGCCCCCCATTGGCGCAGGCCCGCGACGATCTCGGCGACCGGCAACGCCGCCGGGGCGACGAGCGACAGATCGCGGCGCACCGTCGGATAGCGCGAAAAATCACGGTAAACGGGCAGCCGGCGGCGGTTGAATATCTCACTGTCGATCTCGAAGGCGAGGACTTCGCCGTCCAGGTCCAGCGCCGCGACGAGTTTCGGGTGCAGGGCGCCGATCCAGCCGGCGGCGATGAGCCGATCGCCGTCGCGGACCTTGACCTTAGCCGCCCGCCCGGGGTGCAACCAGGGCATGGGCGCTGCCTCCCAGACCACCTGTCCGGCCGCCACGGCGAGCCCGAGCAGTGATTCGAGATCGCCCTTGAGGTCGAAGAAGTCGGCCGCCCGGCGCTTGACGCCCCATTGTTCGGGTGCCACAGGACCGCTCACGAGCGCCGCGAGCCGGGTCTGCTCGCTGCCGTCGGCGGCGAAACAGGCGCCGATCTCGAACAGGCGGATCCGTTCCTGGCGGTGCTGGTGGTTGTGCACCAGCGCGGCGATGAGTCCGGGCAGCAGCGCCGGGCGCATCACCGCCAGCTCGCGGCTCAAAGGATTGGCCAGCTGGCAATACGGCGGCGGGTAGCCGAGCTGCTCGAGCCGGCGCTCGTCGACAAAGCTGAACGTGATCGCCTCGTGATAACCCCGCGCCGCAAGCTGGCGGCGCAGCACCGCGTGGCTGACTTCCGCCTCCGGGAGCGCCGCCGGCTGCAAGAGGCCGGCCGGCGGCCTGGCCGGGATATGGTCGAAACCATAGATCCGGGCGACCTCCTCGATCAGATCGGCTTCGATCTTCAGATCGAGCCGGGCGGCGGGCGGGGTGACCCGCCAGTGGCGGTCGCCGCGGATCACCCGCATACCGAGCCGATCGAGGATGGCGCTCATCTCTTCTTCCGGCGGCACCGTGCCGAGCAGTTTTTCTACCCGCTGCGGGCGCAGGCCTATCGCCGGCGGGGCCGGTAGGTGCTCGGCCGCGGCGACCTCGACGACCGGCCCGGCACGGCCGCCGCAGAGCGCCAGAATCAGTTCGCTGGCCCGCTCGATGGCCTGGCGCTGCATTGTCGGATCGACACCACGTTCGTAGCGGTAGGCGGCATCGCTGCTCAGCCCGAGGCGGCGCGCCCGGCCGATCACCGCCGCCGGCGCGAACCAGGCGCATTCCAGAAACACAGCCCGCGTCTCTGGCCGGACCGCCGAATCGGCACCGCCCATCACGCCGGCCAGGGCCTGAGGCCCAGCGGCGTCGGCGATCACCAGAAACTCAGGATCCAGTTCGACTTGGTGGCCGTCGAGCAGCAAGATCGCCTCTCCCCGGCGCGCCAGCCGGACCTCGATATCGCCGCTCAGCCGTTCGGCATCGAAGGCGTGCAGCGGCTGGCCGGTTTCGAGCAGCACGTAATTGGTCACATCGACCAGCGGCGTGCGTGACCTGAACCCGGCGCGGCGCAGGCGTTCGCGGAGCCAGGCGGGGCTCTGCGCCGGCGGTTGCAGAGCCTCGATCAACCGCCCCAGATAACGCGGACAGGCCGCCGGCTCGGCCAGCCGCACGGCGCGCCGAGCGTCCGAAGTCGCCGCGATTTCGGCGATTTCGCCGCCTTTCCAGCGCCGGCCATAGAGCGCCGACACCTCGCGCGCCAGGCCGAACATGCCGAGGCAGTCACCGCGGTTCGGGGTCAGCTCCAGCGTGATGATCCAATCGTCGAGGCCAAGCGCTTCGCCGAGCGGCGTGCCGGGTGCGGTGCCGGGATCAAGGACCAGCAAGCCGCCGGCATCGTCACCCAGGCCGAGTTCCGCCGCTGAGCACAACATGCCGTGCGAGACAACGCCACGCACCGTCGCCTCGCCGATCGACCGGCCATCCGGCAACACGGCCCCCGGCCGGGCCAGCGGCACGATCAGGCCGACCGCCGCATTCGGCGCGCCGCAGACGATATCGTCAACCTGCCCGCCGCCGGCCTCGACACGGCAGATCCGCAGCCGATCGGCCGCCGGGTGGGCGGCGACCGCGGCGATCCGGGCGGCGACGATCCGACCGAGCGGCGGGGCGGCCGGCTCGACCGTATCGACTTCCAGCCCGGCGGCGGTGAGCCGCCTGGCCAGATCATCTGCTTCGAGCATCAGGCCGGTCAGTTCGGCCAGCCAGCGGACACTGAATTTCATCGCCTGTCCCTCATCCGAACTGGCGCAGAAAACGGAGATCGTTTTCGAAAAACTGCCTAAGATCAGTGACGCCGAAACGCAGCATTGCCAGACGTTCGACCCCCATGCCGAAGGCATAACCGGAGTAACGCTCGCTGTCTAAGCCGCAGTTCTCGAGTACCTTGGGGTGGACCATGCCGCAGCCGAGCACCTCGAGCCAGCCGCGCTCACCGCCGGCCTTCTGCCAGCCGATATCGACTTCGGCCGAGGGTTCGGTGAAGGGAAAATACGAAGGCCGCAGGCGCAGCGGCACCTGGCGTTCGAAAAACAGGTTGACGAAAGCCTGCAAGACGCCCTTCAGGTCGGCGAAACTCACGTCCTCGGCGACCAGCAACCCCTCCAACTGGTGAAACATCGGGGTATGGGTCTGGTCCGAATCGCTGCGATAGACGCGGCCGGGGGCGACGATGCGCAGCGGCGCGCCGTGGCGGCGCAGGGCACGGATCTGCACCGGCGAGGTATGGGTGCGCAGCAGCCTGCCGTCGGGCAGATAGAAGGTATCGTGCATCGCCCGCGCCGGGTGGTGCGGCGGGAAGTTCAAGGCGGCGAAATTGTGTTCGTCGTCCTCGATCTCGGGTCCGCTGGCGACCTCGAAACCGAGGTTGGTGAAAATCGCCACCATCCGCTCGAGCGTCGCCGAGACCGGGTGCAGCGTGCCGTTCGGCAGACCGCGCCCGGGCAGCGTCACATCGACGTGACCGACTTCAAGGGCGCGATCGAGCGCCGCCTGATCGAGCGCCGCGCGGCGTGCCGCGATGGCCTCGCTGATCTGCTGTTTGGCGCGATTGACGGCCTGCCCGGCGGCCCGCCGTTCGGCGGCCGGCAACTCGCCGAGGCCATGCAGCAAGTCGGTCAGCGTGCCCTTGCGGCCCAGATATTCGACGCGCAGTTTGTCGAGCGCCGCGGCCTCGCCGCACGCGGCGATGGCCGCGGCGGCCTCGTTCAGCCACTCACCGAGCCGATCGATGTGCATCGCTATCCCCTCCTGCCCCGGTACCGGCACCGGCGGGCCCGGCACCGGCTGTTGAGCCGGCGGTCCCGGGCTCAGCCGAGGCTGGCTCGGGCCCGCTCGGCCAGCGCGCTGAACGCCGCTTTGTCGTGCACCGCCAGATCGGCGAGCACCTTGCGGTCGAGCGCGATTTCGGCGCGCTTCAAGCCGTTCATGAAGCGGCTGTAGGACAGGCCGCAGTCACGGGCCGCGGCGTTGATACGGGTGATCCACAAGGCGCGGAAGTCGCGCTTGCGCACCCGGCGGTCGCGGTATGCGTATTGCTGCGCCTTGATCACTGCCTGTTTGGCGACACGGAACACCTTGCGCCGGAAATTGTAGTAACCCCTGGCGCGGGCGAGGATTTTGCGGTGCCGCCGGCGGGCGGTGACGCCTCGTTTGACTCTGGCCATCGTGCATCCCCCCTTTACAGATGCGGCAGCAGGCGCTTCACGGCCGGGCTGTCGGCCGCGGCGACGTGTTCCGCGGAACGCAGGCGGCGCTTGCGCTTGGTGTCTTTCTTGGTCAGGATGTGGCTGTGATTGGCGTGGCCCCGTTTGTACAGGCCCGCCGCCGTCTTCCGGAAGCGCTTGGCGGCGCCCCGGTTGGTTTTCAACTTCGGCATGTGTCGTAACCTCGTTGTCTCGGCTCGTTGTATTGGCACCATGACCACGCGGCCCTGTTCCGGCAGGACGCTTTACCGGCGTGTCACGGCTTGTTGCACAGTCAGCCCCGAAGGCGGAGCGGCGATCAGCGCTTCGGCGCGATCATCATCACCATCTGCCGGCCCTCGATCTTGGGCCGCTGTTCAATAATTATTATATCACCCAAATCCCGCTCGACGCGATCGAGCAGTTCCTGGCCGAGTTCCTGGTGTGTCATTTCCCGGCCGCGGAAGCGCAAGGTGACCTTCGCCTTGTTGCCGTCCTCGAGGAAGCGGCGCAGATTGCGCAGCTTGACCTGGTAGTCGGCCTCCTCGGTACCCGGCCGGAACTTGACCTCCTTGACCTGGACCTGCTTTTGTTTACGGCGGGCGGCGTGGGCTTTTTTCGTCTGCTCGAAGCGGAACTTGCCGAAATCCATGATCTTGCAGACCGGCGGCTCGGCGTTCGGCGCGATCTCGACCAGGTCGAGCCCTTCCTCCTCAGCAAGCTGGAGCGCCTGTTCCCTGGATACGATGCCCATCTGGTTGCCCTCGGCATCGATCAATCTGACACGGGGCGCACGGATCTCGTCGTTGCGCCGGTTTTCTTTTACTGTGGCGATGGGTGTGACTCCTGAAATTGGTCAAATGACGGGATGGCGCATTGCGTGGCGAGCAGCGCGGTGCATTCGGCAAGCGGCATGGCCCCCAGATCCTTTCCGCCGCGCTGCCGGACGGCGACGTCCCCGTTGGCCTTTTCCCGCTCTCCGGCGATCAGCAGCCAAGGAATCCTGGCCAGCGTGGCCTCGCGGATTTTATAACCGATTTTTTCGTTTCTCAAGTCGGCGGCAACCCGGAGGCCCTGCGCCCGGAGGGCCGATACGACCTGCCGGACGTAATCCGCCTGGCCATCGGTGATGTTCATCACCAGCGCCTGCGCCGGCGCCAGCCAGGCCGGCAGGTCGCCGCCGTAGTGTTCGATCAGGATGCCGATGAAGCGCTCCATCGAGCCGACGATCGCGCGGTGCAGCATCACCGGAACCTGCCGCGTGTTGTCCTCGGCGACATAATCGGCGCCGAGCCTTGCAGGCATCATGAAATCGACCTGCATGGTGCCCAGTTGCCACGGCCGGCCGAGCGAATCGCTGAGGTGGTATTCGATTTTCGGGCCGTAGAACGCCCCCTCTCCGGGCAGCTCCTCGCACCTGACGCCGCAGCCGGCGAGCGCCTCGCGCAGCGCCTGTTCAGCTCTGTCCCAGACGGCGTCGTCGCCAAGGCGTTTTTCCGGCCTGAGTGCCAACTTGACTACGACATCGGTAAACCCGAAGGCGGCATACACGCCGATCGCCTGGCGGTGGAAAGCGGCAACCTCGGCGGCGATCTGCGAAGGCATGCAGAACACGTGGCCGTCGTCCTGGGTAAAAGCCCTGACCCGCATCAGGCCGTGCAGCGCGCCGGACGGTTCGTTGCGGTGACACGAGCCGAACTCACCATATCTGAGCGGCAACTCGCGGTAACTGCGCAGCGTGTGGTTGTAAATCTGCACGTGTCCCGGGCAGTTCATCGGTTTGACCGCGTACTCGCGGTTTTCCGACTGCGTAAAAAACATGTTTTCCTGGTAGTTGTCCCAGTGCCCCGAGCGGCGCCACAGGCTGACATCGAGAATCTGCGGGCAACGCACCTCCTGGTAGCCCCCGGCGCGGTACACCTGGCGCATGGTCTGCTCGACGATCTGCCACAGCGTCCAGCCCGGCGGGTGCCAGAAGACCATGCCCGGCGCCTCTTCCTGCATGTGAAACAGGCCGAGCTGGCGGCCGAGCCGGCGGTGGTCGCGCTTCTCGGCCTCGGCGAGCCGCTCGAGATGGGCGGCGAGCGCCTTTTTATCCGCCCAGGCGGTGCCGTAAATGCGTTGCAACATTTCGTTTTGACTGTCGCCGCGCCAGTAGGCGCCGGCCACCCGCGTCAACTTGAAGGCGCCGAGCCGGCCGGTGTCGGGGACATGCGGGCCGCGGCACAAATCGACGAATTCGCCCTGGCGGTAAAGCGAAATCTCCTCGCCCGGCGGAATCGAGGCGATGATCTCGGCCTTGTAGTCTTCGCCCAGATCGCGGAACAGGCGCACCGCCTCGTCGCGCCCGACCACCTCGCGCTCGACCGGCAGCGCCGCCTTGACGAGGCGCTGCATCTCGGCCTCGATCGCCGCCAGGTCATCCAGGTTGAAGCCCGGCGGGTAGTGGAAATCGTAATAAAAGCCGTCCTCGATCACCGGCCCAATCGTCACCTGGGCGGCGGGGTACAGCCGCTTGACCGCCTGCGCCAGCAGGTGTGCCGTCGAATGGCGGAGGATCTCGAGCCCTTCGGGATCGCGCGCCGTCAGGATGCGAACCGCCGCATCGTGTTCCAGGCGCTCAGCGAGATCGACCGGCCGGCCGTCGATTTCGGCCGCCAGCGCGGCGCGCGCCAGACCGGCACCGAGCGCCGCGGCGACCTCGGCCACAGTCACGGGCGCGGCGAAGCGCTTTGTGGATCCATCCGGTAAACGAATTTCTGGCATCAGTCGATCAGTTGCTACATTGCTGCCGCGGGCCCGTCCGGCATGACGGGCCGGTCGGCATCGCATTCGTCGCGACGGACACTCCAGGAATGGCTAAGGGGCGCCCATTCCCGGCCCGGAAAGCCGGGATCATGTGACATACACGGTACAGGGCGCGCCCTGCGCCCTTTGTGGTGGTGGGCGATACTGGATTTGAACCAGTGACCTCCGCCATGTCAAGACGGCGCTCTAACCAACTGAGCTAATCGCCCCGGATGCGGCCGGGCATTATAACGCAACGGCCCCAGCGTAGCGAAAGTCAACCCGCCGGGCTCCGGAGGCGGCGACCCGGCGCCGGCGGTATCACCGCCAGCGCCGGAAAATGCAGGCCCCACGCTCAGAACGACAATGTGCCGCGGAAGTACCAGAACTGGCCCGGCAGATCGTGGTTGCTGGCGTCGAAGCCGTTCAGCGAACAGCTCAGACAGATCGGTGGATCCTTGTCGAGCAGGTTGTTGACACCGCCGGTGAGCAGCAGACCGTAATCGCCGAGATCGAAGTCGTAGCTGACCTGAAAGTCGTTGTAGTACCGGCTGTCCAGCTTGTTCGTCGAATTGGCGTTGTCGTCGAAATCGGGGTTCGAACACAGCCCGAAGTTGGTCAGGCTAAGCGCCGTGTTGTCGCGGAAATCGCTGCACGACTCGGTCATATTGTCGATAAAGCGCACCGTCCAACTTGCCGACCAGTTGTGCCACTGCCAGACGAGAATCAGGTTCGACTGGAATTCGGCGATGCCGCGGTCGTTCTCCTCGACACCGAGCAGGCGGCGGACGACGGGCTGATCGGGATCGTCAGGATTGAGCAGTAACTCGTTGAAACGATCAACCCAGGTCGTCGTCCAGTCGATGCCGAACTGGCCGGCCGCGGTCTGCGGCGAGGTGTAGTTGACCTTGAAATCGACGCCCTGGGTATTGATCCCGCCGATATTGGTCAGGCGGTTCTGGAAGTCGTTGATCGCGCCGGTAAAGGCCCGGGAAATGCCGTCGCAGAAACCCGAGGTCGGATCGTTGATACAGGCGTCGAGCTGGGTTTGCGCATCGATTGCCTGGATCGCGTCTTCAAGCTCATGGCGATAGAATGTCGCGGCGAAATCGAGACGCGCCACCCATGACAGATCCTCGGCCCACGAGGCGCTGTAAACGAGACCGGCACTGTACGAATCGGTCGTTTCCGGGGTCAGCTCGATATTGCCGCCGGTCACCACCGAAATCTGTTGGTTGACCTGTTCGAAGCTGCCGTCGGCCGGGACACCGAGCGCGATGCAGTTGTTGATAATCTGCTGGCTGACGCCGGTGTTCAGAAAATCGCTGCACCGGTCGTCAAGCACATCGTCAAAGCGCGACGCAGTACCGAATAACTCACCGATACCGGGCGAACGGATGCCCTCGGCGAAGCTGCCGCGGAACAGCAGATCCTCGGTCACCTGCCAGCGGAAACCGGCTTTGAACGTCGTGCTGCTGCCGCTGGTGTTGAAGTCGGTGTAACGGACGGCGCCGACGGCGTCGAACTGCTGGATTCCCGGCAGATCGCTGAGCAGCGGGATATTCAACTCGCCGTAAACCTCCTCGAAATTCAGCGAGCCGGAGGTCGGCAGCGCCGGCACACCGTTGCTCTCGCCGGCGACGATCACCGAATCGGGCAGGAAGAAGCCGTCCTGCTCGCGGTGCTCGTACCCGGCGGCGATGCCGACCGTGCCGGCCGGCAGATCGAACAGATCGCCTGTGATATTGAACGAAATATCCTGCAATTCCTGCTCGGACTGGTCCTGGCCAACAAAGGTGATGAACTCGAGCATTTCAGGAGTAATGCTGCCGGCGCCACCAAACAGGTTCAACGGCACGCAACCGGGAATCGCGGCGCAGTCGTCCACCGGGCCGAGCGCCTCGGCGATGCGTTTGATATTGAAACTGCCGTGCGTGATCTGGTCGGCCTCGGATTGTGCATCGACAAAGTTCAGATCCCAGAAAAAAGCACGGTCGGCGACATTGAACTGCCCCTGGAAACCAGCCGCCAGGTAGCGGGTATCGATGTCCTGCTCGAAAATGCGCGGGCCGTTTTCCAGCGGCCGGCGGCCGAGTAACAGAAAATTATCCGTTGCGTCGAGCGTAAAACCAAACGGATTGAAGGGATTGGTCGCATCGATCGATACGGTATCGGCGAGACTGCCTGTCCCCGCCTCCGGGCCGAGGAAAATCGGCTCCGGCGCCGCCTGGTTCACCGATTGGCGCTCGTTGAACATGCCGCGGAAATAAAGGCTGACATATTCGTTCAGATCGTAACGGAGCTGGCCAAATACCGCGGTCCGCTCGGACGGGGTCAGCAATAAATTGAACGGCGAAAAATTGAACCGGTCGTCATTGGTGAAATTCTTGAAATCCGAATTCGGACCGGTCGGGTCGAGTGGGTCGAACACCGGTGCCCCGGGTACCGCATTTTTCAAGGTCAGATCAAAAACCTCGCCGGATACCGGATCGGCGAAAATAAAGCGACCGAACGGGGTTCCGGAACTGCCGCGCGTCAAACCCGTCCCCGGCACCGGAAATCTCGAGATCTCCCGCTCCGCCGAGCTGATCCGGCTTTCGTCGGCATAGCTCGCGCTTAAAAAGAACGACAGGTCACCCGCCTTGCCGCCAAACGACGCTTCGCCGCGGAAGGTCTCGCCATCGCCCTCGTCGAACTGGCCGTAGTAAGCCGTCGCTTCGGCACCCTCGAAATCCTTGCGGGTGATGATATTGACGACGCCGGCGATGGCGTCGGTGCCGTAGATGGCCGAGGCACCGTCCTCGAGGATCTCGATACGCTCGACGATGGACATCGGGATGGTGTTCAGATCGACGATCGAGCTGACGCCGCTGGCCGACGATTCGTTGACCCAGCGCAGGCCATCGACCAGCACCAGCACGCGCTGCGAACCCAGGTGGCGCAGATCGACGGTCGTCGCGCCGGCCCCGACGCCAGCCCCGGACGGCGGAAAGCCGAAGTTGCCGGACGAGTTGAATTTGGTGTTCAGCGCCGAACCGCTGGCAGTCAGTTGTTGCAGGATGTCGCCGATCGAGTTCTTGCCGGTGCGTTCGAGATCGTCGCGGGTCAGGGTCAGTACCGGTGACTGGCCGGTAATATTGGCGGTCCGGATGCGCGACCCGGTGACCAGTTGGCGGTCGAGTTCGGCCGTCTCCTGTTCCTGCTCCTGGGCGCCGGCGGGGCCCGATAAAAACGGTAACGCCGGCAGCACGACGAGCGCCGCCAGCAGGGTTTTGATCGCGGTGAGTTCAGGCTTGGGTGCCATGATTCGAATCTCCCTGGATGACTTGCTTGGAACAACGATGCCGGGCCGGCCGGGGTGGTTTGTTGCTTGTCGATGACACCCCACCGCCCGCTTTAACAAATTTCTCACAAAACCGGGGGCAATGCAAGTGCCGGCGAATCTCCACCGCGCCTGTCATGCCCTCCTCTACCGGGCTGAAGGCGATGCGAAGCCGGGGCCGCGAGGCGGGCAGGCGCAAGCGTGTTTTCCCGTCACTCCCACCCCCGATCGGGCTCAGGCCGTGATGCCGCCCGGACGCCGGGCCGGCAGCGCCGCGCCCAGGACTTCGGCGCTGACCGGTTTGACCAGGTAGTCTTCCATACCGCCGGCCAGGCATTGTTCGCGTTGCGCCGGGCTCACCTGGGCGGTCAGCGCGATGATCGCGACCGGCGCCCGGCCGCTTTCCGCCTCGCGCCGCCGCCACTCACCGGTGACTTCGAGGCCGTTCATATCGGGCAGGCTCAAATCCATCAACACCAGGTCGCACGGCCCGTCGAAAGCCAGCGCCGCCCGGCCGCTGGCGGCCAGCGACACGGTGTGCCCCATATCCTCGAGCAGGCGCTGGATTACTTTCTGGCTGATCGGATCGTCCTCGACGACTAGGATGCGAAGTCCATCCCCATCTCGCCGCCGTTCCCCGGGCGGTACCGCCGACGGCGCGTCCAGCCCGGCGGCGGGCTCACTGGCCTGTCCGTCGTCCGAGAAAATCCGCCGCAGACAGGCGATCAACTCCGGCTCGCGGACCGGCCGGTGGAGGTGCGCCGGCGGGGCGGGCCAATCGACGGCCCCGGCCGCCCGGTGGCCGAAGGGCTCGATCAACACGGCGTGCGGCCTGAGCGTCTCGGGCAGTGCGGCGATATGCCCGGCCAGCGTGCTGAGTTCCACAGCCGGAAGGCGGGCATCGACGAGCAGGGCGCCGATCTCCCGGTGGGCGAGCTTGACGGCTTCGAGCTGGCTTGCCGCCTGGACCACGGTTCGGCACACCGTGAGTTTCATCCGCTGGACCGCCAGCATGTCACGGACCGCAGCCTGGGTTGCG
Organism: Candidatus Jinrbaksania sp.; assembly: GCA_039794245.1. Lineage (GTDB taxonomy): Bacteria > Pseudomonadota > Gammaproteobacteria > Xanthomonadales > Wenzhouxiangellaceae > DAITQM01. The sequence goes on from JBDIVS010000003.1 coordinate 32,423, forward strand.
GCGTGGCCGTCGAGCAACAAGACGTGCCGCCCGACCAGGGAGACTTCGACCGGCTGATCGCCGCCGCCGGGCAGATCGATTTCGAACCAGAAACGGCTGCCGCGGCCGGGGCGACTGTCCACACCGATCCTGCCGCCCATCAACTCGACGAGTTGGCGGGCGATATTCAGACCGAGCCCGGTGCCGCCGTAACGCCGCGCGGTTTGTGCGCCGGCCTGGACGTATGGCTGGAATAACCGGGCGCGAACGTCTCTTTCGATACCGATCCCGGTATCGGTCACCTCGACGCGGAGCGGGACGATTGCGCCACCCACCTGGTCGGCCGCCTGCTCGCCCAACTCCGCCTCGCGCCGTTCGATCGACAGCGCGATTTCTCCCTTGAGGGTGAACTTGAAGGCGTTGCCGAGCAGGTTGAGCAGAATCTGCCGCCAGCGCAAGCCGTCGCCACGCAACCGCCGTGGTACATCGGGGGCGATCCGGCACGACAATTCCAGCCCTTGCGCCGCGGCACGGGCGGCGAACAGCGTCACGACCTCGGCGCACAGCTCGGCAAGATCGAACGGCGCATTTTCCAGCTCCAGCTTGCCGGCCTCGATCTTGGCCAGATCGAGGATATCGTTGATCAGCGACAACAGCAGCTTTCCCGAATCCTGCACGGCGCGCACGTATTCGCGCTGCTCGGCGTCAAGGTGCGAGGCCTGGAGCAGTTCGCTCATACCGAGCACACCGTTCATCGGGGTCCGGATCTCGTGGCTCATGCGGGCCAGAAAATCGCTTTTCGCCCGGTTGGCACGCTCCGCCTCGGCCGCCGCCGCTTCGCTGCGCGCCAGCAGCGCCGCCTTGTCGAGGGCATTGGCCGCCTGCTCGGCGCAGGCCACGGCGTACGCGACGTCACGCTCATTGAATGGGCTCCCGTCGCGCTCAAGACAAAGCACATAGCCGCTTTGCGCCGCGTCCTCGATCGGCAGTGTGAGCATCTGCCGGCTGCCTTCACGGCAAACGGCGGGGCCGGCCTGCGCCGTTATGGACATCCGCTTGACGCGGGCTTCCCGGACCGCGAGGATCGGCGCGATGCATTCTTCGAGGCAGCGGGTGATCGCCGCCGGGTGCAGATCGGTCAGCAGGCTGCGAGTCAGGGCTTGCAGTTGTTCCGCCCACTCCCGCTGGTCGCGTTCGCGTTCGAATGCGCGCCGCCGCCGCAGGCGGCGACGGGCGTCGAACAGGGCGGCGGCGAGCAGGGCCAGAGCCAGAACCGCATAGGCGGTATAGGCCTGCCAGGTTTGCCACGGCGGCGGCGTGACCGTGACCGGCAGGTCGATCGCCGGTTCCTGCCAGGTCTTTCCTAGACCGTCGCCGGCCCGGACCTGCAGGCGGTAATCGCCCGCCGGCAGGCTGATCAACGACACCTGCCGCTCGTTGCCGAGATCGAGCCAGGTGTCGCTGAGGCCGAGCAGGCGGTAGGCGAAACGGTAGGTGGCGCCGGGATTGAAGTCGAGGGCGTCGAATGTCACGCGGGCCAAAAGATCACGGTAACCGAGGCGCAATGATCCCGCCGGGGCGAATGGGCCGCCCTGGGGGTAAGGCGCGTCCAACACCGTCAGTTTGCCGAGCCTGAGCCGCGGTGGCGCCGGCGGCGGGCTGATGCGGCCTGGATTGAACCAGCTCAAACCGTAACCACCGCCGAAAAAGTAACGGCCGCTGGCGCCGCGCCGTAGAACGCTTTGCACGGGATCGCCGAGCAGGCCGTCGGCCATGCCGAACATCCGCCATTCGCCGCTCTCCGGCGCAAACCGGACGATGCCGTTCAGCACGGCGAACCACAGATAACCGCGTTCGTCGGTTTCCAGTCGAGCACCCAGCACATTCGGCCTCAGTTCCGCGGGGTAGGGGTAACGGGCGAGCAGCGACACACGCTCGCCGGTAATGCGGAAGCGGACCAGGGCGCTCTGGCCCATGCCCCATATCACATCGCCCTGCTCGACAATATAAACTAAATCGTCTAATGGCGGCGTATCCCGATCGGCGGGCTCGAGGGTCGTGAACGTCTCGCTCACCGGATCGAACAACTGCAAACCGCCGCTGGCTACGAGCAGGTAGCGGTGGTCGGCGAGCAGGGTCGCGCTATCGATGTTGTTGCCCAAAAGACCATCGCCGGCGCCCTCGCCTGCGGTCCAGGCGCGCAACCGGCCGGTCTGTTCGTTGAAATTCAGCCACCCGCCACCTGCGCTCGCGATGAGCACCCCCAGTTGTGGGTCGTCGAACAACTCGGTGGGATAACCGTCGCCGGCGACGCCCGGCAGGTCGTTGAATTGCCAGGCCGTCACCCGGCCGCTCTGCGGCAGCACCCGGTGCAGGCCGGTATGGGTGCCGACCCACAGGCCGCCGCTGCGCCGGGCGATGATGGCGCCGATGTTGTCGTCGAGCAATTCGCCGCGCTCGTGCGCCGACCAGCGCCGCACCTCGCCTGAACCGAGATCGGCGTGTATGAGGCCGCTGTTGCGCCCGCCGAACCACAACACACCGGGCACGGGTTCGTAAATGGTCAGCACACTGCCCTTATCGAGCAGCGGTTTTTCCGCCGCCAGGTGCGAAAGGTGTGTGAATTGACTGTCGTTGCGGGACAGGCGGGCAATGCCCCGGGTCCAGGTGGCGACCCAAAGGACGCCGGAATCGTCCTCGAACACCCGGCCGAGATGCAGCGGCCCGCCGTTATCGCCGCCGTTGACGAAGGGCGCGATCGCGGTCATCGCTCGCCGGTCGGGGTCGATCCGGAACAACCCGCTCGCAGCCGAAGACAGCCACAATCGGCCGGCGCGATCCTCCAGGAGATAGGTCGGCTTGACGCCGCCCAGCTCTTCGACCGATGTGCACGCGAAACGATCCTCGCTGGGACGGTACGACGAAAGACCATCGTCGCCGGCGATCAGAATCTCGCCCCGGCGCGTTTCGATGATGTCCCAATTGCGCAAGCCGCACAGGCCGTCGCTCGTCCCATAGAGTTGAAACCGGCCGTCCCGAGCGCGGCGGGCGAGACCATCGCCGAGCCCGGCGATCCACAATGCACCTTGCGAATCGGCCCTGAGCATCGTGATCGCAGTGAACGGCAGGCCGCCGTCGGCCGCCGGAAGATCGCGGAAACGGGTGAACCGGCCGTCGTCTTCCAGACGATGCAACCCGCCGCCGAAGGTGCCGGCCCACAGGCGGCCGGCAGCATCGAGCGCCAGGCTGTAAACGTTGCTGTCGGCGAGCCGATCCGCAGCGGTGGGATCCGCCGGGTAGCGGCGCAAGTCGCCGGTCGCCGGCGACAGGCGGTACAGGCCGCGGTTGACACTGCCGAGCCAGACATCGCCGGTGGGATCGAGCAACATTGCAGTCAACAGACTCAATTCTTCGCCGCCTGGCGACGAGAAATCGAGGTGCTCGACCCGCCGGCCGAAGTGCCGCCACAGGCCGTTTTCGGTGGCCAGCCAGACAACGCCGTCCGGAGCCTGGGCGGCGGCGGAGAAAGCGAGATCGGCGAGCGGGCTCATGCGTTCTTCGAAATAGACCGGGGCGATTTCGATCGGCACCGGAGACTCGGCCCATGACAGGCGGCCGAAAGTGACAGCGCAGGCCGCAAATCCCCACAGTACGCCATTGCCGCACACCGACGCCACCCGCCGGACCCCGGTCACCCCGACTGCTGTCGGCCGGCAGCAAAGAGGACGCCGAGCCGCGACACCGCGTTGCATCGCCCGCCGCTTACAGCAGTGTCGGCGGATGGCCTTTCGGATAACAGGCCGCCGCCAGCGTCTCGCCGTCAGTGCCGAGCAGGACCACGGTGGGATGTTCCTGGGCGCCCTGCTCGTTTTGTACCGCCTTCTTGAACATGTTCTTCGCTTTTGTGGCCAACCCGGCGTTCAGTACCTTGGCGCACACCGCCGGGTTGAGCAGGATGGCCCCCAGTTTGGCCAGCTCTTCGCCGCACAACACGCCGGTTTTCGTTTCGCCATTGTTGTACTCGATGTACATCGTAATGTTCCTGACCGTACCCTTGATATCAGTCATTAGATTTTCTCCCATAAATTATGATGGACAAAGCATCAGCGGTGATCGCCCCCTCCCTCGCGGAACTTATAATGGCCCTCCCGGCGCGGCTCGCGAATCACAGTGGAGCAGGTGAAAATGAGGTATATCCAAGGTGGAACAAGGCCGCCCCTTCGTGCCGCCCCCACTGACCGCCGCCGCTCCCTGCCATGGTCAATCTTACTCCGCCCGCGCCGCAGAATTCATTGGTGAGCGAAAATTCCCGCCCCGGGCAGCCGCGCTTCGTCCACCTCGACGTCCACAGCGAGTATTCGCTGGTCGATTCGACGGTGCGCATTGCCGATCTGGTCGCCCGCGCCGCCGCACTGGGGATGCCGGCGGTGGCGCTGACCGACCACTGCAACATCTTCGCGCTGGTCAAATTTTTCAAGGCGGCGCGCCGCGCCGGGGTCAAACCGCTGGCCGGGGCCGAACTGCTGCTCGATCCGCCGCACACCGGCGCCGCACCGTACAGGCTCAACGTCTTGTGCCGGACCCGTGACGGCTACCGCAACCTGTGCCGCCTGCTGAGCACGGCTTATCTGAACGGCCGGCGGCACCCGCCGAGTCTTGAGCGAAGCGAAATCGCCCGGCACAGCGGCGGTCTGATCGCTCTGGCTGGCCGCGAAAGCGATATCGGCGAGGCGCTCGGGCGCGGCGAGGAATCGGACGCCGAGGCGTTGCTCGACCGCTGGATGGCGGATTTCCCCGGTGCGTTTTATCTCGCCGTGGCCCGCCTCGGGCTGGGCGGTGAGGAACGCTATAACGCGGCGGCACTTCGCCTGGCCGGCCGGCGGCGCTGCCCGGTCGCCGCGGTCAATGCCGTGCGTTTTCTCGACGCCTCCGGCTTCGCCCACCACGATGCGCGGGTCTGTATCCACCAGGGGCGCCAGTTGAACGACCCGCGGCGGCCGGCGGACTACCGGCCGGCGCAATACTTCAAAAGCCCGGCGGAAATGGCCGCGTTGTTCGCCGACTGCCCATCGGCCCTGGCCAATACCCTGGAAATCGCCCGCCGCTGCAACCTCGATCTGGAAATGGGCCATTACCGGATGCCGGAGTTTCCGGCGGCCGCCGAAGGCGGCGAAAGCGCCGCGGCCTTGCTGTCACGCCTGGCCCATCACGGCCTGCGCGAAAAGCTAGCCAAACACGGCATGGCGCCGGAAATCGCGCACGCCGATTATCAGGCCCGACTGGAACGGGAACTGGCGGTGATCGGCGAGATGGGTTTTGCCGGTTATTTCCTGATCGTCGCCGATTTCGTCCGCTGGGCGAAAGACCCGGCCAACGACGTCCCGGTCGGGCCGGGGCGCGGCTCGGGTGCCGGCTCGCTGGTCGCCTGGGCGCTGGGGATCACCGGTATCGATCCGCTGCGCCACGATCTTTTGTTCGAGCGTTTTTTGAATCCCGAGCGCGTCTCGATGCCGGATTTCGATATCGACTTCTGCATGGAAAAGCGTGGCCGGGTCATCGACTATGTCGCCCGCACCTACGGCCGCGAGCGGGTCAGCCAGATCATCACATTCGGCACGATGGCGGCACGCGCCGTGGTCCGCGATGCCGGTCGGGTGCTCGGCCAGCCCTACAGTTTTGTCGATGGCATCGCCAAGCTGATCCCGCAGACGCTCGGCATCCAACTCGCCGAAGCCTGCACCGCCGAACCACAACTGGCAGCCAGAATCGCCGAAGATCCGGCGGTCGCGGCGATCTTCGAGACCGCAACGGCGCTCGAGGGACTGGTGCGCAACGCCGGGACACACGCCGGTGGCGTCGTCATCGCACCGGTGGATCTGACCGAGCTGACCGCACTTTACGTCGAACCGGGCGGCGAGACGCCGGTGATCCAGTTCGACAAGGATGACGCCGAGGCGATCGGCCTGATCAAGTTCGACTTTCTCGGCCTGCGCACGCTGACCATCCTGCACCACGCTGTGACGGCGATCAATGCCGCCCGCCGGGGCCGCGGCGACCCCCCCCTCGATCTCGAGGCGCTGCCGCTCGACGACCGCGCGACCTACGACCTGTTGCGCCGCGCCGAGACCACCGCCGTTTTCCAGCTCGAATCGCGCGGTATGCGCGACCTGATGCGCCGGCTCAAGCCGGATACCTTCGCCGATATCGTGGCGCTCGTCGCGCTGTTCCGCCCCGGGCCGCTCGAGGCCGGCATGGTCAACGACTATATCGAGCGCAAACACGGCCGGGCCGCCGTCGCCTACCTGCACCCCAGCCTCAAGCCGATCCTGGCACCGACGTACGGCGTGATCCTGTACCAGGAACAGGTGATGGAAATCGCCCGCACACTGGCCGGTTACACTCTCGGCGCGGCCGACATCCTGCGCCGCGCGATGGGCAAGAAAAACGCCGAGGCGATGGCCGAACAGCGGGCGATTTTCGTCGCTGGGGCGGCCGCCAATGGTGTCGCCGAGCCGCTCGCGCAGCGCATTTTCGACCTGATGGAAACCTTCGGCGGTTACGGTTTCAACAAGTCGCACTCGGTGGCTTACGCCCTGCTCGCCTACCAGACTGCGTGGCTCAAGGTCCACCACCCGGCCGAATTCATGGCCGCGGTGCTGAGCTGCGAAATGGACGACAGCGACAAGGTCGCGGTCCTGATCGGCGAATGCCGCGCAATGGGGATCGAGATCCTGCCGCCGGATGTCTGGTTTTCGGACTGGGCATTCAAGGTCGATCACGGCGCCATCCGCTTTGGGCTGGGGGCGATCAAGGGTCTGGGGCAAAGCGCCGTCGATGAATTGTGCCGGGCGCGGGCGCGGCGCCGGACCGTCTGGCAAACCGCTGCTGAGTTGGCCGGCGAGCTCGACCCGCAGCGTCTGAACCGCCGCGCTTTCGAGGCCCTGGTCAAGGCCGGGGCGCTCGACCGCCTGGAAAACGACCGCGGTGACCTGATCGCCCGCCTGCCGGCGATCCTGAAAGCCGCCGAGCAGCAGTCGGCGGCGGCCAGCCAGGGGCAGACCGATCTGTTCGGCAACCCGCTGAGCAGCATCACCGAGATGCCGGTCGAGCCCGCAGCCGGCGCCTGGAGCCGCGAACAGCGGCTGGCCGCCGAACACGAGGCGCTCGGCTTTTATTTTTCCGGCCATCCGCTCGATACCTGGGCCGGCGAACTGCCGCACCTGACCGACGGCGACATCCGCGCCCTGCACGCGGCCTCGGGCAAGCGCGGCACCCGGCGCCTGGCCGGCCTTTTGCTCGCCCGCCGGCGCCGGCCCGGCAAAGGCGCGTTTTTGACGCTCGGCGATCCCAGCGGCCGGATCGACGTGATGGTCAGCGAAACCCTCTATCTGGAAGCGGCGGAACATCTCGAAGACCGCGCCCTGCTCCATATCGAAGGCGAACTGGCAAACGACGAGTACAGCGGCGGCGTGCGGCTTGCGGCCCGCGCGATCCGGCCGCTGGCTGCGGCGCGCCATGCCGCGGCCCAGGCGATCCATCTGACGCTGGCCGGAACCGATCGCGATTTCGTCAAAATCCTCGCCCGGATTCTGGCACCGCACCGCAACGACAGCGGCATCCCGTTGATCCTGCATTACCGCGCCGGCGGCGCCGGCAGTCTGGCCGACCTGGTGCTCGGCGACGAGTGGAAAGTGGCCAGCAGCGAGGCCTTGCTTGCCGCGCTCGCCGAACTGCCGGGCGTCGCCGAGGTTCGCCTGGGTTATTAAACCTGCATTACCGCTGTCCCACAAATAAATGGATTGATCATATGAACCCCTGGATTGAAGCGATCTCGTCAGCGCCAAACTAAGTGACAGACATGATCCAGCATCGGTCTTTCAGGACACGCCACAAGTACGTCCTATGGGTTTGTGGGACAGCGGTAATGCAGGATAAAAAAACCCCGTCCAGGGGACGGGGTAAAGCACCACACGGAGAGTTGAACGGGGTTTATCGGCTCAATACCCTGCCGGGCTGACCTCGACCCTGACCCGGAGCCGCTCGCCGGGATCGTAGTCGGTGCGGGTTTCGTAGATTTCGCCGCGGTAGCGATAACGCACCAGATAGCCGGCCGGCCGCTCTTCGTAGCGATAGGCGACCCGGGTTTCGCAATATTCGTGCTCCACCGGATAGCGGTAGCCGCCGCGGCCGTCGCGGGTTGCGGCATGGGCGATCGAACCGCCGACGACAGCGCCGATCGCAGTCCCCGCGCCGCGGTGGTAGCCACCGTCGATCCTGTTGCCGACCAGGCCGCCGAGCACGGCGCCGAGAATCACCGGCGCGGCATTGCTGCGGCGCCGGGTATAGTGATATTCGCGCTCCTGGTGGCAGACTTCCTGCTCGTAGGGCACCTTGACCGATTCATAGGCCGGCTCGACACTAAGCACGCGGGCATATTCATAACGCCCGCCCCGCTCGTGGGCCTGGGCGATGCCGGCGCCGCCGAGGACGACGGCCACCAGCAATGACAGTGCGGTTTTTTTGCCCAGTCTGGTTTTTTTAACTTTGCTGCGCATCATCGCGATCTCCTGGTGGAAAACAAATCGTTGAAATTCAGCGAATCGTCGAGACTCGGGGGGCAGTCTAGCGCCGCCGGGTGAACCCAGGCTGAACCGCCGGCCGGCCTTTATGACCGCCCTCATCGGCCGTAATGGACGGGCTGCGAACCGGGTGTTTGCCGTCGCGCGCCGGGTGTAATACGATGCCGCCAGCAACCGAGAGGATCCACGATGACCACCCACCACCCATCGGCAGACCTGCGCACGCTCACCCTCGCCGGCCACAGCGGCAGCGGCAAGACGACCCTGGCCGAAAGGCTGCTTGCCGCCTGCGGCGCGGTCGGCGAGGCCGGCAGCGTCGAGCGCGGCACCACGGTCAGCGACCACGACCCACTGGAAAAAAAGCACCAGCACTCGCTCAATTCGGCGGTACTGCACGCCGCGTTCGACGGCATCGGCCTGACCCTGATCGACACGCCGGGCTTGATGGACTTCCGCGCCGCGGCGCTGGCGGCGATGGCGGCGACCGAGACCGTCGCCATCGTGGTCAACGCCCAGGCCGGCATCGAACTGGCAACAAGGCGCCTGATGCGGCGGGCGAAGGCCCGGCGCCTGTGCCGGATGATCATCGTCAACAAGATCGACACCGACGACCTCAATCTCGAGGCGCTGGTCGAGGATCTGCGCGCCGAATTCGGCGCCGAGTGCCTGCCGGTCAACCTGCCGGCCAACAACCGCACTACGGTCAAGGATTGTTTTTTTCACGACGACGGTCAGACCGACATCCTGTCGCTTGCCGAGGCCCATACCCGGATCGTCGAGCAGACCGTCGAGGTCGATGAAGACTTGATGGCCGCCTATCTGGAACAGGGCGAGGTCGGCCCCGAAGCGCTGCACGACGCCTTCGAAAAAGCACTGCGCGAGGGCCACGTGGTGCCGATCTGTTTCGTCTCGGCGCGCACCGGCGCCGGCATTCCCGAATTACTGCAATTTTTCAAGCGCCTGCTGCCCAGCCCGCTGGAAGGCAACCCCCCGCCCTACCTGAAAGGCGAAAGCGGGGACACCGAGCGGGTCACGGCACAGCCGGACCCGGACGGCCACGTCCTGACCCACGTCTTCAAGATCATCAACGATCCTTACGTCGGTAAGCTGGCGGTCTTCCGCATCCACCAGGGGACGGTCAAGCCCGAAACTCAGCTCTATATCGGTCACGCCCGCAAACCGTTCAAGATCAATCACCTGTTCGCGCTGCAGGGCGGCAAATACACCGAGACGGCCTCCGGCATACCGGGCGAGATCCGCGCCGTCGCCAAAATCGACGAGATTCACTACGACGACGTGCTGCACGATTCACACGACGAAGACCTCTATCACCTGGCGCCGATCGACTACCCGCAGCCGATGTACGCACTGGCGATCGAGGCCAAAACCCGCGGCCAGGAACAGAAAGTCGCCGCCGCCCTCGGCCGCCTGGCCGAGGAAGACCCGTGCATCCAGATCGACCACAACCAGGAGTTGAACGAGACCGTGGTCCGCGGCCTGGGCGACTATCACTTGCGTCTGCTGGTCGAACGCCTGAACGAGCGCTACGGCGTCGAAGTCGTAACCCGGCCGCCGCGCATCGCCTACCGCGAAACCGTCAGCCGCCCGGCCGAAGGCCACCATCGTCACAAGAAGCAGACCGGCGGCGCCGGGCAGTTCGGTGAAGTCTATCTGCGTATCCGGCCCCTGGCCCGCGGCGAGGGTTTCCGCTTCGTCAACGAGGTCGTCGGCGGCGCGATTCCATACAATTTCATCCCGGCGGTGGAAAAAGGCGTGCTCCAGGTCTTGCAGCAGGGTGCCATCGCCGGTTACACGATGCAGGACGTCGAAGTGACGGTTTACGACGGCAAACACCACAGCGTCGATTCCAAGGAAATCGCCTTCGTCACCGCCGGCCGCAAGGCGTTCCTCGACGCCATCGCCAAAGCCGGGCCGCAGATCCTCGAACCGATCGTCCATATCGAGGTGGTCGCCCCGGAGGCGATGATGGGCGATATCACAGGTTCCCTGGCCGCGCACCGCGCCCGGATCAACGGCACCGATTCGCTGCGCGGCGGGCAGATCGCGATCACCGCCGACGCGCCGCTCAGCGAAATGATGGATTATCATATAGAACTAAAAAGCCTGACCGGCGGCCAGGCGAGTTATTCGCTGGACTTCAGCCACTACGATCCGGTGCCGGCCGATGTACAGGCCCGCCTGACCGCCGACTACCAGCCCGGAGCGGAACATGAATAACCGCCGCCGGTTGGCTTTGCCACTGCTCGCCTGCGCCCTTTTCGCCGCCGGCCAGGCCGCGGCCCAGGCCGGCCCGCGGCGCGTCGCCGAAGCCTACATGCTCGCCCTGCAGCAGGCCGACTGGCAAAAAGCGGTGGTGTACATGCACCCGCAAACCCTGAGCGCCATCCACCGCCTGTTCATCAACCAGATCGACGACCCAAAACAGGGTCCGGGGCTTCGCCAATTGTTCAAGGTCGATGACTTCGGCGTTTTTCGCGATCTGACGCCCGAGGATTTCTTCGTCCGCTTCATGGGCGCGCTGAACGCCAACAATCCGGCGCTGGCGGCGACCATGCAGGATCTCAGGTTCACGATCGAGGAGATGACCAACCTCGAAAACCTCGACGTGCTGGTCCGTTACCGCATCAGTTACCAGCAGGGCCCGAGTGAAGTCGCCGACAGCGATACGATGATCCTGCGCCAGCACCCGAGCGGCTGGAAAATCTATTCGACGCCGGAACTCGAACCGCTCCTTGGCGGTGCGCCGGCGGCCCCTCCCGCGGAGCCGCCGGCGGTGCAGCCCGAAAACTGAAGCGCTACTGCCGGATGCCTTCGAAGGAAATGATCGACTCGGCTTCGCTGACCGCCGGGCCGAGGCGTTCGGCGATCTTAAAGTCGGCCAGTTCGATCGCCCCCCTGGCCGCGAAGGCGCGCCGGTAACCGCCCCACGGATCGGCCCCGGCCCCCAGTTGCTCGACCGCAAGTTCGACCGGCCGGCTGACGCCCTTGATCGTCAACCCGCCGCTCAGCACCCCGGACCGCTCGCCAGTCCGGCGATACGCGGTAGAGACGAAACGCGCTTCGGGAAAGCGCCCGGCGTCGAAGAAATCGGCGCTGCGCAGATGCCGGTCGCGTTCGGCGTGGTTGGTGTCGAGACTGGCCGTCTCGACCGTCATCGTCACCTTCGCAGCGGCCGGGTCTTACGGGTCAAACGTGAACTCGCCATCGAAGGCGTTGAAGCGGCCGTAAATCCACGCAAAACCGATATGGCTCACCTTGAACATCACGAAGGCGTGCGCCCCTTCGGTGTCGAGCGTAGAACGCTCCGGCGCAGCCGTCGCGCCGCCAGCGAAAAGCGCCAGGCCGGCGATGGCCAGTGCAGCAGTACGGCAAACAGCCCATAACTGTGCGGCGTACTGAACCAGCGTCCAGTGCGCACCATCAGGAGCGCCCTATTTCGGCAAAATCCGCAGCCCGCGGCAGGGCTTCGAGCGCGGTGAGCAGATCGGCCGGCGGCACCGCGACCCGGCGCGTCTCGAGATCCAGCCACGCCCCGCGGCAATCGAGTTCGGCGGCCAGCACCCCGCCGGCCTTGAAAATCCGATGGCCGATGCGCCAGTGCTTGCGATTGGCCGACAAACCGCGCAGCCAAAGATCGGCGGTGACCGTTTCATTGTCGCGCAGTTCGCGGCGATACTCGATGGTTTCGCTGAACAGGATCGGCCCGATGCGGCGGCCGGCGAGCACCTTGAGATCGAAGCCGCATGATGCGAAATAAGCGATCCGGACCTGCGCCGCGTAATCAAGGTAGGCGCTGTGGCGGACATGGCCGTTGGGGTCGAGATCGGACCAGCGCACGGCGATGGTCAGTGCAAACGGGCCGGGGACCGGCAGCGGCTCTTGGGGATTCAAACGTGACCTCGGCGCGGGCCAGGAGCGGGATCAGGATTGCACGATACGGTAACAGGGCTCATAACGGCTGCCCGGCAATTTCATCCTTCCCTGGACCACGAAAGCGGCGAGCAGTTCATCGAGGGCGCGCATCAACTCCGGCGCGCCGTGGATTTCGAACGGGCCGCGGGCGCGGACGGCGGCCATGCCGTCGGCCTTGACGTTACCGGCGACGATGCCCGAAAACGCGCGGCGCAGCCCGGCGGCGAGCTGGTGCGGCGGCAAGGTGCGATCGAGACAAAGTGCCGCCATATTTTCGTGGCTCGGCACGAACGGCTGTTGCAGCGCGAAATCGATCGTCAGATCCCAGTTGAAATAATAAGCGTCGTTGCGTGCCGTGCGCTCGCGGTACACGGCATCCACGCCCTCGCGCATCAGGCGCGCCACCTGCCGCGGATCGTCGCTGACGATCCGGTAACGCGCCGCCGCCGCATCACCCAGCGTGGTGCGGACGAAACGATCGATCATCGCGAAATAATCCGCGCTCGCTGCCGGGCCGGTAAAAATCACCGGCAGGTGCTGTTCGCGGTTCTCAGGGTGCAGCAACAAGCCGAGCAGAAAGAGAATCTCCTCGGCGGTGCCGACGCCGCCCGGAAAAACGACGATGCCGTGGCCGAGCCGAGCAAAGGCTTCGAGGCGTTTTTCGATATCCGGCATGATCAGAAGTTCGTTGACGATCGGGTTCGGCGCCTCGGCGGCGATGATGCCGGGCTCGGTGACGCCGACATAACGCGCCGGCAGAAGCCGCTGCTTGGCATGCCCGACCGCAGCCCCCTTCATCGGCCCTTTCATCGCGCCGGGGCCGCAACCGGTGCAGATATCCAACCCGCGCAGCCCCATCTCGTAACCGACTTCCTTGCTGTAGCGGTATTCCTCGTCACTGATCGAATGCCCGCCCCAGCAGACCACCAGGTTCGGGTCGCTCGCCGGGTGCAGCATGCCGGCGTTGCGGGCGATTTCGAACACGACGTCGGTGATGCCGGCGCTGTCATCCAGGCGGCTTGACGGATTGGCGGCGATTTCGGTATGGAAATAGACCAGGTCGCGGACGACGGCGGACAAAAGTTCGCGCATGCCGCGGATCATCTTGCCGTCGACGAACGCCGCCGGCGGAGCGTGGTGCACGTCGAGCCGGATGCCGCGCGTCACCGGCACCGCATCGATCCTGAAATCGGGGTAGGCGGCGAGCATCTGTTCGGCGTTGTCGATATTGCTGCCGCTGCTCAGCACCGCCAGGGCGCAGCAGCGCAGGCGCTCATACAATTCGCCGCGGCTGGCATCGGTCAGGCGGCCGACTTCCTCGCGCGACAGGGCGTTCAGGATGCCGGCGGGATAAACGTGGGTGGAAACAGGCTGGGTCATGGTCTGAAAATCGAAATGGTGTACTTATCGTACCGAACAAGGTTCACGATCGATGAAAGTCATCACAGGATTGTAATCCGTATTGCAAAAACGAAGCCGGCGGCCCAGGGCCGCCGGCGATGGATGGTAACACCGCGGCAGAGGCCGCCGCGGCGTGACGGGCGATCAGTAACGGAAGACCACACCGAGATTGGCATTCCAGCGCGATTCGCCGTTGGCATCACGCACCCGCGTGAAGCCGGAATCACGCACCAGATCGAAAATCATCTTGCCGGTCGCTGGATCGATGCCGACCAGGTTCACCGGCGCGGCGCGGAACGGGAAGCCCACTTCCTCCTGGATGCCCCAGTCGCTGTCGATCAGATTCAGCACGTTCTCCAGCTCGAAGAATAACTCCAGTGTGCCGTACTTCTTGAAATCAACCTGCTGGATAAAGCGGAAATCGAGCTGGTTGATGCGCGGGCTGCGGTCGCAGTTGCGGCAGGCGACGCCGCCCTGGGCCTCCAGCAGACCGGGGCTGCGGGCCACCAGGTCGAAGAAGCGGGCTTCCTCGGCCGGGTCGGTGAAGATCACGTCGCCCGGGTTCGGTACGAACAGCAGGTCGTTGCCGTTGATCCGGTCGCCGTTGGCGTCGTTGTTGAAGGTCCACGAGAACGGCCGGCCGGAGCGGCTTTCGAAAAAGAACGTGAAGATACTGTCGCCGATGCCGAAGAAATCCTTGCTGTAGCTGAAAAGCAGCGTCAGACGGTTGGAAATCTCGTTGTTTGCGGTGGCCACCAACTCGTCGTTGGGGTTGAAGATGGCGTTGCTCGTGAAGTTCGAGATGGCACGGCTCGAAGTGCCGGGGTTGACTTCCGAGGCGGAATTGTAGGTCCCGGCCAGGCGCGCGAAGATCTCGCCCCAGCCGCCGCGGAAGGTGTTTTCCAGGCTGAGCGTGACATTGGTGCGGTTACCCTCGCTGGTGTTGCGCAGCAGCACGACATCGTTGAAGCGCGGATCGGCATTGGCCCGCGTCGCACTGTTGGTGTTTGTCGGATCGGCGAAAAACACCTGGCGGCCGTCGGGCAGCGTGCCGGTCGGGGCGCCGAGATTCAGGTGCTGATAGAAAATGCCGTCGACGACTTCGGCGTGCTCCCATTCGGCGCTGAACACGGTATCGGCCAGGAACGGCAGTTCCATATCCCAGGCGAGGTTGAACTTGATATCGGTCGGCTGGTTGAAATTGGGTTCGAGGACATCGACATCCTGCGCCCCGCCGCCCCGCGGATCGATTTCCGGCAGGTTGTTGGGATCGGGAGTAAAGCTGAAATCCGGATTGGCATTGGTGCAACCGGTGCGGCCGCGGCGCGAGTCGCAGGTAAAGACCCTGATCGTCTCACCCGAATTGGTGAACGGGTTGGACAGCCAGACGCCCGGCGTGCGGCCGCGGAAGAAACCGGCACCGCCGCGTAACTGGGCGCGCATCGGCAGTTCGGGCTGCCAGTTGAAGCCGAAGCGCGGCTCGTAGATGTTTTCGCCGCCGATCGTGCTTTGGTTGGTGAAGCCAAACGTGCTCTCGAACAGGTCGTTCTTAAGCGGTTTGTCCTGGACGTCGAAATGTTCGATCCGGATGCCGAACTGAAGGTTCAGGTTCGGCAGCACCTGGTAGATATCCTGGATGAACAGGCCGAGCACTTCCCAGTCCCAGATAATGCGCGCCGATTCGACATCGTCCGAGCGGAACGGCAGGCGGGCCTGGAAGAAGACGTCGCGGTTGCCGGCGGCGAACGCATCGAGGACGTTCTGGATATCGGTGGCGTTGTCGCCGCTCGTCGCCACTTCGAAATTGAAGCGGCCGAGCGAGCTTTCGAGGAACAGGTTGTTGTATTTCTCGCGCGCCCAGTCGAAGCCGATGTCGATGGCGTGCGGGCCGTTGAACAAGGTGCCCTTGAAGAACACCGCCTGGGTGTCGGTATTGAGGTTGTTGGCCTGGCGGAAGCGCTCGGTGCCGAAAATCACGTCATTGCCGCCCGGCAGCCGGATCTCGACCTCGGGTAACAGGCCGGGCAGCTCGAAACTGGTCTCGTAGCTGGCATCGGCGACGCGGAACTCGGTCGAGAAGCGCTCGTTCCAGTCGCTGAACACCTGGAACGAGATCCGCTCCAGCGTGCGCCGCTCGTTGTAGGAATTCGAGGTCAGCGAAAAATCGTTGTTGTCGCGGGTTCCGACATCGGGCAGGATGCCGTCGTCGCGGTTGAAGCTGAGATTTGCCCGGTGGCCGTCGGTGATGTTCCAGTCGAGCTTGATGATCCATTTCTCGTCCACTTCCTGGAAATCGCCTTCGATGCCGCCCGGGTCGAAGCCCCAAACATTGTTGGCGATATCGATGATCTGGTTGACCGCCTCGGTCGCCGCAGCGCCGAGATTGGAGGCGAAGATCGTGCTCTCACCGCTGCCCGGCAGGCCGACGCTGGTGCCCGGTGTCAGGCCGTCGTTCTTGAATTTTTCGTAACCGCCGAAGAAAAACAGCTTGTCCTTGATGATCGGGCCGCCGAGCCAGAAGCCGTAGGTCTTTTCGTCGAAATCGGTGAACGGCGTGCCGACCTGGCTGTCGCCGACCAGCGAATCGTCGCGGTAGTTGAAGCGGGCACCGCCTTCGAACTTGTTGGTGCCGCTTTTGGTCACGGCGTTGATCAGCGCCCCAGTGCCGCCGGTCTGCGCCACATCGTAAGGCGAAATCTGCACCGCGATCTCCTCCAGCCAGTCGATCGAGATCTGCTGGTTGGTGGACGGCTGGCCGTTGGAATTCAGGCCGAAGGCGTCGTTCGAGGCGACACCATCGACCAGGATGTTGTTGAAGCGGCTGTTGGCGCCGCCGACCGCCAACTCGCCGCGCTCCTCGTCGGTGATCACCGCCCGCGGGTCGAGCCGGGCATAATCGCCGATCGAGCGCGAAATCGATGCGAACTGCTCGATCTGCCGGCGCGAAATGTTGGTTCCCGAGCCCATCCGGTCGGCACTGAACGTCGTCGCCACCTCGGAGCCGATCACCTCCAGGCGATCGAGTTCGGTCTGGGTATCGACAACCAGTTGGACGGTCACCGGGTCGGACAGGCTGAGGAAAATATCCTCCTGCACCGCCGGGACGGCGCCCGACTGCGTTGCCGTGACCCGGTACGGGCCGCCGATACGCAAACCCTGGGCATTGAACAACCCACCTGCCCGGGTGATGGCAGTGCGGCGGGTGCCGGACGGTACGTGCAAGATTTCGACCTCGGCACCGACCACCGGCTCACCTTGGGCATTGACCACAATGCCGTTGATCGAGTTGGCCACCTGCTGCGCGAACGCCCCTGGGGCCAGCCCGAGACAGAATGCAGCCAGCGCCACCAAATAAACGGATCTGATTGATTTCATTGGATTTTCGCCTTTGCTTCTCGAGTGGATGACAGCAACGGCTGGACATGCCACGGGGCGCGGTGTCTGGAATGTATCCCCCCAAGCAGTAACCAGCCAACCTTCAAGCCGACATATTATCACCCAATTGTTACAAAATTTTAACTGCTTTTTACTGGTTTTTGATGATCAGGAAGCGCCCGGGTGGATATCGCCCCTGTGGCCGCCAGGCGACAGCGTAAAGCGTGTGAAATCAATTGTTTCACGCTACGATATCGACAGGTAAGTTGTCGTGCCCAGCCCCCTCCGTGGGATCGTTTGATTCGATAAGGGAGGGCTATGCGATGACTAGACCCAACTGTTGCATCAATTCCCGGAATTCTCGGTCAAGCGGGTGAGTACAGCTTGTCCGATTGCCCAAAAAATGCGTCGGGAACGCAATCTGAACGGCCGCAGCCCGGCCCGTTGGGACAGGGCGAGGGCAGGACTGCCCGAGTAAAAACCGTAGTCATTCTACGGTTCGAGGCAAAGCTGCCGCCCGCTTGGGCAAGAAACCGGGCGCGTCACCCCAGGTGAATTCGATGCTTTAACTAAAATTCTCATAACTTATTGATTTAATGAAGAAATATATAAATTCAAGCAAAATTTATGCAACTGTTGGGTAGACACACTTTTCAACCCCCCAATACCGCCTGCTCCTGCTCTTTGACCGCCGGATCCGTATTGACATAAATGACTTTGCCGGCTGCCGCTCCGGACTGGCAGCGCGAGGCGATCCGGCTGAAACAACTGCCCAACTGGAAGCGGTTCTCATTATTGAAGGGCTGGAACTCGAATGTCTGGGCCATGACCAGCGGTCGATGCCCGCGGTCGCCGGCTTCGTAACGCCACTTGCGCAGCGCCTCGCGGGCGGCATTGACGTAACGCGAATGATCCAGCGAGGCTTCGTCCGGCTCGATACGGCCGATCTTGCCGTCGGCAAGAACCTCATAGAGCAACCGCACCCGGATCACACGCCCCCGGTGGGTGATGTCCACAGGATAGAGCGGCGCTTCTGAATAAATCAGCCGCGGGGAGCCCCGCATCGCCACCGACGCCAGCGGCGGTAAACCGGCAGCGCTCTGGAACGACGGCTCGGCAGCCGGCGGCGGCACGGCCTTGGCCATCGTGGCATGTGGGGCTCCGACCTCGCCGCCGGCGGAGCGGATCGACACCGCTGGCGCTTGTCCCTTAGTTTCACGGCCGGTCGTTGCCCGGTCTGCTGCTTCCTGACCCGTTACGGATTCGATGCCGATCTGAAACAGCGGATCAGCCGCCCGAGCAAGGCTGGCGAACCGGTGGATCGCGACACTGGTCAGCACCGGGCTGGACGGTTCGGGTCCGGCCAGTAGATCGACCCCCGCTGCATCGTCACCATCGGCTACGCCTGGCGCCGGCACCGGATCGGCTTGCCGCGACGGCGGCGCATCCCGCACTTCGACCGGCGGCGACTGGGCCTGCATTTGCCGCCAGCGCGATTTGCGGTTGGCGGCATCGACTTCGAGCAGCACACGATCGAGCAGGTAGCGGACGGGTTGCGAGCCCGCGCCTGCTCTCCCCGGCGCCGGACCGGCCACCGAATCGCCGGCGGACTGCGGCGCCGCCCACAGCGCCCGGGCCAGCGTCGCGTGCGACAGCGAGCCGACAAGCAACAGGCCGCCGAGCAACACGAGCACCGGCCCCGGCAATGAATACCCGGCGTGTGCGGTATGCTGAACGAGCAGCACACGGCGGATGCGGCGCAGCAGATGGCCGCCGCGGGCGGCCATCGCCAGGCCTGCGCCACCGGCGGCACGACGGCCGGCGGCCTGGCACTGTTCCTGCAGGCGCAACAGCGCTCGGGCATAGTCGATCCCGGCGCCGGCATCGTGTGCCAGGACGGCTTCATCGCAGCAGGCCTCGCGCTCCTCGTCGATGCGCCGCGAGAGCCAATGCACCACCGGGTGATAGAACAACACGGTAACGACAGTCTGCTGCACCAGATTGATCGCAAAATCGAGGCGGCGGATATGCGCCAGTTCATGGACCAGCAGCAACCGCAGCTCGGCCGGCGGCAGGCCGATCCAGGCCGCCACCGGCAGCAGGATCAACGGCCGGACCCAGCCCAGCGTCAGCGGCGAATCAACCCGGGAAGACAGCACGACCCGCACCCGCCGCGCGATGCCGAGGTCGGCAGCGAGGGTTCTGACCAGCCCATCGAGCGGCAGCGGCGGCGAGGCGATGCCGCCGCGCCGCAGCCACTGATAACCGGCATATTGCAGCAGCAGCCTGAAACTGCCCGCCGCCAACCCGGCCAACCAAAGATAAAGCGCAAGGTCTTCGAGCGTAACGCCGGCGGCCGGCCACCAGGTGCGACTTTCGACCAGTACCGACTGCGTCCAGGTCACTGCTCCGCCAAGCAATGCGGCCGAAAAGCCGGTTTCTCGCACGGCGACCGGTTCTGAAGCAAGATAAGCCGCAGTCACGCCAGGAACGACCAAACAGGCGGCAAGCCCGATCAAGGCGATCAGATAACGGGTCTGCGGCGTGGCGCCGGCCGCCAACCGCAAGGCCAGCGCCACGACGGCACCGATCACCAACCCCTGCCACAAGAAATGAAACAGCACGATCGCCAGTATCTGGCTCAAGGCGGAATCGATCAGCATCATCTTCGGACTCCTGCGGCCGGGCACCGCTGCCTATCGGGTTTTGCCGTCGCGTTCGAAATCGCGGATCAGCCGGCGGATCTCGGCCAGTTCCCGGTCATCCACACCCGGCGCATGGCCGAGCGCCCGCAACGCCAGCCGCGTCGCCGAGCCGCGGAACAGGCGGTGGACCAGATCGCCGACGAACAGATCCTGCGCCTCGTCCCGGCTGAGCGCCGGGCAATAGACATGGGCCCGCTGCTCCTCATCCCGGGTGACCAGGCCCTTGGCGTGCATGATCTGCATCAGCTTGAGTGTGGTCGTATAGCTGTTTTTGTGATCGGGATGCAGTATTTCGTGGACCTTGCGGACCGTGGACGGCCCCTCTTCCCAAAGGACATCGAGAATGGCAAGTTCGGCGACCGTCGGGCGATGCTCGGTCTGCGGCGGGCGTGGCGACATGAATCACTCCTGACTGGCAATACAACGAACATGATCGTAGGACAGCCCGATGCTACTCCGACCGGCGGCCAGGTGCAAACCGGCCTCGGGTTAGAATGAGATCCGCCCGTCGCCCGCTCTCGAAATTCCGATGCTCGCGATCGCCCGCCCCGATGATTGTCACCTGCACCTGCGCGACGGCGCCTGGCTGGCGCATACCGTCGCGGTGAGCGCCGCCTGGTGCACCCGGGCCGTCGTGATGCCCAACTTGTTGCCGCCGGTCGCCGGCAAAGAGGCGATCGCCGCCTACCGCTTGCGGATCCTGGCGGCCAGGCCGCCCGGCAGCGATTTTACGCCGCTGATGACGTTGTACCTGACCGACGAGACGACGCCGCAGGACATCCGCGCTGCGGCCGATCTCATCTGCGGCGTCAAACTCTACCCGGCCGGCGCCACGACCCATGCCGCCGCCGGCGTCAGGCGGATCGACGCATTGGACCCGGTGCTGGCAGAACTCACCCGCCTCGACCTACCGCTTCTGGTGCACGGCGAAACCGTCGATCCCGCAACCGACATCTACGATCGCGAGCAGCGCTTCATCGACTGTCACCTGCGCGCGATCGTCGAGCGCCATCCCGGACTCCGGGTCGTCGTCGAACACATCACGACGCGCGAGGCGGTGGCCTATGTCCGCGATCACGGCCCGCGGCTCGCCGCGACCATCACCCCGCAACACCTGCGCTACACCCGCAACGATCTGCTCGCCGGGGGGCTTAGGCCACATTTTTACTGCGCCCCGGTGCTGAAACGCGCGGCGCACCGCAACGCCCTGCAGGAGGTCGTCGCCGCCGGCCATCCGCGTTTTTTTCTCGGCACCGATTCGGCGCCGCATCCCCGCCGGGTGAAGGAATCGGCCGTGGGCTGCGCCGGCTGTTACTCGGCACCGACCGCTTTGGCGCTGTACGCCGATACCTTCGAGGCGCTCGGCATCCTCGACCGGCTGGAAGCCTTCGCGGCACATTTCGGCGCCGACTTTTACCGCCTCGAACGCAATGTGGAAAAACTGGAGTTGGAGCGCCGGCCCTGGACCGTGCCGGCGCAGTACCGCTTTGGTGATGATGAAGTCGTGCCGCTCGGCGCCGGCGAGACCCTGGGGTGGAAGGTGGCGGGCGCCGCGCCGGGGGTGGGGTTGATTCGGGGAAACTCGGGTAACCCAACTGTTGCATAAATTCCCGGAATTCTCGGCCAAGCGGGTGAGTGCAGCTTGTTCGATTTGCCGCGGCAGCGTAGTTATTCCTACAGTTCAAGGCAAAGCTGCCGCCCGCTTGGGCGAGAAACCGGGCGCGTCACCCCAGGTGAATTCGATGCTTTAACTAAAATTATTATAACTTATTGATTTAATGAAGAAATATATAAATTCGAGCAAAATTTATGCAACAGTTGGGTTAAATTTCGATCATCTCGAAATCTTCCTTGCCGGCGCCGCAATCGGGGCAGGTCCAATACGCCGGGATATCCTCCCAGCGGGTGCCTGGCGCGATACCCTCATCCGGCGCGCCTTGGCGTTCGTCGTAAATCCAGCCGCAGACGACGCACATCCAGGTTCGGTATTTCGTTTCGGTTTCGGTCATTGTCGGGGTCCAAAGGCGTTGTGCTTCAGAATAGCAAATGAATCGGGCGCTGACCGGCACATTTCAATAGAATGCGTTGCATCCATGTCGCTATCCAAGCATTCACCGGATCAATGGAATCTCCCGGCCCTTCGTCGCGGCGGATTGTACGCGATCACGCCCGATGGCTGGCCGGAAAAGGCGCTCAGCGAGGCGGTCGAGGCGGCGCTTGCCGGCGGTGTGCGGCAGGTTCAGTACCGCGCCAAAACCGCCACTTTGCAGACGCGCCGCCGGCAGGCGAAATACCTCCAACGGCTCTGCGCGGCGCACCGGGTACCGCTGATCGTGAACGACGATCCCCATCTGGCCGCCGAGATCGGTGCCGCCGGCGTCCACCTCGGCAGCGATGACCCCGAACCGGCCGTGGCGCGGCGCCTCGTCGGCCCGACGGCGATCATCGGCTGGTCGTGTTACAACGATCGAGAGCGGCTGGCCAGGGCGCGCGACGCCGGTGTCGATTATGTCGCGCTCGGCGCTTTTTATCCATCCGCGACGAAACCGGGAGCGCGCCGGGCCACGCCCGCCGACCTCGGCGCGGCGCGGCGGACCGGCCTTGTCGTGGTTGCAATCGGCGGCATCACCTTGGACAATGGCGCGGCGCTGATCGCCGCCGGAGCCGACTGGCTGGCGGTCTGTGGCGGGCTGTTCGGCCCGCCCGGCACGCCGCCGGCCGAAATCGCGCGCCGCGCGGCGGCATTTCATCGTCTGTTCGAGAGCGTGACCCATGGAACGAAGCAATAGCGCCTGGCTGGCGCGTGCCGGCCGGCACATCCCGGGCGGCGTGAATTCGCCGGTCCGCGCCTTCACGGGCGTCGGCGGCGAACCGTTGTTCATCGCCCGCGCCGCCGGTGCCCGGCTGTACGACATCGAGGACCGTTCCTATCTCGATTACGTCGGCTCGTGGGGGCCGATGATCGCCGGCCACGCCCACCCGCACGTCGTCGATGCGGTACAGAAGGCCGCGGCGGACGGCTTGAGTTACGGCGCCCCGACCGTTGCCGAGGTGACGCTCGCCGAGCGCCTGTGCGCAATCGTGCCGGGGCTCGAAATGGTTCGCATGGTCAATTCCGGCACTGAGGCGACGATGAGCGCGATCAGGCTGGCGCGCGCCGCGACCGGGCGGGACAAAATCGTCAAATTCGCCGGCTGCTACCACGGCCACGCTGACAGTTTCCTGGTCCAGGCCGGCAGCGGCGCGCTGACCCTCGGCGTGCCGAGTTCGCCCGGCGTACCTCGCGCCGTTTCGGATCTGACACTGGTACTGCCGTACAACGACAGCGCCGCCGCCGAAGCGTTGTTCGCCGGCGACGGCGATTCGATCGCCGCGCTGATCGTCGAACCGGTCGCCGGCAACATGAACCTGATCCTGCCGGAGCCGGGCTTTCTCGACACGCTGCGCGCGCTCTGCACCCGGCACGGCGCACTGTTGATCTTCGACGAAGTCATGACCGGGTTCAGGATCGGACTGGCCGGCGCCTGGGGCGAATACGGCATCGCCCCGGACCTGGTGACCTACGGCAAGGTCATCGGCGGCGGCCTGCCGGTCGGCGCCTTCGGCGGCCGCGCCGAACTGATGCGCCTGATCGCACCGTCCGGTCCTGTTTACCAGGCCGGTACCTTGTCTGGCAACCCGCTGGCGATGGCCGCCGGTCATGCCAACCTGGATCTGATCACCGCCCCCGGTTTTTATCAGGAACTTGGCGCCAAAACCCGGCGCCTTACCACCGGCCTGCAAACGGCCGCCGAGGCCGCCGGCGTGCCGTTTGCCACCGCCGCCGCCGGCGGCATGTTCGGGCTGTTCTTCACAACCGAAAAAACCGTCCGCACCTTCGCGCAGGTGATGGCCTGCGACCTCGAACGCTTCAAGCGTTTCTTCCACGGCATGCTCCGCCGCGGCATCTACCTCGCGCCGTCGGCCTTTGAGGCCGGCTTCGTCTCGCAGGCCCACACGGCCGGTGACATCGATCAGACGATCACCGCGGCGCGCGAGGTGCTCGCCGAACTCGCGGCCAGCTAGCCTCGGCTCGTCTGCTGCTTGCCTTGCGGCCATCGGATGGCGTAAAATAACCGGCTGCTCCGGGTGGATGGCGCACTTTGCAATCCACCGGCGCGGCTCGCGCGGCGGCACGTCCGCCGCGGTAGTTAAATCCACACGCATGCCGGCACGGTCCGCCGGGTGCCCGGGATCGCCTCCCGGGTTGCGGCTCGGGGCATGCGGAGGCTCAACCCTGGTTTCGCCACACCGGCCATCGGCCGGCAAGGCTGCTAAGCCGCGGCGGAACCGCTGACAGGAGCATCACATGCCCAATATCACCATGCGCCAGATGCTGGATGCCGGCGTTCACTTCGGCCACCAGACCCGCTTCTGGAACCCCCGCATGGCGCCTTATATTTTCGGCGCCCGCGGCAAAATCCATATCATCAACCTCGAAAAAACCCTGCCGCTATTCAACGAGGCGATGAGCTACCTGAGCGGCCTGGCCGCCCGGCGCGGCACCGTGCTGTTCGTCGGCACCAAACGCGCCGCCAGCCGGGTCATAGAAGAAGAGGCCCGGCGTTGCAAGTGCCCGTACGTCTCGCACCGCTGGCTGGGCGGCACGTTGACCAATTTCCGGACGATCAAGCAATCGGTCAAACGCCTCAAGGAACTCGAGGAGATGGCGGCCGACGGCGCCTTCGAGCGTCTGACCAAAAAAGAGGCGCTGGAGCGCGAGCGTGAACGGCTCAAGCTGGAACGCAGCCTGGGCGGCATCAAGGACATGCGCAGCCTGCCCGATGCGTTGTTCATCATCGATATCGGGCACGAACAGATCGCGCTCAAAGAAGCGCAGAAACTGGGTATCCCGGTCGTCGCCATCGTCGATACCAATTATTCTCCCGAGGGCATCGACTATCCGATCCCGGGCAACGACGACGCAATCCGTTCGATCGACCTGTATGTCCGCGCCGCGGCCGAGGCGATCCTCGAAGGCAAGGCCAGTGCCCCGGTGCCGATCCGCGGCGACGAGGAATACATCGAGCTGGACGAGCAGGGCAACCCGATCCCGCCGGCCGGCGCCGCCAAACCCGAGCGCCGGCGCGGCGCCCGCACTCCGCCGCGGCGCACCGCCTATGTCGCTGCCGATGTCGATGAAGCACCGGCTGCGGCACGCGGCCGGCGCCGCAGACCGGATAGCGCCGCTCCCGAGACGGTGGCAGCGGCCGACGACGCCGCCGCTGCGGATGCCGTGACCGAGGTCGCGCAGACAGCGGGCGAAGCCACCCCGGCGGGGCAGCCCGAGGCGGTTGAAAGCATCGCCGGTCTCACCGCCGCCGCCGAAGGCGGCGAGGCGGCGCAGCCGGCGGCCACCATGAAAACAGCCAAAAAGGCGGCCAAAAAGGCGGCCAAAAAGGTCGCCAAGAAAGCCGTAAAGAAGACGGCAAAGAAGACTGCCAAGAAAGCCGCAGCCAAGGCGTGATCGGCCGCCCGCGATCGACGGGCATCCCGCCCAACGACCGGCCGGCTACGGCTCGGCACCGGCAAGGTCGCTCGGCATCTCACCTGAAGCAATTTGACGATGAGGAAATGAAATGACGATCTCCGCCCAACAGGTCAAGGAACTGCGCGACAGAACCGGCGCCGGAATGATGGAGTGCAAAAAAGCACTGGTCGAGACCGGCGGCGATCTCGATGCGGCGATCGACCATCTGCGCAAGGCGGGCCTGGCCAAGGCCGACAAAAAAGCCGGGCGGGTCGCGGCCGAGGGGGTGATCGCACTGGCCCGCGACGCGAATGGCGCGGTGCTGGTCGAAATCAACAGCGAAACCGATTTTGTCGCCCGCGACGCCTCGTTCCTCGAATTCGCCAGGCAAACGGCCGGCGCGGCGCTGCGGACGAATGCCGGCGATGCCACCGAACTCGCTGCCGCTACCCTGCCCGGCGGCGACACGGTCGAGGCGGCGCGCCAGGCGCTGATCGCACGAATCGGCGAGAACATCCAGGTCCGCCGGCTGGCGCACCTGGCCGCCGGTGGCGGCAGCCTCGGCGCGTATATCCACGGTGGCCGCATCGGCGTTCTGGTCGCGGTCAAAGGCGGTGACCCGGCACTGGCCGACGATCTGGCGATGCACATCGCCGCCTTCGCGCCGCAGTGGATCGATCGCAGCGCCGTGCCGGCCGAGGTGATCGCCAAGGAGAAGGAAATCCTTCTCGCCCAGGCCGAAGGCAGCGGCAAGCCGCCCGAAATCGTCGCCCGGATGGTCGAAGGAAGGCTCGCCAAGCAACTGGACGAAATCACGCTGACCGGCCAGCCGTTCGTCAAGGACAACGATACGAAAGTCGGCAAACTGCTCGCCGCGCGCGGTGCCGAAGTGCTGGACTTCGTCCGCCTGGTGGTCGGCGAAGGCATCGAAAAACAGGCCAGCGATTTCGCCGCCGAGGTGATGTTGCAGGCTGGCCAGTAACCGGCCGCGGTGACTGGCGCCAACGGAACCGATATGGACCAGCCAGCGCCGGTGTACCAGCGCATTTTGCTGAAACTGAGCGGCGAGGCGCTGCTCGGCGATGAAGATTACGGCATCGATCCCAACATGATCAGCCGCATCGCCCGCGAGATCGGCGAAGTGATCCACGCCGGCGTCGAAGTCGGTGTGGTGATCGGCGGCGGCAACATCTTCCGCGGCGCCGGACTCGCCGCTTCGGGCATCGACCGTGTCGCCGGCGATCACATGGGCATGCTCGCCACCGTGATCAACGGTCTGGCGCTGCAGGATGCGCTGGAAAGCCAGGGCGTCACCACCCGCCTGATGTCGGCGATCTCGATGCGCGAGATCTGCGAGGATTACATCCGCCGGCGCGCCATCCGCCACCTGCAAAAAGGCCGCGCCGTGATCTTCGTCGCCGGCATCGGCAATCCGTTTTTCACCACCGATTCGACGGCCAGCCTGCGGGCCATCGAAATCGGCGCCGACGTGATGATCAAGGCCACCAAGGTCGATGGCATCTACAGCGGCGACCCGCTCAAGGACCCCACCGCCAAGCGCTACAGCCACATCGGTTACGACGAGGTGATCGAACGCAAACTGGCAGTGATGGACACCAACGCCATCGTCCTGTGCCGCGACCAGGCGATGCCGATCCGCATCTTCAACCTGTTCGTAAGCGGCGATTTGATGCGCCTGGTACGCGGCGAAGAAATCGGCACGCTGGTCAGTTAACCCAACAGTTGGGTCAAAACATCTTACCGGGATTCAAGATACCGGCCGGGTCGAAGGTCTGTTTGATGGCGCGCAGCGCGGCGATTTCGGCGGCGCTGCGGCTAAAGTGCAGTCCATCTTTTTTTAGCAGACCGATTCCGTGCTCGGCGGAGATGCTGCCGTGGAAACGACCGACCATCTCATAGACCAATTCGCTCAAGCGAGCGACGAGCGCCTGGAAGGCGGGGATCGCCATGTTGGCCGGGCGCAGCACGTTCATGTGCAGGTTGCCATCGCCGAGGTGGCCGTACCACAGCACTTCGTAATCCGGATAGTGTTTCCTGACCAATTCGTCGAGTTCGGCCAAAAACGCCGGAACCTGGTCGATCGTCACGGCGATATCGTTCTTGTACGGCGTGCGCGGCGCGATGCTCTCGCTGATCGCTTCGCGGTAACGCCACAACCGGGCGGCCTGCGCCGCTGACTGGGCGAGTACACCGTCGGCGACTTGGCCGGCGGCGACGAGCGACTCGAAAAGACCGAGCGCCGCTGCCTCGCCGCCGGCCGGCTGATCGAACTCGAGGAGCGCATACGCCGGCGCCGCACACTCGAACGGCGGCGGCAGGCCCTGCGCCGCACAGACCGCGGCGGCGCACGGTTGGGTGAAAAACTCGAAAGCGCTGATCTCGAGCTGCGCCCGGGCTGCGGCGAACACCGCCATCAGGCCGGCGATATCGGTGAGTGCCAGCAGCATCACGCCGGCCGGCGGCGGCGGCGGGCGAAGCGCCAACTGCACTCCGGCGATGATGCCGAGCGTGCCCTCGCTGCCGACCATCAGATGCCTAAGATCGTAACCTGTGGCGTTCTTGACCAAAGCGCGGTTCAACTCCAACCGTTCGGCGCGGCCGTCGATGACGGTCAACCCGGCGACCTGGTCGCGGGTCATACCATAACGCAGGACGCGGATGCCGCCGGCGTTGGTTGCGACGTTGCCGCCGATCTGGCTGCCGCCGGCGGAGGCGAAATCGACCGGATAGTACAAGCCGCGCTGGTGCGCCCGCTTCTGGACTTCGGCGGTGACCATGCCGCCTTCGACGTGCAAAATACGGCCAGCCGTGGCGAACCCGATCTCGGCCCGTAGTCGTTCCAGCGAGACGACCAATTCGCCGCCGGCGGCAACCGCCCCGCCGCTCAGCCCCGTGCGCCCGCCGGAAGGGACCAGCGGCTGGCCGCAACTGGCCGCCCACAGCACCAACTCCTGGATTTCTTCGACGTGGCGAACGAAAGTCACGGCCAGTGGATCGGGCGTATGAAAACGCGTCCAGTCGCGGCCGTAATGTTCGAGATCGCCCGGCGCTACCGACAACGGCAGGCCGGGCAGACGGCGCCGGAGGTCCGCCAGCCGGGCGGCGCGCTTGCTTTTATCCGCCCCGCTCATGACAATGCCGGGTTCCCCGGACACCTTTCGGCCGAGTCGAAATGAGCAATCATCCAAACCCTCCCCAGCATTCGCTGGCCAAGGAAAAAATCAAGTTCCTGCTGCTCGAGGGCATCCACCCGCAGGCCCGGGAGCGCCTCGAACAGGCCGGTTACAGCCGGGTGGCCGAACACCCCGCCACCTTGCCCCGCGAGGCGCTGGCCCGGGAACTGGCCGAGGCGCATTTTCTCGGCATCCGGTCGCGGACGCAAATCGACGCCGCACTGCTCGACGCCGCGCCGCGCCTGACGGCGATCGGCTGTTTCTGCATCGGCACCGACCAGGTCGATCTCGCTGCCGCCGAAGCGCGCGGCATCGCAGTCTTCAACGCGCCATACGCCAACACCCGATCGGTCGCCGAACTGGTCATCGGCGAGGCCATCATGCTGCTGCGCGACATCCCGCGCAAGCTTTCCGCATTGAAGCGCGGCGAATGGCTGAAATCAGCCGCCGGCTGCCATGAAATCCGCGGCAAGAAACTGGGCATCGTCGGTTACGGCCATATCGGCACGCAGACCGGCCTGCTCGCCGAGGCGCTCGGCATGGAAGTGCGGTATTACGACATCCTGCCCAAACTGCCGCTCGGCAACGCCCGCCCGGTGGTCGATCTTGAAGCCGTCCTCACCTTTTGCGACGTGCTGACCCTGCACGTCCCCGACACGCCGGCGACACGCCAGATGATCGGCAAGCGCGAGCTCGAGATGATGAACCGCGGCAGCGTACTGATCAATGCCTCACGCGGCATGGTCGTCGATCTCGGCGCCCTGCACCGGTCATTGCAAAACGGCCACCTGGCCGGCGCCGCGCTCGACGTCTTCCCGAGCGAACCGAAAGACCGGAACACCCCGTTCGAATCGCCGCTTTGCCGCCTCGACCAGGTTCTGCTGACTCCGCACATCGGCGGCAGCACCCTCGAGGCACAGGCCAATATCGCCGTCGAAGTCACCGAAAAGCTGGTGCGTTACAGCGACAACGGCTCGACGATCGGCGCCGTGAACCTGCCCGAAGTGGCAATGCCTGACCACGCCGGTATGCACCGGATATTACACATCCACCGCAATGAAGCCGGCGTGCTGCAGCAAATCAACCGCGTGTTCGCCGACAGCGGCGCCAATATCGCGGCGCAATACCTGCAAACCCGCGGCGAGACCGGTTATGTCGTGATGGACATCGAAACCGGCGACACCGCAGATCTGCTCGAAAAACTGCGCGCCATTCCCGCCACCATCCGCTGCCGCGTATTGTATTGACATAAATTTTGCGCGGCGCCAACTTCAGGCGAGTATCTCGGCCAGTGCCCGCCACGCCAGGCGGGCGCAGTCGAGGCGGCCCGGGAAGCAGCGGACTTCGAGCAGTGGGGCCAGCGAGGCCGGCAGATCGGCCGCCGCCGGATCGTCGAGCGCCGCCAGAAATC
Organism: Candidatus Jinrbaksania sp.; assembly: GCA_039794245.1. Taxonomy (GTDB): domain Bacteria; phylum Pseudomonadota; class Gammaproteobacteria; order Xanthomonadales; family Wenzhouxiangellaceae; genus DAITQM01. The sequence continues at coordinate 62,509 of JBDIVS010000003.1, forward strand.
GCCGGCACAATTCCCGGGCCCGATCGCGCTCCAGCGTCTCCACCGCCTGCGTCAGAAGCGACGCCGAAGCGGTGGCGATGGCGCAGGATTCCCCGGCAAAATCGACACGCCCGACCACGCCCGGCGGCCGCCAGCTCAGAAAAACCTCCATCTCGTCGCCGCACAACGGGTTGTACACCCGGGCCCGGGCATCGTGGTGCGCGGGTCGGCCGTAATGCCGCGGCGTCCGATTGTGCTCGAGTATGAAGCGGTGATAAACCGCTTTCGATTCCGGCATGGTCAATCCACTGTCCATCTGGCGCAGATCCGATGCGGCACGGTCAGGAATACAGCGAGTATTCTCCGCCGCGGTCGAGTGCCCGGCGGTAAGCTGGGCGGGCCTGGAGGCGTTCGAGATAGGCCATGAGCCGTGGACGGCTGTTGTCAAGAGCGCCGCGGGCGACGGCGGCTTCGAGCGGAAAACTCAGCATCACGTCGGCGGCGGTGAATTCGGGGCCGGCGAACCAGTCGGCAGCACCGAGCGCCGCGGCCATGAAATCGAGGTGCTCGGCGATCCGTGGATCGACGAAAGAGGCCAGCACTTTTTGCGACATGGCCTTGGCCACGGGCCGGATAAAAAACGGCATCGGCCCTTCCGGTAGGCGGGTGAAGACCAGCTTGAGCAGCAAGGGGGGCATCGCCGAGCCTTCGGCGTAATGCAGCCAGTAGTTGTATTTCAGCCGTTCGGGCGTCCCGGCCGGCGGGCGCAAGCGACCGGCGCCGTAGGTGTCGAGCAGGTACTCGACGATTGCCCCGGTCTCGGCGAGTGTCAGCCCACCATCCTCGATCACCGGCGACTTGCCGAGCGGATGGACTTTCTTCAGCTCCGGGGGCGCGAGCATCGTTTCGGCGTCGCGCGCGTAGCGCCTGATTTCATACTCGAGCCCCAACTCCTCGAGCAGCCAGAGCACGCGCTGGGAGCGGGAATTGTTGAGATGGTGAACAGTGATCATCGAACGGCATCCGATGTTGGTGGATGCTCGATTATGACCTGCCGGCAACTTCACTGTCAGCGGCCTCCCACGCGCCTTCGACATGCAGCTTCAGGCGCGCCTCGCCATGCCAGCGGTCGAGTTTGACGTGGTAGGCGAGATGGGCGCGGTCGGCCGTCGTCAAGACGGGGTTGCCGGCGGCGCCGAAGGCGATGGCCGGGTATTCAGGACCGTCTGCAGCATACTTCAGCCACAGTTGCAGATGGCCGCCGTTCACTTCCCGCCGCCGGGCGAGCAAAAACGGGTTGTCGAACAGCGGTTCTTCGAAATGCTGGCCCCAGGGGCCGGCGGCGTCGAGCGCGTGGGCGAGGTCGAGGTCGATTTCACCGGCGGCGAGCGGACCGTCACTCCACAAGATATCGTCGGGAATCTCGATGACCTCTGCCGCAGCGGCAACGGCCCAGGTGAAGCGGGCGATCTCGCCGGCCGCCAGGGTCAGGCCGGCGGCCATCGCGTGCCCGCCATAGCGCCGCATCACGCCCGGCGCCAGGCGGGCGATCTCGACCAGGAAATCACGGATATGCAGGCCAGGTACCGAGCGCGCCGAGCCGCGGTATTCGTCGCTGCCGGGGGCGGCTGGAGCCAGCGCGATGACCGGGCGGCCAAGCCGGTCCTTCAGCTGGCCGGCGATCAGGCCGACCAGACCGGGATGCCAGTTGGGGTCACTGAGGCAAATGACCGGCGGCAGGGTGTCTCCGGCGGCCGCCGGGTGCGCCCTCAGATCGCCCTCGATTTTCTTCCACGCTTCATTTTGCATCGTCTCTTGCAGTTCGCGGCGGTCGCGGTTGATGCCATCGAGCATGGCCGCCAGTTCTGCGGCGGCATCGTCGCCGGCGAGCAGGCATTCGATGCCGAGTGCCATGTCGTCGAGCCGGCCGGCGGCATTGAGCCGCGGCGCGATGGTCCAGCCCAGCGCCGCGGCCCGGCACTGCGCGATATCGCGGCCGGCGACATCGAACAGGGCGCGGATCCCCGGCCGGCAACGGCCAGCGCGGATCCGCCGCAAACCGTGCGCCACCAAGATGCGGTTGAGATGATCGAGCGGCACCATATCGGCGACGGTGCCGAGCGCCACCAGATCGAGCCAGTCGGCCAGGCGCGGCGCCGGGCGCGCCGGGGTGAACCAGCCGATCTCGTTAAGCGCGCGGCGGGCCGCGGCCAGCACGTAGAACATCACCCCGACGCCGGCCAGCGCCTTGCCGGGAAACGTGTCGCCGCTCTGCCGGGGGTTGACGATTAGCGATGCCGGCGGCAGTTCGGCACCGGGCAGATGGTGATCGGTGACGATGACTTCGATGCCGGCGGCGCGCGCCGCGGCGATGCCTTCGTGGCAGGCAATGCCGTGATCGACGGTGACCAGGAGATCCGGGCTGCCGGCGGCAATCTCGCCGACCAGTGCCGGGCTCAAGCCGTAGCCGTGTACGCGGCGATCGGGAACGCGATAGCTGACCGTCGCCCCCATCGCCTGCAACACCGAGACGGCGAGCGCCGCGCCGGTCGCGCCGTCAGTGTCGAAATCGCCGACGACCAGGATGCGCTCACCGCGCTGCACCGCTGCAGCCAGACGGGCGCCGGCGGCGGCGCAGTTCAGCATCGCCTCCGGCGGCGGCAGATGGGCGAGATCATTGCTGATCTCGCCTAGGTGGCGCACGCCGCGCGCCGTGTAAACCCGGTGTAAAACCGGGTGCAGACCGCCGGACAAATCGACTTCAGGCGGCAGCGGGCGGCGGCGGGGCCTGGGCAAAGCGCGGCTCAACATCTGGAATGTTTCAGCCCCCGGCAAGACGTGCCGGGCGGTAAAGGCGCCAGCGGCTCGAACGCGTATAGTGCCAGCAACGGCCGTCGTCCAGCACCAGCGCCAGGCTGCCGCCCCACCGCCGTTTGAGATCGGCCAGGAGACGGGCGGCCAGCCGGTCGAGCGCGGCCAGTTGCTCTCGGGGCGCCGCGCCCGGCACCGGCTGCCAGCAGTACAGTCGGCCGTGCACGGTCCCACCCGCTTTTAGTGCGGCATGGCTCAATGCACGGGCGAGCGACGGTACCGTGCCGCACGCCTCATACGCCAGGCATGGCGCCTGGCGCACGGCGCCGCCGCCCCACCACCACAGGGCATTGGGCACCGGCTCGCCGGCCGCCCGGCGGGCGGCGAGCGCCGGGTGCTGGTGCAGGCGCATCTGCATTTCGTTGAACAAGGCGCGCCAGCGGCGGGCGCCCGGCGCTTCCGGCCACACTTCGCCGAGGTCGGCACCGAGCATACTGCCCGGCGGTGGCAGATTGCAGGCGGCCTGCTGCCTGAGATAACCCCGGATCACGCCGCCATCGATGACCGTGCAGAGCGCCATTCCATGCTCGCCGAACCACGCCTCGATCTCGGTGGCGAGCGTCGCGGCCAGCGGCACCGGCAGGCGTGGTTCGGGAACGGTGAGATAGATCCGGCCCGGTGCATCGCGCAGGATCACCGGATCGACGCGGCACCCGACGTCGCCGGCCAGCGCCGGCAGTTCGAAGGCGGCGAGCAGTACTGCCAGGCCCGCACCGCCGTCGTATGCCATCCCGTGCAGGACTGTAAGAATGTGCTCCACGCCGGCGGCGGGAGTCGCGGCTGAAACCGGCGCGGGCAGCCCCGGCAAACGACCGAGCGGCAGCGGCGCGCCGCGCCCGAACAACAAGGCCAGGTTGGGCGCCGCCTGCGCCGTAAGGTTACTCGTTCCAACTGCCGCAGCGAGCGCCGGCCAGCCTTCGACCAGCAGTACATCGCGTTCTATCGCCGGGCGGTGGCTCAACGATATTCGACCGCCACGATTTCATAATGGCGGTCGCCGCCAGGTGCCTTGACAACGACCTCGTCGCCGGCCTGTTTGCCGATCATCGCCCGGCCGAGCGGCGACGAGACCGAGATTCGGCCGTTTTTGATTTCGGCTTCCAGGTCGCCGACGATCTGATACACCGTTTCCTCGCCCGCAGCGGTATCGGCCAGCGTCACCGTGGCGCCGAAGACGACGCGGTCGGCCGGCGGCAGTTTGGTGACGTCGATGATCTGCGCCCCGGCCAGGGCGTGCTCGAGTTCCTTGATCCGCCCCTCGGTGAAGCTTTGCTGTTCGCGCGCCGCGTGGTATTCGGCGTTTTCGCGCAGGTCGCCGTGCGCCCGGGCCTCGGCGATGGCTTCGATGATCCGCGGCCGCACGATTTTTTTCAGGTGCTCGAGTTCGGCGCGCAGACGTTCGGCGCCGCCGGCGGTCAGCGGGGTTCTTTGCATATCGTCAGTTCCTCGTGCAGTTGTTGCAGGCTGTGGACTTCATCGGCGGCGAGGTGGTCGGTGGCGCTCAGCGTGGCGCGGGCGTTGGCGATCGTCGTCGAATAAGTGACCTTGTGCTGCAATGCCTCGCGGCGGATCGAATAGGAATCGGCGATGGCCTGGCGGCCCTCGGTGGTGTTGATAATATAAGCGATCTCGCCGTTCTTGATCAAATCGACGATATGCGGCCGGCCCTCGATCACCTTGTTGATCCGGGCGCAGGGAATGTCCAGCGCTTCGAGAAAACGGCAGGTGCCAGCGGTGGCGAGCAGCGTATAACCGCGGGCGAGCAATTCTTTGGCCACCGGCACGAGGCGTTCCTTGTCGGCGTCGCGGACGCTGAGAAACGCCCGGCCGGGGCGCGGCGGGCGGATGCCGGCGGCCACCTGGGCGCGCGCCACGGCGGCCGCGAAACTGCGCCCCACGCCCATCACCTCGCCGGTCGAACGCATCTCCGGACCGAGGATCGGATCGACACCGGCCAGCCGGGCGAACGGGAACACCGGCTCTTTGACCGAGTAAAACTGCGGGATCACCTCGCAGGTCACACCCTGCTCGGCAAGCGTTTTGCCGAGCATGCAGCGCGCCGCGATCTTAGCGAGCGGCACCCCGGTTGCTTTCGAGACAAAAGGGACGGTACGCGAGGCGCGCGGATTGACTTCGAGCAGATAAATCGTCCCGCCCTGGATCGCGAACTGGACGTTCATCAGGCCGATGACACCGAGCGCCTGGGCCAGTTCGCGCGTCTGCTCGCGCAATTGATCCTGTAGCGCAGTGGATAGCGAAAAAGGCGGCAGGCTGCACGTCGAATCGCCGGAATGGACGCCGGCCTCCTCGATGTGCTCCATGATGCCGCCGATCAGCACCGTCTCGCCGTCGCCGATGGCATCGACATCGACCTCGATCGCGTAGTCGAGGAAACGGTCGAGCAGCACCGGGGCGCTGGGCGTCACTTTCACCGCCTCGGCGATGTAGCGCGTGAGCTCGGCGTCGCTGTGCACGATTTCCATCGCCCGCCCGCCGAGCACGTAGGACGGCCTGACCACCAGCGGGTAGCCGATTTCGCGCGCCTCGGCGAGCGCCTCGGCGAGGCTGCGCGCCGTCCGGTTCTGCGGTTGTTTCAGCTTGAGCCGCGCCAGGAGCTGCTGGAAGCGCTCGCGATCCTCGGCCAGGTCGATCGCTTCGGGCGTGGTGCCGACAATCGTCACACCGGCGGCTTCGAGGTCGCGCGCCAGCTTGAGCGGCGTCTGGCCGCCGAACTGGACGATGACCCCGGCCGGTTGTTCGCGGTGGACGATCTCGAGCACGTCTTCGAGCGTCAGCGGCTCGAAATAAAGCCGGTCGGAGACGTCGTAGTCGGTCGATACGGTTTCCGGATTGCAGTTGACCATGATGGTCTCGAAGCCGTCCTCGCCGAGGGCCAGCGCGGCGTGCACGCAGCAGTAATCGAACTCGATGCCCTGGCCGATGCGGTTCGGGCCGCCGCCGAGGATCATGATCTTGCGCCGCTCGCTGGGCTTGGCCTCGCATTCCTCGTCGTAGCAGGAATAAAGGTAGGCCGTATCGGAAGCGAACTCGCCGGCACACGAATCGACGCGCTTGAACACCGGCCGGATGCCGAGTGTGTGGCGCAGGTGGCGGATGCTCGATTCATTGCTGCCGGTCAACTCGGCCAGCCGGGCGTCGGAAAAACCGGCGCGTTTCAGCTCGCCAAGCGAGGCGGCATCCAGGCCGTCGATACCGCGCTCGGCGACCTGCCGCTCGGTGTCGACCAATTCTTCGATCTGGGCCAGGAACCAGGGATCGATGCCGGTCAGGTGCGCGATTTCACCGCGCTCCAGGCCGGCGCGGAAGGCATCGGCGACATAACGCAGGCGGTCGGCGCCCGGGCTCTTCAATTCGCGGCGCAGGATGATGTTGCGCTCGGCCTCGCCGAGTGCGGCGGCGAGCACCGGATCGAGACCGGTCAGACCGGTTTCCAGCGAGCGCAGCGCCTTGTGCAGCGATTCCTTGAAACTGCGGCCGATGGCCATCACCTCGCCGACCGATTTCATCTGCGTCGTCAGGCGCGGATCGGCGGCCGGGAACTTTTCGAAGGCAAAGCGCGGAATCTTGGTGACGACATAATCGATCGCCGGTTCGAACGAGGCCGGCGTCCGGCCGCCGGTGATCTCGTTGGCCAACTCGTCGAGCGTGTAGCCGATGGCGAGCTTGGCGGCGACGCGGGCGATCGGGAAACCGGTGGCCTTGGAGGCCAGCGCCGAGGAGCGCGAGACGCGCGGGTTCATTTCGATCACCACCAGCCGGCCGTCATCCGGGTTGATCGCGAACTGGACGTTGGATCCGCCGGTATCGACGCCGATCTTGCGCAGCACGGCGATTGCCGCGTCGCGCAGCCGCTGGTATTCCTTGTCGCTCAGCGTCAGGGCCGGGGCGACGGTGATCGAATCGCCGGTATGCACGCCCATCGGATCGAGGTTTTCGATCGAGCAGACGATGATGCAGTTGTCGTTGCGGTCGCGCACGACCTCGAGTTCGAATTCCTTCCAGCCGAGCACCGATTCTTCGAGCAGCACCTCGTGGGTCGGCGAGTTGTCGAGGCCGTTGTTGACGATGTCGGTCAGTTCCTCGCGGTTGTAGGCGATACCGCCGCCCAGGCCGCCCATCGTGAACGACGGCCGGATGATCGTCGGGAAACCGATCGCCGCCTGGACCTGCAACGCTTCCTCCAGGCTGTGGGCGAGCGCGGCGCGCGGCGTGGCGAGGCCAATTTCGGCCATCGCCGTGCGGAACCGTTCACGGTCCTCTGCGGTGTCGATCGCTCGCCGGTCGGCGCCGATCAGCTCGACGCCGAAGCGCTCGAGCACCCCTTCGCGGGCCAGATCCAGGGCACAGTTGAGCGCCGTCTGGCCGCCCATCGTCGGCAACAGCGCCGCCGGCCGTTCGCGCTCGATGATACGGGCGACGAAGTCCCAGCGGATCGGCTCGATATACACCGCGTCAGCCATCTCCGGATCGGTCATGATCGTCGCTGGATTGGAATTGACGAGGATGACCCGGATGCCTTCCTCGCGCAGCGCGCGGCACGCCTGCGAGCCGGAATAATCGAACTCGCAGGCCTGGCCGATGACGATCGGGCCGGCGCCGATCAACAGCACGGAATCGAGGTCAGGGCGTTTAGGCATGCCGGCGATCTCCGGCCATCAACTCGATGAACTCGCCGAACAGCCCCTGGGCATCGTGCGGCCCGGGGCTCGCCTCGGGGTGCCCCTGGAAACCGAAGGCCGGGCAGTCCCGGCGGCGGATGCCCTGGATCGTGCCGTCGAACAGCGAGCGGTGCGTCACTTCCAGCGTCGCCGCCAAGCCCTCATCGGCAACCACAAAGCCGTGGTTCTGGCTGGTGATCCACACCCGGCCGGTGGCCAACTCGCGCACCGGGTGATTGGCGCCGTGGTGGCCGAAGTGCATTTTGACCGTCCGCGCTCCGGAAGCGAGGGCCAGCAACTGGTGCCCCAGGCAGATGCCGAAGAGCGGCAGGCGATGGGCGAGCAGTGTCCTGATTGCCGCGATCGCCTCGCTGCACGCCGCCGGATCGCCGGGGCCGTTGCTGAGAAACACGCCGTCGGGCTTGACGGCCAGTACATCGTCAGCCGGTGTCGTGGCGGGTACCACGGTCACGTCGCAGCCGGCGGCGATCAACAGGCGCAGAATGTTGCGCTTGATACCAAAGTCGTAGGCGACGACGTGACGGCGCGCCGCCGGCGCGGCGGCCGGTTTTCCGGCGTCGAGATCCCAGGCGCTTTCGTGCCAGCGGTACGGCTGGCGGGTCGTGACCTCGCGCGCCAGGTTCTGCCCGGCCATCTCCGGCAGGCCGCGGGCCCGGTGCAGCGCTTCCGCCGCGGCCCGTTCCGGCTCCTCGCCACTGACGATGCACCCCGGCATCGTCCCATGGTCGCGCAGATGGCGCGTCAGGCGGCGGGTATCGACGGCGGAGATCGCCACGACGCGATGCTGTTTCAGGAAATCATCGAGACCGACCTTGCCGCGCCAGTTGGACCAGACCTTGGCGGCGTTGCGGACGATCAGGCCGGCGGCCAGCGGCCGGGGGTGTTCCATATCGCCGGGGTTACAGCCGACATTGCCGACCTCGGCCATTGTTAGCGTCACCAACTGGCCGGCATACGACGGATCTGTGAGGATTTCCTGGTACCCGGAAAGCGCCGTGTTGAACACCACCTCGCCGGTCGCAATACCAAAATGGCCGAGGGCGCGCCCGTAAAACTGCGCGCCGTCCGCCAGTGCAAGGACAGCCTGCATACCCATTCCCCTGTATCTGCCCGCTCTTGACCGCCTGGCCGGAGCCGCAACGGGGGGCGAGGAGTTGAACCCTGAGGGTTGCCAGATATCCGTGACAAGACGGCCGACCGCGCCACGAGCCGCCCCGCTTCCGGTATTCTGTCATCTTGTGCATTTTAACCCGACACCAGCCCCGAAATGAGTCCGCCGCCGCTGATCCTGGCCTCGTCCTCGCCGCACCGCCGCCGCCAGATACAGGTTCTGCAACTGCCTTTTCAGAGCCGGGCGCCTGAAATCGACGAAACGCCGCTCGCCGGTGAAGACCCGGCCGCCTATGTCGCGCGGCTGGCCAGAGCCAAAGCCGTGGCGATCGCCAGCGGCGAACCACAAGCCGTGGTGATCGGCGCCGACCAGGCGGCGGTGCTGGACCGCGAAATCATCGGTAAACCCGGCGAACTGGCCGCTGCCCGCGACCAGCTTGCCGCGCTGGCCGGGCATCGGGTGATCTTTTTAAGCGCCGTCCATGTGATCGGCGCCGGCCTCGATGAAGGTGAAACCGTGCCGACCGAAGTCGAGTTCCGCGCTCTTGACGCCGCCGCGATCGCCCGCTACCTGGCCCGCGAAATGGCGCTCGATTGCGCCGGCGCGTTCAAATCAGAAGGCCTCGGCATCACGCTCTGCCGGCAGATCCGCAGCACCGACCCGAGCGCCCTGGTCGGCTTGCCGCTGATCGCGCTTTGCAATCTGCTGCGCCGCGCCGGTTATCTCTTACCATGAGCAAAAGCCAGCCCAAAGCGCGGACCGTATTCTTATGCCGCGAATGCGGCGGAGCCCATCCGAAATGGGCCGGCCAATGCAACGACTGCGGTGCCTGGAACACGCTCGAACAGACGGCGGCGCCGCCCGCCCGCGCCGGCGGATATACCGGCGCCGCCGGCGAACGCACGGCGCTGGAGTGCGTCGATGTCGCCAAGGCGCCGCGCTTCAAAACCGGGATCGCCGAACTCGACCGCGTGCTCGGCGGCGGCATCGTCCCCGGCTCGGCGATCCTGATCGGCGGCGAACCGGGGATCGGCAAATCGACCTTGCTGCTGCAAGTGCTGGCCGCCATCGCCGGCCAACACCCGGCGCTCTATGTCAGCGGCGAGGAGTCGCTGGCCCAACTGGCCCTGCGCGCCCGCCGCCTTAACCTCGCCGCCGGCGGTATCGAGTGCATGACCGAAACCCGGCTGGAAGCGATACTGGCCACCGCCGAGAGCGCCAGACCGGCGGTTTTGGTCATCGACTCGATCCAGACGATCGCCGGCGACCATTCGCCGTCGGCCCCCGGCTCGGTGAGTCAGGTGCGCGACTCGGCGCTGGCGCTGACCCGCCTGGCCAAACAGACTGGCTGCGTGTTGTTCTTGATCGGCCACGTGACCAAGGAGGGCCAGCTCGCCGGGCCGCGCGTCCTCGAACACATGGTCGATACCGTGCTCTATTTTGAAAGCGACAGCGGCAGCCGCTTCCGGCTGCTGCGCGCCGTCAAGAACCGCTTCGGCGCGGTCAACGAGCTCGGCGTCTTCGCGATGAGCGACCAGGGGCTGCGCGAAGTACAAAATCCGTCGGCGATCTTTCTTTCTGAGCGCGACGCGCCAGTCCCCGGCAGTGCCGTTCTGGTCAGCCGCGAAGGGACGCGGCCGTTGCTCGTCGAGGTCCAGGCGCTGGTCGACGAAAACCGCCATGGCACGCCGCGCCGGGTGGCGCTCGGCATCGAAACCAACCGCCTGTTGCTGCTGCTCGCCGTGATGCACCGCCACGGCGGCCTGGCGATCCACGACCAGGACGTGTTCGTCAATATCGTCGGCGGCCTGAGGGTGCAGGAGACCGCCGCCGATCTGGCGCTGGCGCTCGCCGTCTGGTCCAGCCTGCGCGGCCGGCCGCTGCCGGCCGGGATGGCGGCGTTCGGCGAGATCGGGCTGGCCGGCGAACTTCGGCCGGTGCCGGACGGCGAAGCCCGCATCCGCGCCGCCGCCGGCCAGGGCCTCGGCCGCATCCTTCTGCCCAAGGCCAACACCCGCGGCCTCAAACCACCGCCCGGCGTCACGCTCCTTGCCGCCGCCCGCCTGACCGAAGCGTTGGCCCTCGTCGCCGAGCAGTGACATCGCAGCGTAAATGCCCGTTTGATTTCGATCAACTCGGTAAGGCGAAAAGCCGCTATCGTCAGCTTCCATCTGCCGGCACCACCGGCACGACAAACCCGATCGGAACACGACGATGGCCGCTGTACCCCACCCACCGGATTTTGCTCTGCTCCAAGACGGCTTGCTCGATCCAATGCTCGATGCCGCCCGCCTCGCCCGCCAATTCAAAGAGCAAGGGTATTTACAGATCGAAAACGGCCTGCGCCCCGAAGTCGCGGCACGCCTGCACCGCTGCCTGGCCGAGGAGGTGCCGTGGTCGATCGCCTATCACGACGAGGAAGGCGCGAAGACGATCACCCATGCCGATTTCGAACGCCTGTCGCCGGCCGAGCAGGATGCGTTCTGGGCGCGGATTTCGAGCCGTGCCGAAACCGGCTACCAGTTCGTCTACGACACCTACATGATGATCAGCGCCTACCTGCAAAAAAGCCACCACGCCCTCATCCTCAACCGCATCGTCGAACAGGTCAACAGCCAGCCGTGGCTCGAATTCTGGCGGATCGTCACCGGCGATAGGGAGATCATCAAAACCTACGTTCAGGCCAGCCGTTATATCGCCGGTTATTACCTGAAAAACCACAATGACTACGACGCCGGCCAGGACCGGCGCTTTGCCGTGGTCATCAATCTCAGCCGCAACTGGGAAGCCCACTGGGGCGGCTTGTTCCAGGCGCTGGACGACAAAGGCGACGTCAAGCTAACGCTGACGCCGAAATTCAACTCGATCAACATGTTCAAGATCCCGGCCCCGCATTGCGTCTCGCCGGTCGCCGACTACGTCACCGCCGAGCGCCTGGCGCTGGTCTGCTGGCTACGCGCCGACCGCAATCCGGAGTAAACCTAACAGTTGCATAAATTTTGCTTGAATTTATAGATTTCTTCATTAAATCAATAAGTTATGAGAATTTTAGTTAAAGCATCGAATTCACCTGGGGTGACGCGCCCGGTTTCTCGCCCAAGCGGGCGGCAGCTTTGCCTTGAACCGTAGGAATAACTACGCTGCCGCGGCAAATCGGACAAGCTGCACTCGCCCGCTTGACCGAGAATTCCGGAAATTTACGCAACAGTTGGGTAAACATCCCCCGGCAGCACCGTGGGAACTCTCATTTTCGTTTCGCGGCGGGACCGTTCAGATATTCAAGCAACGGCCACCAACCAATACGTCGGCCCACCGCCCGGCCACGGGCCGCTACCGGAACTGGTCTGTCGTCTCCGGATAGAATCCGGCCATGACTCCTCCCGTCGAGCAAAACCTGATCGGCGAATCGCCAGTCTTCGTCGCCATGCTGGAGCGCGTCTCGAAACTCGCCCAGGTCAACCGTCCGGTGCTGCTGATCGGCGAGCGCGGCACCGGCAAGGAACTGATTGCCCGCCGCCTGCACTATCTTTCGCCGCGCTGGGAAAAACCCTTCATTCGGCTCGATTGCGCCTCGCTCGCCGAAAGTCTGCTCGAAAGCGAGCTGTTCGGCCACGAAGCCGGCGCCTTCACCGGCGCCGTCCGCCGCCGCCAGGGGCGTTTCGAAATGGCCGACCGCGGCAGCCTGTTTCTCGACGAGCTGGCGAACACGACGAGCACGGTGCAGGAAAAGCTGCTCGGCGTCATCGAGTACGGCCGTTTCGAGCGCGTCGGCGGGCAGCAGACGGTCGAGGTCGAGGTCCGGGTGATCGGCGCGACCAACGTCGATCTGCCGTCGCGCGCCGCCGCTGGCCGATTCCGCGCCGACCTGCTCGACCGCCTGGCCTTCGATGTCGTCACGCTGCCGCCGCTGCGTGCCCGGCGTGAAGACATCCTGCCGCTTGCCGAACACTTTGCGATGCGCCTGACGAGCGAACTGGGGCGCGAGCTGTTCGCCGGCTTCAGTGCTAAAGCCCGCGACCAATTGCTCGACCACCCGTGGCCGGGCAATGTCCGGGAGCTGAAAAACACCGTCGAACGCGCCGTTTTCCATCAACCGGACCCCAATCGACCGGTCGCCGCAATCGACTTCGACCCATTCGCCTCCCCCTGGCGCCCGGCACCCGAGACCGCGCAGGTCAAGCCGGCGGCATTAGACCTGCCCGACCTGCCACTCGACCTCAAAGCCGACCTGGCGGCGCGCGAAAGCCGCCTGCTCGAACGGGCCATCGACAAAGCGCGCCACAACCAGCGGCGGGCGGCCGAACTGCTCGGCCTGAGCTACGACCAGTTCCGGGGCCTCTGGCGCAAATACCGGGAGGAGGAGAAGGATTGAAAACGAGGCGCTCGGCAATCTCAACACCGCCGGCCTGCCGGCCCCCGCGCCGTGATCCGCATCGACGAGATCACCACCTTCACGGAAAATGAGGGTATTGCGCCTGGCACGCGCCGATCAAATCCGTTTTGCCGAAGCGCTGATCAACCCGCCCAAACCCAATGCGCGGCTGGCGCGCGCGGCACAACGGCACGCCGAACTGATCGCGCCCCGCTGAGCGCCCCGGTCGTGGGCGCCCGTTTCGTCGTCGAACCGCTGGCCAGGCATCACCACCGGGCGGACTTCACCTGTGGCAACGAACGGATCGACCGCTATTTTCGCGAGATTGTGATGCAGGACGTTCAGCGCCAATACGCGACCTGCTACGTCGCCAGAGAAATCGCAACCGACCGGGTTGCCGGTTTCTACACACTCTCTTCCAGTAATCTGCCATTGAACGAGGTTCCCCAGTCGTTAGCCAGAAAATTACCCCGTTATCCCTCCGTTCCCGCCGTCTTGATCGGCTGGCTTGGCCGGCATATCGACTTTGCCGGCCAGGGACTCAGCACGGCATTGCTGTTCGAGGCAATCAGAACCATCGCCACTTCGCCGATCGGAACGCACGCGATCTTTGCCGAGGCGAGCGACGACAAGGCTGCCGCCTTTTATGCCGCCTTCGGCTTTACCCCTTTGATCGAGCGGCCGCGCACGCTGTATCTGCCGATGGCGACGGCGTTGATTTTGCTGGCGGCAGGCACCGGCGCAAGTGCGTAAGGAGAGTGACCACGGCGGAAAGGGGGGCCACTCGGGGATTGCATTTCGCTCAAAGCCGCGGGCGCTGGCCCGCTACGGCGGCAATGGCACGCCGGATATGTTGTAATGTTTGCCACCGAACTGCCTTAAGGAGAATTCGATGAATCAGACGATCGTCCGCCCCGCCGCTCGTACCCTGGAAATCAACCGGGTGCTGCGCAACACCTACGCGCTGCTGTCCATGACGCTGCTGTTCAGCGCTTTCACCGCGCTGCTGGCGATGGTCAACCATTGGCCGCACCCGGGGCTGTTGCTGACCCTGATCGGGTATTTCGGGCTGCTGTTCGTCACCACCCGGCTGCGCAACAGTGCCTGGGGCATCCTCGCGGTGTTCGCCCTGACCGGGTTTATGGGCCTGACGCTCGGGCCGATGATCAACGCCTACCTCGCCCGCTATGTCAACGGTGACGAACTGGTGATCCTGGCGCTCGGCGGCACCGGCGTGATTTTTCTCGGGCTGTCGGCGTTCGCCCTAACTACACGCCGCGATTTCAGTTTTCTCGGCCAGTTTCTGCTGGTCGGTATCCTGGTCGCTTTCGTCGCCGGCATCGCCGCCGTGGTATTCAGCCTTTCGGCCTTGGCACTGGCCGTCTCGACGATGTTCATGCTGTTGATGGGTGGTTTGATCGTCTATGAAACCCAGCAGATCGCGCGCGGCGGCGAGACCAATTACATCATGGCCACCGTCACGCTGTACGTGACGATCTACAACCTGTTCAGCAGCCTGCTGCACCTTATCGGCTTCGGGCTCGGCGAGGATTGAACTCGCCGCACACATGGCACCCAGGCCGGCGGCATGGTCGCCGGTCTTTTCCGTTGATGCGGGTATAATTGCCGCGATGTCTTCCTGCCGCCCCAGCGGCCCATCATCCTCACCGGCGGGCCGCCGGAAGCGCCGAACTGCAAACCCGGCCATCTGTCATCGACCGTTTCCACCATGGATCGACCCGTGACCCATCCCTCACCCGCCGCGACGATCGCCGAGCGCCTCAGGCTGTCGCACCTTTCCGGTACCAACCGCGCCTGGCTCGAAGGGCTGTACGAACAATGGCTCGCCGATCCAGGGGCGGTGCCGGCCGAATGGGGCACCGTGTTCGCCGCGCTCGGGCCGGGTCCGGACAGCCGCCATCTCGAGATCGCCGGGCGTTTTCGCGAACTGGCCCGCCACCCGGCACCGGCATCGAGCGCCACGCTCGACCACAAGCAGGCCGGCGTCCTGAAGCTGATCAACGCCTACCGGGTGCGCGGCCACCAGAAGGCGGACCTCGACCCGCTGGGGCTCAGCGCCCGGCCGCCGGTGCCCGACCTCGACCTTGCATTTCACGACCTCGACGACAGCGACCTCGACCGCGAATTCGACACCGGCTCGCTGCATGCCCCGGGCCGCATGAGCCTGAAAGCCATTGTCACGCTGCTCGAAAAAGTCTATTGCGGCCCGATCGGCGCCGAATACATGCACATCGTCGATACGACACAGCGCCGCTGGCTCCAGGAGCGGCTCGAAGGCAGCGCCGGCGACTTCGCCTTCAACTCCGACGAAAAACGCCGTTTTCTCGCCAAGCTGACCGCCGCAGAGGGATTGGAACGCTACCTGCACACGCGCTACGTCGGGCAGAAACGCTTTTCGCTGGAAGGCGCCGAAAGCCTGATTCCGCTGCTTTATGAAATGATCCACCACGCCGGCCGCCAGGCGGTACGCGAGGTCGTGATCGGCATGGCGCACCGCGGCCGGCTCAACGTCCTGGTCAACATCCTGGGCAAACAGCCGGCCGATCTGTTCGAGGAGTTCGAAGGCAAGGTCAGGCCGGACAATATCAGCCGCTCGGGCGACGTGAAATACCACCTCGGTTACAGCTCGGACATGATGGTGGACGGCGAGCCGATCCACCTGGCGCTGGCCTTCAATCCATCGCACCTGGAAATCGTCGATCCGGTGGTCGCCGGTTTCGCCCGCGCCCGCCAGACCCGCCACCGGGATCGCGAACACGAGATCGTGCTGCCGGTGTTGATCCACGGCGACGCGGCCTTCGCCGGCCAAGGCGTGGTGATGGAACTGTTCAATATGTCGCAGGCCCGCGGCTTCAAGGTCGGCGGCACGGTGCACGTCGTCGTCAACAACCAGATCGGTTTTACGACCAGCAACCCGCTCGACGCCCGCTCGACACTGTACTGCACCGAAGTGGCCAAGCTGGTGCAGGCGCCGATCCTGCACGTCAACGGCGACGACCCGGAGGCGGTCGTGTTCTGCGCCCATCTGGCGCACGATTTCCGCGCCCGTTTCCACAAAGACGTGGTGCTCGACATGGTGTGCTACCGGCGCCACGGCCACAACGAGGCCGACGAACCGGCCGCCACCCAGCCGGTGATGTACCGAACGATCCGCGAACTGAAGACGACCCGTGAAAAATACGCCGCCCGGCTGGCCGCCGGCGGCCTCATCGAGGCGAACGAAATCGCCGCGCTCAGCGACGAATACCGCGCTTCGCTCGACGCCGGCCGGCAGGTCGCCGATGTCCGGCACGCCGGCGTCCCTCATGAGCACAACGCCGACTGGTCGCCGTTTCTGGGCAACGACTGGCGCACCTCGGCCGACACCCGAATGTCGAAAGAGACGATCGCCCGTCTGGCCGCCGAACTCCATCGCCTGCCGGACGGTTTCGTTTTGCACGACCGGGTGCGGCGCATCATCGACGAGAGGCAAAAAATGGTCGCCGGCGAAACACCGCTCGACTGGGGCTTTGCCGAAACGATGGCCTACGCCGGCCTGATCGAAGACGGTTACGCCCTGCGCCTGGTCGGCCAGGATTCCGGCCGCGGCACGTTTTTCCATCGCCACGCCATCTTGCACGACCAGAAAACCGGCGAGACGCTGATTCCGCTCGAACGTCTCGCCGGGCCGGCCAATCCGCTCACCGTAACCGTGATCGATTCGCTGCTCTCCGAGGAGGCGGTACTCGGTTTCGAGTACGGCTACGCCAGCGCCGACCCGGAAACGCTGGTGATCTGGGAGGCACAGTTCGGCGATTTCGCCAACGGCGCGCAGGTCGTGATCGACCAGTTCATCACCTCGGGCGAGGCCAAATGGGGCCGCCTGTGCGGCCTGGTGCTGTACCTGCCGCACGGTTATGAGGGCCAGGGGCCGGAACATTCCTCGGCCCGCCTCGAGCGCTTCATGCAGCTTTGCGCCGGCGACAACATGCAGGTCTGCGTGCCGTCGCTGCCAGCCCAGTGGTTTCACCTGATCCGCCGCCAGATGCTGCGCCTGTACCGCAAGCCGCTCATCGTTTTCACCCCGAAAAGCCTGCTGCGCCACAAAGATTCCACTTCCCGCCTCGACGACCTGAGCGGCGGCGCCTTCCAGGTGCTGCTCGACGACCCCGCGGCACCCCACCCGGCCGCCGTCCGCCGCCTGGTGTTCTGTGCCGGCAAGGTTTATTTCGATCTGGCCAAAAGCCGGGATGAACACCGGCTGGCCGACACCGCCCTGGTCCGGATCGAGCAGTTGTATCCCTTCCCGGATAACGAACTTGCCGAGTTGATCGGTCGTTATCCGGCGGTGGAAGATGTGGTCTGGTGCCAGGAGGAACCGCTCAACCAGGGGGCCTACCGGCAGATCCGCGACTGGCTGGCCGCCGCCCTGCCCGCCGGGCGGCGGTTGCGCGCCGCCGGCCGGCCGCCCTCGGCCTCACCGGCGGTCGGTTATCATGCGATCCACCTCGAAGAACAGCAGGCGCTGGTGCACGAGGCGCTCGGCCTGGCCGCGCCTGCCCGGGCGCAATGATCACCATATTTAGGACTGGAGTCTTATTAGACGATGAGTATTGAAGTCAAAGTCCCGGCCCTGCCCGAATCGGTGAGCGACGCCACCGTTGCCGCCTGGCACGCCAAGGCGGGCGATAGCGTGCGCCGCGACCAGAACCTGGTCGATCTGGAAACCGACAAGGTGGTGCTCGAAGTCCCGGCCCCGGCCACCGGCAAGCTGCGCGAAATCCGCGCCGAGAAGGGCGCAACCGTCACCTCGGGCGAGCTGCTGGCGGTGATCGAGGAGGGGGCGGTGGAAGCGGCGGCGGAAAAACCCCAAGCCACGGCGAAAGCCCGGCCCGCCGAAACGTCGACCGCGGCCGGCGCCGGCGAGCCGGCGGCACAAGCGGCGCCACCTCCGGCTGCGGGCGATCTACCGCCGGCGGCCCGCAAACTCGCCACCGAACACGGCCTCGAAACCGGCGAGATCAAAGGCACCGGGCGCGGCGGCCGGATCACCAAAGGCGATGTGTTAAGTCATCTCGCCGGCGCTCCGGGGCGTCCCGAAGAGCGCGTCAGGATGAGCCGGCTCAGGCAAAGGATCGCCGAGCGCATGAAACAGGCGCAGAACACCGCGGCGATCCTGACCTCGTTCAACGAGGTGAACTTGCAGGCGGTGATGGACCTGCGCGCCCGCTACCAGGAGGCGTTCAGCCGCAAACACGGCGTCAAGCTCGGCCTGATGTCGTTTTTCGTCAAGGCCTGCTGCGAAGCCCTCGACCGCTACCCGGTGGTCAACGCTTCGAGCGAAGGCGACGAGATCGTCTATCACGGTTATATGGATATCGGCATCGCGGTCGCCACCGAGCGCGGTCTGGTCGTTCCGGTCCTGCGCAATGCCGAGCGGCTGTCACTCGCCGCGATCGAAACGGCCATCCGCCAATACGCCGACGAGGCGCGCAACAACGCACTCAAATTGGAGGACTTGCAGGGCGGCACGTTCACCATCACCAACGGCGGAACGTTCGGCTCGCTGCTCTCGACCCCGCTGCTCAATCCGCCGCAAAGCGCGATCCTCGGCATGCACGCCATCAAGCAGCGGCCGGTGGTCGAGGCCGGCGGCATTATCGCCCGGCCGATGATGTACATCGCCTTGAGCTACGACCACCGGATCATCGACGGCAAGGACGCGGTGCTCTTTCTGGTCGCGGTCAAAGAAGCGCTGGAGGATCCGGCCCGCCTGCTGCTCGGATTGTGAACCCATGAGTGAAACGAACGACTACGATGTGGTGGTGATCGGCGGCGGCCCCGGCGGTTACGTCGCGGCGATCCGCGCCGCGCAGCTCGGCCAAAAGACGCTGTGCATCGACGACCGCCAGGGGGCGGACGGTAAACCGGCGCCGGGCGGCACGTGCCTGAATGTCGGTTGCATCCCGTCCAAGGCCCTGCTCGATTCGACCAAGCACTACGATCACCTGCAGCATCACTATGCAGCGCACGGCATCCGCGCCGGGGCGCTGTCGTTCGATGTCGCGGTGATGCAGCGCCGCAAAGCGAAGATCGTCGCCCAGTTGAATGCCGGCGTCAGCCAGTTGCTGAAAGCCAACGGCATCGAATTCGCTCCCGGCCGCGGCCGGCTCGGCGCCGGGCGGCGGGTGACGATCGCCGCCCCCGACGGGACCGAACGCCAGGTCACTGGCCACCATGTGATTCTGGCCAGCGGCAGCGAACCTTTGGCAATCCCGAACGTCGCGGTTGATAACGTCCATATTCTCGACAACGAAGGGGCGCTGGCGCTCGACCAGGTACCCGGCAAGCTCGGCGTGATCGGCGCCGGGGTCATCGGCCTCGAACTCGGCAGCGTCTGGCGCCGGCTCGGCTCCGAAGTGGTGCTGTTCGAGGCGCTCGACGATTTTCTCGCCGCCGCCGACCGCGACATTGCCAAACTCGCGGCCCACGAGTTCAAGAAACAGGGCCTCGATATCCGCCTCGGCACCAAGGTCGATGGCGCCGTGATCGAAGACGGCAAAGTCCGCGTAAGGTACAGCGGCGTCAGGGGCGACGGCGAGATCACCGTCGATCGGCTGCTGGTGGCGGTCGGCCGCACAGCGGCGAGCGCCGGATTGCTGGAAGACGACTCGGGGGTCGAACTCGACGACCGCGGCCGGGTTACCGTCGATGATCACAACCGGACCACCGCCGAAGGGGTGTTCGCGATCGGCGATCTGGTGCGCGGCCCGATGCTCGCGCACAAGGCCTCCGAGGAAGGCATCGCGGTCGCCGAAATCATCGCCGGCCAGGCCGGGCACGTCAATCTCGACACCATCCCGTGGGTGATTTACACCGACCCGGAGATCGCCTGGGCCGGCAAAACCGAGGAAGAGCTGAAAGCCGCCGGGGCCGACTACCGCAGCGGTTCGTTCCCGTTCGCCGCCACCGGCCGCGGCCTGGCGATGGGCGAGGCGGCCGGCGCCGTCAAGGTGCTGGCCGATGCAGCGAGCGACCGCCTGCTCGGTGTCCATATCATCGGGCCGAGCGCCTCGGAACTGATCGGCGAATGCGTCGTGGCGCTGGAGTTTAGCGCCAGCGCCGAGGATCTGGCGCGCATCGTCCACGCCCACCCGACGTTGTCCGAGGCGATTCACGAGGCGGCGCTCAACCTCGACCACCGCGCCATCCACCGCGTCAACCGATGAACGCCCCCCTGCCGGCCCGCTTCCGCGCCCTGCGCATCCGCCAGGACGACGCCGGCTACCGCGCGGCGTTCGAGGAAATGGCGCCCGATGAGCTGACGCCCGGCGAGGTGACGATCCGCGTCCAGTATTCGAGTGTCAACTACAAAGACGCGCTGGCCGGCACCGGGCGGGGCAAGATCCTCAGGCGTTTCCCGTTGAACGGCGGGATCGATGCCGGCGGCCTGGTGATCGCCAGCGACCACCCCGGGTTCTCGCCCGGCGACGAGGTGCTGGTCACCGGTTCGGGCCTCAGCGAAACGCGCGACGGGGGGTACGGCGAATATCTGAAAGCCGCCGCCGATGATACGATCCCGCTGCCGCCGGGGCTGACGCTGCGCGAAGCGCTGGGCCTCGGCACCGCCGGTTTCACCGCGGCGCTGGCGCTGTACCGGATGGAACAGTTGGGGCTCGAACCCGGTGCCGGGCCGGTCGTCGTCAGCGGCGCGACCGGCGGCGTCGGTTCGCTGGCGATCAACCTTTTGCACCACGCCGGCTACGAAGTCCACGCCATCAGCGGCAAAATCGAGCGCTTCGACTGGCTCGCCGACCTCGGCGCCGCGCAGTGCATCGACCGCCGGGGTCTGTGGCTCGGCGACCAGCCGCTGGAAAGCGCCCGCTGGGCGGCGGCGATCGACAATGCCGGTGGCGAGCTGCTCGCCGGCCTGACCCGGGTGATCAAGCCGTGGGGCATGATCGCCAGTTGCGGCCTGACCGCCGGTGATACCCTGCACACGACGGTGATGCCGTTCATCATCCGCGGCATCAGCCTCGTCGGCATCAATTCCGCCGGCTGCCCGCGACCGATCCGCCTGGAAGTCTGGCAGCGGCTGGCCGGCCGCTGGAAACCGCCGGCCCTCGACCGGATCATCGAGCGCGAAATCCCGCTTGCCGAGGTCCCGGCGCAATTCGAGGCCCATCTGGCCGGTCAAATCACCGGCCGCACCGTGGTCAGCGTCGGCTGAAGCGGTGCGCCCCGGACGGGCTGCCGAGCTCAGTGAAGAATGCCTGATCTTTCACTTCCGGGGGTGGAAAAAGGTCCGGCCGGGATGATATATTGTTGTCGCCTGCTGGAGCAGGCAGCCACTATGGACCCGGCCATGCGAGGTGTCGCAAGGCCCGATGCCTGGCCGCTGGGATGGGGCCGCGATTTTGAGCATGGACGTGCGACCGCGCCAGCCGCCCTCACCACAGAGGCGGCCAGCGCCCTAGCCGTGAGGACACGCGAATGGCTGACATTCTGATCGTTGACGATTCCGAGGCCCAACTCTACGCCCTGGCCAAGATCGTCGAAAGCGAGGGGTACAACGTCGCGACCGCGCTGACCGGCGAGGACGGTGTCGCGGCGGCCAAGGCCTCGCCACCCGACCTGATCTTGATGGATATCGTGATGCCCGGCATGAGCGGCTTCCAGGCGACCCGCGCCCTGTCCAAGGAAGACCGCACACGCAATATCCCGGTCATCTTCGTCACCACCAAAAACCAGGAAACCGACCGCATCTGGGGGATGCGGCAGGGTGCCGCCGGCTATGTGACCAAGCCGGTCGATCGCAAGGAATTGATGAGCGCGATCCACCACGCCCTCGGCGAGGCCTGAGCGCGTGCCGATCGCCGCCGGCGAACGCCTGCCGGGCGTCCGCCTGACCCTTGTCCGCCCCGAAGGACCGCAAACCGTCGATAGCGCCGAGCTGTTCGGCACGGGCCGCTCCGTGCTGTTCGCCGTCCCCGGCGCCTTCACGCCAACCTGCTCGGCGCGCCACCTGCCCGGCTTCATCGAACACGCCGCGCGCTTGACCGAACTCGGCATCACGCGCCTGGCATGCGTCTCGGTCAACGACCCGTTCGTGATGGCTGCCTGGGCACAGCAGGCCGGCAGCGGCGATGAGATCCTGATGCTGGCCGACGGCAACGGTGAGCTGGCCGCCGCGCTCGGCCTGGAACTCGATGCCAGCGCCCACGGCATGGGCCGCCGGAGCCAGCGCTACGCGATGCTGATCGAAGACGGCATCGTTGGCCAGTTGTGGCTCGATCCGCCCGGCACATTCGAGGCGAGCAGCGCCGCAGCGGTGATCCGCGCCCTCGAAACCGCCTGACCACCGCATGGCCTGGCACGACTTGAGCGGCACGCTGGGCGCCGCGCTGATCCTTTTGGCCTACGGTCTGCAACAGACCGGGCGCCTCACCGCCTCGCAGTTGCCTTACCCGCTGTTGAACGCCGGCGGCGCGCTGCTGGTCCTCCATTCCCTGCTCCAGGCGTTCAACCTGGCGGCTTTCCTGCTCGAACTGGCCTGGCTGCTCCTCAGCCTGTACGGTCTCGGCCAACTCATCCGTCGCCGGCGGTGATCGGCCGCCGGGGATCAGCGGGGCCCGGGCAACAGGCCGTGAGCCTCGATCCAGCCGAGTTTCAAAGCCAGCACAAACAACCCGAACAAGACCAGCGACAACCCGACCCGCCAGCTCAGGCGGTCAACGACACGCAGGCTAGCGCCTTTGTCGCGGACCAGGAAATAGAAACTCGAGCCCAGCGTATAAAGTATGGCGAGCAGAAACAGGATAATGATGATTTTGCCAGGCATGATGCACACAACGACAGTGGAAAGATGACAGTTTACCGCCCACGGCTGGCCTTGGCGCCCAGCGGGATCGTCCGGCGGACCGTACCATGGACCGCTGCCGTGCTCGGCATCGCGTTTTTCATCGTGCTCGGCCTCTGGCAGCTCGACCGCGCGGCGGAGAAACGCGCGCTGCTCGCTGCCGCCGGCGCCGCCCCCGAACTTACCTGGCCGCCGCCGGACGGCGAGGCGCTGCGTTTCGCGCGCCTGACCGTCACCGGCCGCTTCGATCCCGAACGGCACCTGTTGCTCGACAACCAGATTCTCGGCGGCCGCTACGGGGCGCACGTCCTGACCCCGTTTTTGGTGACCGGCGGCGGCACCGTCATGGTCGATCGCGGCTGGGTGCCGCTTGCTGCCGAGCGCCGCTTGCCGGAAATCGAAACGCCGCCCGGCGAGGTGACGATCGAAGGCCGGATCAACCACTGGCCCGCCGCCGGCATCAGGCTCGGCCGGCCCGACCGTCTGGCACCCGACCGCTGGCCGCAACTGGTCGTTTATCCCGACTCCACCGCCGTTGCCGGCGCGCTGCGCACCACCCTGCCCGACTGGCTGCTGCAACTGGACGCCTCAGCCCCCGGCGGGTTCGCCGGCCGCGACGCCTGGCCGCTCGTCAACTTCGGCCCCGAGCGCCACCTGGCCTACGCCATGACCTGGTTCACGCTGGCGTTGACTGTGCTGCTGGTCAGCGGCGCTCTCGGCTGGCGCCACCTTCGATCGGCGCCAGAAGGCGCACCCGGACGATGAACACCGCCCGCCGCCCGCGCCTCGTGCTGCTCGCGCTGTTTTTGCTGTTTCTGTTGCCGGTGCTGCTGGCGGTTGCGATGCACAGCGTCTGGTGGCGCTACCACCCGGCGGCGACGCGCAATCACGGCACGCTACTGACGCCGCCCGGGCACCTGCCGCCGCTTGCCGGTACCGATCAGGCCGGGCAACCATGGACCCCAGCCGATCTGCAAGACCGCTGGACGTTGCTCGGCGCCGGCGCTGAGAACTGCGCCGCGCTGTGCGCCGAATGGCCCGGCCTTCTGGCCCGCATCCGGCAGGCCCAGGGCCGGCGACGGGCGGCGGTCGGCATCGTCATCCTGGTCCCCGGCCCGCTCCCGCCAGCCGCCGGTGCCGCCGCAGGATCGACTTTCATGCAGATCGTGACCCTGCCGCCGGAGGGCGTCGCGGCGCTCGGCCGCGCCCTGCCGGCGGTGCCGGCAATTTATCTGGCCGATCCCGAAGGCAATATAATATTGCGCTATGCGGCCAGCCCAGATCCCGCCGATCCCGGGCGGGATCTGACCCGTCTTCTGACCTGGGCGCGCCGCGAATAAGCCCCGGCGCGCGCCGCTTCACACCCGCACAGCGATCGAGCACATGTTTTTCGACACCTACCAGCGCCTGGCCGCCGTCACCGCGGCGCTGACCTTGTTGCTGATCGTGCTCGGCGCCTGGGTGCGCCTGACCGACGCCGGCCTCGGCTGCCCCGATTGGCCGGGCTGCTACGGGCGGCTGACCTGGCCGGTCGGCGCTGAAGACCTCGCCGGTGCCGCCGAACGATGGCCCGGCTCGCGGGTCGATCCGGGCCGCGCCAGTCGCGAGATGATCCATCGTTACGTCGCCCCACTGGTGGCGCTGGGCAGCCTGGCGCTCGCCGTCTTAGCCTGGCTGCGCCGCCGCCGCGACCCAGCCTCGCCGGTCTGGCTGGCCACCGCGCTCATGCCGCTGCTCGCCGCGCAGATCGTCCTCGGCATGCTGACCGTCACCTGGCTGGTCAAACCCGCGGTGGTGACGCTGCACCTGGCGGGCGGCCTTCTGACCTGGGTGCTGCTGCTGCTCATTGTGCTGGCCAACGGCCGGCGGACGCGCTGGCCGGTTGCGCCCTGGACCCGGCGCTGGTTGTGGCTGGCGTTATTCGCCACCAGCGCCCAGATCCTGCTCGGCGGCTGGACCAGCACCAACTACGCGGCGCTCGCCTGCCCCGATTTTCCGGCCTGCCAGCAAAGCTTCTGGCCGGTCATGGATTTCCGCCAGGCGTTTGTGCTGTGGCGCGGTCTGGGCGTCGATTACCAGGGCGGCATCCTCGACCCGGCGGCGCGGACCGCGATCCATTTCACCCACCGCCTCGGGGCGCTGGTCATTGCGCTCGTCACGGCCGCCGCCGCCTGGCGGCTGATCCGGGTCGAGTCGCTCGCCACCGCCGGTTTCGTGCTGCTGGCACTGGTCGCCGCCCAGATCGCCCTCGGCATTCTCAATGTCCTGTGGTTGCTGCCGCTGGCCAACGCCATCGCCCATACCGCCGGTGCCGCAGTGCTGCTCGGCTGGCTGACGCTGTGTCTGTACCGCACCCGGCCGGCGGCGCGGTGAGCCGGCGCGGCCTCGCGGCCCGCTACTTCGCGCTGTGCAAACCGCGCGTCGTGGCGCTGATCGTCTTCACCGCCTTTGCCGGCATGTTGCTCGCCGTCGACGGGCCGCCGCCCTGGCCGCTGGTCGCGGCCGCTGTCACCGGAATTGCGCTGGCCGCCGCTGCGGCGAGCGCTCTGAATCATCTGATCGACATCGAAATCGACCGCCGCATGGCGCGCACCCGCGGCCGGCCGCTGCCGTGCGGTGAAGTGAGTCCGCGGGCCGTGACGCTGTTTGCCGCCTGCCTGGCGCTGCTGTCGATGCTGCTGCTTTATTTCCGGGTCAACCCGCTGACCGCGGTGCTGACCTTCGCCAGCCTGATCGGTTATGCCTTCGTTTATACCGTTTATCTCAAACATGCGACGCCGCAGAACATCGTGATCGGCGGCTTGGCCGGCGCCGCACCGCCGCTGCTCGGCTGGAGCGCGATGAGCGGCACGATAGACCCCCACGCCCTGTTGCTCGTGCTGATCGTTTTCGTCTGGACGCCGCCGCACTTCTGGGCGCTGGCCATCCATCGCCGCGGCGATTACGCCGCCGCCGGCGTGCCGATGCTGCCGGTGACCCACGGCGTGCCGTTCACCCGCTGGCAGATCCTGTTTTATACCGTGCTGCTCGTCATCGCCTCGCTTTTGCCGTGGCTGACCGGTATGAGCGGCCTGTTCTATCTTGGCGGCACCCTCGTGCTCGATGCCGGATTTCTGCTCCACGCCGTCTCGTTGTTCAAAAGCCGCGATGACGACCGGGCACTCATGACATTCGGCTTTTCCGTCATTTATCTTGCCGTACTGTTTATTTTCATGTTGATCGACCATTACCTGCCGGCCGCCTGGAACCAGCCCCTGACGCTGCCTTACGGCGCCCGCCTGACCGGAGTGCTTTCATGACCCGACGCGAGACAATCGCTACCCCGCCGCTGCCGGCGACCCCGCTCACCGCGCTCGAAGCGCACGGTGATTTCATCGCCCGCCATATCGGCCCCGGACCGGACGACATCGCCTCGATGCTGGACTCACTCGGGCTCGGCTCGCTTCACGAACTGATCGACACAGTGATGCCGGCGGGGATCCGCGAGACGGCACCGCTCGACCTGCCGCGCGCCCGCCACGAAAACGAAACGCTGGCCCGCCTGGCCGAGATGGCCGGGCGCAACCGGGTGCTGCACAACATGATCGGCCTCGGTTACCACGACACGATCACCCCGGCGGCGCTGCGCCGCAACCTGCTGGCCAACCCCGGCTGGTACACGGCCTACACACCCTACCAGGCCGAAATCTCGCAGGGCCGGCTCGAAGCGCTGCTCAATTACCAGCAGATGGTGATCGACCTGACCGCCCTGCCGCTGGCCAATGCCTCGCTGCTCGACGAACCGACCGCCGCCGCCGAGGCGATGGCCATGCTGCACCGCCTCGACAAACACCGGCGCCGGCGCTTCATCGTCGATCGTGGCGTGCTGCCGCAGACACTGGCGGTGCTCGAAACTCGCGCCGAATATCTTGGCATCACCATCGACCACCGGCCGCTCGCCGCCGCCGTTGCCGATCCCGAGCCGGCCTTCGGCGTATTACTCTCCTACCCGGCGGCCGACGGTGCGCTGGGTGATCCGGCCGCAGCCATCGCCTTGGCCCGCGCCCATGATCTCAAGGTAGCGATGGCGACCGACCTTCTGGCCCTCACCTTGCTGACCCCGCCCGGCGAACTCGGCGCCGATATCGCCTTCGGCAGCGCCCAGCGCTTCGGCATACCGTTGTGGTGCGGCGGGCCACACGCCGCGTTCTTCGCGACGCGCGACGAATACAAGCGCCAGGTGCCCGGCCGCATCATCGGCGTCTCGCGCGACCGCCACGGCCGGCCGGCGCTGCGCATGGCGCTGCAGACGCGCGAGCAGCACATCCGCCGCGACAAGGCGATGAGCAACATCTGCACGGCACAGGCGCTGCTCGCCATCGCCGCCGGTTTTTACGCCATCTACCACGGCCCGGAGGGCCTCACCCGCCAGGCAACGCGGATCCACCGAGTCGCCCAGTTGCTCGCCGCCGGGCTCGCCGCCGCCGGCCACCGCCTGCGTCATCTTGCGTATTTCGACACCGTGTTCATCGAAGTGACAGGGCAGGATCGTCTGATGCTGCTCGACGCTGCCGAGGCGCGCGGCATCAATCTGCGCCGCGACGATCAGGCGGGCATCGGAATCACCATCAACGAAGCGACGCGGCGCGAACATATCGCCGCTCTGCTCGAAGTCTTCGCCTGCCCGACGGCGCTCGACGATCTGGATCAGGCGCTGGCAGTGGAGGCCAGCGCAATCCCGGCTGCGCTCCGCCGCACCAGCCCCTTTCTCGAACACCCAGTGTTCAACCGCCAGCACAGCGAAACCGAACTGCTGCGTTATCTGAAAAAACTGGAAAACCGGGATCTGTCTTTGACCCGGGCGATGATCCCGCTCGGCTCGTGCACGATGAAACTGAACGCCGCGGCCGAGATGGAAGCCATCACCTGGCCGGGCTTCGCCCAGATCCACCCCTACGCGCCGGCGGCACAACAGGCCGGCTACGCCGAGCTGGTCGCCGAACTCGAAAAGATGCTCGCCGCCTGTACCGGCTACGACGCCGTGTCGCTGCAACCCAATGCCGGCTCGCAGGGCGAATACGCCGGCCTTCTGGCGATCCGCAAGTACCACGAAAGCCGCGGCGAGGGCCAACGCGACATCTGCCTGATCCCGCAGTCGGCGCACGGCACGAACCCGGCGAGCGCCCACCTGGCCGGGTTCGAGATCGTCGTCGTCGGTTGCGACCGGCACGGCAATATCGACCTCGAGGCGCTCCGCGCGCTGGCCGCCGAGCACCGCACGCGGCTGGCGGCGCTGATGATCACCTATCCCTCGACGCACGGCGTGTTCGAGCAACATATCCGCGAAGTCTGTGCCGCGATCCACGACAACGGCGGCCAGGTCTATCTCGACGGCGCCAACCTCAACGCCCTGGTCGGCTTCGCGGCACCCGGCCGCTTCGGCGCCGATGTCTCGCACCTCAATCTGCACAAGACATTCTGCATCCCGCACGGCGGCGGCGGCCCCGGCGTCGGACCGGTCTGCGTCCGTGCCCACCTTGCGCCCTATCTGCCCGGCGCGCCGCTGGCCGGCACAAAAACCCCCGTCGGCCCGGTCGCCGGCGCGCCGTGGGGCAGCGCCGGCATCCTGCCGATCTCGTGGGCCTATATCTCGATGATGGGCCGCGACGGTCTGGCCCGTGCCACCCAGGTCGCAATCTTGAATGCCAACTACATCGCCCGCCGCCTGGCACCGCATTACCCGGTGCTCTACAGCGGCCAGGGCGGGTGGGTCGCCCACGAGTGCATCATCGACGTCCGTGCCTTCAAGGAGAGCGCCGGGATCAGCGAGGAAGACATCGCCAAGCGCCTGATGGATTACGGCTTTCACGCCCCGACGATGTCCTGGCCGGTACCCGGCACGTTGATGATCGAGCCGACCGAAAGCGAACCGCGGGCCGAACTCGACCGCTTTGCAGCAGCGCTGATCGCCATCCGCGACGAGATCCGGCAGATCGAGACCGGCGCATGGCGGCGCGACGACAACCCGCTGGTCATGGCCCCGCACACCGCCGGCGAATGCGCCGGCGACGACTGGCCGCACTGCTACCCGCGAAGCGTCGCAGCGTTCCCCGAAGGCGGCGACGCCGACAAATACTGGCCGCCGGCGGCCCGTATCGACAATGTTTACGGCGACCGTCATCTGGTCTGCTCGTGCCCGCCGCCGGAGGCCTTCGCAAACAAGCCGGATGAAACAGCCGAAAAGCAGCGGGTAGAATGACAGCATGAAACCCCGGTACCGCATCGCCCCTGCCGGCCGATGAAAGTCCTGATCATCGGCGGCGGCGGCCGCGAACACGCGCTGGCCTACGCCGCCGCTCGTTCGTCGCGGGTGCGCGAGGTGCTGGTCGCGCCGGGCAACGCCGGAACCGCCGGCGAACCGAAAACGCGCAATGTTGCGGCCGATCCCGGCGATATCGCGGCGCTGGTCGATCTGGCAGAGCGCGAACACGTCGATCTGGTCATCGTCGGCCCGGAAGCGCCGCTGGTCGGCGGCCTGGCCGACCTTCTCATGGCCGCCGGCATCCGCTGCTTCGGGCCGCCGGCCGCCGCGGCACGACTCGAAGGCTCCAAGTCG
Organism: Candidatus Jinrbaksania sp.; assembly: GCA_039794245.1. Taxonomy (GTDB): domain Bacteria; phylum Pseudomonadota; class Gammaproteobacteria; order Xanthomonadales; family Wenzhouxiangellaceae; genus DAITQM01. Next base: position 91,996 of record JBDIVS010000003.1, read on the forward strand.
TTCGCCAAGGCCTTCATGCAGCGGCACGGCATTCCGACGGCGCGCTATGCCACATTCACCGAGTTGGCCCCCGCCCTGGACTATCTCGCCGATCATCCTCTGCCAGTCGTCGTCAAAGCCGACGGCCTGGCCGCCGGCAAGGGCGTCATCGTCGCCTCGAGCTACGAAGAAGCCGCCGAGGCCCTGGTCGCGATGCTCGCCGAACGGCGTTTCGGCCAGGCCGGTGCGACCGCCGTGATCGAGGAATTTTTGGCCGGCACGGAAGCAAGCTTCATGGTCATCGCTTCCGGCGAGCAGTATCTCGAACTGCCGACCAGCCGCGACCACAAGCGGGCGTTCGACGGCGACCGCGGTCCGAACACCGGCGGCATGGGCGCGATTTCCCCGGCCCCGGCGCTCGACGCCCGGATCCGTGAACAGGCCCGCAAGCGCATCGTCGAACCGGCGCTCGCCGGCCTGGCCGCCGAAGGCATCCCGTACCTCGGCTTTCTCTACGCCGGCTTGATGATCGACGCCGACGGTGAACCCAGAGTGCTCGAATTCAACTGCCGCCTCGGCGACCCGGAAGCCCAGCCCGTACTGCTGCGCCTTGAGTCGGATCTGATCGCCGTGCTCGAAGCGGCGTTCGACGGCGTGATCGAGGCGGTGCCTTTCGCCATCGACGAGCGCCCCGCCGCCGGCGTGGTGCTGGCCGCCGCCGGCTATCCCGGGGACCACCCGCGCGGCATGGCGATCTCGGGGCTGGACGCCATCGACGACCCGGCGGTCAAGGTCTTTCACGCCGCGACCCGGCGGAACGAACACGGCGAGGTCGTCACCACCGGCGGCCGCGTGCTGTGCGTCACGGCGCTCGGCCCAGATCCCGCCAAAGCGCGCGAACACGCATACGCCGCCGCCGACCGGATCGCTTTCGACCATTGCCACCTGCGCCGCGATATCGGCCTGTAGCGCAATGGATGTCTCGCACCTTCTGGCCGAGCTGAACGAGGCACAACGCGCCGCGGTGACCACCGGCGCCCGTCACAGCCTGGTGCTGGCCGGCGCCGGCAGCGGCAAGACCCGGGTGCTCGTGCACCGCCTCGCCTGGTTGATCCGGGTCGAACACGTCCACGCCCTGGGCATCCTGGCGGTGACCTTCACCAATAAGGCGGCCGGCGAGATGCGCTCGCGCACCGAACGGATGCTCGACGCGCCGCTCCGCGGCATGTGGGTCGGAACATTTCACGGCCTCGCCCACCGGTTATTGCGCGCCCACCACGAACAAGCCGGCCTGCCGGCCGAATTCCAGATCCTCGACAGCGAAGACCAGTTGCGCGCCCTGCGCCGCGTGCTGCGCGACATCGGCGCCGACGAAAAACAATGGCCGGCGCGCGAAGCGCAATGGCGCATCAACACCTGGAAGGACGAGGGCTTGAGACCCGCCGACATCGATATCGACGGCCACCCACAGCTCGCCGGCTGGCGGCAGATCTACGAGACCTACGAAACGCATTGCCGGCGCGGCGCGCTGGTCGATTTCGCCGAACTTCTGCTCCGCGCCCTCGAAACGCTCAGAGATCAACCCGAACTGCTCGCCCATTACCGGCAGCGCTTCAGCCATATCCTGGTTGACGAGTTCCAGGACACCAATACGATCCAGTATGAATGGCTGCGCCTGATCGCCGGCGATCGGGGCTCGTTGTTCGTCGTCGGCGACGACGACCAGTCGATCTACGGCTGGCGTGGGGCGCGGGTTGCCAACATCGACGATTTCGTCAAGGCTTACCGCCCCGAAGTGCTCAGATTGGAGCAGAATTACCGTTCGACCGGCAGCATCCTCGCCGCCGCCAACGCCGTGATCGCCCACAACGCCTCACGTCTCGGCAAACAGCTTTGGACCTCGGAACCCCATGGGCCACCGGTGCAGTTCTACCTCGCCCGCGACGATCTCGAGGAAGCCGAATTCATCATCACCCGGATCGAGCGCTGGCGCCACGAAGGGCGGCGCTACGCTGAGTGCGCACTGCTCTATCGCTCGAATGCCCAATCGCGCATGTTCGAGCAGGTGCTGGCCCGCGAAGCGATCCCGTATCGCGTTTACGGCGGCCTGCGTTTTTTCGAGCGCGCCGAGATCAAAGACGCGCTGGCTTATCTCAGGCTGGTCAACAACCCGGGCGACGACGCGGCGTTCGAGCGCGTCGTCAACACGCCGCTGCGCGGCATCGGCGAACGGACGCTCGCCGAGCTCAGAACCCTGGCCGGCGAGCGGCGCCTGCCGCTGTGGCAGGCGGCCAGACAGGCGATCGCCGGCGACGGCCTGGCGCCGCGCCACCGCCAGGCGCTGGCGGCATTCGTCGCGCTGATCGAACAACTCCGGGCCGAAGTCGAGGCCCTGCCGCTCGGCGCCCAGATGAGCCGCGTCATCGCCGCCAGCGGCCTCGAAACACATTACGCCAAAGAAGGTGAGGAACGCCTCGAAGCGCGCCGCGAGAACCTGCGCGAACTGGAACGGGCGGCGGGGCTTTACACCCTGGCCGACGAAGACGCGGCGGCGGGTTTGACGCCGCGCGCCGCGTTCCTGGCCCAGGCGGCACTCGAAGCCGGTGATACGCAGGCCGGCAAAGACAGCGACGGTGTCCAGTTGATGACGCTGCACAGCGCCAAGGGTTTGGAATTTCCGCTGGTTTTCATCGCCGGCCTGGAAGAGGGGCTGTTCCCGCACCAGAAATCGGCAGAAGAAGCCCACAAGCTGGAAGAAGAACGGCGCCTGTGCTATGTCGGTATGACCCGGGCGCGCGAATGGCTGTATCTGACCGCCGCCGAAACGCGCCGGCTGTACGGCAACGAACTCCGCTACTGCCGGACGTCGCGTTTTATCGACGAAATCCCGGAAAACCTGCTCGCCGGCGTCAGGAGCGACCACCGCGGTGCCGACGCGGCACCGCCCGCCCTCCGCCGGGCGGCGGACGGCGCCGGCATTTGGCCGTTGCAACTCGGCGCCGAGGTCATGCACGACCGCTTCGGCGAAGGCACCGTACTACAGATCGAAGGCACCGGCCAGCACACCCGCGTTCACGTCCGGTTCCGCGACGCCGGCGCCAAGTGGCTGGTGTTGTCGCACGCCAATCTGCAAACGGTGCGATGAGCGGCATGAACGACAGCCAAAACGCTCGGCCGCCCTGCCGGCTGGAAGAAATCGAACTGAAGCTGCCCGGCATCCGGCTCGCGGCGCTGCGCGATCCGGCGCGCGCCGGCCGCGGCCGGCCGCTGCTCGCCGTGCATGGCTGGCTCGACAATGCTGCATCGTTTCTGCCGCTGGCCGCCGAACTAAACGCCGGCGACGGCGCTTTCGACCTGGTCGCGATCGACCTGCCCGGCCACGGCCATTCCGGTCATCGCGCCGCCGGCCACTGGTACCACCTGATCGACTACGTTGCCGACCTGCTGCACGCCGCCGACGCCCTCGGCTGGCGCGAATTTGACCTGCTCGGCCATTCGCTCGGCGGCGCGGTCGCGACACTGACCGCCGCCGCGGCGCCGCAGCGGGTGCAAAAACTCGCCGTCATCGAGGGCCTCGGACCGCTGGCCGGCGATCCGGAGCGGAGCGGCGAACGGCTTGCCGCTGCCTGGCGCGAACTGGCCAAAGTCGATCCGGCGCGGCTGCGCCGCTACGCCTCGATCGACGAGATGGTCGCAGCGCGCCGTGCCAAGCTCGACATGCCGCCCGCCGCGGCCCGTTTGATCATCGAACGGGGCCTCAGGGCGGACGGCGAACACTTTCTGTGGCGCAGCGATCCTAGGCTCAATATCACCAATCCGCAGCGTTTTACCGAGGAACAGATCCTCAGGTTCATCGCCGCGATCACCTGCCCGGTGCTGGTCGTACTTGCCGACCCGCCAACCCCGCTCCTCGCCGCCGCCGATATGCAGCACCGTTTCGCGGCGCTCGGCAACGGCAGAATCATCAGCCTGCCGGGCAGCCACCACGTGCACATGGAACAGGCGGCGGCCCTGGCCAGGGAACTGGCGGCGTTTTATCTAGAACCATGATGGCGCGCGTTGCAATTTTGCCCCGCGATCGTATGATCGTCGCCCTCGATGTCCCGGACGGCGATACGGCGCGGCGCCTGATCGCCGCCACCTGTGCCGAGGTGACGATCTATAAACTTGGGCTCGAATTGTTTCTGAGCGGCGATTTTTTTGCCTTGCTCGACGAGTTGCACAGTGCCGGCAAACAGGTGTTCGCCGACCTCAAGCTGTTCGACGTGCCGAACACCGTCGCCGCCGCGGTGCGCCAGCTCGTCCGCCGCAATGTCGCCTTCGTCACCGTGCACGGCAACCAGGCGATGATGGCATCGGCGGCCGAAGCGGCGGCGGGCAGCGCCACCCGGGTGCTGGCCGTGACGGTACTGACCAGCCTCGACCAGGGCGATCTCGACGACCTCGGTTTTCGTTGCGACCTCGCCGCGCTGGTGCTGTCCCGTGCCCGCCGGGCGCTGGCCGCCGGCTGCGCCGGGGTCGTCTCTTCAGGACTCGAAGTCGCGGCGCTGCGCCACGAAATCGGCGACCGGCTGATCGCCGTCTGTCCCGGTATCCGCCCGCTGATCAACGACGAGGCCACCGGCCGCGACGACCAGAAACGCACGGTCGATGTCGCTCAGGCACTCGACAACGGCGCCGATTACCTGGTGATCGGCCGGCCGATCACCCGTGCCGCCGACCCGGCCGCCGCCGCCGCCGAAATCCAGCGGCAGATCGCCCAGGCGTTGGCCAAACGATAAACCCGGCATCGATATCAGGCTCGGCCGATAAACGCCGCCGGCCGGCGGGACCGGCCGTGATCCGGCGCCTGCCGCGCGCGGCCGGGCGGCAGACCCCGGCGATCAACTACCGGTGGTGTCCGCTGCGGCGGGCGGCATCGTCCGGTCGAAAAAAGCGAGCAGCGTGCGGTAATACGTTCGGCGGTGATCCTCATCCCAGATACCATGCCCTTCGCGCGGCAACGGCAGCCATTCGGGCGGATTGCCGGCAGCGGTCAGCGCCTCGCGCAGCGCTTCGGAATGTGCCATTGGCACCTGCTCGTCAGCCGTGCCGTGGGCGAGCAGCACGGGCACTTTGATGTCAGCCGCCAGGTAGAGCGGCGAACGGCTGTGCAATTCGGCTGCGTCACTGCCCAGAACGCGGCGAAGGTACGCCTCGCCACCGCGGCCTTTTCGGATATTGCCTCTCTTGTATAACAATTCAAGATCGTACACCCCGGCAAAGCCGACCGCGCAGCGGAACAGCTCCGGTTCGCGGGCGGCGGCCATCAGCGCCGCGTAGCCGCCATAACTGCTGCCGTAGATGCCGATCCGGGCCGGGTCAGCGTAACCTTCAGCGATCGCCCAGCGCGTCGCGTCGGTGATGTCGTCTTGCATCCTGCCGCCCCACTCGCCGTAACCGGCAGTCTCGAACGCATCGCCGTACCCGGCACTGCCACGGAAGTTGATTTGCAGCACGGCATAGCCGTAGCGGGCGAGCAATTGCACCTCGTTGTCGAAGCCCCAGCGATCGCGCACCCGATGTGGCCCGCCGTGCGGCACCACGATCAGCGGGAAAGGCCGGCCCTCGCCAGCCGGCAAGGTCAGATAACCGTGCAGAGTCAACCCGTCGCGGGCACTCACCGTGATCGGCTGCATCGGGCGCATGGTTTTGGCGTCCACCCACGAGCGGGTGCCGAGCAGGTAGCTTGCCTTGTTCGTCGTGGTATCGAACAAGTAATACTCAGCCGGATGGACGTCACTGTCGACCTGGACGATCATTTCGCGGTAATCGCGGGTGCTGCCGGTGATCGCAACGCGCCGCCCACCGAATGCCTGGACCAGCATCTGGTGACTGCGCACCAGCGGGTGATCGCCGGCGCCGAGGTAAGCGTAACTCACCTTGCCGTCGTCGATCTCCGCCACCAGCGGGGCGCCGCTGAAAGGATCGGTGAAGATGTAGTCAATATCGACCGTGGGGCTCGCCGCCATCTCGGTGAGGGTACCGCTTTCCCATTCATAGCGATAGACACCGCGCAGGCCCTTGTCGCCGCGCGGCCCGGAAAGCAGCACGGCATTGCCGCCGTCGAACAGGGCCAGCGGCTTGATGTCATCGTTGCTAAAACCATCGAGCGTGAACTCCTGCCATTCGGCACCCGGTTCGGGACGGTAGAGGTACTTGCCGATGTTGTCGGCACCGGCGCCGGCGGCGTACAACACATCGCCGGCGGGGGTGGCCAGCGGCCGGCCGTTGGGCAGTGGGATCCGCCCCAGTCTGCGCCGCTGGCCGGTATAAACGTTCAGCTTGCTGATTTCCGGCAGCACACCGGCTTTAAGCCCCGAACCGCCTTCCACCCAGGGATATTCGGCGATCAGGATCCAGTCTTTCTGTTCGGGCAGGAGGTGCAAGACGGACTGATTGGCGGAACGGCGGATTTTTTCCGGCGCGCGGTATCCGTAAATCTGAGCCTGTTTGCTGCCGTCGCGGTTGGTGGCAAACATCTCGCCGGTCGAGACGGTCTGTTCCTCGTAGCCGAGATCAATGGCGATTTCGTAAATCGCCCGCTCGTCGTTGACCCAGGTGAAATCGATGACGTGGCCGTTTTCGATGGCCCGCGCCCCGCCGGTCAGCTTCATGTCCTTACGGCGCAAAAAGCCGAGTACCTTTTTGTCCTTCTGGTAAAAGAGCACACCGAAATACGTTCCGTCGGGCGAGATTTTGACACTCAAGAATTCATCGACACGGATGAAATCATCGAGCGAGTCGGAAGCGGCGGCGGCCGGCACCGGCAAGGCGAAGGGCAAAAGACACGCGACCTGCAGCAGGTGAGTAAAACGCATTGTTCTTCTCCCAAAAAAAATATAACTGAATCAGTAACTTAACTTATATCCCCCATTTCAGGCCACTAGCATAACATCGTCCCGAAGCGGGCTGCAAACCGTGCCCGGCAGCCCGCGATGGGCGGCGGTTGCTACAATACCAGCCCGTTTCGAGATGGCCGATCGATGCCCAATACCCTGCCCCGCGCCGACTGGTCGTGGCCCGTTCGCCTGACGATGCCGCTGTGGCGCCGCCTGATCCGCTTTCTGGTCCGCGCCCGCCCGGTGCCGCAGCCGCTCAGCGAGCTTGGCATCGATCCGGCCAAACCGGTGCTCTATGTCCTCGAGGCCCACGGCCTGGCCTCGTATCTGATCCTCGAGATGACCTGCCGGGCCGAGGGGCTGCCGCTGCCCAGTGCGCCGCTCGGCGCCGATAAAATCATCCTGCCGCGCAGTTACGGTGCAGTCAAACGTTACCGGGGCATCTTTCTGCAACGGCAACAGGCGCGTCGCGCATCGCGCACCGTGCGCCACCTGCTCGCAGCGCACGAAAAGAATCCGACGCTCGATGCGCAGATCGTACCGGTCAGCGTCCTGATCGGCCGCGCCCCGGACAAGGAATCGCGGCTGACCAAGGTGCTGTTCTCGGAAAACTGGGAACTCGGCGGCCGCCTGCGCCGCCTGATCAGCCTGATCGTCAACGGCCGCGCGACGTTCATCCATTTCGGCCCGCCGCTCACCGTCTCCGAACTCGCCGCCGAGGGGCTTAGCGGCGAGCAGTTGCTGCGCCGCGTGATGCGCAGTCTGCGCACCGCCTTCCGCCGCACCCGGACGGCGGCGATCGGCCCGGACCGCTCGCACCGGCGGACACTGATCGAACGCCTGCTGAAAGCCGATAGCGTCCAGGAAGCGATCGCGGCACAGGCCAAGCGCGAACAGATCAGCGAGGACGAAGCCGAAGAACAGGCCAGGCGATTTGCCTGGGAGATCGCCGCCGATTATTCGTTCACTTTCGTGCGGGCGATGGAAATCCTGCTGACCTGGTTCTGGAACAAGATTTATCGCGGCGTCGAGGTGCATCATTTCAATCTTTTCCAGCGCGCCGCACCGGGGCACGAAGTCATTTATGTGCCGTGCCACCGCAGCCACATCGATTATCTCGTTCTGTCGTATATCCTCTACCAGCGCGGTTTCGTACCGCCGCACATCGCCGCCGGGGTCAATCTCAACATGCCGTTTGTCGGGCCGCTGCTGCGCCGCGGCGGCGCTTTTTTCCTGCGCCGCAGCTTCCGCTCGCAACCGCTTTACGCCGCGGTCTTCAGTGAATACACCACATTGCTGCTCAACAAGGGTGTGCACATCGAGTTTTTCCCGGAAGGCACCCGCAGCCGCACCGGCCGCCTGCTGCCGCCGCGCGCCGGGCTGTTGGCCATCACGGTGCGCGGCTATCTGCACGCCCCGCGTCGAAAACTGCTCTATCAGCCGGTGAACATCGGTTACGAGCGCCTGGTCGAAGGCGGCGCCTATACCCGCGAGTTGTACGGCCAGAGCAAGAAAAAAGAATCGGTGTGGGATCTTCTGAGCAGCGTCTTTGGCATCATCGGCCGCAATTACGGCCGGGTGCACGTCAGTTTCGGCGAACCGATACTGCTCGATGACATGCTCGATCGCCACGATCCAAAGTGGCGGGAAACGGCCGCCGCCGGCCGCCCGGGGTGGCTGCCCGCGGTCGTGGACGAACTGGCCACCCGGGTCGCCACCGGCATCAACCAGGCGTCACACGTCAACCCGGTCAGCCTGTTGGCGACCGTCCTGCTCGCCACCCGCATGCGGGCCATGGACGAGGCGGTGCTGCGCAACACATTGGCCAATTACCAGAAACTGCTGCGCGACTTCGCCTACGATCAGCGCATCACGGTCAGCACACTCGATCCCGCCGCCATCATCGACTACGGGCTTGAACTTGAGATCATCGAACGCCTCGATCACCCGCTGGGGGCCATCATCCGCATCCCGCCGCGCATCGTCAACCAGTTGACCTATTACCGCAACAACATCGCCCATCTTTTGGCTTTGCCGTCGCTGATCGCCTCATGCTTTATGAACGCCTCCGAAATCAGGGCGACCCGGCTGCGCGAACTGGTGACGGCAATTTATCCTTTCCTGAAAAACGAGCTTTACCTGCCGTGGCCGGGCGAAGATCTGCCGGCGGTGATCGACCGCCATATCCAGACGATGATCGACAACGGCCTTTTGTATCTCAGCGACGACGAAACCATGCTGATGCGCGCCACCGGCGGCTCGGACAGTGCATTTCATCTGCGCAACATGGCCCGCGCCCTGATCCAGACCCTGGAGCGCTATTACATCACTTTTGCAATTCTGGATAAGAACGGTTCGGGGACTTTGAGTCGGACCGAGCTGGAAAAACTCGGCGCCCAGACCGCCGAGCGCATCGGCCTTTTACTGGAATACGAAACGCCGGAATTCGCCGACCAGACCCTGTTCCGCCAGTTCATCGATATCCTCACCAGCCGCGGCATCATCGGCCGCGACGATGAAGGCCGGCTGATCTTCGATCAGCGCCTGACACAGTTTGCGGTGGATGCCAAACTGGTGCTGGGCAAGGAACTGCGCCACAGTATCTTGCACATCACGCCGACGCTGGGGCCCAGGCCGCCGGCCGGCGGGGCGGCAGAAGCGGCGGTACCGGAAGCGGCGGCGCAATCACCGGCTGCGGGCCGCGCCGGCCAGCCGCCGGCGGCGCGGGCTCAGGCGTCGAGGTCCGGGATCAGGCGGCTTTCCCAGTAAGCGATCTGGTCGCGTAGCCTGAGCTTGCGCTTTTTCAACCGGGTAAGCGCCAACTGGTCGCCCGCGGGATGGGCGGCCAACGTCGAAATCGCCAGATCCAGGTCGCGGTGCTCGACGCGCAGGTGACGGATCATGGCGGCAATTTCCTCGCTCGATGGCGTGTTCGCCGGCACCGGGTCTGTCCGCGGGTGAGAGTGATAAACTTCATGGCTATCATAGACCACAGCGCAGCGATGAACAACACCCGCCTGCCCGATGCCAGCCGCTTCGATCTTATCTCAAGAAGCGAAGTCGCCGGTACCGCCGGCGGCTGCGAAACGGGAAAACCCCAAGCACAGGAAGCCCCTGTATGATCGAACGCCGAAAATTCATCCACCACGCCGCGTTCGCGCTCGGCGGTGCCGCCCTCGCCGGCTGCGCGCCGCGCCCCGGGCAAAACGGCGACTGCGCCCCGGGCGCGGCGGCCGCCGCCCGGCGCTGGAAAATGGTGACCACCTGGCCGCGCGATTTCCCCGGTCTCGGCGGCGGCGCCCGGCGCCTCGCCGAAGCCATCACGCAGATGAGCGGCGGCCGCCTGACCGTCACCGTTTACGGCGCCAACGAATTTGTTCCGGCGTTCGAGGTATTCGATGCGGTGGCAAGCGGCACCGCCGAACTCGGCCACGGCGCAGCGTATTACTGGAAAGGCAAAGCACCGGCGGCGCAATTGTTCGGCAGCGTGCCGTTCGGCATGACCGCAACCGAGGTCAACGGCTGGCTCTATTACGGCGGTGGTTTGGAACTGTGGCGCGAGGTTTACGCACCGTTCGGCGTCGTGCCCTACCCGGCCGGCAACTCCGGCACCCAGATGGGCGGCTGGTTCAAGCGCGAGATCAAGACACCTGCGGATCTGGTCGGCCTGAAGATGCGCATTCCCGGGCTCGGCGGCGAAGTGCTGCAGAAAGTCGGCGGCCTGCCGGTTAACATTCCGGGCGGCGATCTTTACACCGCGATCCAGACCGGGGCGATCGATGCCCTCGAATGGGTCGGCCCGTGGAACGACCTGTCGTTCGGCCTGCAACAGGCCGCCGGGTTTTATTACTACCCCGGCTGGCAGGAGCCCGGCTCGATTCTCGAGTGCATCGTCAACCGGCAGGCGCTGGAACAACTGCCGGACGACTTGCTAGAAATCATCGCCGTCGCCTGCCAGGCCATCACCCAGGACATGCAGGCCGAGTTCGCGGCGCGCAACGCCAAGGCGCTGATCGCCCTTAGCGAAGAGCACGGCGTCGAACTGAGGCCTTTTCCGCCGGCGGTGATCGAAGTGCTGAAAAAAGCCGCCGGCGAAGTCCTCGACGAACTCGCCGCCCGCGATCCACTCACCGCCAAGGTGCTCGACTCGTATCGCGCATTCGAGCGCCAGGTGCGGCCGTGGACGGCGATTTCGGAACAGGCTTATCGGGATATTTGACCCAGCCAGGATTGCATCTATCGCGTCGGCCTCCTGAAACCCTTCGCGCTTTTCGTGTCCTTCGTGGTAAACGGATCACCGGGCGATGGCAGGCGGGCGGATGATCGTAGCCGCGGCGCTGCGGCGGGCGTCATTCGTCTTTCGGTTTTTCCGGTTTGCACGCTACCGGGTCTTTCAGTTCGCGGCAGCGGAACACGGTCTGGTGTTCGACAATCGCGCCGCCGGCGCCCTGGCCGCGGGCGTAGCGTTTGCCCCAGATCCGGTCGCGCTCGACGTCCATGGTGCCGCCGCCTTGTTCGACGCTCCGCCGCTGTTCGCGATAGCCCTGGTCGCGCGATGCGGCCCATTCGGTGAAGCGTTTTTTTAGCGCGGGATCCTCGTCCCAGTCGGCGGGGTGCAGCTCGAATTCATCCAGTACACCCAGCGGGTAGGGATAAATCCGGCCGATCGGTTCGCCTTCCTCGAAGCGGACGGCGCGATTGGGTTCGGTCAGCCGCCAGCTCATCGTGAACGGATACGGCAGCCAGTCGGTGCGTACGAAACCGTCGAGCGGTACGATGCCGGTTTTGTCGTGATTGGCCGGACCGGTGATGACCATGCCGTATTCCGGCGGCGTCCTGAACAGATAAGGCAACTCCCAGGTGACCACGCCGTTGCCGAAATGCGTTTTCGGGCCCCAGCGGTGGCGGCGCTCGGTCCACACCTTGAGATGCGCCAGATCGCTCATCCCGCTCCAGTAGAATTCGGCGGCAACCGGATTGAGGATTTCCCAGCCCATCGTATTGGCGGCGCTGAGCGGGATGCAGCGGTAGGCGTAGCGTTCCGGCGTGCGGTCCATCCACGCTCGGACCGGGCGCGCCGGCCTGAGCCGGCGAAGCTCGTCGTGCCCGGCGCCGGGTAGCAGGTAAACTTTACCAAACAGTTGCATAAATTTTGCTTGAAATTGTAGATTTCTTCATTAAATCAATAAGTTGTGTGACTATTAGCCAACGCATCGAATTCACCCAAGGTGACGCGCCCGCTTGGCCGAGGATTGCGGGAATTTATGCAACAGTTGGGTTTAATCCCCGGCGTCATCCGCGCCGCCTGTCGTCTCGCCGGAATATTCGCCGCCCCCGGGTTCTGGGGCATCGCCGTCGTCGCCATGATCCCCATTGTCGTCGTTTTCACCGGCAGCGCACGCGATACCGACCAGTTGATCGCCCTCATCGAGGCGGATGAGCATCACACCTTGGGTATTGCGCCCGAAACGCGACACCTCCTCGGCCCGCGTCCTGACCAGCGTCCCGTTATTGCTGATCAGCATCAGGTGCTGATCGGGCGCGACGTTGAGCGCGGCGACCAGCTCGCCGTTGCGCTCGCTGGTCTGGATCGCGATCACGCCGTGCCCGCCGCGGTGACGCAACGGGAATTCGCCGACCCGGGTGCGCTTGCCGTAGCCGTTGGCGGTGGCGATCAGGATGTCCTCGTGCGCTGCGACCTGCATCGCGACCAGGTACTGCCCCTCGTCCATGCGCAGGCCGATCACGCCGCGCGCCACGCGGCCCATCGGCCTGACTTCGCTTTCGTGAAAGTGAATGCCGCGCCCGTCGTTTGAAAAGAGCAAAATCTCGGCCGCTCCGGCGGTCAGCGCCACATCGACGACGTCGTCACCGGGGGGCAGATCGATCGCCCGGATACCGGGCGCCAGCGGCCGCGAATAGGCGGCGAGCGGCGTTTTCTTGACGTAGCCCTGACGGGTCGCGAAGAACACGAAATGGTCGGGCGAGTAATCGCGCACCGGCAGCACGGCATTGATCCGCTCGCCTTCTTCCAGCGGCAGCAGGTTGATCATCGGCTTGCCGCGGCTGCCGGGTCCGGCCTGCGGCAGGTCGTAAACCTTGAGCCAATGCACCTTGCCGGCGTTGGTGAAACAGAGCAGCGTATCGTGGGTGTTGACCACCCACATGCGGTCGATGAAATCCTCGTCTTTCATCCGTGTCGCGCTGCGCCCGCGGCCGCCGCGCCGCTGGCTGCGCCAGGTATCGAGCGGTTGGCATTTGGCGTACCCGGCGTGTGACAAGGTGACGACGACATCCTGTTCGGAAATCAGATCCTCCATGCTCATGCTCAGCCGGTCGGCGATGATCTCCGAGCGCCGCCGATCGGCGTAGCGTTCGCGGATATCCTCGAGTTCGGCTCTGATCACCGCCAGCAGGCGGTCCGGATCGGAAAGAATGTCGAGCAGTCCGGCAATACGCTCGAGTATCTCGCGGTATTCGGCGGCAAGTTTTTCCTGTTCGAGACCGGTCAGTTTCTGCAGGCGCAGATCGAGGATCGCCTGGGCCTGTGCCGGGGACAGGTGGTAGCCGTCTTCGTTCAGGCCGAACCGGGCTTCGAGGTCCAACGGGCGCGACATGCCGGCACCGGCTTGGGCGAGCAGCGCGGCGACCGGGCCGGGTTCCCAGGACCGGGCGAGCAGCGCGTCGCGCGCTTCGGCCGGACTGCGCGAGCGCTTGATCAGCGCGATCACCTCGTCGAGGTTGGCCAGCGCCACGGTCAGGCCCTCGAGAAGGTGGGCCCGTTCGCGGGCCTTTGCCAGTTGGTAAATCGTCCTCCGGGTCACCACTTCGCGGCGGTGGCGCAAGAACGCGTCGATCACCTGGCGGATATTGAGCAACTGCGGCCGGCCATCGACCAGCGCCACCATGTTGATGCCGAACACGCTCTGCAGCTGGGTGTGCTGATAGAGATTGTTCAACACCACTTCCGGCACTTCGCCGCGCCTGAGCTCGATCACTATGCGCATGCCGTCCTTGTCGGATTCGTCGCGCAGGCCGTCGCCGGCGATGCCGTCGATTTTTTTCTCCTTGACCAGCTCGGCGATTTTCTCGAGCAGTCGCGCTTTGTTCACCTGGTACGGCAGTTCGCTGACGATGATCGCTTGCCGCGCCCCGCCCTCCATCTCCTCGACGTGACTGCGGGCGCGCAGATAAATCCGACCGCGCCCCGTGGTGTAGGCGTCGCGGATGCCCTCGGCGCCGTTGATGATGCCGGCCGTGGGAAAATCCGGGCCGGGCAGATGGCGCATGATGCCGGGGATGTCGATATCCGGATCGGCGAGCAGCGCCAGCGTTGCGGCGATGACTTCGCCCAGGTTGTGCGGCGGGATATTGGTCGCCATGCCCACCGCGATGCCCGACGAACCGTTGACCAGCAGGCCCGGCACGGCGGCCGGCAGGACGACCGGCTCCTGCTCGCTGCCGTCGTAATTGGGGATGAAATCGACCGTCTCCTGGTCGAGATCGGCCATCATCTCGTGGGCGATGCGGGCCAGACGGATTTCGGTATAGCGCATCGCCGCCGGCGGATCGCCGTCCACCGAACCGAAATTGCCCTGGCCGTCGACCAGCGGGTAGCGCATCGAAAAAGACTGCGCCATACGGACGATCGTGTCGTACACCGCCATATCGCCGTGCGGGTGGTACTTACCGATCACGTCACCGACGACGCGGGCCGATTTTTTGTATGCCTTGTTCCAGTCGTTGCCGAGCACCTGCATGGCGTAGAGCACGCGGCGGTGCACCGGTTTGAGGCCGTCACGGACGTCCGGCAGGGCGCGCCCGACAATCACGCTCATCGCGTAATCGAGGTACGACTGCTTCATTTCATCCTCGAGATTGACGGGGATGATCTCGCGCCCGGATTCAGCCATCGGAAAGGGCCTCTTCTGTATCGAACCGGCCGGCGTAACTCGCTGTTTTTATTGATAAAAAAACCGCGGGAACCGTGCCGGACAAAGGTTGTTCATTTTACCATGAAGCCCTTCTTTCCGGGGCCTTTGGAGGGCTCGAAAACGGCATCTCATGCGCCGCGGGCAGCGGCCGGGTATCATGTCCCGGATTTGGCTTCCCATGCAGGATTGAACGACCATGAACAAGCTTCTGACAGTGGTGTTCGGCGCGGCCCTCAGCGCCGCGGCCGGCGCCCAGCAAGCCGCCGCTGAAAACGCCCCGGTCGAGGCCTCCGCCAAGGCCAAGCCCGTCGTCCGCCTGACTACCTCGAAAGGGGTGATCGATATCGAGCTTGATCCCGACAAGGCGCCCGAAACCGTCGCCAACTTCCTCAAGTACGTCGAATCCGGCTTCTACGACGGCACGATCTTCCACCGCGTGATCAGCCATTTCATGATCCAGGGCGGCGGCTTCACCGCCGACATGCAGCAAAAACCGACGCGCCCGCCGATCACCAACGAAGCCGACAACGGCCTCGCCAACGCCCGCGGCACGGTCGCGATGGCCCGCACCGGCGATCCGCACAGCGCCACGGCGCAGTTTTTCATCAACGTCCAGGACAACAACGCCCTCAACCACCGCAACAAGGTGACGCCGCAAGGTTGGGGTTATGCGGTGTTCGGCAAGGTGATCGCCGGTATGGAAGTGGTGGACGACATCCGCTTCGTGCCCACCGGCAACCGCGGCATGTTCCAGGACGTGCCGATCGAAACCGTCACGATCGAGCACGCCGAAGTGCTCAAACCGGCCGGCGGTGAGTGAAGGGCGGCGAGATGCTCTGGAAACTCCGAATTGTTCGGAGTTTCCCCAAGCCAGGACCGGCTTGCTCGTGAATCAAGCATCCAAGCCCGGACAAGAGCCTGATTTTGCGTAGTGGACCCAACAGTTGCTGGACCCACCCGGACCATACCTGTTTCTTTCCGACGTTCACCTGGAATCGCCCGCCCAGCCGGCCTTCGGCTGGTTATGCGAGACGTTCGCCGCGGCCCGCCAGCGGGCGGCGGGGGTTTATATCCTCGGCGACCTGTTCGAGGCGTGGATCGGTGACGACGCGCCAGGTGCGGCGGGCGAAGCGCTGATCCCGGTGCTCGCCGCTCTGCCGGCGGCCGGCGTGCCGGTCTATTTCCTGCCCGGCAACCGCGATTTTCTACTCGGCGAACGCTATGCCGTGGCCTCGGGTATGACGCTGCTCGGCGGCCCGGCGGTCATCCCGATCGGCGCGGCGCGCGTCCTGCTACTACATGGTGACGAGCTGTGCACCGGCGATACCGCCTACCAGGCTTTCCGCGCCGAAGTGCGCGACCCGGCATGGCAGCGCGCCTTCCTGGCACGGCCGGCCACCGAAAGACTCGAACTGGCGCGCCGGGCGCGCGACGCCAGCTCGCTCGCCACTACAGGCAAGCCCGCCGCAATCATGGACGTCGAACCGGCCACGGTCGCCGCCTGGCTGACCCGCCATGACGTGCAGTACATGATCCACGGCCACACCCACCGCCCGGCGCTGCACCGCGAAACCCCCGCCCCCGGCGTCACCGCCTGGCGCCGGGTGCTCGGCGCCTGGGAGAAACCGGCGATGGGGCACTGGATCCGGCCCGAGTCTTTTTCCGACCCTCAGACACCGGGACTGTAGATCACGCCGCCGGCGGCAGCGTAGGCGGCGAGCGCCGCCCGGGCCCGCTCGCGCTGCACGCCGGTCACCACCTCGATACCGCGGCGGCGCATCTCGCCCGGCCAATCATTTGGTTTCGGACCCTCGTCGAATCCCGCCGCCTCGGCGTCCGCGCCGCGTGCCGCGCAGACCAGGCGCCTGACGCCGGACCACAGCGTCGCGCCGAGACACATCAGGCACGGTTCGCACGAGGTGATCAAAGTGAAACCGCCGGCCGACAGATCCCAGCCGCCGAGCCGGCGCTGGGCCAGCGTCAAGGCGACGACCTCGGCGTGCAGCGCCGAAAGGTTCGAGGCCAGCACCAGGTTGACCCCGGCCGCGACCTGCTCCAGCGCCGGAGAGACGACCAGCGCCCCGAACGGCCCGCCGAGCCCCGCCGCCGCCCCGTCCCGGCCAAGATCGATCGCCGCCGCCATCGCCTCGTCCAGATCCCGGAAGCGGCGCGGCCCCTGCGCCTGCCGCAGCAACTCCGGCAGCACCAGGCGCACCTCGCCACCCGCTTCGCGGCCGTCCCCTTCGGCGCCAGCCAGCCCGCACCCGTTGTCCCGTTCGCTCATACCTGCCTGCCCACTTATATCCTGATCACGACTGTCGCGAACCCTGCCAGTCCCGAACCTTGCTGATGGTGACTGTCCCCTGACTTGTTGCTGATGGTGACTGTCCCGAATTCTGACTGCAGAATCCTGCTGACTGTACTGAATCCTGACTGTCCCGGTTCATGACTGTCCCGGTTCATGACTGTCCCGGTTCATGACTGTCCCGGTTCATGACTGTCCCGGTTCATGACTGTCCCGGTTCATGACTGTCCCGGTTCATGCCTATACAGAACATGACTGTCCCGGTTCACGCTCAGAACATGACTGTCCCGGTTCACGCTCAGAACATGACTGTCCCGGTTCACGGTCCCGGTTCACGCTGATCACGATCACGCCACGTTCGGGCCGGTAATCTGCTGGCGCCGGACTTCGAACAGCACAACGCCGGCAGCCACGGAGACGTTCAGGCTGTCCACCCGGCCGGTGAGCGGGATGCGCATCCGGAAATCGCACAATTCGGCGGTCAGGCGGCGCAGGCCGTGCTCTTCGGCACCAAGGACAACCGCCAGCGGGCGGTTGAGATCGTGCTCGTAAATCGTCTGCGGCGCCTCACCGGCCGTTCCGGCGAGCCACAGGCCGAGGCGTTTCATCTGCCGCAGCACACGCGCCAGATTGACCACGCGGACCAGCGGCAACAGCTCCGCGGCACCGGCCGCCGCCCGCCGCGCCGCGGGAGTCAGGTCGGCGGCCCGGTCGCGCGGGATCACGACGGCAGTGGCACCGGCCGCTTCTGCGGTGCGCAGGCAGGCGCCGAGGTTATGCGGATCGGTCACCCCGTCGAGCACGACGACAAGCGGCATGGCCGCAGCGGCCGCCAGCGCTTCCAGATCCGCCTCGTCGTGGAGGTTGTCGGGCGCGAAGCTGACCACCACGCCCTGATGGCGGACGCCGGGCAGTAAACGATCGAGTCCAGCCTGATCCAACTCGCGGCAGCGCACGCCGGCGTCCGCGGCCTGCCGGCTGAGAGCGTGAAGCCGGGCGTTGTGCGTCCCGGCCCTGAACCAGATCTCGCCGATCCGCTCGGGCTTGTGCCGCAGCAAAGCGGCCGCGACATGGATCCCCGCGGCCCGTTCGAGTTGGGGTTTCATACCGGTTCCAGAAGTTCGAGGTCAATTTTATCGTCTTCCAGCCGCACCGCAGCCAGCCGGACGCGCACCGCATCGCCCAGCCGGTAAACCCGGCCGCGGCGCTCGCCTTTCAGATGCTGGGCGAGCGGGTCGAAATGGTAATAATCGCCGGGTAATGTACTGATGTGCACAAGGCCACTGGCCGGTGGCTCAGCCAGTTCGACGAACAGCCCGAAGCCGGCGACGCCGCTGACCATGCCGCTGAACACCTCGCCGACACGGCCTTTGAGATAAACGCACAGCAGCCGCTGCTTCACCTGGCGTTCGGCCTCCTCGGCGCGGCGTTCGGTGAACGAGCAATGCTCGGCCAGATCGCCCAGCCCCTCGGCAGACACCACGCCCGCCGCCCTGCCGCCGATGTGCTGCAGCAAGGCGCGGTGCACGAGCAGATCGGGGTAGCGGCGGATCGGCGAGGTGAAATGGCAATAAGCGTCGAGCGCCAGACCGAAATGCCCTTCGTTTTGCGGCAGGTACACCGCCAGCGCCTGGGCGCGGAGCAGCATCGCATGGACCAGTTGATGGTTCGGCCGGTCGCGCACGACATCGGCCAGGGCTGCGAAATCGGCCGGCGCGGGTGTCTTCTGCCAGCCGGGCTTCAGCCCCTGGGCGCGCAGGAACGGCACCAGGGTCTCGAGTTTGACCGGCGGCGGTGGGTGGTGGACGCGGTACAAAGCCGGGATTTCGGCGGCCAGCAGCGTCCGCGCGGCGCAGACATTAGCGGTGATCATCGCCTCCTCGATCATCCGGTGCGCAATCAACCGCTCGGCGACGACGACATCGGCGACTTCACCATCCTCAGCGAAGAGGATTTTCGCCTCGCGGGTATCGAAATCCAGCCCGCCGCGCCGCCGGCGCTGCCGATCGAATGCTTGCCACAGGCGATGGAATGCCGAAAGCGATGCCCCGACCTTATCGCCGCCGTCCGCCGCCCGCCCCTGCCCCGTTTCCGGAACGGCGATAAACCGCTCGACATCCTGGTACGTCAAACGCGCGTGCGAGCGGATCACCGCCCGGTAAAAACGGCTTGCCTCCACTTCGCCGTGACGATCGATCTGCATATCGCAGACCAACGCCAGGCGCGGCCGCTCCGGTTTCAGCGAGCACAGGCCATTGGAGAGCACTTCCGGCAGCATCGGCAGCACGCGGTTCGGAAAGTACACCGAGGTGCCGCGCCGGCGCGCCGCGGCATCCAGCGCACTGCCGGGCCGCACGTAATACGCAACATCGGCGATCGCGACGATCAGCCGCCAGCCAGAACCGGCGGGCGCGCAATAGACCGCATCGTCGAAATCGCGCGCCTCCGGGCCATCGATCGTGACCAGCGGCAGTGCCTGGAGATCCTCGCGGCCGGCTAAATCGGCAGGCCCCGGATCGTCCGGCAGCCCGGCGATTTCAGACAGCACCTCCGGCGGCCACTCGTAGGGCAGGTCGTGACTGTGAATCGCAATCTCCGCCGCCATGCCCGGCGTCCCGGCCTCGCCCAGCACACGCTCCAGAACCCCGACCGGCGGCGCCCCGTCCTGCGGCGGTTCGACGATACGCGCCACGACGATCTGCCCCGGTGACGGCCGCGGTGCAGCAGTCCCCGGCAGTACCACATCGAAGCCGAGGCGCGGATCGTCGGGCACCACGAACGCCACCCCGCCGCGCTCCAGATAACGCCCGACCACCTTCGAAACCGCCCGCTCCAGCACCTCGACGATCTGCGCCGTTGGCCGGCCACGCCGGTCGAGCCCGGTAATGCTGCACAAAATCCGGTCGCCGTGCATGACCTGGCGCATTTCCCGCGGGCTCAGATACAGCCACGGCTCGCCCTCGTCGGGCACTACATGCCCATGCCCCTCGGCACTGGCGTGCACCCGGCCGTGGATCAGGTCCATCCGCTCCGGCAGGCCAAATGCCCCGCGCCGGTTACGGACCACCCGGCCCGCCGCCACCAGCTCGGCGAGAAGGGAATCGAGCCCGGCCCGCTCCGTGACGTGCAACGCCGCCACGATCTCGTCGGCACAAAGCGGCCTGCCCTGCTCGTGCAGCCAGCCGATCAGGTAATGGTCGCTCAGCACAGGAGCGGTGGCCACCCGCGCGGCAGAACCGCCGCGCCGCCGGAGCGGATGCCGGGCTTGTCGTTCAGGGCGCTTGGAATGTCGGGTCATTTTGGAACGATTTGTCAGTAATATAGCGTATAATTATGCTCGATCGTCCGGTAGCGGCCAACCAGACACAATGCCCCCTTGACGTGAGGCCACTCTCAGGATACATTCTTCGCGCCCGGCGCAGTATCCCCTTGCCGCGCCGGACAGTGGCTGGAGCTCTGCCCCTTGGAGTTCCAGCCACGCCTTGCCGAGGTGGCGGAATTGGTAGACGCGCTGGCTTCAGGTGCCAGTGGCCGCAAGGTCGTGGAGGTTCAAGTCCTCTCCTCGGCACCATTTTTTGAAAACCCAGGTGACCCTCAACTGGCGCCTGAAGCAATCGAAATCAATATGCGGAGCGCGAACAGCTTACCGCGCAGCGGTAAGAAGAGGGCGCGAAGCTCCGCAAACGCCAGTGGCCGAAAGGGGGATGTCGCATCCGGGCCGCAAGGAAGCAATCAATCGAATTTTACCTGCGCCAAATCGAGCGCAATTGTTACAACACCTGGTACCAGGCCCAGGGATATCGTAGCCCGATCGACCACGGGGACTTTACTGCTTATTTCGCCTCCTGGTATTTCTTCAGAAACGGCTCGACAAATTCGAGCGGCAGCGGAAAGACGATCGTGGTGTTTTGCTCGGCGCCGATTTCGACCAGGGATTGCAGGTAGCGTAACTGCAGGGCGCCTTTGACCTCGGCCAGCTTGTGCGCCGCTTCGACCAGTTTGCCGGCGGCCTGCTGTTCGCCCTCGGCGTGGATGACTTTGGCGCGCCGCTGGCGCTCGGCTTCGGCTTGTTTGGCGATCGCCCGGATCATCGATTCGTCGAGATCGACGTGTTTGATTTCGACGTTGCTCACCTTGACGCCCCAACCGTCGGTCTGGCGGTCGAGTATGGCCTGGATATCGGCGTTGAGTTTGTCGCGTTCGGCGAGCATCTCGTCGAGGTCGTGCTTGCCGAGCACGGAACGCAGCGTGGTCTGCGCCAGTTGGCTGGTGGCGTCCATGAAGCGTTCGACGGCAATGATGGCTTTTTCCGGATCCACCACCCGGTAGTAGATCACGGCGTTGACCTTGACTGAGACGTTGTCATGGGAGATCACGTCCTGAGAAGGGACGTCCATCACGACGGTGCGCAGATCGACGCGTACCATCTGCTGGATGACGGGAATGACGATGATCAGACCCGGCCCCTTGACCCTGTAAAACTTGCCGAGAAAAAAGATCACGCCGCGCTCGTATTCCCTGAGCACTTTTAAGGTATTGAGCAGCAGGGTGACGGCGAAGATACCGATCGTCAACCAGAAGGTGAGATTAAACATGTCGTGATCCTCCACTTGCGCTGTTTTCCAGCGGTTCGACTTCCAACACCAGTCCGTCAACACGCAATACTCTGACCTGCTCGCCACGCGCGATCGGGAACGCCGAACGGGCGCTCCAGTCCTCGCCTGACAGATGCACGCGGCCGGTGCCGCCGACAAAGGTGTCCAGCGCTTCGGCATGACGCCCGGGCAGCGTCTCCACACCGCTGACGCGCGGCGCGCGCTGCGCCTTGACGGCCAGATACATCACCCCGAAAAAGAGCAGTGAGGCGCCGGCGCCGATCGCCGTCACGAAACCGATGGGAATGCTGAATCCGGGGATGCCCCGATCCATCAGGATGATGCCGCCGAACACGACCGCCACGACGCCGCCGATACCGAGGATGCCGAAGCTGGGGACGAACAGCTCGGCGAGCAGCAAAAGCGCACCGATGGCGACCAGCGCGACACCGGCCCAGTTGACCGGCAGAATCTGAAAGGCATAAAAAGCGAGCAGCAGGCAGATGACGCCGACCACGCCCGGCACCAGGGTGCCGGGGTGGTAACCTTCGAGCACCAACCCGTAAATACCGATGAGCAGCAGCATGTAAGCCAGCGTCGGGTTGGTGATGACCGCCAGAAGTTCGCTGCGCCAATCGGGGGCCAGCGTTTCGATGTGCGCTCCGGCGGTATGCAGGGTGACGAGACCAGCTTCGGTTTTGATTTCCCGGCCGTTGATCTGCGCCAAAAGGTCGTCGATATCGTTCGCCACGATGTCGATGACATTGGCCGCCAGCGCTTCGCTGGCGGTCAGGCTCACCGCCTCGCGTACCGCCTTTTCCGCCCATTCGGCGTTGCGCCCGTGGCGTTCGGCAAGGCCGCGGATATAGGCGGAGGCGTCTTCCAGCACTTTGCGGCTCATCGCCTCGCCGGCCGGCTGGGCGCCCTTGCTATCTTTCCGCTTGTCATTTTCTTCGTCGCCGTCGCCCGCCGGTTGTTTAGATGGCATTGGCAAACCACCGATCGGCACTGGCGTGGCGGCGCCGAGGTTGGTCGATGGTGCCATCGCCGCGATGTGGCTGGCGTAAAGCATGTATGTGCCGGCACTGGCGGCGCGCGCCCCGGCCGGCCCGACCCAGATCGCAACCGGCACCCGGGCATTGAGGATCTTGCTGATGATGTCGCGCATCGAGGCATCGAGGCCGCCCGGGGTGTCGAGACGGATCACCACCAGGCCGGCACCCTCGTCCTCGGCCCTCTTGATGCCGCGGACGACATAATCCCGCGTCGCCGGACCGATCGCATCGGCGACTTCCAGGACATAGACCGACGCCGGCTGTGCCGGCGACGGCGACGGCACTGCGAGCAGTGCACCGCCAGTCAGAAGGGCAACAAAAAACGAGTATGGCTTCATCGGTTGTCTAATTCGCAGTCCCGGCCCGGCGGCAGATCCCCCCTTTACCCGCATTCCACCTGCCCGATTCTACACAATCGGTTAATGCAACAGTTGGGTTAGCCCAACTGTTGCATAAATTCCCGAAATTCTCGGTCAAGCCGGTGAGTGCAGCTTGTCCGATTTGCCGCGGAAGCGTAGTTATTCTTACGGTTCGAGGGGAAGCAGACAAGATGCGCCGCACGCTTGGGCGAGAAACCGGGCGCGTCACGCCAGGTGAATTCGATGCTTTGACTAATATTCTCATAACTTATTGATTTAATGAAGAAATATATAAATTAGAGCAAAATTTATGCAACTGTTGGGTTAAGATTTGACAATCAAGCTCCGTGTGCTCCGTGCCTCCGTGAGAGCCGTCTTTGTATCAGTGGTCGCGACTGCGGACCGCTCAAAAGGCGACATCCATCATAACGACTCCTACCCCTTGATACACACCACCGGCTTAAGTCTGGCGACTTTACGTGCCAGGCCGGCATGGTCGGCGGCATCGACCACCGCCGCGACGTCCTTGTAGGCGCCCGGCGCCTCTTCGGCGACGCCGCGCAGGCTGGGGCTGCGGATCTGGATGCCGCGGCCGGCCAGATCGTCGACGACCTTGCGGCCCTGCCAGCGTTTCGTTGCCTGGCGCCGGCTCATCGCCCGGCCGGCGCCGTGGCATGCCGATGACCATGAGCGGGTTTCACCTTCGGCCGTGCCGGCCAGCACATAGCTGGCGGTGCCCATCGAGCCGCCGATCAGCACCGGCTGTCCGGCGTCCCTGAAGGCCGCCGGCAGGTCAGGATGCCCAGGCCCGAAGGCCCGTGTCGCGCCTTTGCGGTGGACATAAAGGCGCTTGTCCTGCCCATTCACCCAATGGGTTTCGACTTTGCAGGTGTTGTGCGAAACGTCGTAAATCAGATCCAGCACCGCTCCGGGATAAAGTTCGGCGAACACCTGGCGCGTCAGGTGAGTCAGGATCTGGCGGTTGGCCAGGGCGCAGTTGATCGCGCCGCGCATCGCGCCGAGGTAGCGCCGGCCCAGTTCCGAATCGATCGGGGCGCAGGCCAGTTCGCGGTCGGGCAGCCGGATGCCGGCGCGCGGCGCGGCGAGCGCCATTTCTTTTAGAAATTCCGTGCCGATCTGGTGCCCGAGACCGCGCGACCCGCAGTGGATGCTGACGATGATATCGCCAACTTGCAAACCGAACGCCGCGGCGGCGGCCGCCTCGTAAACCTCGGCGACTTCCTGTACTTCGAGATAATGGTTGCCCGAACCCAGCGTCCCCATTTCCCGCCGCTGGCGCAGGCGCGCGCGCTCTGAGATGGCATCCGGCGCCGCCCCTGGCATCCGGCCGCGTTCCTCGATCCGTTCGAGATCGCGCTCAGCGCCGAAGCCGCACTCGACCGCCCAGCGCGCCCCGCCGGCCAGCATCGCATTCATTTGCGCCTCGTCGAGCACGATTCGGCCGTAGCTGCCGAGGCCCGCGGGAATCGTCGCAAACAAGCGGTCGGCCAGTTCCGATTTTCGCGCATCGAGTTGGCGGCGCGTCAAACCGGTGGCTAGGGCGCGCACCCCGCACGAAATGTCGAACCCGACGCCACCGGCCGACACCACGCCGCCGACATCGGCGTCGAACGCCGCGACCCCGCCGATCGGGAAGCCGTAGCCCCAGTGGGCATCGGGCATCGCATACGACGCACCGACGATGCCGGGCAGCATCGCGACGTTGGCGATCTGCTCGTAGACCTTGTGATCCATCGCCCGGACCAGCGCCTCGTCGGCATAGATCACGCCCGGTACGCGCATCGCCCCGTGCGGCGCGATGTGCCATTCGTAAGGGGATCGTCGTTCGAGCAGGCTAAGATCCATTGCCGTTTTTCACACGTCGATCACACACTGGGCGCGCCAGCGCAAGGCGCTATCCGAACCGTCTCCGGTGCACCCGACATCGAGTTCGGTCAGCGTCGCGCCCTTGACTTCGACCGCCGGCTGGTGGCGAGCGACGTCGATCGGCTCACCGTACAGTTCGGCGGCGAGTTCAAGAGCGGACAGGCGGACCGTGTAGCGGGAAAACAACATGCTCCGCGTTGCCATCTCGAAGATGATGGCGTCGATCCAGTTGACGAACAGCATATCGAGGTTCTCGCCGTGGCAGGTAACTTGGACGCACTCGCGCGGTGCGACGCTTCGCAGATCGCAGATCACTGCGGTCAACGCCAGCGCCGCCTGCGCGAACGCTTCCTCCAGCGTCGACCCGAAGCCGCGGATGCCGATATCGGCCTCGTGCTCGAAGTGTTCGTAGCGGCCGCCGGCGGCCGTCTCGGCGGGCCGCATGGCGCGGAAAAAACCCAGCGTACCGGTCGGTGTATTCATCCGCCCACAACGCTCCGTCGGACTGAACCCGGCCGCCGAGATCAACGCCGGCAGGCGCCCGGCGGCGTGGTCGCGCGTTACCGCAAAACCGTCCATCAGGCGGACGAAAAAGAACAAGGCGTGCATCGGCCACGGCCGAGGCTGGTCCCAATCGGCGATGTGCAGTTCACCGCCGGTTCTGAGCACGCGCCAAACTTCAGCGAGCGCCAAGCATTTCTGATCCGCCGTCAAATGATGGAAAAACAACGTGGACAGCACGCGGTCGAATATCCGGTCGGGATACGGCAAGGCGGTCGCCGTCCCCAGGTCGAAATGGAGGTGGCCGGCGGCGGCGGCCGCCTTGCGCCGGGCCCGGCCGAGCACCTCGGGATCGGCGTCGAGCCCGGTCACAACGGCCCGCGGATAGCGCTCGGCCACCTGGATGGCGAGCGTCCCGGTGCCGCAACCCAGGTCCAGCACCGCCATGCCGTCGCCGATCGCCGCCTGCGCGAGCAGGCGCCGCTTGAATGCCCGCTCGCGTGCCGCCAGCGCCACGACCGGATCGTAGATCCCGGTCAATCGCCGCCAGCTAAGGGCGTGGACGATGGCTTTGCCGTTCATTCCTTCACCTACCCGAGGAACGGGACTGCTGCCCGGCAGATTATCGCGCAAGCGTGCCGGCCTGTCCGCCACCGCTCTCCGGCGGCGGCAATGGCAGGGACCACTCA
The DNA here is from genome assembly GCA_039794245.1 of Candidatus Jinrbaksania sp. Lineage (GTDB taxonomy): Bacteria > Pseudomonadota > Gammaproteobacteria > Xanthomonadales > Wenzhouxiangellaceae > DAITQM01. The sequence goes on from JBDIVS010000003.1 coordinate 118,181, forward strand.
GCGCCGCTGGGCACGATCCGGGAGAGTAATCCCAACAGTTGCATAAATTTTGCTCAAATTCATAGATTTCATAATTAAATTAGTAAGTTATGTATATATTAGTCAAAACCTCGAATTCACAAACGGTGAGGCGCCCGGTTTCTCGCCCAAGCGGGCGGCGAATCTTGTCTGCTTCCCCTCGAACCGTAGGAATAACTACGCTTCCGCGGCAAATCGGCCAAGCTGTACTCACCCGCCTGACCGAGAATTCCGGGAATTTATGCAACAGTTGGGTAATCCGGGATAATGGCCGGCGATGAGCCTGCCGCTGACCTTGCTGCTTTACCTCGCCGCGCTGTTGGCGATCGGTGCCTGGGCGGCGCGGCGCACGGCGGACAGCGACGATTTTCACCTCGGCGGGCGGCGGCTCGGGCCGTTTGTCGCATCGCTCAGCGCCTCGGCCAGTTCGTCTTCGGCGTGGTCGCTGCTCGGGGTCAGCGGCGCGGCGTACGCCTGGGGCCTGCCGGCGATCTGGCTGCTGCCGGCGGTGCTCAGTGGTTTCTGGATCAACTGGACGTGGATCGCGCCGCGCCTCAAAGCACACAACGACAATTGCCGCGCCATGACCCTGGTCGAGTTTCTGAGCTACGGCCTTACCGCCGGCGACGCCCGCCGGCTGCGCCGCGGCGGGGCGTTGATCATCCTTTTTTCGTTCACGTTTTACATCGCCTCGCAGTTCCAGGCGGCCGGCGTGGCACTCGGCGCGGCGTTGCCGGTCGGCGAGCGGGCGGCGATCGCCTACGGCGCGGTGATCGTCGTCGGCTACGTGCTGCTCGGCGGCTTCTGGGCGGCGAGCGTCACCGACGCGCTGCAAGGAATGATGATGGCGCTGGTGGCGCTGATCCTGCCGCTGATCGCGCTCGCTGCGGCAGGGGGTGCGCCGGGCCTGTGGCACGGGCTGGCCGCAGCCGGCGGGGGGCTGTCGTGGACGGCGCAAAGCGGGGCCATCGGCGCCGCGCTGTTCGTCGCCGGCCTGTTCGGAATCGGCCTCGGCTATCCCGGGCAGCCGCATGTCGTCAACCGCTTCATGGCGCTCGCCGCGGCCGATTCGATCCGCCTGGCCCGGCGTCTGGCACTCGGCTGGGCGGCGGTGATCTACAGCGGCATGATCGTCCTTGGCTGGGCGATGCGGGTGTTGGCGCCGGCGCTGGCCGACCGCGAAACGGCGCTCATCGAGGCGGCATCGCTGCTGTTGCCGGCCACGCTCACCGGCATCGTCACCGGCGGCGTGCTCGCCGCGATCATGTCCACCGCTGATTCGCAATTGCTGGTCGCCGGCAGCGCCGTCAGCCACGATTTCAGCCGCCGCCGCCCGTCGCTCGCCGTCGATCGGCTCGTCGTATTGCTGCTCGGCGCCGCGGCGGTACTCATCGCCTGGTTTTTTCCGAGCACGCTGTTCCGCCGCGTGCTGTTCGCCTGGCAGGCGCTCGGCAACGCCTTCGGGCCGCTGCTGATCGTGTTGCTCTGGCGCGGTCCGCCATCCGCCCGCGCCCGTTTGTGGAGCATGACAAGCGGTTTTGCGTTGACCGTCGGCCTGAGCCTGTTACCGGACGCACCGGGCGACGCCGCCGAACGCCTGCTGCCCTTCGCCACCGCGCTGGCCATCGCGTATCACGGCAGCGCAAAGCGGGTTTACTAATACATTCATAAATATGACCACATTCAGCTTATCTCTCGGCGTTCATGGCAGGTCGCCCCTGTGTCTGATATTGTGCGGCCAGCATCCACTACCGACAATGCCGCCCAGGAGCGCCGAGAGCCAAGCCCAGCGGGGACTGTGGACGAATCCGCCTGTGGCGTTAAAGCGGCTTGACATAGGGCTACTATGCCAGCGCCGCTTTGCCTTGCAGGCGAATCCTTCCAGAGCCCTGAACGAGGCAATATTTATGAATGTATTAGTAACCGGCACGGCGGGCGTCGATCACCGCCGGCAGGCTCTGTAGTTTGTCGAGCACGGTGTGCAGTTGCTCCTGGCCGGTGACCCGGATGGCAAGACTGAGATCGAGTATGCCGCCGGATGTCTGCTGCCGCGGCAGCGTTGCGATCCCGGCGCCCGAGTTCTGCAGCACGCCGCTGATCTCTTTCAGCACCGCCTCGCCCTCTTCGGCGCGGATTCGGATTTCGACGATATAGTCGGTTCGCGTTTTGTTCCCCCAATCGACTTCGAGCAGGCGCTCGCGGCCGGCGCCGGCCAGCCGGGCGAGCGTCGGGCAATCGGTGCGGTGCACGCTGATGCCACGGCCGCGCGTGATGTAGCCCAGAATCGCGTCGCCGGGCACCGGCTGGCAGCAGCGCGCCAGGTGGTGCAGCAGGCCGCCGGTGCCGGCCACCTGGATTTCGTCGGCGGCCTTGGGTGCCGGCGGGCGGGCCTGCGGCCGCGGCAGGATGGGCACCGGTGCTGCGGGCTCGGCGCTGCGCAACACCGCGCCGCCCACCTGTTGCACCGTCAGATCGCCGGCGCCGAGCGCGACATACAATTCATCGACACCGGGCAGACTGAATTGCGCGGCGAGCGCCGCGAGGTCGGGGTTGCGGCGGTTGAGCCGTTTCAATTCCTCGTCGAGCAACTGCCGGCCGGCGGCGAAGTGGGCGCCCCAGTCGGCCTGCCGGAACCATTGCCTGATCTTGTTGCGGGCCCGGCCGCTTTTGAGGTAGCCGAGGCGCGGGTTGAGCCAGTCGCGGCTCGGGCGCGGGTCGCGCGCCGTCAGGATTTCGACGCGCTCGCCGGTTGCCAGCGGCCGGTTGAGCGGCACGATGCGGCCGTTGACCTTGGCCCCGCGGCAGCGGTGGCCGATCATCGTATGAATCTGATAGGCGAAGTCGAGCGCCGTCGCGCCGGCCGGCAGGTCAATCACTTCGCCGCGCGGCGTCAGGACGTAAACGCGATCCTCACTGGTCAGACCGGCGAACTGTTCGAGCAGGCCAGCGTCGTCCTGAACATCGTGCTCGGCTTCGAGCAGTTGGCGCAGCGCCTTGATTTTAGTGTTGAACTTCTCGTCGTCGGGACCGCCTTCCTTGTAGCGCCAATGCGCCGCAACGCCGAGTTCGGCCTCGTCGTGCATCGCCTGGGTTCGGATCTGCACTTCGACCGCCTGCCCGGCCTCGCCGATCACCGCGGTATGCAGCGACTGGTAACCGTTGGGCTTGGGATGGGTGATGTAATCGTCGAACTCGCCGGGCACCGGCGTGAAGTGCATGTGCACAACGCCGAGCGCGCGGTAACAATCGGCCACCTCGTCAACCAGAACGCGCACCGCGCGGATATCGTATAGATCGTGGTAGTCCACTCCCTTGCGCTGCATTTTGCGCCAGATGCTGTAGATGTGCTTCGCCCGGCCGTTGACCCTGGCGGCGATACCGGCGGCGGCGAGCAGAGTCTTCAGGCGTTCGATAAACGAGGCGATAAACGCTTCGCGGTCGGCGCGCCGTTCGGCGACCAGGCCGCTCACCCGTTCGTATTCGTCCGGTTGTAGATAACGGAACGACAGATCCTCCAGCTCCCATTTTAATTGCCAGATGCCCAGCCGGTTGGCGAGCGGGGCGTGGATCTGCATGGTTTCGGCCGCCAACTGCCTGGCATTCTCGGGATCGCCGTCCGCGGCCTCGCGCAAGGCGACCAGGCGGACAGCCAGGGCAACCAGCACGACGCGGACATCGCCGGCCAGCGCCAGCAGCAGGCGGCGCAGGTTTTCGGCCCGACCGCATGTCGCGGCCTCGGCCTCGGCGGTGTAATGGCGGACCTTGGCGAGGGCGTTCAATTGCGCCGCGATGCGCTCCGGCCAGGCGCCGCCGCCGGCAATGCAGTCGTCGTGATGGACGCGGTCGAGCTCGAGGATCGCCGCCGCCGTCGTTTCCGGATCGGCAGCAAGGCGGGCGATGACCTCCAGCAGCGCGTCGAGGCGCGCCGCGCCCCTCGGATCGCGTTCGAGCACGGCGGCCAGCGCCTTTGCGACCAGGCCGGCGCCGTCCCCGGCGTGCCGGCGGTAATCGCGCACCCAACCGGCCAGCGCCGGGTACGGCCGCAACGCCGGAACGGGGCCGGCGGGGATCACGGTTTCACTCAACGATGCGCTCCTTTAAAATCGAACTTCATGATCCTGTCATACACGAGCGATATTGCGTGAAGGCCAGCCGCTTCAATGCCCGGCACGCGGCCGGAGCCGTCCGCATTCACGGCACGATCATACTCAATGCCCTGCGCCGGCAGCCGCACCTCAGCGCCGTCGCCCTGGCGTTCATCGCCACCTCAATGCTGCTCGGCGTGGCGGTGTCGGATAACAGCGCCGCTGGGCGCGAACCCCCATCGTTCAAAACAGCGCCGCTGCCGGTCATCGGACAACCCATCGGAGCGCGGCCCGGAGAAGCGTTACCGGCCGCCGCCAGCGGCGAATGGATTCGCTATACGGTCGCCGCCGGCGATACGCTGGAAGCGATTTTCCGGCGGCTCGGCCTCGGCGCCGGTTTGCTGCACCAGATCATCACCCTCAACGCCGAAAGCCGCAAGCTGGTCCGCCTGCTGCCCGGCCAGGAAATCGGCGTCAGGCTGTCCGCCGGCGGCGAGTTCCGCGCCCTGCGCGTCGATCGCGGCGCGACCTGGTTCACGGTCGAGCAAAACGACTTCGGCCTGGTCGCGCGCCAGGAAACCCGCAGCCTGCTGCCCGAACTGCGGCTGGCGAGCGGCGTCGTGCATCAATCGCTCTACCAGGCCGGCAAGGACGCCGGGCTCAGCGATGCGCTGATCCTCAACATGGCAAACATTTTCGCCTGGGATCTCGATCTGGTCTATGACCTGCGCGACGGCGACCGCTTCTTTGTGCTCTACGAGGAAATCCGCCGCGACGGCGCCTATCTCAAGGACGGCGAAGTGCTGGCCGCGGTCTTTGTCAATCGCGGCAGGGTCTATCAGGCAGTGCGCTACGACGCCGGCGAAGGGCCGAAATACTACACGCCGGAAGGCAAACCGATGCGCAAAGCCTTTTTGCGCGCGCCGCTGAATTTTTTGCGCGTCACCTCCAATTTCAATCCGCGCCGCTTCCATCCGGTGCTCAAACGGGTCCGGGCGCACAACGGCGTCGATTACGGCGCCCCGGCTGGCACGCCGGTGTATGCCGCCGGCGACGGCACAGTGATCGCCTCGGCCTATGGCAGTGCCAACGGCAACTACGTGTTTATCCGGCACGCCAACCGGATCGAAACCCGTTACCTGCACCTTTCCCGGCGTTCCGTCAAAAAAGGCGAGCGGGTCCGGCAGGGGCAGACGATCGGCCTGGTCGGCGCCACCGGGCTGGCCAACGGCCCGCACCTGCATTACGAGTTTCTGGTCGCCGGCCAGCACCGCAACCCGCGGACCATCCAGTTGCCGGCCGCCGACCCGGTGCCGGCCGCGCGCCTAGCCGAATTCCGCAACCACGCTGTGCCGTTGCTCGCCCACCTGACCAGCCTGCAGGATCCACCGCCGGTCATGATGGCCGCCGCCGCGCCGTGAGTCACGACCGAATCTACCTCGGTTTAATTTCGGGCACCAGTATGGATGCTGTCGATGCCGTCGCCGCCGGCATCGCCGGCGAACGGCCGCAACTGCTCGCCGCCCACAGCCACCCGTGGCCGGCAGCATTGCGCCGCCGCCTGCTCGCCGCGGCGCAGGAGCCCGCGGCACTGGCGCTCGGTGAGTTGTTCGAACTCCAGCACCAGGTGACCATGCTGTTCGCATCCGCAGCGCGCGCGCTGCTCAGCGGCGCCGGTCTCGAGCCGGCGGCGATCGCCGCCGTGGGCTTCCACGGCCAGACCTTGTGCCATTTTCCCGACGCCGATCCACCTTGGTCCCTGCAACTCGGCGAGCCGGCGAAACTGGCTTTCGAACTCAACTTGCCGGTGGTCGGCGATCTGCGCAGCGCCGACCTGGCGGCCGGCGGCCAGGGCGCGCCGCTCGCCCCGCTGCTGCACCGCGCCCTGTTCTCCCTGCCCGGCCGCCGGCGCGGCGTGCTGAATCTCGGCGGCATCGCCAACCTCACGGTCATCGGCGCCGCTGGCGATACCACCGGTTTTGATACCGGGCCGGCGAACGCGCTGCTCGACGCCTGGTGCCTGAAACACACCGGCGAGGCGTTCGATCGCGAAGGCGGCTTTGCGGCCCGCGGCCGGGTGCTGCCCGAACTGCTCGCGCGCCTGTTGGCCGATCCGTACTTCGCCCGGCCGCCGCCGAAAAGCACCGGGCGCGAAACCTTTCACCTGGCCTGGCTGGCGCGCCACGGCGGCGATCTCGGACGAGACCGGCCCGAGGACGTCCAGGCCACGCTGCTGGCGCTGACCGCCGAGACCGCCGCCGCCGCGGCGCGCGATGCGGCACTCGATGAACTTTTAGTCTGCGGTGGCGGCGTGCATAATCCGGTTTTGATGCGGGCGATCGAGTCCCGGCTCGCGCCCTGTCCGGTGCGTTCCACGGCCGCCGCCGGGCTCGATCCCGATTGGGTCGAAGGGCTGCTGATCGCCTGGCTGGCGTGGCGCAGGCTCGCCTGCAAGGCGAGCGCGACGCCGCCGATCACCGGGGCCCGGGCGCCGCAGATTCTCGGCGCCCTGTGGTATCCGCCGGAGACGAACACACCCGCGCCCGGCGGCGAAGCGATCGCCCCCTAGGGTTGCGGCGAGCCGCTACCCGGCCCGGATCGAAACGAAACGCCGAATTCACCCATCTGCGGATCGAGTCCAAAGAAGGCTGCGGATGAAGCAGCGTTCCCAAAGGTTATACTATTTGGCCGCGATGACCGTGGCCATCGCCCCGCAGGCCATCAGGAAGATCCGCTATGACAACAACGGTTGCCAGTTTCAAGATCGACTACCACCAGTTTCTCGACCCCGAAGGCAAACTCCTCAATCCCGAACAATCACCGGCCATCGCCCGCGACACGCGCGAGCTGACCGAGCTCTACCGCCTGATGAGCCTGGTCCGCTCGTTCGACAAGAAAGCGGTGGCCCTGCAGCGCACCGGCAAACTCGGCACCTACGCCTCCTGCCTCGGCCACGAGGCGGCACACATCGCGATCGGCTCGGCGATGCGCCCAGAGGATTGCCTGGCGCCGATGTACCGCGAATACGGCGCCCAGATGTACCGCGGCGTCAAGATGTCAGAAATCCTGCTCTACTGGGGCGGCGACGAGCGCGGCAACCATTTCCAGCACGCGCCTAAACACGACTTTGCGTGGTGCGTACCGATCGCCACCCAGTGCCTGCACGCCGCCGGTGCGGCGCTGGCCTTCAAACTGCGCGGCGAACCGCGCGTCGCGGTCGGCGTGGTCGGCGACGGCGGCAGTTCGAAAGGCGATTTCCTCGAAGCGATCAACGCGGCGAGCGCCTTCGATCTGCCGCTCGTGCTGGTCATCGTCAACAACCAATGGGCGATTTCGGTGCCGCGCTCGAAACAGAACAAGGCACAGACCCTGGCGCAAAAAGCACTCGGCGGCGGCCTGCCCGGGATTCAAGTCGACGGCAACGACATCGTAGCCTGCCGCTGGGCGATGGAAAAAGCCATCGAGCGGGCGCGCAGCGGCAAAGGGGCGTCGGTGATCGAGATGCTGACCTACCGCCTCAGCGACCACACCACCGCCGACGACGCCCGCCGCTACCGCCCCGCCGCGGAAGTCGAGGAAGCCTGGAGCCGCGAGCCGCTGAAACGCCTGCGCCAGTACCTGACCGCCGAAGGCGCCTGGGACGACATCAAGGAGCAGCAGATGCAGGACGAGTGCGCGAAAAAAGTCGAGGCGGCGGTCGAGGAATACCTGAATACGCCACCGCAGCCGCTGGCCGCGATGTTCAGTTATCTGTTCAAGACGCTGCCGCACGATCTCGCGGCGCAGAAGCGCCGGGCCCTGGAGGAGTTGCAGTAATGGCGGAAATCACACTGCTCGAAGCCGTCACCATGGCCCTGGCGCGGGCCATGGAAGAAGACCCTGCGGTGCTCGTCCTCGGCGAGGACGTGGGCATCAACGGCGGCGTGTTCCGCGCCACCGTCGGCCTGCAGGAGCGCTTCGGCGAACAGCGCGTCATCGACACACCGCTCGCCGAGGTGATGATCGCCGGTCTCAGTGTCGGTCTCGCGGCCCAGGGCATGAAACCGGTGGCCGAGGCGCAGTTCATGGGCTTCATCTATCCGATGATCGACCACATCGTCTGCCACGCCGCCCGCCTCCGGCACCGGACGCGCGGCCGGATGTCGTGCCCGATGGTGCTGCGCGCCCCGTTCGGCGGCGGCATCCACGCCCCGGAACACCATTCGGAAAGCACCGAGGCGATGTTCGCTCATATCCCCGGCATCCGCGTCGTGATCCCGTCGTCACCGGCCCGCGCTTATGGTCTTCTGCTGGCCGCGATCCGCGATCCCGACCCGGTGGTCTTTCTCGAACCCAAGCGCATCTATCGCTGGCAGAAAGAAGAAGTCGATGACAACGGCGAGGAGTTGCCGCTCGATGTCTGCTACGTCGTCCGCGACGGCAGCGACGTTACGCTTGTGACCTGGGGGGCGAGCATCAAGGAAACACTGGAAGCCGCCGATCAACTCGCCGCCGAGGGCATCAGCGCCGAAGTGATCGACGTCGCCACCATCAAACCGCTGGACACCGAGACCATCCTCGAATCGGTGGCCAAAACCGGGCGTTGCGTGATCGTCCACGAGGCGGCGCGCACCGGCGGCATGGGCGGCGAAATCGCCGCCGCGCTGGCCGACGCCGGTCTGTGGTCGCTGCACGCCCCGGTCAAACGGGTGACCGGCTACGACACCGTGATGCCACTTTACAAAATGGAAATGAAATACATGCCCGGCACCAAGCGCGTCCTGAACGCCGTGCGTGAAGTGATGGAGGTCTCATGAAAATCTTCAACCTGCCGGATCTCGGCGAGGGCCTGCCCGACGCCGAGATCGCCGAATGGCTGGTCGCCGAGGGCGATGACCTCAAGGTCGATCAACCGATGGTGTCGATGGAAACCGCCAAGGCGGTGGTCGAGGTACCGAGCCCCTACAGCGGCAAGGTCGGCAAACTTTACGGCAAGGCCGGCGACGTGATCGAGGTCGGCAAACCCTTGATCGGCTTTATCATCGAGGGCGAAACTGCCGAAGCGCCGGGCGGCGGCGAAACGCCGGCAACGGCTGAACGAGCGGCCGTGGCCGAAGCCGCCGGCGAGCCCGCTCCGGACGCCGCGGCAACAACCGAACACGAAGCTGACCGCCCCGATACCGGCACCGTCGTCGGCGTGATGGATACCGCCGGCAAGGTATTGCAGCCCCAGCTCAGCGACATCGGCGGCGCCAAGGTCAGCCCGGCGGTCAGGGCGCTGGCCAAAAAGCTCAAGGTCGATCTGCGGCGCGTCACGCCGAGCGGCAAGGACGGCGTCATCACCGCCAAAGACGTGCGCGATTTCGCCGCTCAGCCGCCGCCGGATGATGAGCCGCCGGCCGCCGATCAGGCGCCCACACCGCCTTCGCCGGCAGCAAAAACGCCGGCCGCCCAGGCCGCGCCGCAACCCGCCATGGCAGCGCCTGCAGGCGCCTGGGAACCGCTGCGCGGCACGCGGCGGACGATGGCGCGGACGATGAGCGAGGCCCACGCCAAAATCGTCCCGACGACGCTGATGGACGACGCCGATATCCAACGCTGGAAAGACGGCCAGGACATCACCGTCCGCCTGCTCCGCGCACTGTGGGCCGGAGCACGCGCCGAACCCGGCCTCAACGCCTGGTTCAACGGCGATGAGGGTGTACGCATGGTCCACAAGGGCATGGACGCCGGCATCGCGGTCGATACCCCAGACGGCCTGTTCGTCGCCGCGCTGCGCGGCATCCATCGGAAAAATGCCGCCGAACTGCGCGCCGCGATCGACACGCTGCGCCGGCAGATCAAGGAGCGCAGCAACCCGCCCGCCGACTTCAAGGACTACACGATCGTGCTGTCCAATTTTGGCGTTTTCGCCGGCCGCTACGCCACCCCGGTGATCACGCCTCCGTGCGTCGCGATCCTCGCCGCCGGCAAATTGCGCCACGAGGTGGTACCGGTGCTCGGCGGTTTCGAAGTGCATCGCACGATCCCGCTGTCGTTGACTTTCGACCACCGCGCCTGCACCGGCGGCGAAGCCGCCCGCTTCCTGCGCGCCCTGATCGACGATTTGGCACTACCCGAATGACCCCGCCCCCGGCGGGCATCCCGCCGGCTGGGCGTCTCAGCCTGACCCAAAATTCAGGATCGCCACAGTCCTACGTGAATTTGTTGGTGCTTGCGCAAAATTGACGGGTCAATCAGGAAACGACGACTTCGGCATAAATCGTATCGCGCAGGATGCCGATCCGCCGTTCGAGGAAGTTCAAGGTGCGGTTGAGCGGCCAGCGGCCGGCCGCCCGGTGGTGGTCATTGACGTTGATGTAGCGGATATCCGCCACGCGAAATCCGCACGGCAGCAGCGAAAAATAGCGGATGATCTCGCGGCCGCTGTATTCCTTCCAGTGGTGGCCGTAGGTGATCATACCGACGATATCGTCAACCGTGATGCCGCCGCCCCTGCGGCCGACAAAACGGCCCACATCCCAGGCGCGTGAGCGGCTGAAATAATAGTTCGGCGTGGTGACGATCACTTTACCCCCGGGCTTCAGAACGCGGCGTACCGCCTGCCACATGGCCACCGGGTTGAACGTGATGTGCTCGATGATTTCGGTGAACAGCACCAGGTCGTACGACGCCCCGGCCAGGTCGTCGAAAACATCCGGCCGGGCAAGATCGGCGATCGTGCAAATCTCGATGCGGTGCGCCGATGCCATCTTCTGCACCGATTCGACGTTTGGGATGCCGGCGATCTCGGCGGCGGTGACCCGGTGGCCGTCGGCGGCGTAGAGCACCGCCTGGTGCAGCCAGTGGGCGCCGATATCAAGGATGCGCTGCGGCCGGCAGCCGTCGAAGCCGCGCTCGACGAGTTGCTTGGTCAGGACAAAGCGCCGGGCGTGCCAGCGCAGATAGGGCTCGTCGGTACGCCCGAAACCGAGCACCAGCGAGATGAGCTCTTGTTCAGTCACCTCGAGGTCAGCGCACTTCGGCTTTGCCGGCGGCCCAGCGCGGATCGCTGGCGGCGCTGACTTCGCCCGTCTTGCGCTGCCACATCACGCCGTGCATATTGCCCCAGGTGCGGCCGGCAGCGTTGACGACATGACCGAGCGCTTCGAGCGCGGCGCTTTCAGTGCTGTCGAAAGCACCCGGTTCGGCGCTGATCTCGTCTGGATAGTACTGGTGATGGAAGCGCGGCAGCGCGACCCACGATTCAGGTCCGTTACCGGCTACGAAATCGAGAACACCGAGCAGCACCATCGTGATGATCCGGCTGCCGCCCGGTGTGCCGAGCACCGCCGTACGCTCAGGGCCGACGACAATGGTCGGCGTCATGCTGGAGAGCATGCGCTTGCCCGGTTCGATCGCATTGGCGGTATAGCCCAAAAGTCCAAACGCGTTCGGTGTGCCGGGTTTGGCCGAGAAATCGTCCATCTCGTTGTTGAGCAGAAAACCGCTGCCCGGGGCCATGAACGCCGAGCCGAAAGGCAGATTCACGGTCAAGGTGCCGGCGACCATATTGCCGTCGCGGTCGAGCAGCGAGAAGTGCGTGGTATCGGCCCCTTTGGGCGCATCGGCGAAACCGGCGATCAGATCGCTCGGCGTCGCACGGTCGAGACGGATCGCGGCGCGCAACCCGGCGGCATAATCGTCGCTGAGCAGCAGGCGCTGCGGCACCTCGACGAAATCCGGGTCGCCGAGATAAATGCTGCGGTCGCGGTAAGCGCGGCGCATCGCCTCGACCAGCAGGTGGGCCCGTTGAACCTTGTCCAGTGCGTCGAGCGGATAGGCTTCGACGATGTTCAGAATTTCGGCCAGCGCGATGCCGCCCGACGACGGCGGCGGCGCGGTGATCACCCGGAACCCGCGGTAATCGATGATGATCGGCTCGCGTTCCTTGACGGTGTAGCGGGCGAGATCATCAATCGTCCAGATGCCGCCCGCAGCGCGCACCCCGGCGACCAAGCGCTCGGCAAACCGGCCGCGGTAAAAACCGGCGGCGCCTTCGGCGGCGAGCAGTTCGAGGGTCCGGGCGAGATCCTCCTGGCGGATCACCGCGCCTTCGGTCGGGACTTCGCCATCTTTCAGAAACACCGCGCTGGCCGCCGGCCAGCGTTGCATGACTGCACGGCGGCCGGCCAGCAGCGCCCGGTATTTATCATCCACGGCGAAACCATTGCGGGCGATACGAATCGCCGGCGCGAGACTTCTGGCCAGCGGCAGGCGGCCGTAGTGTTCGGCCAGCCAGGCAAGCGCCGCCGGCTGGCCCGGTATGCCGGCGGCGAGCGGGCCGTTGACTGCCAAGTCACGTTCGACCTCGCCGTTGTGATCGAGGTACATATCGCGGTGTGCCGCAGCCGGTGCCGTCTCGCGGCCGTCGACCATCACCGACCTGCCGTCGGCCGCCCGGTGCAACAGGTAGAAAGCGCCGCCGCCCAGCCCCGAACTCGACGGCTCGACCACGGCCAGTGCCGCGGCCACCGCCACCGCCGCATCGAACGCATTGCCACCGGCTTCGAGGATCTCGTGGCCGGCGGCGGTGGCCAGATAATGGGCACTGGCGACTGCGGCGTAATGCGGTGCAGCGGCCGGAGCAGCGACAGCCCACAGCGCAACGAGTACTCCGGCAAAACGCAAAAACAACTTCCTTCCGGATATGAAAGCGTTCATGCCGCTGCGTCCTTTTCGCCGTCGGTTAAAAAATGGTATTTGGCTAACAATTGCGCCCGCGTTTCCCGGCGCTCCGGGTCAGGCACGATGCACTCGACCGGGCACACTTCCTGGCATTGCGGTACGGCGTAATGCCCTATGCACTCGGTACAGCGCGCCGGGTCGATCTCGTAGTATTCCAAGCCGAGCGTGATCGCCTGGTTGGGGCACGCCGGCTCGCACACATCGCAGTTGATGCAGGTGGGTTCAATCTTGAGCGCCACCTTGCTACTCCTTGAACCGGCGGGCCAGCGCCCGGCTGACAGCGGGATGCACGAATTCGTCAATATCGCCGCCCAGGCGGGCGATCTCCTTGACCAGTGACGCCGATATGAAACTGTACTCCTCGGCCGGCGTCAGGAACACCGTTTCCACTTCGCCCACCAGGTGGCGGTTCATGCTGGCCAGTTGAAATTCATATTCGAAATCCGACACCGCGCGCAAGCCGCGCAACAGCACGCCGGCCCCCTGGGAGCGGACGAAAGAGGCGAGCAGCGTCGAAAAACCGATGACCTCGACATTGTGATGAGCGGCCAGCACCGTACGCGCCAAAGTCACCCGTTCATCCAGTGTCAAAAGCGGCGACTTGTGCGGACTTTCGGCGATCGCCACGATCAGCCGGTCGTACAGCCGCGCGGCACGGGCGACCAGGTCGCTGTGGCCGTTGGTGATGGGGTCGAAAGTGCCGGGATAGATCGCGCAGCGATAATCACAATGGCGCTCGCCGCGCCCGCTTGTGGTTTGCATGCGCGCCATTATAGCCGCATGCCGGCACACCCCGGCGGCACCCACCGGCGGATTTCGACACTGGCACTTTTATCATTCCGGAAACGGCATCACCGTTATCCGGAATCCAGGTTTTTTTTGAGCGGATCCCGCATTTGCGGGAATAACGGGGATGGGAGACTCCCCCGGCGCACAATGGCAAGCAAAGAAAGCGGAATGACCGGCGTCAATGCGCCTGGGCCACTGCAATCGGCGAGCGGTCGACGATCAGCCAGCCGCAATACAGGCAGGCGTTCAAAAAACGGGCGATCTCGTCGCTCGCGGTAGCACAATCGGCAGCGAGCGCCCGCGGCGTGTGCGGGCCGGCGATGAGTTTTTCGGCGATTTTGAGATGATCGGCATCCTCCCGCGCCTGCGGCGGCAGACGCAGCAGGCCGACCCGCCGGTCGGGGTCCAGATCGGGATGAAGCTGGCCACCGCCGAGATGCAGGGCCGACTGCCATTGCAGGTCGATCAACGGATTGCGCGCCAAGCCGGAAGTCACTTCCAGCAATTGCCGGTGGCTCAGCGGATAGGCTTCCTCGGCCGCAATCTGATCATGGAAATACACCACCAGGCGGGCCAGCGGCGCTTCGGAATACCAACTGCCGGAACCGCTATCGATGATCAGATCGGGGGCCCCGATCCGGCGCAGCAGCACCGGCTGATTCCAGCTCCGGCGCTTGAGGTGCTCGGCCAGCGTGTAATGATCCTGTTTGTGGCTGAGCACGAGCGAGCGCCAGGCACCGTCCTCGGCCGGGCCGTGGCTGGCCACCGCATAATCGTTGAGCAACTCGATGATTTCCTTGCTGCGCAGGGGCTTGTGGAGCAGGAAGGGGGCGCTGAACGTCCGGTTACGGGTCAGCGCGGCGCACTTGCGGTGCGGCTCGGCGGCCAGTTTCTCCCAGGCGCTGCGGCCGTTCTCGTCATCGACGTCAACCAGCATGACGTCGGCATCCAGACCGTCAGCGATGCGCCAGGGTTTGGCGAGATCGTCGGAAACCAGCGAAAACAACGACTTGAGGACCACCTGGTCCTTGTCGCTGAGTCCGATCGTAGACAGAATCAACGTGTCTTCCATGATGTCGCTCCTCGACATGCCTGACTCACCTTGTCGGGCCGCCTGCATCATTGGCGGCGCCTGGGCCATCTCCGGGCGTCCGGGATATCGCCTTAGACCGGACTTGCGGTGCCGCGCTTGCGGCGGTGCCCGGTCCGCCTGACATCCCGTGACCACTTGTGCCGATTTTCGTCACATTGCGGCCTGTTTGTCAAGATGCGACGATACGGGCTCGTATGCAAGCCCCCGGGCATGTCTTTTTCTTGAATTTTTGATGAACACCGGCGGCCGGACCGATCCCCACGGCGGGACGGTCGCCGGCCCGGTCCCGTTCGATGCCTGTCCTAAATCCAGATGCCTGTCCCTAATCCAGGGCTTCTACGGCCCTGCCGCGGCGGCCGAGATCCGCTGCCAGTGGCGCAAGGAGCGGCTGAAACGGCGCGGCGTGCGGCCCAGCAGGGCGCTCACCGCGGCGCGGGCGTCGGGCGCCGGCCGGCGATCGAGGGCGCCGAGCAAGGCGGCGCTGTCGTCCGGGTCGCACACCAGCGCCAGATCGCAACCGGCGGTCAGCGCCGCGTCGAGACGCGCCACAAGGTCTCCGGCGCCGGCGGCACCGGCCATACCCAGGTCGTCGGAAATCACGGCGCCGCGGTAGCCCCAATCGCCGCGCAGCACCCGGCCGATCCAGGCCGCCGAAAATCCGGCCGGCTGCGGATCGACCTTTGGGTACACGACATGCGCCATCATGATCCCCGGCAACTGCCGGGCGAGGGCGCGAAACGGCAGAAGATCGGCGGCGGCGATTCGATCGTAGGGGCGCGGATCCTCGACGACATGCTGGTGACTGTCCTCGAATGCCGTGCCGTGGCCTGGGAAATGCTTGCCGACGGCGGCCATACCGCCGGCCCTGAGGCCGGCGATTAGCGCCGCGCCGAGTTCGGTGACCAATAAAGGATCGGCGGCAAACGCGCGCTCGCCGATGACCCGGCTGCCGCGCGCGAGGTCGAGCACCGGAGCGAAGGCAAGATCGATGCCGGCGGCCAGCAACTCACCGGCGGTCACCCGGCCGTGGGCGTAAGCGGCACGCCGCGCCTGCCGTTTGTCGGCTGTGGCCAGATGGCCGTACCGGGCCAGCGGCGGCAGGCGGGTAAACCCCTGGCGCAGGCGTTGCACCGCCCCCCCTTCGTGATCGACGGCGAGCAGCAATGGACCCGGCCGGGCGGCTCGGATCGCGGCGGTCAGGTCGCGCATCGCCGCCGGCGGGCCAGCGTTGCGGGAAAACAACACGACACCGCCGACCCAGGGGTGGCGCAACCATTGACCGGCCGGCCCGGGGTCACCGGCCGGCAAGCCGATCAACAGCGGCCCTGGTGGCACTCCCAACGGGCGGTTGCGGCGCACGCCTTACCCCCGGACACGCCGGAACAGGGCCATCGTTTCGATATGTGCAGTATGCGGAAACAGGTCGGCGACCCCGACCCGTTCGAGGCGATAACCATGGCGGTGGACCAGCTCGCCGGCATCGCGGGCCAGACTGGCCGACTGGCAGGAGACGTAAAGCACCGCCCCGGCCCCGGTCGCGGCGAGCCACGACATGACCTCGGCGGCGCCGCTGCGCGGCGGATCGAGGATGACTTTGGCGGCCGGTCCGAACCAGGGTTCACGGCCTGGATCGAGCCTGAGATCGAAGGTGTGGAAGCGGGCGCGCTCGCCCAACTTGTTGTGCCTGGCATTTTCCCCGGCCTGCGCCACGGCATCGGCCGCACCTTCGATACCGGTCACCCGCGCCCCGCGGGCGGCGAAGGGCAGCGCAAAGTTGCCGATACCGCAGAACAGGTCGAGCACCGCGTCGCCGGCGGCGGGCTCTAGCCAGTCGAGGGCACGAGTCACCATCTTGCGGTTGACCACGGGGTTGACCTGGGTGAACTGCGCCGGCGAGAAGTGCAGTTCGACCGGCGGCTCGCCGACCGTGTAGCCAAGCAGCCGGGCTTCACCGTCCAGCGGCTGGACGCTTTCCGGCCCTGCCGCTTGTAACCAGAACTCGATCCGGTGTTCGGTACCGAAACGGGCGAGTCTTTCGCGGTCGGCCGCCCCGAGCGGTGCGAGGTGCCGGATGATCAAAATCCGCCGTGTCTCGTCGCAGGCGACCTCGATCTGCGGTATCCGGGCGGCGCACTCGAGACCGGCGATCAGCTCGGCGAGCGCCGCGATCCGCCCGCCGATCGCCGGGTGCAGGATATGGCAGTGGCTGACATCGGCCACCCAGCGGCCGGCGTGCTCGCGGAAGCCGACCAGCACGCGGCCCATTTTCTCGACCAGCCTGACGCTGAGCCGTGCCTTGTCGCGGTAACCCCACAGCGGCCCGGTGAGCGGAGAGGCGATCTCGCCTGGCGCGACGTTGCCGATCCTTTGCAGGTCATCGAGCACCTGGTGCTGCTTGAATTCGATCTGCCGCACCGGGTCGAGGTGCTGCAAGGCACAGCCGCCGCAGCGCGCCACGTGGGCGCACCGGGCCGCGACCCGGTCCGGCGAAGGGGTGATGACCTCCCGGATTTCCGCTTCATCGTAACGGCGGTGGCGGCGGTATAGGCGGGCGGTGACGATCTCGCCGGGCAGCGCGCCGTGCACGAACAACGCCTTGCCGTCCGTCCGTGCCACGCCGCGGCCGTCGTGCGTCAGGCCGCCGATCACCGCCTCGACGACCTCGGACGGGGCGCCGCGCGGCGCGGTTATTTCTGTGTCCATACCCCCTGTTCGTTCTGGTAATACCAGCCGGGCGGCGCCATTGCAATCCACCGCCGGGCGAATGTCCGGCGGATGTCGTCTTCCCATTCCGGGTGACCGTTGGCCACCGCGATTTCCCGGTACAACGCCCGGCGATCCTGGTTCTCCGCCGCCACCGCGGCCTCGACCAGCCGGCGGGCGGCAAGCGGCAGCGCCGTCCGCTCGCGCACCGCGACCAGCCCGTCATTGCCGAAACCGAGGGCGCCGGAAGCAAAATGCAGTGCCAGAACGGTCTGCTGGCGGTCGCGCATACGCTGCTCCAGGGCGCGGATCGCCGGAGTGTCAATTTCGAGGTCGGCCTCCGCCTGGGCGTGCGCCGCGGGGATCAGCAGATCGAGCGGCGAGAAGCCTGATGGCAGCCGCGCCCCGGTGCCCTGGTCTTCCGCCCCATTGCCATTTCGGCTTGTTTCATTCTCGGGCGGTGCACCGAGCACGTTCTGAATGATCCGGTCGGCGGCCTGCTCGGCGGCGGCGGCCGGGAAATAAACATTGATCGTGACGCACGAGCCCAGCCAGGCGAAAACGGCCAGGGCCGGCAACAGCCGGGCAGCGAAGCGGTTTTCGGCATCGAGAACAAGTAAGTGGCGACGTAGTATTGACATCTCGGCAAGACTCCCGATAGCGACGTTTCGGTGCAAGGAGAGCACAAAACGCCCGGCGATGACACCATCATAGCAAGCCCGCATCCGGCGGATCATTGTGCCGTGCCCGCCTGCAATTCTCCGGACACCAGCCGCTTCAGGTTGGCGAGCAGGCGCGGCCAATCGACCCGGCGCTCGTGGCCGACGACGGTCAGGCGGGGCAGCCCGCGGCCTTCGACGATCACGAACGAGTCGTTCGCCCCCGGCCCGCTCTCGCCGGCCGGCGCCCCGGTGCCCTGCATCAGACAAACACCCTGTTGCAGCCGGCAACCCAGTCCGAAACGGCGATACGGGAACGTCTCGAACAATCTGAGCACCAAGCTGTCGATCCCCACGCCGCCGCCGAGGCGGCTGATCGAATCGACCGCCCGCTGGCTGATCCGCCCGCCCCTGCCCGGCGCGCTGCCGAGCCAACCGTCGAACGCCACCGGCTGCCAGTCGAGCAGACGCAGGTGCCTGAGATGGCCTTCGAGCGTACCGGTCATGAAGCCGATCGGCAAAGCCGAAGTCAATTGCTCCAGGTCAATCGCCGCGATGTCGATCTCGCCGGCCAGCGCCGGCAAGACGCCGAACGGCCGTTCGATCGACACGCCGTGCAACGTGACGCTGCCGCCGAACAGCTCGACACGCACCTCGCCGTCGAGGTGCAGCACGCCCTCGCGGTAGCGCGCACCCGGCAAGGTGCCGGAAACCCGGCCGGTGAACGGCAGCCAGCCGAATGCCGCGGACAACGCCGTCAGGTCCAGGCTTTCCAATCGGGCTTCGAGGCCGATCGCCGGCGGCGCGCCGGGCGGCGCGCTGACCGCCAGCCGGTCGAGATGCAAGGCCCCGTCGTACAGCGGCAAGCGGAGCGGTGCGGTCAGGGCGAAGCTGTGTGCCGCCGCCACGCCGTGCAACTCGGCACCGCCGAAAGTCAAGGCCCCGATGGTCAAGGTGTTCCAGCGCGCCAGGTTGAGCGCCGGGCGCCCGCCGCCGGCGCGCCAGGCGAGCGTTGCGTCAAGGCCGTCGAGATGCAGGCGGCCCGACGGATCGTCGATACCGGCCCCGGAAAGTTCGAGATCGGCATCGACGCCCAGGCCACGCCGCCATTGCAGCCGGCCGGCGATCCGCCCACCCAGTGACAGGCCCTGCCAGCCCTGACGTGCCAGCCAGCCGGCGAAATAACCCGCCTGGAGCGGAGCGAGATCGAGCGGTGCAAGCCGGAGGCCGAATTCGTTCGGGCCGGCGCGGTCGCCGTGCGCCTCGCCGGTGGCCTCGAGCCCGGCCGGGTCCGAAAAAACCAATCGCTCGACGGCCCAGGCGCCGCCGTCGTCGTAACGCCCAATCAATGACAGGCGCAGCGGCGTCTCATCGGGGGCGAGATAGATATCGCCGAGCAAGATCTCGCCCGGGCCGAGGTCGAAGCGCAACGCGGCGGTCCAGCCCGCCGCGACACGCTGCACGGCGGCTTCGGCATCGATTTTCAATCCCTCGCCGGCCACCAACCCTGCGGCGCTCTCGATCTGCCCGTCGCCGATCGCCAGGCGGACCGCTGCCGACCGTTCGTTGCCCCGGGCCGCCAAATGCCACTGCCCCGCCAGCGCCGGCGGCTCCCCCCAGGCGACCGGCCAGCCGGCAGACACCCCCCCGAAGCTGTTGCCGCGCGCTTCAAAACACCAGGAGAACGCAGCCGGCAGCGCCTGGTCGAAATCCACCCGCAAAACGAAACCGGCCGCATCCTCGCCGGCACCGGCCGGCAATGACGGCTCCGCGGGACAGGTGACGACGTTTCCGGAATCCCCGTTCATGATTGTCCCGGAATCTTTCTTCATGATTGTCCCGGAATCTTTCATGACTGTCCCGGTATCTTCGGACCCAAAATCCCCGTTCATGACTGTCCTGGAATCGCTGTTCATGACTGTCCTGGAATCGCTGACTGCCCCCGGATCGCCGGCCGGGGAATCAGTGACTGTCCCGGTAGCGCCGGCCGGGGGCGCCGCGGGATTCTGGGGGGGCAGGGTGGGACGGGGTCCGGTACCGATCTGCAATGACTGTCCCGGAAGCCAGCGGTACCAGCCGCGCAGCACCGGTGGGCCGCTCGGGCGCCAGGTCCAGGTGCCCTGGTCGCAGGCCGGCAGTATCTGTGCCGCGCCCCCTGCCGGGCAGCGGATATCGAGAGTGATCGCCGGCACTGACCAGGGGCCCCATTTCAGGCCCGATAATTGCATAGTCCATTCGGCCGGGTACCACCCCTGTTCCAGTACCGGCTGCAATGCGGCCGGGGGCGGCGCCGCAGCGGCTTCTATAATCAGGCTCAAGAAGGAAGAAGCAACCAGCCATGTCCAGCGATGCTGTGCTTTTTGTCGATGACCAGCCATTGCGCTCCATTCCGTTGCGCGCCCATCTGGCGCTGCACGGCGCGCCGCTCCGCCCTGCGCCATGCAGTTTTTCGGCACTGGCCGGGGCCGGGGTCGCCAGCGGCGACCTGCTGCTGGTCTGCCTGCGCCGGCCGGCGCAATGGGCGATGTGGCTGGCGCACCACAGCCACCTCGAGCGCGGCAGAG
This sequence comes from Candidatus Jinrbaksania sp., assembly GCA_039794245.1. Classification (GTDB taxonomy): domain Bacteria; phylum Pseudomonadota; class Gammaproteobacteria; order Xanthomonadales; family Wenzhouxiangellaceae; genus DAITQM01. Next base: position 138,798 of record JBDIVS010000003.1, read on the forward strand.
CCATCGCCCTGTTCCAGTCCGAATTGCGGCTCGACCCCGAGCGTCTCGAAGCCGCCGGCTTCGCGGTCTCGCTGCCGCTCGAACAGGCCCCGGCGCACCTCGCTTTTTCATTGACCCAACGCCTGAACGGCAGCCTGCCTACCGCCGCCGTCGAAGAAGACGAATACCTGAACCTGTTGCCGCTGTTCGACGACGACGCGGCGCGGCAGGCGACGCTCGGCGACGAGACCATGCTCGGGGAATTGCGCGCCATGCTGGCTGAGGATCTGGTGAACCGGATGCCGCTGATCGATGACCATCTCGCCGCCGGCAATCTCGAAGCGGCTTCGGCGCAGGTGCACCGGATGATCGGCGGCTGCGGTTATTGCGGCGCCAGCGCCTTGCGCAGCCTGTGCCTGGAACTCGAAGATGCGCTGCGCAGCGCCGAACGTGACCATCTTGCCGAATGTTACCAGCGCTGGCTGGCCTGCGGCCTGAAAGTCATCGAAGTGTTGCATGGCGCGCCGCCGCCCGGCGGCCCGACCCCGGCGGACAACGGCTTGACGAACGGCTGATCACGTATGCGGGCGGCCGCCACCCCTCAACCCGCCGCCGGGCCGACGCACAGCGCCTTCATCTCCCGGACCGCCGTTTCGAGTCCGGCAAAAACCGCCCGCGCCACCAGCGCGTGGCCGATGTTCAATTCGACGATTTCAGGTAACCGCGCGACCGGCTGCACATTGGCGTAGTGCAAGCCGTGGCCGGCGTGGACCTCGAGACCGGCCGCCCTGGCATGCGCCGCGGCCGAGGCAATCTGTTCCAGGGCGCCGGAGCGCAACACCGCGGGGGCATCAGCGTAACACCCGGTGTGCAGTTCGACCGCGTCGGCGCCGCACTCGCGCGCCGCATCGATCTGCACCCGATCGGGATCGATGAACAACGACACCCGGATCGAGGCCGCGTGGAGGCGGGTGACCGCGTCCCGGACCGCGCCGAGCGCCCGGCCGACGTCGAGGCCGCCCTCGGTGGTCAACTCGGCGCGCCGCTCGGGGACCAGACAACACCAGGCCGGAGCCGTCGCCGCGGCGATCGCCAGCATCTCACCTGTGATCGCGATTTCCAGATTCATCGGCAGCGTGTCGCAGGCCCGCAAGGCGGCGACATCGGCATCCTGGATATGCCGACGGTCTTCGCGCAAATGGACAGTCAGCACATCGGCACCGCCGCGGCGGGCAGCTTCGGCGGCCTCGGTGAGATCGGGGTACGGCGTACCGCGCACCTGCCGCAAGGTCGCGACATGGTCGATATTGACCCCGAGCCGCAACCCGCCGGCCGGCGGCGTGCTTTTGGATTCAGTGTTCATCATCACCTCGACAATCCACAAACCCATTGGCGGGGCGGCATTTCACGCCAATCCCCGCATGGCGGCCAGCAGTTTGCGGCTGTTGAGCGGCTTTTGCCCGAGATGCGGCGCCAGCGCCGCGTGCAGCAGATGGCGCGCCGCGCGGCGCGTCTCGGGCTGCGTGAAATCGCCGGCACCGATGGCCAAAAGCGCGGCGCCGCTGTACAGCCGCTGCCCGGCGCCGGCCGCCCCGCGCCTGAGGCCGTGCTCCGGATCGTAAACATATTGCCCCGCCGCCGCCAGCGGCGCGCCGCCCCGCCCTTCGCGGTCGAGCTGCAAGGCATATCCGATGGCCGCCAGCAGAGCGTATTCGAAAGCCCTGAGCGCAGCGTCGGGCGGTACGGCACCGCCCGCCAGGCGGTGCAGCACCTGCCGGTAATGCGGCTCGAAACCGGGGTGCGGATCGTGGCGCTGAAACAGCCTGAGCAGCAATTCGTTGACATAGAATCCGCAGCATAAATTGATGCCGTGCAAGGCGAGCGGCGGGCCGGCGTCATCGACCGCAGCGAGCGGCCACAGCGCACCACGTGCCGCATAGCTAAGGGCGAGCGGCCGGAACGGCTGGAGCAGTGCCCGCCAGGCGGCGCGCCGCCCCTTGAGGCCGCGCGCCAGGGCGGCGATGCGGCCGTGCTCGGCGCTCCAGATTTCAAGCAACAGGCTCGATTCGCGCCACGGCCGGCGGTGCAGCACCCAATCAGTGCCGTCGCCGACGGGATGATCAGGCACAATCACCGGCACCGAGTTCGGCAACGGCTTTGGCGTCATCGATCCAATCGCGGCGCACCCGCACCCATAAGCGCAACATCACGTGCCGGCCGAGCAGTTTTTCGAGCTTCGCCCGGGCACGGCTGCCGGCCTGCTTCAGCACTTCGCCGCCGCGGCCGATGACGATGCCTTTCAGGCTTTCCTTGGCGACGAAGATCGCCGCGTCGATGGACGTCAAGCCGGGCCTCTCTTTCCAGCGTTCGATCGTCACCGCCAGGCGGTACGGCACCTCCTGGTGCAGGCGCAGCATCAGGGCTTCACGCACGGTTTCGGCGGCGATGAACTGCCAGTTGCGGTCGGCGATCTGCCCCGGCGGGTACAGCGCCGGCCCCGGCGGCAGCGCCGCGATCAGTCCGGCTTCGAGTTCGGCGATCCCGTCGCCGTTCAGCGCCGAGACCGGATAGACCGCGGCGGCATGCAACGGCGCGATGCACTCGGCGATATAGGGCAACAGGCGGCGTTTGTCGGCCAGCCGGTCGATTTTGTTCAGCGCCACGAACAGCGGCCGCCGGGCGGCACCCGCGACGCGCGCCGCACGTTCGTCGGCCGGCGTAAAGCGGCCGGCTTCGACGACCAGCAGCACCAGATCGCAATCGGCGAGCGCCGATTGCGCAGCGCGCATCATTTGCCGGTCGAGGGCGCTGGCCGCGGCCGGCAGCAAGCCCGGCGTGTCGACCAGCACCAATTGCGCCGCGGGGCGCTCGACGATGCCGGCGAGCCGCCGGCGGGTGGTCTGCACCTTGGGCGTGACGATGCTGAGGGGGACACCAACCAGGCGGTTGAGGAGGCTGGACTTACCGACATTGGGCCGGCCGACGAGCGCCACGGAGCCGGCGTGGTCGAGCTGCTCCGGGAGCGCATCCGCCGCGGCCGGCAACTCCGATTCAGAGCTCATGACTGTTCAACGCCCAGGCCCTGCAGCGCACGCCGTGCCGCCGCCTGCTCGGCCCGCCGCCGGCTGCCGCCAGCGGCGACAAATTCGCCGCCGTCACGATCGATGACGCAGGCAACAGTGAAGTACCGGTGGTGTTCGGGGCCGCTCACCTTGCGGATTTCATACACCGGCAGCGCCCGGCCCCGCCCTTGCAGCCATTCCTGCAGGCGGGTTTTCGGATCCTTGAGATCGTCGCTCACGGGCAGGGCCTCGAGCACCGGCTGGAGCAGTGCCTTGACGGCCCGCTGCACCGCAAGATAGCCGCCATCGAGGTACAGCGCGCCGATCACCGCTTCGAAGGCGTTGGCGAGCAGCGAGGCGCGAAATTGGCCGCCGCCTTTCATCTCCCCCTCGCCGAGGCGCAACAGACCTTCCAGGCCGAGCTGGTCGCGGGCCAGCGACGCCAAGCTCTCGCCGCGCACCAAGCGGGCGCGCAAGCGACTCAGTTCGCCCTCGGTGGCTTCGGGACGGCTGCCGTATAACCAATCGGTGACCGCCATACCGAGCACCGCGTCGCCGAGAAACTCCAGCCGCTCGTTGTGGTGCGGCGACAAAGAACGGTGGGTCAGCGCCGTGGCCAGAAGCGCCGGATCGGTAAAACGGTGTCCGAGACGGGCTTCGAGTGCCGCCGTTTCGCCAACTGCCGGCTCAGCGCAGGACGACGGATTTTTTGAAGGCGATACAGACATCGAGGTTGCCGAACAGCGCCTCGCGGACTTCGTATTCGACACGTAGCACGACACTATCCCGTGCCCTGAGCACACGAACGCTGTCGCGGTCGAGGTCGTCGGCGTAATTGATGTACAGCCGATTGTACAGCTTCTGCTGGATCTCGCGCGGCGGGCGGCCGGCGATCCCCGGCTCGGCGGCCACCGCTTCCATGGCGTTGACGATGGAAAAATAATCGATATAGGCCGGAACGATCTTCATCCCGACGTAGGCCGCAAAGAGCAGCATGCCGAGCAGCAGGACAAAGCCGATGAGCGTCATGCCCGCTTGGCGCTGGATCACGTCTTTCATTTTATCCCCCGTCCTGGGCGGTGAAACCGTACTTATTCTATGCGATTGCCGAGGCGGCTGAAATCGACGCAATCGCGGCTGCAATCCCAGTGCCACCAGATGGCCAGCGCCCGGCCGACGATATTGCCTTCCGGGACCAGCCCCCAGACCCGGCTGTCGCTGCTGTGGTCGCGGTTGTCGCCCATCATGAAATAATGCCCCTCGGGCACGACCCAGCTCTGTTCGCCGGGTTGCGGCTGGGTGGTTTCGATCAAAATCTCGTGGCGCCTACCGGCCAGATTCTCGGTCCGTTTCTGCGCCGGTATCCGGCTGCCGACCGCGTTGCGACCGCGCCCTTCATAGGGGCCGTCCGGAACCTGAGCCATCGCCTCGCCGTTGATGAATAATTGTTTGTTGCGGTAGGTAATGCGGTCGCCGGGCAGGCCGATCACCCGTTTGATGTAATTTTGTCTCTCGTCCAGCGGGTAGCGGAAAACCATCACGTCGCCCCGCTCGGGTTCGCCGATCTCGATGATTTTGCTATTGAGCACCGGCAGCCTTAGGCCATAGACGTATTTGTTCACCAAGATGAAATCGCCGACGAGCAGGGTCGGCAGCATGGAGCCGGACGGGATCTTGAACGGCTCAAAAAGGAACGAGCGGAAAACCAGAACCAGCAACAACACCGGAAAAAACGAGCGGGCGTATTCGACCACCGCCGGCTCGCGCCCCGCTTTCTCGTCGCCGGCGGCATGCCGGGCGCGGCGGCGGCCGGCAAAAAACAGCCGGTCGAGCAGCCAGATCGCGCCGCTCAGCAAGGTCAGAACTGTCAAGATCAAAGCGAAATCAAAGTACATTGTTGCGTCCTTAAGTGGTGCCGTCTATCGCCGGCCGTTTGGGGATGTTATGAGTCGGCGCTGCGCAGCACCGCCAGGAAGGCCTCCTGCGGGATTTCCACGCGGCCGATCTGCTTCATCCTTTTCTTTCCCGCTTTCTGCTTTTCCAGAAGTTTGCGCTTGCGCGTCACATCACCGCCGTAACACTTGGCCAGCACGTTCTTGCGTAACGCCTTGACCGAGCTGCGGGCAATGATCTGGGCGCCGATCGCCGCCTGGATCGCGACTTCGAACATCTGCCGCGGAATCAGTTCGCGCAGCCTTTCGGTCAACTCCCGGCCGCGGCGCTGGGCGTGGGCGCGGTGGACGATGGTCGACAAGGCATCGACTTTCTCGTTGTTGATCAGTATATCGAGGCGGACGAAGGGGCCGGCCTGGTAACGGGCAAAATGATAATCGAAAGAGGCAAAACCGCGGCTCAGGGATTTCAGGCGGTCGAAAAAATCGAGCACCACCTCGCCAAGCGGCAGCTCGTAGGTGATCTGTACCTGGCCGCCGAGGTATTGCAGGTTCTTCTGCACACCGCGCTTTTCCTCGCACAGCCCGAGCACCGCCCCGACGTATTCCTGCGGCGTCAGGATCGTGGCGAGAATCAAAGGTTCGCGGATTTCGGCGATCTTGTTGGCCGCCGGCAGGCGGGCCGGATTTTCCAGTTTCTCCACACTGTCGTCGGTGAGCAAAAGTTCGTAAACCACGGTCGGCGCGGTGGTGACGAGCTCGATCCGGTATTCGCGCTCCAGCCGCTCCTGGACGATCTCCATGTGCAGCAGGCCGAGAAAACCGCAGCGGAAGCCGAAACCCAGGGCCTCGGAGGTTTCCGCCTCGAAATGCAGCGCCGCGTCGTTGAGTTGCAATTTCTCCAGCGCTTCGCGCATCTGCGGGTAGTCGTCGCTGGCCACCGGGTACAGCCCGGCGAAAACGCGCGGCTGTATCTGGCGAAAGCCGGGCAGCGGTTCGGCGGCCGGATTCTTGACACCGGTGATCGTATCGCCGACCGGTGCGCCGTGCACATCCTTGATGGTCGCCGAAACAAAGCCGACGTCGCCGCTGCGCAGCGCCTCGCGGACCGTGCGCTTGGGGGTGAACACGCCAACCTGCTCTACCTGGTGTACCGCGCCGCTCGCCATCAGCTTGATCTTGTCGCCGGCGGCGAGCGCCCCGTCCACCACGCGGACCAGCGAGACCACACCCAGATAATTGTCGAACCACGAATCGATGATCAGGGCGCGCAGCGGGCCTGCCGGGTTGCCGCCCGGCGGCGGGATGCGCTCAACGATCGCCTCGAGCACCGCCGGCACACCCTCGCCGGTCTTGGCGCTGACTAAAAGCGCATCTGCCGCGTCGATGCCGATGATCTCCTCGATCTGCCGGCGCACCCGCTCGACATCGGCCGACGGCAGGTCGATCTTGTTGATCACCGGCACGACCTCGAGCCCCTGCTCGACCGCGGTGTAGCAATTGGCGACGCTCTGCGCCTCGACGCCCTGTGCCGCATCGACAACCAGCAGTGCGCCTTCACAGGCAGCCAGCGAGCGCGAGACTTCGTATGAAAAATCGACGTGGCCCGGGGTGTCGATGAAATTGAGGCGATAAGTCAGGCCGTCGGCGGCGGTGTAGTCGAGCGTCACGCTTTGCGCCTTGATCGTGATGCCGCGCTCGCGCTCCAACTCCATGCTGTCGAGCACCTGGGCGGCCATTTCGCGGGCGCTCAGGCCGCCGCAATGCTGGATGAAACGATCGGCGAGCGTCGATTTGCCGTGATCGACGTGGGCGATGATCGAGAAGTTACGGGTCAGTGCGGCGGACATCGATCGCGGCTCGGGCGCTTAGGGCGGAGGCAAATCGGCGCGGCATTATAGCGCGCCCCAGCGGCTGGGCCGGGGCGCGGGCGGGACGCGATTCAATGGCCGCGGTGCGCTTTACCCAACCTCATCAGGGGTGAAGGCGAGAAACGTCGTCTGGCCGTTGCGCGAGATCAGCAAGGCCACCGTTTTGCCGGGCTCAAGGCCCGTGACCAACTCCCGAAACGCCGCGACATCGGCGATTTTCTGGTTGTTGATCATCATGATCAGATCGCCACGGCGCAGCCCGGCGCGGTAGGCGGCGGTGCCATCGACTGCGGTGACCAGCACGCCGCCCTCGGGATCGCCGAGCTGCTGGCGGGTCGCGTCGTCCAGGTCGCGGACCCGGATGCCGAGCAGGTTGTCGATCTCGCCGCCGCCGCCGCGGCTGCGGGCCAGGGCGGTGTCGGGCGCCGGCAGTTCGCTCAGCGTGGCGCGCAGCGTTTTCTGCTTGCCCCAGCGATGGACGACGATCTCTACCTTGGTGCCCGGCGGCGTCGCGCCGACCAGCGGCGGCAGATCGTTGTACCGCTCGATCGGCTGGCCGTTGAATTCCAGGATCACATCGCCCGGTTCGATGCCCGCTTGCGCCGCGGCGCTATCTTTTTCGACCCGGTTGACCAGCGCGCCGCGCGGCCGGTCGAGGCCGAGTGCCTTGGCTTTGTCGAGCGACAGATCCTCGATGCCGACGCCGAGCAGGCCGCGGGCCACGAAGCCCTGGTCGCGCAACTGGGCGATCGTCGATTGCGCCACCTCGCTCGGGATCGAGAACGACAGGCCGATGTAGCCGCCGCTCGAACTTAATATCCAGGAATTGATACCGACCACCTCACCTTGCATGTTGATCAACGGGCCGCCGGAATTGCCGCGGTTGATCGCCACGTCGGTCTGGATGAACGGCACGTACTGCTGGGCGTTGTTGGTCCGGCCCTTGGCGCTGACGATGCCGGCGGTGACGGTCTGTTCGAAATTGAACGGCGAGCCGATGGCGATCACCCATTCGCCGGGTTTGAGCCGGCTGGAATCGCCGAACGGCAAGGTCGGCAGATCCTTGGCTTCGACCTTGAGTAGCGCAATGTCGCTGGCCTCGTCCGAGCCGATCAATTCGGCCTGGTATTCGCGCCGGTCGGCGAGCCGCACGGTGATCCCGTCGGCGCCGTCGATGACGTGATGGTTGGTCACGATATAGCCGTCGGCCTCGATGATGAAGCCGCTGCCGCCGGTGCGGCGGTCGGGCTCGCCGCGCGGCCGGCGCGGGCCGTACGGCTCGAAGAAACGGCGGAACAGTTCCGGGATGTCCTGTTCGGGAATCTGGCTTTCCTCGCTGTCGCTGCCGCCGTCGCTGTCGGGCCCCCTTTGCCCCCAGGCCACAGTTTCGACATTGACCACGGCCGGCGACACGCGCTCGACCAATTGCGTGAAATCCGGCAGGTTCTGGGCGCCGGCCGAGGCCGTCATGGCCCAGACAAAAGGCAGGACGAACCAACGGACGGCAACGCGCCTGGTGGTCGTCACGGTGATGCCATTGAACATCATGATCTCCAGTTTTTCAAATTCGATCGGGTGGCGGGACGATGGATCACGGCGGCGGCTCAGCCGCCCGCTTCGGCGATGGGTTCGATCGCCAGTTCCAGCGCGGCCGGCAACAGGCGGCGGGACAGTCGGCGGCCGGTGGCGAGCCCGGCCAGCAAACCGCCGGCCAGCAGGCAAAGCGTGAAAAAATCGCCCGCCGGCGGGGCGGGGGGCAACACCCCGGCCGCCGCCGGAGCGAAACCGCCGACCAGGGCATCGAGCCAGCCGGTGTCGAACAATGTGGCGGCGATCAGCCCGCCAAACAAGCCCACCAGCGGCGCACCGTAAGCGATGCCGCCGAGCCGGCCGAGCAGGGCATCGGACATCGACACGATCACCCGGGTTCCGGGCGGAAATGCGGCGCCGGCCCATGGTACGCGGAGGATTTCGCCCTCGCCGCGGGTAAAAAACTGGAGCCCGGCGCCGCAGCCCTGCCCCGTGCGGCACGGACCACAGGCGTCGGGGTCGAGCCGGATCGCGATCGTCCGGCCGCCGGCGGCGATGACCCGGCCGCCGCGCCGCACTCGATGGTTCATTGCCGCCGGCCCGTCCGTGTCAGACCGGTGTCATCGAAGCGCCGCCCGAAGGCTTCGAGTGTGACGAGCGGCACCTCGCCAAGCACCGTCACCAGCCGCTCGCCGTCGCGCCGCGAATAGATGTTCATGGCCCCGCGGCGGGCGCTGGGCGGCACACCGCTGTCGGCCTCTTGCAGCTTTTCGAGATAAACCGAGACCGTGGCCAGGCCGTCGCCAAACAGCAGATGTTCGAGCTCGCCACCGGCGCCCTGGCCGGCGGTGCGCGTATGATTGAGCAGCACGAAACCGGGCGGCAGGGAACTGCCCGAAGTCAGCGTCCGGACCTGCGGCAACGCGCTCTTGCCGCTGCCCGCCGCCTTGAACTTGACGAAACGTTCGAGCGGTTGCGAGGCCGCCAGTTCTGCGTCGCCGATCGCCGCCCCGATGTCGATCATCGCGAACGTCATCTCTTCGAAAACCTGTCCGGCAGGATCGATCAGGCGCGAGCGCAGCAGCATCGCCGAAGCCTCATCCAGCCACAAGCGGTAACCAAAACGAAATTCGTCGCGCGGCTCGATGCCGATGATCCGCGCTGTATGGCCGGCGACGCGCTCGGTGCCGCCGAAAGTGAAGCGGTACCACTTGCCGAGGGATTCCCAACTGTGCTCATCGAGCGCCGGAAACAAGGATTCGGAGAGCCGGCCTTCGAGCACCAGCGAGCGGTCATCGGGAAAGAGGTAGCGGATCTCGCCGTCACGGCGGATGATCTCGCGCTGGGTGCCGCTCAAGGTCGCGATTCTCTCGCGTAGGCCGTTTTCGTCGTGGCGGTGCGCCACCTCGAGCGTATCGAGCGCATCGCCGTGGCGGTAAATCAGTATGCCGCGGTAATCGAGCCGGCTCATCGCCTCGGCCATCCGGCCGAGCCACTGATGCGCCGGATCCCCCGCCTGTGCCGCGGCAAGGTAAAACAACAACGCCAACGGCGCCGCAGGAAGGCCCATGGAGAACGACCTGTGCAGCATACGCCCGAGCCGGACGCTCATCGGCGGGCGGCTATTGCCCGGCGGGTGATGGTTGCGGGCGCCGGGTCCCGGCGGTTGCCGCCGGCCCATCGGCTGTTGGGCCGGGCCGTATCGCCCGTTTCACCCCGTCGCCGTCGATGACGATGATCGGCACATAGGAAACGAAGCCGATCCGGCCGCCGGCGCCACTCATTTCGCTGTGCCTGAGCAGGTAGGCATCGAGCCTTTGCTGCGCTGTCGCCGGGATCTCGGATTGCAAGCCGACCGGCACCGGGGACGGCGTGTAAATATGATCGAGGGCATTCTGCCGCGTCGTGAAATCGCCGTATGGCGCGCCGCCGGAGACCTGTGCCGTGGGAGCGATGCCGGCCAACGGCAAGGCGCCGGGGTTGTCGTCCAGCGCATTGTTGCGCAACCCGATCAGCGCGACGAAGGCTACCGCCGCCGCCGCCGCACCGCTCGCCGCCAGCGCCCCGACGCGCCGTAACAGCGTCCCGCTGCCGCCGAGCGGCCGTGGCTCGCCGGCCAGGGCGGCGGCAATCCGTTCGGCCAGACCGCCGGCCGGGGCATCGAGGCGCCGGTCGTGCAGGTAATCGCGGACCAGGTGCCAGCGGCGCCAGCAGGCGCAGAACTGCGGTTCGGCGAGGAGCCGGCGGACAAAAAAACGCGCCGCCTTGCGATTCATTTCGCCGTCCATGAACAGCGACAGGTGTTCGTTTCCGGAGACCGCGTCACCGGTGATGTGTGGTGTGGTGCTGGACATCGTTTCAATCCATCAATAATGGTCTAAGTTTATGGTCGATCGCCTCGCGGGCGCGGAAAATGCGCGACCGCACGGTACCGATCGGGCATTCCATCGTCCTGGCGATCTCCTCGTAACTCATACCCTCGACTTCGCGCAGCGTGATCGCGGTGCGCAGATCCTCGGGTAACGACTCGATGGCGCGCTCGATCGTCTGCTCGATTTCCTGGCGCAACAACTCGTGTTCGGGCGTGTTGCCGTCCTGCAGGCGGTCGTCGCCGGCGTACTGCTCGACTTCGTGGGCATCGAGGTCGGTGGCCGGCGGGCGCCGGGATTGAGACACGAGATGATTTTTCGCGGTATTGATCGCAATCCGGTACAGCCAGGTGAAAAACGCGCTGTCGCCGCGGAAACGGCCGATCGCGCGATACGCCTTGATGAAGGCTTCCTGGGCCACGTCCAGCGCTTCCGACTGATCGGCGACATAACGCGACACCAGGCTGATGATCTTGTGCTGGTATTTGCGTACCAAAAGATCGAATGCACCTTTATCGCCTCGTTGGACCTGTTCAACCAGGATTTGATCGGTCAGCTTGTCACCCATGTACCCGTCCGCTCACGGCACGCCGGAGCATGGGCGCGGCGCTGACGCCGCCGGACGGCCGGTCATCCGCCGCCATGCCCACTAGACCCGTGGTCCGCGATTAAGTTTCGTTATCCCGCCGTCCGGCGCGGCGAAAATATCCGGGAAAATCCGCTGTCACCATTATAATGCGCAGGTGCAGGCCACCGGCATCCTCCCGGCTGCCGGCATCGCGCTGACCTACAGGATCGATCATGACCGCAAGCCGTTACGCTTTCCTCGCCCGCCTCGGTATCGAGCCGCTCAATCCCGGCGCCTGGTTCGGGGCCTACCCGCCGCCGGACGGCGGCCCGGAAATCACCGCCTTCAATCCGGCCAGCGGCGAAGCGCTCGCCCGGGTCCAGGCGGCCGGCGTCGAAACCTACGAAGCGGTGCTCGCCAAGGCGGCCGAACTCGCGCCTAAATGGCGCGACGTACCGGCGCCTGAGCGCGGCGAGGCGATCCGCCTTGTCGCCGCCGCACTCAGACGCCACAAGAACGACCTCGGTTCCCTGGTCAGCCTGGAAATGGGCAAGATCAAGGCCGAGGGCGACGGCGAGGTGCAGGAGATGATCGACATCGGCGATTTCGCCGTCGGCCTCTCTCGGCAGCTCTACGGGTTGACGATGCACTCCGAGCGCCCAGCGCACCGGATGTACGAGCAATGGCACCCGCTCGGCATCGTCGGCGTGATCTCGGCGTTCAATTTTCCGGTCGCGGTATGGGCCTGGAACGCGTTCCTCGCCGCGGTGTGCGGCAACATCACCGTCTGGAAGCCGTCGCCGAAGGGCGCACTGTGCTGCGTCGCGGTGCAGAAAATTTGCAACGAGACGCTCGCCGCCGGCGGCTTTCCGCCGATCTTCCTGAGCTTCATCACCGCCGACAATACCCTCGCCGAGCGCTTCGTCGACGACCGGCGCGTCGCCCTGATGTCGTTTACCGGCTCGTGCGAAGTCGGCCGCCGGGTCGCGCACCGCGTCGCTTCGCGCCTCGGCAAATCGCTGCTCGAACTCGGCGGCAACAACGCCCTGATCGTCGATCGAAGCGCCGACCTCAGTCTCGCCGTGCCGGCCATCGTCTTCGGCGCCGTCGGCACCGCCGGGCAACGCTGTACGACGACCCGCCGGCTCATCGTGCACCGCGATCGCCTCGCCGAAATCGAGGCGGCACTGGTCAAGGCTTACGCCCAGGTCCGGATCGGCGACCCGCTGGATCCCGAGACCCTGATGGGCCCATTGACCGACGAGCGTGCGGTCGATGCCTACCTCGCGGCGATCGAGGCGGCCCGGGCCGCCGGCGGCCAGTTGCTGTACGGCGGCCGGCGGCTCGACCGCCCCGGACATTTCGTCGAACCGGCGCTGATCCGTGCCGAAAATCACTGGGACGTCGTCCAGCAGGAAACTTTCGCACCGATTCTCTACGTGATTCCCTGCTCCGGCATCGAGGAGGCGATCGCCCTGCAAAACGCCGTGCCGCAGGGACTGTCGTCGGCGCTGTTCACCAACGACCTCAGGCATGCCGAGCGCTTTTTATCGGCAGCCGGCAGCGACTGCGGCATCGCCAATATCAACATCGGCACCTCCGGGGCCGAGATCGGCGGCGCTTTCGGCGGTGAAAAGGACACCGGCGGCGGCCGCGAATCGGGCTCGGATGCGTGGAAAAACTACATGCGGCGGCAGACCAACACGATCAATTACGGCACCGCCCTGCCACTCGCCCAGGGCATCCGGTTCGAACTTTGATTCCGCGCCGAACGTGAACCGGCGGCACCTCGGCGGGCTGGTCAAGGCAGCGGCGCTATTGCCGCCGGAACCGGCCCACACGCTCACCCTGAAAGCGCTCGACCGGCTGGTCAGGCTCGGCTGGCACCCGCCGCCGCCGGCCGTCGAACAACCCTGCCGCCTGTGGGGGCGGATGCTGCCCAACGGCGTCGGTCTGGCCGCCGGACTGGACAAGAACGGTGATTTCATCGACGCCCTCGGGGCCCTCGGTTTCGGCTTTATCGAAATCGGCACCGTGACGCCGCGGCCGCAGCCCGGCAATCCGCCACCCCGGCTTTTCCGGCTGCGCCGCGAGCTTGCCTTGATCAACCGGATGGGGTTCAACAACCGGGGCGTCGATCATCTGCTGGCCAGGCTCAAGAACGCCCGCTGGCCGGGCCTGATCGGCGTCAACATCGGCAAGAACCGGACCACCGAGGCGAGCCTGGCCGGTGCCGATTACCTGCACTGCCTGCGCCTTTTGCACGCCCACGCCGGGTACATCGCGATCAACCTCTCCTCGCCTAACACCCCCGGCCTGCGCGGTCTGCAACAGCCGCCGGTCCTGGCGGCGCTGCTCACCCAACTGGCTGAGGAACGCGAGCGGCTCGCTGCGCGCGACGGCCGCCGTACACCGCTCGCCGTCAAACTGTCGCCGGACCTCGATGCGGCAGCGATTCCGGCCATCGCCGCCGTGTTGCTCGACCACGACATCGACGGGGCGATCATCGCCAATACCACGCTCGCCCGCCCCGGACTGGAAGGCAGCCGCCATGCCGCCGAACCCGGCGGTCTGAGCGGTGCGCCGCTCAAACCGCTGGCCGATCTGTGCCTCGAACGGTTTCGCCGCGTCTGGCCCGCCGATCGCCCGCTGATCGCCTCGGGCGGGATCATGAGCGGGGTGGATGCGGCGGATAAACTGGCGCGCGGCGCCACGGCGGTGCAGCTTTATACCGGCCTGATCTACCGCGGTCCGGTGCTGCTCGACGAATGTGCCGCAACACTCGCCGCCACCGCTCGATGAGCGGCACAACCTTTCACATCGGGCACAACGTACCGCTCGCGGCGTTGACGGCGTTGCGCCTGCCGGTGGTCGCCGCCGAATGGCACGAACTGACGAGCACAGGCGATGCCTGCGCCGCGTGGCTCGAGGGCGGCCCGCCGGATCTGATCCTCGGCGGCGGCAGCAATATCGTGATTGCCAGCGAACGGGTCGGTGTGGTCTGGCATCCGGCGCTACGCGAACGTCGGGTGCTGGGGGATGACGGCGATGCCCTGCTGCTGCGCGTCGGCGCCGGTGAAGTGTGGGACGACATCGTCGCCTGGTCGCTGGCCGAAGGCGGCTCGGGTCTCGAAAACCTGTCGCTGATCCCCGGCCTGTGCGGCGCGGCACCGATCCAGAACATCGGCGCCTACGGCGTCGAACTGGCCGAATTCATCGCCACCGTCGAAACCCTCGATCTCTCAACCGGCGAAGTGCGCCGTTTTGCGGCCGATGAATGTGGCTTCGCCTATCGTCACAGCCGCTTTCGCGGCGCCGAGCGCGGGCGCTACCTGATATTAGCTTTGGAACTGCGGCTACCCGTCGAGCGCCGGCCGCGAACCGGCTACCCGGGTATCGCCGAAGAACTCAAGGCCTTAGGCATCGCGCCCGAAAAAGCCCAGCCCACCGATGTCCGCCGCGCCGTCATCGCCATCCGCCGGCGCAAACTGCCCGACCCCGCCATGCTGCCCAACACCGGGAGTTTTTTCAAAAATCCGCTCGTCGATCCTGAACTGGCCGCCGCCTTGCAGGAACGCTGGCCGGCGCTGCCGGCCTGGCCCGCCGCCGGCAAAACCAAACTGAGCGCCGCCTGGCTGATCGAAGCCTGTGGCCTAAAAGGGATGCGGCAGGGCAGTGCCGGGATCAGCGAGCAGCACGCCCTTGTTTTAGTCAACTACGGCAATGCAAGCGGCACGGATCTCCTCGCTCTCGCCCGCCGGGTGCAGGACGAGGTGTACCGGCGCTTTAGCATCGAACTTGAAATAGAACCTGCCGTTTACTCGTCCTCCGCCGCCGGATAAGCGGTGTACTGCTTGACTTCGGCCAGTTCCGAACCGAGCTGTTCGTTGATCCGGTTCTTCAACTCAAAGCGCCAATCGTTGTGCCGGTAAACGTCGCGCGACAGCTCGATGAAGCGCTCATCGAACTCGGCGCGCGCCTCGTGGGCGCGGATTTCGTCCTCGATCCCCCATAGCCGCTCGTTGACCGCCCGCAACTGATCCTTGAGACGGGCGACCTCGATCGTCTCCACTCCGCCGGCCCGCCAGATCTCATGCAACAGGCGGTACTCATGCGCCGCCTTCGCCCGCCGCTCCGGGTCGGAAACCTTTTCCTGCTTGATCTCCAATATCGTCAGTTTGTCCGCCAGTTCGCCCGGCGAGACGGGAATTGTCAGCGCCATTTTCATCGTGGCACTCCGCCGCAGCTTGCGACAATTTGCCGCACCACCTGCCATACATCGTTCAGTAAGATTGCTGCAGTTGTTCTCATCACAAGGGGCACTCCATGAAAAAACATTCGGCAGCCATGCTGTTCATGACCCTCTCCGGCAGCGCTTTCGCCGACCATCCATCCACCACAATCGAAACCGGTTCAGGCTCGCCCATCGTCACGATCAGCGGCGCAGTAATGCCCGCCGGCGGCTGGGCTTTTAGCCTCCGCAGCCAGTATATCGACAACGACGAACTGAACGATGAAGTTCTGGCCGCGGCGGCTTTCGCCGGCGATGACGTGCATAGTATCCGCTCGCTGACCAACTGGACATTGAATGTCGCTTACGGCGTCAGCGACGCTTTTACGCTGACCGCGTCGCTGCCTTATGTCCAACGCCGCCGGCAGCGAAAACGGCCGTCACTCCCACACCGGCACCGCCGAGAGGCACGGCGGCCATCGTCAGTGGTATTTCGATCTGATCGCCGAACTCAACGGCGAAAGCCACGACAAATTACAAAATGCAGATGAAGTCGACGGCAATACGGGGGGGCACCGTGCTGTACCCAACAGTTGCATAAATTCCCGTAATTCTCGGTCAAGTGGGTGAGTGCGGCTTGTCCGATTTGCCGCGGAAGCGTAGTCATTCCTACGGTTCAAGGCAAAGCGGATAAGATGCGCCACCCGCTTGGGCGAGAAACCGGGCGCGTCACCCTGGGTGAATTTGAGTTTTTTGACTAATATTTTCATAACTTACTGATTTAATTAAGAAATATAGAAATTCAAGCAAAATTTATGCAACTGTTGGGTGTACTTCGCGCCGGGCATCCGCTTCGGGCAGAGCGGCCGCTGGTCGGCCTTCCTGTCCGTCGGCCTGCCCGTGGTCAACGATCTCAACGGCACCCAAAGCGAACCTGATCTGCGGTTGATCGGCGGCTTGAGCTTTGCACTATGAGGCCGGCGCGCTTGCGGCGGCAGCGCGCCAGAGCTATGATAGCGACCCCTCCGGCCGGGATGGCGGAATTGGTAGACGCGCCGGACTCAAAATCCGGTACTGGCGACAGTGTGTGGGTTCAAGTCCCTCTCCCGGCACCATACACCATTCCGTGGTGTTCCAAAAAAGTCCAAAAACTCCTGCAAACCCAACTGTTGGGTAAATACAAGGCTTGCAACAAGGCTCGTTGGCCGGCCGCTACAACTCCCGAACGACGCGGAATCCGACGCGCGCCGAGCGCGTCGCCGGGCTGGTGGTCACCCGTAGGGCGCTGCGGCTCAGCGACGGCGTGCTGCTCCAATCGGCGCCGCGGACCACCCGCGAGGTGCATCCGGGGTTGTCCCAGGCGCTGCCGTCCACCGGCGCCCGGACGTAAGTATCGTGCCAGCAATCGAGTGTCCATTCCTTGACGTTGCCGTTGATGTCGTGCACACCGAACGGGTTCGCCGGGTACGAGGCGACCGGCGCCGGGCCCCAATAACCGTCTTCGTAGCGCCGGAAGTATTCGTTCCAGCGCCGCCGGCTGGGTGAATCATCACGTTCGCCGGCCAGGTTCTCGACCGCCGTGTCGGGTTCGCCGTCGCCCCACCAGTACCGCCCGCTGGTCCCGGCGCGCAGCACATATTCGAACTCCGCTTCGCTCGGCAGGCGATAGTGCCTGCCGGTCATTTCGGCAAGCCAGGCGGCGTAGGCCAGCGCGTCGTTCCATGACACATGGATCACTGGCAGATCGTCGGCCGCCCGCGCGCCGCTGTAATCCATCCGCCAATTGACCGGCCGGAGTTCCATCCGTCCGGTGTCCTCATCATAAATGGTCGAATCGCCCATTTTTTCGGCATCCGTCCGATAGCCGGTCATCCGGACGAAACGCTCGAATTCGCCGACCGTGATTTCGGTGCGGGCCAAGGCAAAGCCGCGTTCGAACGTGACGCGGTGCTGCGGGCTTTCATTGGCGACCCGATCGCGCTCGTTTTCCGGCGAACCCATCGCGAAACTGCCGGCCGGGATCACGACCATTTGCGGGCCGCTTGCATTGGCGCTGAGGAAGGGTTCACTGAACGTCTGTCCGGGCTTGAAACCGCCATAGACCTTGGCATCCTCGAGACGCTGGTGCAGGCGGCGGCTTTCGGCTTCGTCGATGCCCAGAGCGATCAGCTCGTTGATCGCGTTTTCGGCGTCGGTGTAACGGCCTTCGTCGATCGCCCCGTTGGTATCGGCGGTCAGCGCCGCAAGGCGCGTGGTTCGCAATGCGGCAATCCCGGTGCGAGCCGTCTCCACCGCCTCGCCGGCGCCGGCGATACCGCCGGCGGCTTCAAGGAGATCGCCGGCGGCTTCGAAATCGTTTTCCGCAGCGCGCGCCTTAGCGCTGTCGATCAAGCGCTGGCTAAGATCGGCGAGACCGGCCGTCGCCGCCGGATGCTCAGGTGCGATCGCCAGCACCCGGCGAAAATACTCCAGCGCATTGTCGCCGGCCGGCGCGATCAGGCGTTCGGCTCTGAGGGCGGCCTGCGCCGAGCTCAAGGTCTGGTTGATCTGCCGGGCGGTGGCCAATTCAGTACGCGCCGCCGGCAACTCGGCAAGCTCGGGCTGCAGCTCAGCTACGACGTTCAGAATCTGCTCGGCCTGCACCAGATTGCCGCCGGCGATCTGCTCACGGGCGGCGGCTATCTGCTGTTGCAAGAACGCCGTCAGGCGCTGCTGGGCCGCTCCGTCCTGCGGGCTGTAAGCGACGTTGAGCAGCAATTCCTGCAAGATGCGGTCCTGGGCGGCACTCGGCAGCCGGACTTCGGGGATGTTCGCCGCCGGCCTGACGTTGAGATCGTCCGGAATGGCGAGATCCAGATCCTGCTGCTCGCCGCCGACCACATCGCCCAACCGGCGCACGCGCCGTTCGTCGGATGGTGCTTCCGCTTGTTCGGGCGGCGGTGCACTTTCTTCTTCCTGCGCCAGCACGCCCGGCGCCGCGAGCAGCAGGCACAAGACCAGCAGCCGCCCCGAGTAAATGTCGCTACGATTCGCCATCATCAAACTCCCCGCAAAGCACTGTGACTTGTTCGGCCAGCCGCCTGTGGCTGGTGCGTTCGGCGCTGCCGATTCGTCTTCCCTGGGTCGGAATACGCCCACCATCACCCAACCGTGGTTACAATGACCATATCAGCAACCGGCGCGCGGTGTCAGGCCGCGCCCCGAATATGCCGATCATACCGTCATCCCGTTGTCATGGCCAGGAGCAGGCCGGGAGCGGCGGCGATTTGCATTTGACCACAAATCCGAGCCGCGCCCGGCGAGTGTCCAGAACAATATTCTCAAAGTGCGATGCCGCCCAATCCCGAATCATCACCCCATACACCCGAACCGCACGCCGCCCGCGTGCCGCCCGGCGCGCTCCACTGGCTCGCTGACGGCGTGTCGCTGGCCGCCGCCGTCGAGCTGTGGCGGCGCAGCCCGGTGCTCGGTATCGATACCGAATTTTTCCGGGAGCGGACCTACTATCCGCGCCTCGGGCTGATCCAGATCAGCGACGGTGAGACAGTCTGGCTGATCGACGCGCCGGCGATCGATGATTGGGCGCCCCTGACCGAAATCATCTGCGCCGCCAGTATCGTCAAGGTCATGCACGCGGCCCGCGAGGATCTCGAAGTCCTCCGCCTGACGCTCGGCGCCGTGCCCCTGCCGCTTTTCGACACTCAGGTGGCCGCCGCTTTGTGCGGCCATCCCCCGAGCCTGAGTTACGGGGCACTGACTGAAACCCTGCTCGGCGTCCATCTCGCCAAAGACCACGCCCGCAGCAACTGGCTGCACAGGCCGCTGCCGCCCGAACTGATCGAATACGCCGCCCTCGATGTGCTCTACCTGCCGGCGCTGTGGCAGCATCTCGAAGCGCGCCTGCAAGCACTCGGCCGCAGCACCTGGCTCGGCGAAGAAATGCAGACCCTGGTCAGCGAAGCCGACACCATCGATCTACTGAACGCCCATTACCGCCGCCTGCCGGGCATCGGCGATGCTGAGCCTGCGGCCCAGGCTATCGCCTATAGCCTCTGCCAGTGGCGCGACAGCACCGCCCGCCGCCTCGACCTGCCGCGCAGTTTTGTCCTGCGCGATGAAAGCCTGATGGCGCTCGCCACCGGCGCGCCCCACACCCTGACCGAACTCGAAGCGATGCCCACCCTGCACCGCAAGCAGGTGCAGCGTTACGGCCGCCAGTGGCTCGACTGCATCGCCGCGGCGACACCCGCAAACGCCCCGGACATCATCCGGCCCGACGCCGATTTCCGCCGCCGGGTCCGTGACTGGCAGAAGCGGATCGAGGACAAAGCCGCGACCTTGAACCTGCATCCGACCGTGCTGCTCAGCCGGCGCGATATTGAGCGCCTGTTGCACCACGGCCCCGGCAGACTGCCCGGCGGCCCTGACGGCTGGCGAGCCCGCCAATTGGCCGCTGACCTCGCCGCTCTCGACCAAGCCTGACCGGCCCATTCCAGGACAGTCATGATCCAGCAATCCGGGACCAGGGCCCATTCCAGGACAGTCATGATCCAGCAATCCGGGACAGTCATGATCCGCACCTGCCTTCGTTCGGGACAGCCGAGATCCGGGACAGGCATAATGCGCTCTTCGGAAGACCATCGGAAAGACCCATGCGCCGCCACTTCCTGCCCGTGCTCGCCTGTGTGCCGGCACTGGCCGCCCACGCCCAATTCACATTGCCGGAAAGTGATCTTTGGCTGCTGGTGCTCGAGGCGCCCGCGACGTCAGAACCGCAACGGCTGACGGCCCGGCCGGGTTACGACAATCAGCCGTTCTTCAGCCCGGACGGCCGGTTCATTTATTACACCCGCGGTGGGACACCGGGAACGCCCGCCGAGGGTTACACCGACCTCGCCCGCCTCGACCCGGCGGGCGGGGAAGACACGGTGCTCGCCGCAACCCCACTCAGCGAATTTTCGCCACGGCCGATCCCCGGCGAGGCAGGGCTGGCCGCGGTCCAGGTGCAGGCCGACGGGGCCCAGTGGCTGGTGCACTTCGATCCGGCAACAGGGGAATTCACCCGGCTCGGCAGGGCGGATAATGTCGGCTATCACGCCTGGCTCGACCGCAGGCGGGTGGCGCTGCTGCTGGTCGAAGAGCCGAACCGGCTCGTCCTGCTCGATCTGGAGAGCGAAAAGTGCCTGCCGATCGCCGCCCCAGCCGGGCGCAGTCTGCACGCGATACGGCCGCTCGATGCACTGCTGCTGGTTGCGATCTCGCCCGAGTCGCAACGCATCGAAAGCTGGGATCCGCTGACCCACCAGCGGTTGCCGCTGATCGCCCTGCCGGAGCGCAGCGAGGACTTCGGCCGGGCACCGAACGGCGATTTGTGGACCGCAAGCGGCAGCAAGCTATACCGCTGGCACCCCGGCGAGGACCGCAACTGGTCGCTGGCCGCCGAACTCGCGCCCTACGGTATTGCCGGCATCACCCGGCTGGCGGTCAGCCCCGATGGGCGCGCCCTGGTGCTGGTCGCGACGGAACCCTAGACTTTCGGCAAACCGCCGCGGCCGGGGCCGGCGACCAGGCGCGACCATTTTCCGCCTTTCAGTTTTTTCATCATGCCGGCCATCTGCTGGTGCTGTTTGAGAACCCGGTTGACCTCCTGGACCGTCACCCCGGCGCCGGCGGCGATGCGCCTTTTGCGCGAACCGCGGATGATCTCGGGATGGTGCCGTTCGCCGGGTGTCATCGACTGGATCACGGCTTTCATCCGGCACACTTCGCGTTCGGGATTCGCCGCGGCCAGCGCCTCCGGCGGCACATGGGCGTAGCCGGGCAGTTTGTCGAGCAGGCCGGCGATGCCACCGAGTCGGCCCATCTGTTCCAATTGCCGCAAAAGGTCGTCCAGGGTCAGACGCCGGCCGCGGCCAAGACGGCGGGCGAGCCGGGCGCTCTCGGCGTGGTCGGCTTTGTCTGCGACGTCCTCGGCCAGGGTCTGGATATCGCCCATGCCCAAAAGGCGCGAGGCGAAGCGCTCGGGATGGAAGGCCTGGAAGGCATCAAGTTTCTCGCCGCTGCCGACGAACTTGACCGGGCAACCGGTCACCGCCCGGGCGCTGAGCAGGGCGCCGCCCCGCGCGTCGCCGTCGGCCTTGGTCAGCACCAGGCCGGTCAGCGGCACGGCCTCATGAAAGGCGCGGGCGGCGAGCACCGCATCCTGGCCGCCCATTGCATCGACGACGAACAGAGTTTCGTGCGGTTTGACGATGGTATGCAACTCGCGCAGTTCGGCCATCAGCGCCGCATCGACGTGGAGCCGGCCAGCGCTGTCGATGAGCACGACATCGAGCTGGCCGCGCCTGGCCTCGGCAACAGCGGCCCGGGCGCGGGCCGCAGCCGTGGCGGCACCGTTGCATTCCAGCCAGACGGCCCCGGTTTCAACGGCGAGTTTGTGCAATTGTTCGAGTGCCGCCGGCCGCTGTACGTCACACCCGGCAAGGCCGACCCTGAGTTTGTCGCGCCCAATCAGGTGGCGCGCCAGTTTGCCGCAACTGGTCGTCTTGCCGCTGCCTTGCAAGCCGGCGAAAAGGACGACGAGCGGGCGCGGTGCGGCGAGGTCGAGCGGCGCGTGGGTGCCGCCGAGCAAGGCCGTCAATTCCGTGTGGACAAGCCCGAGCAGGGCTTTGCCGGGCTGTACCTTGCGGCTGATGTCACCGGCCGCCGCCTTCGCCTTGAGCGCTGCGATAAAGTCCCGGACCACCGGCAGCGCCACATCGGCTTCGAGCAGCGCGATGCGCACCGCGCGCCAGGTTTCCTCCAGATGCCGCTCATCGAACCGGCCGCTGCCGCCGAGGCGCGACAACACCTCACCCAGGCGCCGCGTGAATTGACCGAACATGACCCACCTCCCGTCTGTTGCGGGCGCTCGATTATACTCAGCTCATTCCGATGCTACGATGCAGTGCATGCTCGCTCTCACCGTTGTCGTTCTTTATCTTGCAGCCGCTGCGTTGCTCGCCGCCGGGCCGCGGACCCCACCGCCCATCCATCTCGCCCTGCCGTGGTTCGCGGCGCTGCTGCAGGCGCTGATCCTCGCCGCGCACGGTGCGGCCCTCGGCGCCTACGATGCCGAATTGTTCCAGGTGCTGTCGCAAAGCGCCTGGCTGATGGTGCTGATCCTGCTCGTCGACGCCCGGCGCGATCCGGCGCTGCTCACCCCCGGCATCGTGATTTTCCCCGGGGCCGCACTGTGGGTCGCTCTGGCCGCCTGGGCGCCGGCCGGTCCCGAACCGCTGGCCCTCGGCAGCACCGGGGTCATCGTCCACGTCATCAGCTCGCTGCTCGCTTTCGGCCTGCTGGCCAACTGCACCGTACTGGCGCTCGTCACCGCCGCCCAGGAACACGTGCTGCGCCGCCACCAGGCGCGGCCGTGGATGCGCAGCCTGCCGCCTTTGATCCGCCTCGAACGCCTGCTGTTCAGGCTGCTCGCCGCCGGCTGGCTGGCGCTCGGGGTGACGCTCGGTAGCGGCCTGCTGTTCGTGCACGACCTGTTCGCCCAGCACCTGGTGCACAAGACGGTGCTGTCCTTCACCGCCTGGCTGGTTTTCGCTGGCCTTTTGTTCGGCCGCTGGCGTTACGGCTGGCGCGGCCGCGCCGCGGTGCGCTGGACGCTAGCCGGCATGCTGTTTCTCCTGCTCGCCTATTTCGGCAGCAAGTTCGTACTCGAACTTTTGCTCGACCGCAGTTGGCAGACGCCTGGCGCGCACTAAACCCAACAGTTGCATAAATTTTGCTCGAATTTATAGATTTCTTCATTAAATCAATAAGTTATGAGAATATTAGTCAAAGCATCGAATTCACCTGGGGTGACGCGCCCGGTTTCTCGCCCAAGCGGGTGGCGCATCTTGCCCGCTTGCCCTCGAACCGTAGAATTACTACGGTTTTTACTCGGGCAGTCCTGCCCTCGCCCTGTCCCAACGGGCCGGCCTGCGGCCGTTCAAATTGCGTTCCCGACGCATTTTTCGGGCAATCGGACAAGCTGTACTCACCCGCTTGACCGAGAATTCCGGGAATTGATGCAACAGTTGGGTAAAGTAATATTTTGCTAAACAATCGATAACCGGAAACCGCACACCTCACGCCCATGGAAGACGTTCCCTTAAGTCTGCTCTTTGCACTACTTGCTCTGCTGATCCTGCTGTCGGCGTTCTTCTCCAGCTCCGAAACTGGGCTGATCGCCCTCAACCCCTACCGCCTGCGGCACCGCGTCAAAAGCGGCCACCGCGGGGCGCGGCTGGCGCAGCGGCTGCTGGCCAAGCCCGACCGGATGATCGGCCTGATCCTGCTCGGCAACAATCTGGTCAACATCCTCGCCGCCTCGATCGCCACCGTCATCGCCCTGCGCCTGATCGGCGAGAGCGGCATCTGGGTCTCGACCGCGCTGCTCACCGTGGTCATCCTGATCTTCGCCGAGGTCGCGCCCAAGACCATCGCCGCGTTGCGCCCGGAAATCATCGCTTATCCGGCATCGTACGTCCTGCGGCCGCTGCTCAAAGTGCTCTATCCGCTGGTCTGGCTGATCAACGCCGCCGCCAACCTGCTGCTCCGCCTGCTCGGCTTCCGGCCGCAACACGGCATCATCAGCAAACTCACCCGCGAGGAAATCAAGACGCTGCTCAGCGAAAGCGGCGGCACACTGTCGGGCGACCACCAGGCGATGCTGCTCAATATCCTCGATCTCGAAAACGCCTCGATCGACGAGGTCATGGTGCCGCGCAACGAAATCGTCGCCCTCGACCTCGCCGCGCCCTGGACGGCCGTCCTCGACACCCTGGCACAAGCGCCATACACACGGTTGCCGGCGTACCGCGGCGACCTCGACCACCTCGAAGGCGTACTGCACGTGCGCACCATCGTCAGACGCCTGGCCGGCGGCCAACTGGCGCCGGAGGATTTGCAGCGCGCGCTACGCGCCCCCTACTTCGTCCCCGAAGGCACTTTGTTGACGCAACAATTGCTCGAATTCCAACGCCTCGAACAACGCCTCGGCCTGGTGGTGGACGAATACGGGCAAATCGCCGGCCTGATCACCCTCGACGACATCCTCGAGGAAATCGTCGGCGAATTCACCACCGAAGAAAAAAGCGTCAAGAAACTGGTACGCCGTCTCGACGACAGCACCTGGCTGGTCGACGGCAGC
Organism: Candidatus Jinrbaksania sp.; assembly: GCA_039794245.1. Classification (GTDB taxonomy): domain Bacteria; phylum Pseudomonadota; class Gammaproteobacteria; order Xanthomonadales; family Wenzhouxiangellaceae; genus DAITQM01. The sequence goes on from JBDIVS010000003.1 coordinate 163,484, forward strand.
GCCAACCTCAGAATGCTCAACCGGCGCTTCGACTGGAACCTGCCGACCGCCACGGCGCGCACCCTGAACGGCCTGTTGCTCGAACACCTCGAAACCATCCCCACCGGCCCGATCTCGGTGCGCATCGGCGATCACCTGATGACCATCAAGGAAATCGCCGACAACACCATCCGCAAAATCGTCGTCAAACCTTACCACGCGGGAAAAGAAAAATCGGCGTGAGAATCGGCTGCAAATAGCACTAAAGGTTATGGCAATTTTGCAAGGTTTTCCGGCATTTTAGATCTGATCGGGGCATGGCGGTTTTACCCGGGTCACGAAGAACGAAGGACGGGCCGCTGCCGCGCCGCGGTTATCGCCGGCGTTGGAGAAACGGGCGCAGCGAGACCAGGGTCAATGCGGTCCAGATCAACGGGAACGCGACCTGGTGGCCGCGGGTGAACGGTTCGTCATAGAAAGCGACGGCCAGCAAAAAGCTGATCGTCGGTGCCAGGTACTGAAAAAAGCCGAGGACGCTGAGCGGCAGGCGCTTAGCGGCGACGTTGAAGGCGATCAGCGGCAGGATAGTCACCGCCCCGGCGACGAGCAGCAGGGCATCGAGCGTCGGGCCGGTGTGCAGGAAGGCGAGGCGGCCGGCCGCCTGCGCCCAGAACAGGTATGCCACTGCCGGCGGTGCCAGCAGCATCGTTTCCCACAGCAAGCCGAGCAGCGGCCCGACCGCCAGGCGCTTGCGCAGCAGACCGTAGAGGCCGAAGGTGAAGGCCAGCGAGAGCGCCAGCCACGGCGGTTGGTGGATCGACCAGCCGAGATAAGCCACACCGGCAGCGGCGAGCAGTACCGCGCTGCCGCGCAAACGGTCGAGGCGCTCGCCGAGAAAAACGACGCCGAGCAGCACGTTGACCAGCGGATTGACGTAATAGCCGAGGCTGGTGGCGAGAATCTGGTCGCTGGCCACCGCATAAACGAATATCAGCCAATTGAAACCGACCAGAGCCCCGGTCAGCGCCAGCATCGCGATCTGCCGCGGTGGCAGAGCAAGCCGCCGCCACCAGCCGGCGCCGTCGCGCCGGCGCAGAAACAACATCAAAAGCGGGATCGCCCACAAGATGCGGTGGGCGATGATCTCGACGGCCGGCGCCGCCGCAACCCATTTGAAATAGATCGGCACGAGGCCCCAGAAGCCGAACGCGAACAATGCGGCGAGCACGCCGCGGCATTCGGCGCGCCGCGCTTCGTCAGACACCACGGAACGTCCCGCGGGCCAGGAAGACGGCGGCGGCCCGCACCACAGTAGAGGAAAGCAACATGCCGCTGTGGGTCACCGGCAATTCGATCCGGCCGGTGAGCGCGGGGTGGTGCGTTTCGGCCAGCGCAACGGTACCGTCGCCCGCCGGGCTGCCGCCCATCAGGCGGCCGAAACCGAGTGCCCGCGTCCCGGCGATCATTCCGACCTGCCGCCTGGGAGGGGGCGCGGCGCCCTGTTCGAGCCACGACCTTGCGGCACCGACCGCCAAACGCCCGGTGCGGTTGCGGCCGAGCCGCGCGGCGAGCGCACTGCCGGCCAGCGGGCTGCCGAGCAGCACGACGCGGCCGGGCGGCAATGCCGGGCGGGCGGCGAGATAGTGCAGAACGATCAGGCCGCCGAGACTGTGCCCGACCCAGTGCACGGACGACCCGCCCGCGGCAGTCACCGCCTGGACCTTGAGATCCAAACGGGCGAACGCCGCCTCCGGCGGCTCGCGCCACGAGCGGTAGGCCGCAATACGGCATTCGAAGCCGGCTCGCGACAGGCGGCGGGCGAACGGGGCGAGCGCCGCGCCCGGCAGCAACAAGCCGGGCAGCACGATCACCTGGTCAGGGCACATCGCACCCGCCTTGCTCGCCGATCAGCATCCGCAGCGCCTGGCGATTGGTCCACGAGCGGCAGCGAGCGAGCGCCGCGGCAGGCGGCAGCCAGCAAAAAGCGCGGTGTTCGCGCCGGTCGAGTACCGGCTCGGCACCGGCCACCTCGGCGAGAAATTCATGTTCGTCATTGAATACCGCACCCGGCGGATAGCGGCGGCGGTAACGGTGATAAATCCGGAAGCGGCGGGTGACCCGCCGGTCGATGAGTTTCAGGGCCGACAGACCGGTTTCTTCTAAAAGTTCGCGCCGCGCCGCCGCCACCGGCGTCTCGCCAGGCTCGATGCCGCCGGTGACCGATTGCCAGAAGCCGGGCCAGTCGGCCCGGTCGAGCAGCAACGTCCGGCCCCGCTCGTCGATGACCACGACCAGCACCGAACGCGGCTGGCGGACGGCGTTCAAGCCTGCCCTTTGCCCTGCTCCGTGGCCGCCAGGGCGATGCCCAGTTCAGCCAGTTGCACGGCCTCGACGGCGGCCGGTGCCCCGGTCAGCAGGCAGGCCGCGGCGGTGGTCTTGGGAAAAGCGATCACCTCGCGGATCGAATCTTCGCCGAGCATCAAAGCGGCGATCCGGTCGATACCGAGCGCAATGCCGCCCATCGGCGGCGCGCCGTAACGCAGGGCCTGAAGCAGAAAGCCGAAGCGCCGTTCGGCCTCTTCAGCATCAATGCCTAAAAGCGCGAAGACCGCCTGTTGCAGCGGCGCGCGGTGGATACGGATCGAGCCGCCGCCGATTTCGGTGCCGTTCAGCACCATGTCGTAAGCCCGCGACAAGGCCTCGCCGGGGGCGGCGGCCAGATGCGCCGGATCGTCGATCGCCGGGGCGGTGAACGGGTGGTGCAGCGCGCTCCAGCGGCCGGCGGCACCGTCCCATTCGAACATCGGAAAATCGACGACCCACAACGGCCGCCAGCCGGCAGCCAGCAATCCGCGGTCGCGCGCTACTTTGAGCCGCACCTGGCCGAGCGCAATATTGACGGTCGCCGCCGGGCCAGCGGCGAAGAGCAACAGATCATCGCCGGTGGCGGCGGCAAGCGCCAGAAGTTCGGCCAGCCGCCCGGCATCGAGGAATTTACTGAACGACGACTGGATACCGTCCAGCCCGGCCGCCGGATCGTTGACTTTCAGCCAGGCCAAGCCCCCGGCTCCGAATTTCGCGGCATGGGCCGCCAATTCGTCGAGTTCGCGGCGGCTGGTGCCGGCGGCGCCGGGCACCTTGAGCAGCGCCACGCGGCCGGCTGGATCGGCCGCCGGGGCGGAAAATACCCTAAAATCCAGCCCGGCCGCCCAGCAATCCACCGTCTGTAGCTCCAGGGCGCAGCGCAGGTCGGGCTTGTCGGAGCCGTAGCGCGCCATCGCCTCACCGTAGGTCATCACCGGAAACGGCGGCAGGTCGATATCGAGCACCTCGCGGAACGCGGCTCGCACTGTGCCCTCGGCGAGCGAACGGACATCGTCTTCGCTGACGAACGCCATTTCGATATCGAGTTGGGTGAATTCGGGCTGGCGGTCGGCGCGCAGATCCTCGTCGCGGAAGCAGCGGGCGATCTGGTAATAACGGTCGATGCCGCCGGCGATCAGCAACTGCTTGAACAATTGCGGTGACTGCGGCAGGGCGTAGAACGTGCCGTGGTGGACACGGCTCGGCACGAGATAATCGCGCGCTCCTTCCGGCGTGGCGCGCGTCAGGATCGGGGTTTCGACATCGACGAAACCGGCGCCGTCGAGGTACCGGCGGATGGCCCGGGTCAGCCGGGCGCGGGTTCTGAGGTTGCGTTGCAGGCGCGGCCGGCGCAGATCCAAAAAGCGGTAACGCAGCCGGACTTCCTCGCCATCCTCGTCGCTCATCAACAGCGGCAGCGGCTCGGCCTCGCTCAGCACTTCGAGCCGTGCGGCCACCACCTCGACTTCGCCGCTCGCCAACTCGCGGTTGGTCTGCCCGGCCGGGCGTTCGCGGACCGTGCCTTCGACCCGGATGCAATACTCGTTTTTTACACCGCCCGCCTGGGCAAACAGCGCGGCGTCGTCGGGTTCGATCACGATCTGCACCGCCCCTTCGTGATCGCGGAGCAGCAGAAAGACCAGGCCGCCGAGGTCGCGGCGGTGCTGAACCCAACCGCAAAGCGCAACCGCCTGACCGAGCAAGGTGCGGTCGATCTGGCCGCATAAGTGACTGCGCATGGCCATCAAATGCTCCGACAAATCTAATTCATGGGGCCCACGCCGCGGCACCGGTGCGCAGGAGATGATCGGCCCGTAACGGCGCCGCCGCCCGGCCGCCGCCGGAAAAAACCGGTATCCACCGCCGGTTGTTCAGCGGCGGTGACGCTCGTGTGCCGTTCCCGTCAGGACGCGGCGTCCGCCGCCACGTTACCCGCTCCCGGGCCGGCGCTTTTCTGCGCCAGTTTTTCCTGGATGCGCGCCGCCTTGCCCTCGCGGCTGCGCAGGTAGTACAACTTGGCGCGCCGTACCTTGCCTTTGCGCTTGACCTCGATGGCCTCGATCTGCGGACTGTGGGTCTGGAACACGCGCTCGACGCCGGTGCCGTGCGACATCTTGCGAACGGTGAACGAACTGTTCAGGCCGCGTTTGCGCACCGCGATCACCGTCCCCTCGAAAGCCTGCAAGCGCTGGCGGTTGCCTTCAACCACTTTGACGCTGACGCTGACCATATCGCCGGGCTCGAAGGCCGGCCACTGGCGGGTGATTTGTTCCTGTTCGATCTGCCTGATGATATCGCTCATGTTTTCATCCGTCCTGCCGCACCAACGGACCGCGGCGTGTCACTGGGCACCGGCACCGCAACTTTGGCGGCAGCGGCGAGAAGAAACTCCGAGGCTCGGAGTTGATCGCAAGCCAGGGACGGCTTGCCCGCAAATCAAGCACTCAAGTACTTGATTCAGCGAAGAAAACCGAAAGTCGCACCTTTCGGTTTCACGCGGGCAATCTCGCCCTCGCCCCTGCGGGGCCGGCTTGCGGCCGTTCAAATTACGTTCCAGACGCATTTGTCATACTCTGGTTGATCCGGGTTTCTATAAACTCATCCAACAAGGCCCGATCGGCGGCGCTCAGGGCGCGGGCGGCCAACAAATCGGGGCGCCTGAGCCAGGTTCGCCCCAACGCCTCGCGCCGCCGCCAGCGGGCGATCGCCTGGTGATCGCCGGAGCGTAATACCGGCGGCACCTCGCGCCCGCGAAACACTTCCGGGCGCGTGTAGTGCGGGTGATCGAGCAAGCCCGCACTGAACGAATCGTCGGCCGCCGAGCGCTCGTCGCCGAGCACGCCGGGCAGCAGCCTGACGACCGCATCGACGATCACCGCGGCGGCCAATTCGCCGCCGCTCAGCACATAATCGCCGATCGACCATTCCTCATCGACCCGTTCCGCCAGGAGCCGTTCGTCGATGCCCTCGTAACGGCCGCAGACCAACAGCAGGCGCTCGCGCCCAGCCATTTCGCGCGCCGCCGCCTGATCGAACTTCTGCCCCTGCGGGCTCAGCACGGCAACCTTGACCGGCTCCGGCGCCGCCCGCTCTGCCGCCTCGATCGCCGCCGCCAGCGGCTCGGCCATCATCACCATGCCCGGTCCGCCGCCGTAAGGCCGATCATCGACGGTGCGGTGCCGGTCGGCCGTGTAATCCCGCGGGTTCCAGGCGTGCAACGCCACCTGCCCGCTGTTGATGGCGCGGCCCGTGACTCCGAGATCGGCCAGCGCCGCGCACCACTCCGGAAATACCGTGACAAGATCGATGCGCATCGTCAAAAATCCGCCTCCCAGTCCACCCGGATCACCCCGGCCGCCAAATCCACGGCCAGAATCACCTGCGGGATGAACGGGATCAATCGCTCACGCTCGCCGCGGACGATGAGCACATCGTTGGCACCGGTGGCGAGCAGCGATGCAACCCGGCCCAACACCCGGCCCTCGCGATCGACCACCTCGAGCCCTTCGAGATCGGCCCAGTAATAGCGGCCTTCCTCCGCCGGCGGCAGCATCGAGCGGGCGATATAAATCGTCTTGCCGACGAGCGACACGGCGCTGTCGCGATCCTCGATGCCGCGCAACCGGATCCGCAGCCGGTCTTCGTCACCGCTGGCCGCCGCACATTCCACCGGCCGGCGCTCGTCGCCGAGCCACCATTGCCGGTAAGCGGCCAGATTGCGCCGCGGCGTTGTCCACGATTCCACTTTGAGCCAGCCTCGAACGCCGTGTACGGCGACGATGCGTCCGGCTTCGATCCATCCATCCCCGGCCGCTTCCGGCTCGCGCCTGGCCGCCGGGCGAGCGGTTCCGGCAGCCACGGCAGATCCGCTTACGGGCTCAGGCGGCCTGGCGCCGCACTTCCCGCACCAGGTGATCGACCCGTTCCGACATCCGGGCACCGTTGCCGAGCCAGTGGTCGATGCGTGCCAGATCGAGATCCAGGCGCTTCTCGCCGCCGATGGCCAGCGGGTTGAAAAAACCAACACGCTCGATCGCCCGGCCGTCCCGCTTGACCCGGCTGTCGGCCACGATGATGTGGTAAAAGGGCCTTTTCTTCGCGCCGCCGCGCGTCAATCTGATCTTGACCATAAAAACTTCCGTTGGTACAGGCGGGAGCGCCTCCCGCGATGCAAGCCGGTCATTCTACGATTTTTTTGATCGTAGTGGAAGGGGTGGGCTGCAGATGTCCATCGAGGGCGGGCGTCGATCAAGGTCAAATACCCCTCACTCATCATTCCGGACGCGCCCTCGGCAGCGGGCGCGAGCCGGCCTGCCTGCAGCAGGCAGGAATCCAGGTTTTTTGACTGGAGACATGCGCGCCGTCCTCGGCGCGCACCCCTGCGGGGTCGCCTGGGCGCGTCCAAATTCGCTGCTAACCTCGCCCATCCTAGGCTCGCCAAGCAGCCCGGCCCTCGGCTCCTGCCTCGGGCGCGCGCCGGGTGAAAGCGGTGCTTTCACTTTTTCCGGCGCGCCCCGACAAATTTGTCTAGCAGGCGCCTGTCTGCCTGCGTACGCGCGCCGGCAGGGAGGAATGACGAACAGGGTGAATTCTCGCGCCCGGTAATGACAAAAAAAAAGCAAGACCGAAGAACGAAGCCTCCGGCGTTCCCGGAAGATGGTTATTGCGTTTCGCGCTTGAGGTCGCGGCCGAGCAAAACTTCGACGCCTTTCGCCGGGGTCCAACCGCGGAACAAGATGCCGTGGACCTGCTCGCAGATCGGCATTTCGACGTGATGGCGCCCGGCCAGGCGCATCACTTCCTCGGCGGTCTGGATGCCTTCGACCACCTGGCCGATTTCGCCGCGCGCCGCATCAAGCGTCAGGCCACGCCCCAGGGCGAGGCCGAGACGGCGGTTGCGCGACAGGTCGCCGGTACAGGTCAACACCAGATCGCCGACGCCGGCCAGCCCCATCATCGTCTGCGGATCGGCGCCAAGCGCCCGGCCGAGGCGCATCATCTCGGCCAGACCGCGGGTGATCAACGCGGCGCGGGCGTTGTGGCCGAGTGCCATGCCATCGGCCAGGCCGGTAGCGATCGCCAGTACGTTTTTCACCGCACCGCCAAGTTCGGCGCCGATCAGATCGGCGCTGTAATACGCCCGGAAGCTGCCGCCGTGCAGTAATCCGGCCCACTGCCGGCCGAACGGTTCGCTGCTCGCCGCGACGGTGACCGCAGTCGGTTTGTCCTCGGCAACCTCGCGGGCGAAAGACGGCCCGGTGACCAGCGCCAGCGACACACTGCTGCCGAGTTTTTCGGCGGCGATTTCGTGCAGAAAACGGCCGCTACCCGGCTCGAATCCCTTGCTCGCAAAGGCCAGACCCCCGGCTCGCCGGACCTCGTCCACGACCAGGTCGAGCAAAGCGGCGAACGCATGACTCGGCCCGGCGATCAGGATAGCGCCGGCCGCCGCGAGTGCGATGCGCAGATCGGGTTCGGCGTCGAGACCGGCGGGGAACGGCACGCCGGGAAGATAACGGGGGTTTTGCCGCCGCCGGCGCATCTCGCTAAGCGCGGCGCCGTCACGCCCCCAGAGGCGGACCTGGTGGCCGTTGCGCGCCAGTTGCATGGCCAGCGCCGTGCCCCACGACCCGGCCCCGAGGACAGCCACCGTGCTCATCGCCGGTGCGTTCCGGCGGCCGGTTTTCAGCCCGCCGGCGCGGCGTCGCCGGCCGCGGCGTCGGCCTGTTGCCTGACCCGCTGGGCGTGCAACCGCTCGAAGCTGATCGGCTGCAATACGATGGGCGGAAAACCGCCGTCGCTGACCAGGTGCGTCACCGTCGCCCGGGCGTAGGGGTAGAGCGTGTTGGGGCACAGGATGTTGACGATACCGGCCCGCTGTTCGTCGCTGACGCCGGAAATCATGAAGATACCGGCCTGTTGCACTTCGCACAGGTAGGCGGTTTTCTCGCCGACCGTTGCGGTCACCGTCACGGTCAGCGCCACTTCGAACAGGTTCTGCCCGAGTTCCTGGATTTTCTGCGCCAGATGCAGCTTGATGTCGAGCTGGCCGGCCGCCTCCTGATAGATCAACGGGGCGTGCGGCACCTCGAACGAGGCGTCCTTGAGATACATTTTCTGCAACTGGAACTGGGCGGTGGACTGGGCGCCGCTGCCGTCGAACGCACCGTCGCCGAACTCCGGGGTGGGGGTTTCTTCAGCCATGAGAGAAATACCTTTATGTTGGATGGTGAAATAGTGTTGTGATCATGGCGGCCCGCGATGGGTGCCGGCCGGGCACCGGCCTCAGCGGCGCGCGCCGCTTTTGCCGGATTTGCCGCTCCTGGGGCCGCCCTTCTCGCTCTTGCCGGACTTCTGCGGCCGGGTGACCGGAAGCTGGTCGTTCAGCCACTGGGTCAGGCCGCCGCGCAGCACCGCGATCCGGGTAAAACCGAGCGCCACCAGCTTGCCGGCGGCCTGCGCCGAGACCACGCCGTTTTTGCAACACAGCAAAATGGGGTGCTCTCTGAGCTTCATCAGTTCGGCGTTGCCGGCGTCGAGCGCCGACATCGCCATCGGCCGGGCGCCGACAATATGGCCGCGCTCGAAATCAGCGGCGGACGACAGGTCGAGAACCACCGCGTCGTCGCGGTTGATGTACTGCACCGCTTCGAGCGTCGTCATCTCCCGCCATTGGCGCCTGAGCCGGCCCAATTCAGTCATCACCAGCAAGGCCAGAACGACCACGAAACCGCCGACCAGGTAGGGATGATGGCCGATAAACTCGAAAAGCCGATTCACCGCAATGTCTTCCGCAAGGCCAGCGGGGCATTATACCCGCTCGCGTCGCCGCCTTGCCCTAGCAGCCCGTCGCGTCCCGGGCGCGGCGGATTACGGTTGCCGGCCCGCTACAATGTGGTTGATGCGCGCCCCGTCACTCCCCGACCTGTTCGACCAGCCGGCCGCGGCGGCGGACGGCGACTGGCCGGCGGCCGAGCGCTTCCCGCTGAACCACGGGCGGGTGACCGCCGGGGCGACGATCGTCGCCGATCTTTTAACCTCGCCCAACCCGCTGATCGTCACCGGCTACGCCGCGCTCGACCGGCTGATCGACCTGATCGCCGGGCTCGTTACCGCGAAATGGGAGGGTGAAAAACCGGCAGGCGCACCCAGGCTTCGCCTCCTCATCGGTGCCGAACCTTATCCTGCGGCCCGCCGCCGTTATCCCCTGGGCGGCGAACTGCCGGCGGAAATCGCGGCCTACTGGCTGAAACGCGGCATCTCCCTGGCCCACGGCGCCAAGCTGGTGCTCGCCATCGAGCACCTCCGCCACGGCCGGGTGGAGGTGCGCTACGGCGGCACCGCCGAGCGCCGCCTGCACGCCAAGATCTATCTCGGCGAGCACGCCGTCACCCTAGGTTCGAGCAATTTTTCCGCCGCCGGTCTGAGCCGTCATTTCGAGGCCAACGCCCGATTCAGCCGCCGCCGCGAGTCGGCCCGTTACCGCGAAGCCGCCATGATCGCCGAACGCTTCTGGGAACAGGGCCGGCCTTACTGCGAGGGGCTGATTGCCTTGCTCACCCGGCTGCTGCGCACCTGCGACTGGCGCGAAGCGCTGGCCTTCGCCGTGCGCGAGATCCTGGAAGGCGGGTTCGTCGAACCTTTCCTGAAATCCGACTTTGCCGGCAGCCGGCCTGACCTGTGGCCGTCACAGCGCCAGGGCATCGCCCAGGCGCTTTACATTCTCGCCAATCAGGGCAGCGTGCTGATCGCCGATGCAACCGGCTCGGGCAAAACCCGGATGGGCGTCCACCTGGCCGGCGCCAAGCTGCAGGAAATCATCGCCGGCAACCGGCTGCGCCGCGGCCGCAGTCTGCTCGTCTGCCCGCCGGCGGTGCGCGACACCTGGCTCAGGGAAAGCCTCAACGCCGGCGTCGGGCTCGACATCCACTCCCACGGCAGCCTGAGCAGCCGCCGCGCGCGGGGCCACGAAATGACCGTCGAGCGCCTGCGCCGGGCGCAATTGTTGATGGTCGATGAAGGACACAATTTCCTGAACCTCAACTCGCAAAGGACGCAGCAATTACTGCGCAACATGGCCGATCACGTCGTGCTCTTCACGGCGACGCCGATCAACCGCGGCGCCGGCGATCTGTTGCGCATCGCCGACATGCTCGGCGCCGACAACCTCGAATCCTCGGCACTACGCTCTTTCTCGCGGCTGCTCGGCCGGCGCACCGCGACGCACGTGCTCGGCGACGACGAGCGCGACATACTGCGCCACGAGATCGCCCGCTTCACGGTGCGCCGCACCAAGTCGATGCTGAACCGGATGATCGACCGGGATCCCGAATCGTACACCGACGCCGCCGGGCGGCAGTGCCGATTTCCGCGGCACAAGGCGCACCCCTACCCGCTCGGCGAGCCTGCCGCCGACCGCCGACTGGCGGCGCGGATCCGGGCGCTGGCCGGCGACCTCAAGGCCGTCACCCACTTCCGCCAGACCGTTCGATTGCCGCCGAGTCTCGCCCGCCGCGGCGTCAATCCCGAGCGCTATCTCGCGGCCCGGCTGTTGTCGGCCCGGCGGCTGGCGCAATACATGGTGATGCGCGCTCTGCGCTCGTCGCGCGCCGCCCTGGTCGAGCATCTGGCCGGCACCGCGGCGGCCGCCGCCGAATACCACCTGGGACACTGGCGCAAAACGGCGGCGACCGGCGACATGATCGGCCAGTTGCCGGAACTGGCCGGCCGGCCGCCGGAATGGCGCCTGGCCGCCGCCGCGCCCGACTGGCTGAGCGACCCCGAAGCGCACCGCGCGGCGTGTGCCGCCGATCTCGAGATCTACCGCGAAATCCTCGACCTGGTGCGCCGCATGTCACCGGCCCGCGAGCAGGCCAAATGCCGCCTGCTCGAAAAACTCGTCGCCGCGCACGGCCTGGTGCTGGCTTTCGACAGCCGGCCGATCACGCTCGCCGTGCTGCGCACGCTGCTGCACGCGCCGTCCGGCTGCGAAGTGTTGATCGCCAGCGGCGAAGGCGGCGCCGAACGGCGCGCCGTACTCGATCACTTCGCCCCCACCTCACGCCGCAAAGGCGTCATCGCGCTGTGTTCCGACAGCCTGGCCGAAGGCGTCAACCTGCAGGCGGCGAAAGTGATGGTCCACCTTGACATGCCGAGCGTCGTGCGCATCGCCGAACAGCGCGTCGGGCGGGTGGACCGCCTCGACAGCCCGCACGGCGAAATCGAAGCGTGGTGGCCGGATGATGCCGCCGAATTCGCGCTGTCGTCGGACGAGCACTTCATCGAGCGCTACGAAACCGTCGAACACCTGCTCGGCTCGAACATGCCCCTGCCCGAGACGCTGGCGGCAGAGCGTACCGAAGTAACGACTTTGACCGCCGGCGAACAAATCGCCGCCTTCGAAAAAGCCCAACAACTGCCGCCGTGGGACGGCATCGAAGATGCGTTCCAGCCGGTCCGGGGACTGATCGAAGGCCCCGAAACCCTACTGGCCGCCGGCGAATACACCGCCTTCTGCCGGCGATGCGACCTGCCACGGACGATGATCAGCCTGCTCGCCACCCCCGAGTCGTGGGGATTGTTCTGCATGCGGGGCAGTTACGATGTGCCGCGTTGGATCCTGCTGCCCGGCCTTACCGCCGAACCACTCACCGATTTCGCCAGCATCGCCGCCGAATTGCGCCGCCACCTTGTTGTCGATCCCGAATGTGCCGTGCTGAACGAGCAAAGCGAACGGCGCCTCAACGCGTACCTGATCCGGCTGGCGGCCCTCGAACGGGCGCTGCTGCCGCGCCGCAAGCAGCGGGCCCTCGACGAGCTGGAACGGGCCGTCGAAACCTGGATGAACAACGCCGCAGCCGAAAAGCGTGCCCGCGCCGTCAACCGCTACCACCGGCTCCTGAATGCGCTCCGTCGCCGACCGGCGGCCGGCTGGCTGCCGGACTGGGACGAAATCGCCACCCGTTGGCTCGACATCATCCGCCCGCTGTGGTACGAACGCCTCGCCGGCAAACACCACCGGCCGCTGTTACTGCGCGACATCCGCCGCGACCTGGCCGCCGGCGAAGAACGGCTCGGCCAGGAACTCAAGGCCGCATTGCTCGATGACTTCCCGCGCCAACAGCCGACCGGCGAACGGATCATCGCCGCGCTTATCGGCGTCGGACGTTGAGTGCCACAGGCCCACCCTGTGCCAGCGCCCTGTTCCCCCGCCAGTCGTTTCTTCCACCGCGAAAAAGCCGGAACTACGGCAAATCCATAATTACAACAAAAGAAAAATATAGCGCTGCCGAAACAAAAACCATTGCGATGTGGGCCCCTCTTTTCTTGTTGAACATCATGAAAATCAGACAGGCAATAAAAATTAAACGCACAAAATTCTCAGAACCGAAAAATCTTTCACTGCCCCCCAATAGACGCAGTACTTGCTTTTCCACGAAGATAAATAATATGCTTCCGAAAAACCATGGAGCGACTTTGATATAGTGAGCTTTAAGATCTAATTTCCCTTCTTCCGGCAGATCCGGTGTTAATAACGATGCCTGGATATAAAGGATAACCGCCAAGAAAAGCGAATCGAGGTATTCAATGTATGTAATATCTACAGCATCAACATCATTTGCATAGGACCACCAACTACGAGCCATAAAAAGGAAAGCTAAAAGAGACCATCCTGGTATCAGCCAATCCATTTTTACACGTTTACGGCTATATAGATACGTGCTGTTCCTGTCAAAATAACGGGCAATCGCAAGCCCGTACAAAATAGACATCAATACCAGAAGTTGACTCACATCCGCCATAATTTAACCCAACTGTTGCATAAATTCCCGGAATTCCCGGTCAAGCCCCTGCACCCCAAAAGTGCCTTTGGCTGATACCGCCGCCGCGCCGACTACAGCACCATAGCGCCAGGACTTACCCCCCACCCCGCGCGCGGTAAGCTGTCATTCTACGCCGTTATTTCCTGATGCGGTCGATATCGGACAATAGAGGGTTGGCGGGGAATTTCTGTTTCCGGATTCAGGGGGTGAGTTTTTCGACTTTGCTGGCCAGATGGTGGCTGATGCGCTGGAGGACATCGACCGGAACGACTCGGCCGAGCCCACCAGGCCGCATTGCTCGATGACTTTCCGCGCCAGCAGCCGGTCGACAAACGGTTCACGCGGGACCAGGCGAGGCGCTGGCCCAAGCCGGGCAACGTCGCTGATCAATACCAGCGCCGGGGCGGCCTGCGGACCGCCCTCAACGCAGCGCGCGGCGGTGGACGCTGTGGTCGGGCGAGATGTGGACGACGTGGTTGGCTGGGATGAGTTCCCAGCCGGGATCGGTGCTGAGCGGCTCGGAGCTGATCAGTACGCTACTCTCGCCGGCCGCCGGGTCGAGCATCCGGCAAGTGCCCTGCTCGCAGGCGTAACGCCGGCCGACGTTGAGGTAAAGCGTATCGACGTAGTCGTCATCGCTGCTGAAGCGGCAGGTGGCGGCCGAGCGGCCGTCGCAGAGCACCATATTCAGGTAATTGTGGCTGCCCGGGGCGTGGCGGGCGGTCAAGTCGAGCACCTCGGCGATCGTGCTTTCGAGGGCATCGGCCAGATCGGCGCACGTCGTCCTGCCCTCCTTGCCACGCAACCTCTCCATCAGCAGGGCGAAAAAGTGTTCGCTGTCGGTCGTGCCGCGGACGCTGGCGAAACCGGCGTCGCTCAGCCGTTCCATCAGCGGCCGGCGCAGGCGGTCGAAACCGTCGATATTGCCGTTGTGCATGAAACTGAACGGCCCGCAGCGAAACGGGTGGCAGTTGTTCTCGTTGATCTCGCGGCCCTGGGTCGCGGCGCGGACGTGGGCCAGGATACAGCAGCTTTGCGTGACGCGCGCCAGGTCGGCGAGATTGGCGTTGCTCCACGCCGGCGTCACCGAGCGGAAGCGCGCCGGCGAGGCGTGGTCATCGACATACCAGGCGACGCCGAAACCGTCGCCGTTCAGCGGCTCCTCGCGTTCCTTGGCGTTATAACTCTGATTGATCAGCGAGTGCGCCGGCTCGGTGAGTAGCGCGGCCAGGGTGAGCGGCTTGCCGAGATAAAAGGTGAAGCGGCACATGGTCGTCTCCGTGTTCGGCTCCCCAACCCCACACCGGCAATCATACAGCCGAACGGCCCGCTGTACCGGGCACAGCGGCTCAGGGACGGCATCGTCAAACACGTGCCGTGACGGCCCAGGCGGCAATGCCGGGCACCCCGCCTGGCCGGCGGCGGGTGCGCCGGCATGGTAGAATATGCGGTCATATAGCAGCCCATCAGCCCGCCCGGCAGGCCTTTCCCGATGCCCCCCTCCCTGCGTAATATCGCGATCATCGCGCACGTCGATCACGGCAAAACGACGCTGGTCGATCAACTTTTGCGCCAATCCGGCACCCTCGACCTCAGAGCCGAGGACGGCGAGCGGTTGATGGATTCGGGCGCCCTGGAAAAAGAGCGCGGCATCACGATTCTGGCCAAGAACACGGCCATCACCTGGCACGACGGCACGCAGGCGTGGCGCATCAATATCGTCGATACCCCCGGCCACGCCGATTTCGGCGGCGAGGTCGAGCGCGTGCTGTCGATGGTCGATTCGGCGCTGCTTTTGGTCGATGCGGTGGACGGGCCGATGCCGCAGACCCGCTTTGTGACGCAAAAAGCCTTCGCCCTCGGTTTTAGGCCGATCGTCGTGATCAACAAGATCGACCGCGACGGGGCGCGGCCCGAGTGGGTGCTGAACCAGACGTTCGACCTGTTCGCGGCGCTCGGCGCGAACGACGAGCAGCTCGATTTCCCGGTGATTTACGCTTCCGCGCTGCACGGCTACGCGAGCGAGGATCCGGCGGCCCGCAACGGCAACATGACGCCGCTGTTCGCCGCCATCGTCAAACACACGCCGCCGCCGGCAGTGGACCGCGACGGGCCGTTCCAGATGCGGATCAGCGCCCTCGATTATTCGACTTACGTTGGGCTGATCGGCATCGGCCGTATCCAGCGCGGCACGGCGCGCAGCAATATGCCGGTGACGGTCATCGACCGCGCCGGCGGCCGCCGCCAGGGACGGATTTTGCAATTGTTCGGTTTCCATGGGCTCAAGCGGTGCGAGACGGCAACCGCTACCGCCGGCGATATCGTCGCGGTCACCGGCCTCGAAACGCTCGATATCTCCGATACGATCTGCGCTCGCGATTGCGTCGAGGCGCTGCCCCCGCTTGTCGTTGACGAACCGACGATCAGCATGATCTTCAGGGTCAACGATTCGCCGTTTGCCGGCCGCGAGGGCCGCTTTCTGACCAGCCGCCAACTGCGCGAGCGGTTGTGGCGCGAGGCGACGCACAATGTCGCGTTGCGCGTCGAGGAAACCGCCGAGGCCGAAAAATTCCGGGTCTTGGGGCGCGGCGAACTGCACCTTTCGGTGCTGATCGAAACGATGCGCCGCGAAGGATACGAACTGGCTGTATCGCGCCCCGAGGTGGTGGTGCGGCAAAGCGAACAGGGCGCGCAGGAACCCTGGGAATGCCTGATCGTCGATCTGCCGGATACGGCGCAGGGCAAGGTCATGGAAGCGCTCGGCACGCGGCGCGGCGAACTGCGCGACATGGCAAGCGACGGCAAGGGCCGGGTCCGGCTGGATTATCTGATTCCGGCGCGCGGCCTGATCGGCTTCCAGAGCGAATTCCGCACCCTGACCTCGGGCGCCGGCATCATGCACCACGTTTTCGATCATTGGGGGCCGCACCGCGAGGGGGCGATCGCACCGCGCCTGAGCGGCGTCATGATCAGCAACGCCGCCGGCCGGGCCCTGCCTTACGCCTTGTTCAATCTGCAAGAGCGCGGCCGGCTGTTCACGGCGCCCGGCGACGAGGTTTACGAGGGCCAGATCGTCGGCATCCACAGCCGCGACAACGATTTGACGGTCAACCCGCTGAAGGGCAAGCAACTGACCAATATCCGCGCCGCCGGCAAGGACGACAACGTGCTGCTCACCCCGGCGCTGCGCCTGTCGCTGGAACAGGCGCTGGAATTCATCGCCGACGATGAGTTGCTCGAAGTCACTCCGGCGGCGTTGCGCCTGCGCAAGAAACACCTGAAGGAGCACGAGCGCCGCCGCGCGGCGCGCGCGGTCGCCTGAGCCGCCGCTCGGGCGTACAATCGTCCGGTGAGTACATCGATCCTTCATGTGCTGTTCGTGATCTTCAGCGGCGCGGCGCTGGTCGCGACACTGGCCCTTTACGCCCGCCAGGGTCTGATCCTGGCCTACGTCGTGCTCGGCGCGCTGGCCGGCCCGGCGGTGACCGGCCTGATCCCGGACACCGCGCTGACCTCGCAGATCGCCGAGATCGGCATCATTTTCCTGCTTTATCTTCTCGGGCTCAACCTCTATCCGCAAAAACTCATGTCCATGCTGCGCCAGGCGCTGGCCGTCACCATCTTGAGCAGCCTGGGCGCCGCGGCCCTCGGTTACGCCGCCGGCTGGCTTATCGGCCTGCCGGCGATCGACCGCCTGGTGCTGGCCGCGGCCTTGATGTTTTCGAGCACCATCCTCGGCCTGAAGCTTTTGCCGACCACCGCCCTGCACCACCGCCACACCGGCGAGATCATCATCTCCGTGCTGCTGCTGCAAGACATCATCGCGATCGTCGTGCTGGTGGCGCTGCGCAGCACCGGCGGCACAGCGGTGAACGGCTGGTTACAGGTGCTCGGCCTGCCGATCCTGTTCGCCGCCGCCTACATCATGGGCCGCTGGGTACTGCCGCTGCTGCTTACCCGTTTCGACCGCATCCACGAATATCTTTTCCTGCTCGCCCTCGGCTGGTGCCTGGGGATGGCCGAAGGCGCGGTGTATCTCGGCCTGCCGCACGAAACCGGCGCCTTTATCGCCGGTGTCGCGCTTGCCAGCCATCCGATCAGCCGCTACATCGCCGAAAATCTGAAACCGCTGCGCGATTTCTTTCTGGTGATTTTCTTTTTTACGCTCGGCGCGCGCTTCGAACCGCAAGCGGTGCGCCAGGTGCTTGTCCCAGCGCTGGCACTGGCCGTCGTCGTGTTGGTCGCCAAGCCTCTGCTGTTCGATACGTTGCTCAGGCGCTCCGGCGAAGCGGCGAAATTGAGCCGCGAGATGGGCGTCCGGCTCGGCCAGATCAGCGAGTTCTCGCTGCTGATCGCCATCGTTGCCCTGGACGCGGCGCTGATCCTGCCGGCCACTTCATATTTGATCCAACTGGCGACGCTGTTTGCCTTTGCCGCCTCGAGCTTCTGGATCGTGCGCTACTACCCGACTCCGATCGCCGTCGATGAAAAATTGCGGCGTGATTGATTGCACAGGAGAATGACATGAAACTTTACGGCAGCTACACCTCCCCGTTCGTTCGCCATTGCCGGATTGCGCTTGCCGAGTGCAATCTGGCATTCGAATTCGTCACCATCGATTACGAACAAAGCGCCCGGCTGTCGCCGACCCGCAAGGTGCCGCTGATCGAGGACGGCGAGCTTACGCTCACCGATTCGACGAGTATCCTGCGCCACATCCGCGAGCGGGGCGGGCAGCCGTTCTTTCCGTCGCTCGCCGATTTCGATCTCTATCTGATGGCCGACACGGCACTCGACAGCGCGGTGAATCTGTTTTTGCTGGAAAAGGACGGCGTCACGCCGGAAAAAAGCCCCTATTTGAAGCGCCAGAGCGAGCGCATCACCGGCATTCTTGCGGCCCTCGACAGCGCGGCGGCGGCCGCCCCGAATCCACTGTACAGCGACGGCCAGTTACGCCTCGGTTGTTTCCTGGGCTGGGCGCTGTTTCGCCAGCGCTTGACCCTCGACGGCTACCCGCACCTGACGGCGCTGCTCGCCGCGCTCGACCGCTACCCGCCGTTCGCCGCCACCCATCCGGCGCTGAGCGGCTGATACAATCCGGCTTTGTTCGACTGGCAGGCCATAGCATGAGCGACGAGGTATTGCAGATCGAGGATCACGCCAAGGTCCGCGTGATCCGTATTCACCGGCCGGAAAAACTCAATGCGCTAAATCACGCGACAGTGGCAGCTTTGCGCAGCGCGATCGAGGATTTCGCCGCCTGTGATCCGGCCCGCGCCGCGATCCTGACCGGCAGCGGCGACAAGGCTTTTGTTGCCGGCGCCGATATCGGCGAAATCCGGGCGCTGGATGCGCTCGGCGCGGCGCGTTTTACCGCCGCCGGCCAGGCTCTGATGCGGCGCATCGAAACCCTCGACAAACCGGTGATCGCGGCGCTCAACGGCTACGCTCTGGGCGGCGGCCTGGAACTGGCGCTCGCCTGCCCTTTCCGGATCGCCTCAGGCACCGCCCGGCTCGGCCTGCCGGAAATCACGCTCGGCATCCTCCCCGGGTTCGGCGGGACGCAACGCCTGACGCGCGCCATCGGCCCGGCGCGGGCGCTGGAGATGATGACCGGCGGCAAACCCATCGACGCCCGAACGGCGCTCGAATACGGCCTGATCCAGCGACTCGAAACCGAAAAGCCGGTGCTCGAGGCGGCGCTCGCCTGGGCGGCGGATCTCGCTGGCCGCGCACCTCTGGCCCTCGGCCACATCCTGCACGCGGTACGCGCCGCCGGCGACCTCAGCCTCGAAGCCGGGCTCGATCTCGAAACCCGGCTGTTCGCGCTCGCCTGCACGACCGAAGACATGCGCGAAGGCACCGCCGCTTTTCTCGAAAAGCGGCCGGCGCAGTTCAAGGGCCGATAATGAACGACTTCACCCGCCAGTCCGAACGATCCGCAACCAAAGTCACCAAACTGATCTTCCCGCAGGACACCAACCACATCCGGACGCTGTACGGCGGTACGGCAATGAAGTGGATGGACGAGGTCGGTTTTTTGACCGCGACCCGCTTCTGCCGGCAGACGGTGGTCACCGTGTCGATGAACCGCATCGATTTCAAAGTGCCGATCCCCGAGGGCAGCATCGTCGTGCTCGAGGGCCGGGTGATCCGGATGGGGCGGACCAGCCTGACGGTCAAAGTTGAAATCTACAAGGAAGACCGCGCCGCCGGCGGCCACGAACTGGCGATCAGCGGCGAACTGGTGTTTGTCGCCGTTGACGAGCACCTCAAGCCCACCGCCATCGCCCTGCCGGCGAGCTGAACCACATCGCATGCTGGCGCTGGCGTTCAGTTGCCTGCTGCCGTTGGTGGCCGACCCGGCACTCGTCCCGTACCGTCTGCAACAACCCGCCTTCGCTGCCGCCGGCGGCCAACTCGCCTATATCGCCGAATCCTGGAACGGCGACCAGTTAAGGCAAATCACGGCAAGCGGCAAGGATCTCCTGGTCTGGGACGCCGCCGCCGGCGGCCGGACGATCGACCAGTTCGCCGCCGCCGGCGACGGCTGGTTGGTCGTTGCCCGCGACCGGAGCAAAGCCCCGGCCCTGTGGCATATCGACGATGATCGCAACAGCACACCGCTCACCCCGAACGACTGGCCCGAAGGCGAACGGCTGGGTGCGGCGCTGCTCCACAACGGCGGCGGCGAATGGCTGCTGACCCTCGACCACCGCCTGCCGTATTTCCCGGACGTGTATCGTTACCATCAAGGCGGCGGTCCGCCGTCGGTCATCGAGGCCAACCCCGGCGACGTCAGCCGCTGGCTGGCGGACGAGGCCGGCGTGATCCGGCTCCGCCTGCGGCATCCCGGTGCCCCCGGCACCGAACCGATCTATCTTTGGGAATGGCGCGCCCACCCGCTCGACCGCTGGCGGCAATTGCACCGCTGGCGGCTAGGCGATCCGGCCTGGCAGGCGCTCAGCCTCGGTGCCGGCGATCTTTGGCTCAACGCCGAAACCCGCCGCCGCGATACGCTCGGCCTGCAACGCCTGGTACCGCCCGGGACGGCGCCCGAGGCACCGCTCGCGGCGCTGGCCGCCGCCGATCTGGGCACGGTATTGTTTGCCCCGCAAAGCGGCCGGCCGCTGCTCGTCGCCTGGGAGGGACTGTTGCCGTTGCAGCAGGCGCTGGATGCCGAATGGGAAGCCGTGCTCGAGACGATCCGCTCAGCCCACCCGGCATTCCGCCAGCGGATCGCCCAAATCTCTCCGGATGAAACCCGGGTTCTGGTCCGCGGTTTCGACGGCCGGCAACCCGATCGATGGTGGATATACGACCGCGCGAACGATACCTGGCAGGCTCTCGGGACAGAACACTCCACAGCCGCCGCCCTGCCCGCACCGCTCAAGCCGCTGCGCTTCACGGCCCGCGACGGCCTGCCGCTGACCGCCTATTACGCGCCGCCGGCCGGCGGCGGCAACCGGCATACACCGCTCGTCGTACTGGTCCACGGCGGGCCGTGGGCGCGCGACCTTTACCAGTACGAGGCACTGCCCGCCCTGCTCGCTGCCCACGGCTTCGGGGTATTGCAAGTCAATTTCCGCGGCAGCGAAGGATTCGGCCGCAGTTTTCTGCTGGCCGGCGCCAAGGCCTTTGGCGGCGCGATGCAAGACGATCTGGCCGACGGCATCGCCGCGCTCACCGCCCGTGGCCTGGCCGATCCGGCCAGGGTGTGCATCGCCGGCATGAGCTACGGCGGCTACGCCGCACTCAACGCCGTACTGACCGAACCCGGCCGTTATCGCTGCGCCCTGGCGCACGCTCCGGTCACCGAACTGGCCGCGCACATCACCGCCCTCGAAGCGCGCGGCGACACCCTCGGCGGGCGTGAATGGCGGGCACTGGTCGGCGACCCGCGAACCGACGCCGCGCAGCTCGCCGCCCGCTCACCCTTGCACATCGCATCCCAGCTATCCCGCCCCGTACTGCTCTCGCACGGCACCGCCGACGGCATCGTCAACCCGGAACAAAGCCGCCGCTTCCGCGCCGCAGCGCCGCCCGGCCTGGTCAGCGAATTTGCCTTCACCGGCGGCCACCAGCTGACAACCGCCGCCGAACGAATGACAATTTACCTAAACTGGCTATTGTTTTTGAACGCACATCTAAAACCCGTGATGCCGCCGGAACCGAACTCAACGCCGGATAACACCGTGCCTGCCGGCGTCGTTTTTTCAAAACAGCTCACGGCAGCGCCAACGCCACAACAGCCACCACTGCCACGAGCCGTTCAAAATCGCCGATATGCCGGGCGCAAGAAGTTTCAAGAGAAGTTTCAAGGACAGTCATGGAGAAGTTTCAAGGACAGTCATGGAGAAGTTTTAAGGACAGTCATGCAAGAGTTTCAAGGACAGTCATGTAAAACTTGAGGATCGAGTTTCGAGGATCGGGTTTAAGGAGATTCAAGGACGAGGAGATTCAAGGACGGAGATTCAAGAGGAGATTCAAGAGGAGATTCAAGGACAGTCAAGACCTGTCAGCCCCCGCTGACACCCCATATCGGCCCCGGCCTACACCCAGGCGCGATCTCGGCCGATACCCCAGTCGCCGTGGCTTTGGCACCATGGTCCCATGACTT